>OY764629.1:0-1033 GCA_963668285.1 uncultured Lewinella sp. | reverse complement strand
GTTTATCGGTTCCTCACAGAAGATCGCGCCGGTGACGTCGCCGGGTAGCTCGGTGGTATCGAGGCAGACCGTCAGCAAACTGTCCATAGGAACGAATTCCGGTATGGTATCGGGAGGCAGGGGCACGGTAACGATCAGCGTAGTCGTATCCTTAAAGCCGAGGTCGTCACAGACCACTAAGCAGAGCGTATCGCGCACCCCGCCCATTTGCGGTGCCGTGTAAGTCGCGCAGGCGGAAGCATCATCGATTGCGAAAGTTCCGTTTGCGGGATCGCCGCAACTCGCGATACCGGTGAAGCTCCCCGGCAGCATCGACGTATCCGCGCACACTATCGTCATGGAATCGATCGGGAGGATGACCAGCACGGTATCCGGCGTGGTTTCCGGTATTTCCACAACTGTAATCGTAGTATCGCAGAATCCCAGGTCATCACAGACGACGAGGCAGAAAGTGTCAATTACGCCTTCACCGGGGCCGGCCGTGTAGTCGGCGCAACCCGTCATCGGATCGATGACAATACTACCGTTTACCGGATCGCCGCAACTTTCCACGGTGGCAAAGTCACCGGGAAGCATGGTCGTATCTGCACAGACCGTAAACGTAGAGTCCGGTGGCAGGGTGATTAGTACCGTGTCCGGTGTCGTCTCCGGGATTTCGATGATGGTGATAGTAGTATCGCAGAAGCCTAGGTCATCGCAAACTACTAAGCAGAAGGTATCTACAATGCCATCGGTGGGCGGAGCGGTGTAGGTGGCGCAACCCGTTGCGTCGTCGAGCACAATCGAACCGTTCATGGGGTCACCGCAACTTTCGATGGTTGCGTAGTCGCCCGGAAGCATCGTGGTGTCGGCGCAGACTACCGTCATCGAGTCCGGTGGTAACAGGACCAACATCGTGTCTGGCGTCGTCTCCGGGATCTCGATGATGGTAATTGTAGTGTCGCAGAAACCCAAGTCATCGCAAACTACCAAGCAGAAAGTATCGGTGACACCTTCGGTTGGTGGGGCGGTGTAGGTCGCGCAACCCGTCGCG
>OY764628.1:0-23100 GCA_963668285.1 uncultured Lewinella sp. | reverse complement strand
TCGCGGTACTACCCGCGCTTCCTTCGATCCCCACGGGGGTATCCTGCGCAAAACCATCCGCACAAGCACCGTCTCCGGTAGTGAAGGAAGCTACCGTCCAGGCCCCGGCGCCGCAGACGTTATTGGCGCGGACTCTCCAGTAGTAAGTCCGGTTGGGCTCAAAACTCTCCATCGGGGTAAAGGACGTTGCGATAACGTCGCTGGCGCGGTCGATGATCGTCACGAAGTCCGCATCGGTGCCCAGTTCGAGGTCGTAGGTCGTAGCACTCCCTACTGACTCCCAGCTCAGTACATCCCTGGGGCCTACGGTCTGCGATCCGTCGGCGGGGCTGACCGGAGTCGGGGCCGCGGGAGATTCACCGTCAAGGCTTATCGAAAAGACGATCGTGTTGCTGCGATCGGCACCCGTGGCCGTTACGACGATGCGGTATACCGCCGTGATGTCACTGCTCTCTGGTATGTTTATGGTGATCTCCTCACTACCGGATGCGGTGCTAGTCGAAAGCGTGGCGTCGGCCGAGGGGATGTCATCCGAAATGGTGAGCTGCGTGCCGGCGGGGTACCCTGAGCCTAGGGTGAAGCTCGCTTCCGCCGGGGCACCGGCACAGATCGTCACGCATCTTTCCTCCGTCGTTAGGGCGAAGGGTACGTCGGCGGAGTCAAAGCCCTGTATTTCGCTCACATCGGCGCCACACGGGTTCAACCACGCTTTTACCTGGGTGTCCGCCGTACCGTCCCCTTCCCAGCTCGCGGTGAAGAAGCCGTATTGGTCGAAGCCATCCGGATTATCGCAGGATGCGGTGCCGCGCCAGAGCTGGCCGACAACCTGGCCGCTGGAGTTGAATAGTGGAGAGCCGGACGAGCCGCCCTCGGTGGTTCCAATGCTCCAGCTACTGACGATCAGGTAGCGCCCGGTCGGGTCCTCGACGTTCACGTCCTCGGCGGTACGGATCACATCGTTGAAGGTGAATGAAATACGCTTTTCGTCTCCACGGGGATGGTGGATACACAGGACGGTATCCTGGGGCGCCAAAGGGTCCAACGTCCAGCCAGCGTAGTAAGCATTGGCCTCCTGGGGGACGGGCTCCTCTAGCAGCGTCAGGGTCATGTCCGAATTGGCCGAACTAGCCAGGTGGGTAGCGCCCATATTGACTATATCCAGTGAGCCAAAACCGGTTTCTCCACTAGCGGCGCTGCCCGGCTGGCGGCAATCGGGGCTTTCGAAGTTCCAGTAAGCTACCACCGACTGAGCCGAATTGGGTGTTACCTGGCAGTGGTTGGCCGTCATGAAGAATGGCGTGCCGTCGTTGTTCACGTTGTTGACCAGAAAGCCAGTACACAGGCCGGTGCCGTTAATCGTATAGCGGGCTACACTGCGGATGATGTCGCGGTATTGATCTACGATCTCCCAGCCGTCATCCGCACTACAGTTGACGTCGAGGTTACAACTGCCCGACGCCTTAGCGGTGATGTCCACAAAGTCGTGGTTCACCGAAGTCAGGTACAACTGCACCTCTTTTTTGCGCCGCGTCGGGACGCGCAACTCGAGCAGTATCTCATCCTGGCTAATGACGGGCGTCCAGAGTTGATTATGCTCTTCGTTATCCGAGGCGGTGAAGGGGCCGAGTCGATCGTCGGCCGTACTGATGTAGAACTCGCTCCCCATCGGAAGATTGAATTCACTGAAGCCCAGGTTGAGCGTTTTGGCCCCATCGCTTTTGACGCGGAGGTACCAGGTGCTGGTTGCGCCGTCGTCGATCCACTGACCGTGCGTCCGCGGTCGGATTTGCGTTGGTAGGGTAACGGCGAAGGTGTTCGGCCGCCCGGTTCGCCGCTTCTTCATCTCCGCGCTAAGCAACTTGGCATTATTCTGAATCGGCATCGCTTCTATCGGGATGTCGCCGTAAATAGCCGAGCTAACCGAGTGCTGCCCGTAAATAAGAGGAGTACTGAGTAGCAGACATACGGCTGCTATCATTAATCGTATACTTCCAGTCATGAAATAAGAATTTTCAGTAGCCAACTGAAGTGTGTGGGGGCTTAGCGGGGGGGATTGACTACCGACGGGCAAATTATGTAAGATTTGGACACAACACCACTTCAAATTGTCGGCGAAACCACATTGCAGTAGAAGAATTCACTACTTTAACTAAATTTAGCAGTGTGTTGATCCCCCAAAAGAACCAATTCATGCGTGCAATCTACTAATTAAGCCCGCTAGTGCTTCCACTACTTCGCACGCCGCCAAAGTAGCTTCGACCGCTCGAAGCCGGGGGGGGTGTAGCAGAGGCAGCCCATATCCAGGGCGAAGTGCTATTCCGTATCCTGCGAGGTCGTCGGTGCTGGTGGCTGTTGCGGGGGGGCCGGTTGCTGGTCTTCCGGTGCTATGAAGAGGTAGTTACCCAATATTTGATCGATACTAGCCTTTAGCTCGGGGTTGTTTTGCTGACGGACTTGCTGTAGTAGCGTGCGGATGATGGATTCCGTCAACTGCATATCACGGGCGTAGCTTGCCTGGATGCGTCGGTCATCGAGGGTAGCGAAATAATCCATCCGGTCGGCGGCGTTGCGGGCCAGTTGTTCCAGTACCGGCTGGATGCGCCCCCCTTGCCGTTCCAGCATAAAGGGCTGGATCATTTGCAGCGTTTGGTAGAAATAGGGGAAGTTATAATCCGGAAAGGATTGGAAGTACTTCTCGCCTACGGCGAATGCTTGCTCGCTCTTGCCGGTAGCGACCAGCGTATTCATCGCCCGCAGGGTAGATAGCTGCATGGATTGTACGGCGGGGGCGTAGCTGGAATTGATGTGGGTATCGTATTTATCGAAGTTGCCGTAGCGCCATTGGTTAAGGACCAGGTCGGCGGTTTTCTCCGCATCGATCCCGCCACTTCCTACGATGCCGTACTGGCGTAATTCGCTTTGGTTCTGGGTGGCGGTGAGCTTGAGGCCGAGGCCTTCCAGCTGTAGGTAGTTCTCCAGACCCATCAGTTTGCTCTGCTGGCAGGTGACCGCCCAGTAGATCGGCCGTTCGTAAAAGTTACTGTTGATGATGTCCAGGATAGCAACCTCATCCTTCAGCAGCCGGCTGTTGGAGATACGGATCGGGATGCGCTGCTGTGCCTGCTGGCCCCGGGGGGTGAGCCAGGGGGCTTCCGCCAGGCGGCGTGGGTCCACGCTGATGCCGACGTTGCAGGAGTTATAATGGGCAACCAGTGAGCCACCGTTCTGCAGCGGGAGGGGGTTATCCGTAGCGATACCCTGCATGAATTGCTCCAGCGTCATCGGTCGGTCGCGGGCGCAGTCCCGTTCCTGGTTAGCCTGGTTGTAATAGGGTACCTGGTTGCGCTTACTGCCCCGGATGGCGCTGCGGGAGAGGCCCAGATTAATGGGCGGGCTGTCGTTCATCCGGTAGCGAAGCAGGTCGATGTACCAATCTACGGCGATCAGGCTGAGGTTGACGACGCGGACGTCGGTACGGATGTTCTCAACTTCCTGGGCGTACCAGAGGGGGTAGGTATCGTTATCGCCGTAAGTGAAGATAATGGCGTTCTCATCCACCGAGTTCAGGAAGTTAGCGGCATAGTCCCGCGAGCCGGTGTGGTGGGCCCGGGAGTGGTCGTCCCAATTCTGGAAGCCCATCAGAAGCGGTGCGATGAGGACGGCGGCGCCGATCCCTCCGGCTACCCCGAAGCCTTTTGCGTTGAAGCGCGTGCGGGCAATTTCGTAGAGGGCGGGTACGGCCATACCCATCCACATGCAGAAGGTGAAGAAGGAGCCGACCAGTACGTAATCGCGCTCGCGCGGCTCGTTCGGCGGTTGGTTGGTGTAGACGATGATGCCCAGGCCGGTGATTACGAACAGCCCCAGTAAGCCGATGAATTCTTTACGGCTTTTGCTGGCGTGCCAGAACAGGCCGATCAGCCCGAAAAGGAAAGGCAGCAGATAGTACTTGTTGCGGGCGGGGTCGTTCTTGGCGTAGTCGGGCAGTTCGTCGAGGTCGCCCAGCCGCATTTCGTCGAGGGGTTTGATTCCGGTGATCCAGTTACCCGCGCTATCGTCCCACGAATAGAAGCCCTGGTCGCCGTTTTGGCGGCCGGAGAAGTTCCACATGAAGTAGCGCCAGTACATCCAGCCCAGTTGGTAGTTAATGAAGAAGCTGATGTTATCGGCCTGGTTGGGGCGGCCCCGCGACAGGGGCTTACCCGGGTCTTCCCCGAGCCACTGCTTGTAGAGTTGGACGCGGTTCGGGCTGCTATCCCACATCCGGCTGAACAGCATCTTTTTGTCGTAGATCGGGGTGATCTTTTGGTTGACCCCTTCTACGTATTCGCCGTCCACCAGGCCATAGCGTTCTTCCACGTCGGTCGCTTCGACGCGCGATTTGAACGTTTGGGCGGAGATGAGCCCCCGTTCGCCGTACTGCTCCCGGTTAAGGTAGGGCAGGAGGCTGGTTACGTTATCCGGGTTGTTCATGTTGACGGGCGTCTTCGCCTCGGCGCGCAGTACTACCACGCCGACCGTGCTGAAGGCGATCACCAGCAGCGCAAAGCCGACCATAGCTTGTTGTAACCAGGCTAATCGATGCCGGTGGGCGTACCGAAGGCCAAAATAGATCGCCGCAAATACGAGCCCCATTGTCGGGAGGATACCGGAGTGAACCGGTAAGCCGATGCCGTTGACCAGCGGGATTTCGAAGGCTTGCCAGATCGTTGGAATACCCACGATCACGAAAGCCTGAATGAAGATGATGACCCCGACCCCGGCGGCGACGGCACCCACCAAACCGAGTGTACTGGGTTGCTTAGCCTTTTTATAGTAGTAGAAGATCGCCATTGCCGGGATCGTCAGGATCGAAAGCAGGTGCACCCCGATCGACAGGCCCGCTGAGAAGAGTGCGAACAGCAGCCACCGGTCCGTCTCGGGCACGTCGGGCTTCACGTACCACTTGATCATCGCCCAGGCCGTCAGGCAGGTAAAGAAGAGGGACATTGCGTACACCTCCCCCTCCACGGCCGAGAACCAAATGCTGGTACAGAAAGCCGTAGCCAGCCCGGCAATTAGCCCACCCAGGGCAACCGCCACGTTCTGTCCGCTGCCCAGCTCGAGGTTCGACACGCGGCCGAGAATACCGACCTTACTCAGGCGCATCGTAGACCAAGCCACGAAAGCGGCCGCGCCCGACGTACTGAATGCGGAGACGAGGTTAACCGCGTAGGCGACCATTGCCTGATTATCCCCCCCCAACACATCGCCGACGAAGGCGAATATGCGGCCGATGAGCAGAAATAAGGGTGCGCCGGGCGGGTGTACCACTTGTAGTTTGTGAGCGCCGAGGATGAACTCCCCCACGTCCCATAACGATCCGGTACGCTCTGCACTGAGGATGAAGACGAGCGAGGTGACGGCGAAGACTACCCAGCCGGTGAGTTGTTGTAAGCGGTTCAGTTTTCCCATGGGGCGGAAGCGGTGTCGTTTCGATGGGGCTACACGGAGCACTCCATATTTTGCTTGGCAAAGCTACTATTTTTAAATAGGCCTCAGAGTTACTAGGCGTTAATCTTGGTTAAGTGCCTGCGAGAGGTTCGACTTTGCTCTTTTCCACTTACGTTAGGGGCCGCGGCCCCTGACGCCCTTGCACCTGCACCGACTGAGTCCGGTATTCCGCACCGCTACACGTCCTCGCAAAAAAACCGCCCTCCCGGGGGTGGGGAGGGCGGATATGAAAAGCTTGGTTAACAACATTCGATCACTTAATACTTACTCGTTGCAGCAGGCGCGTCTCACCCGTGGGCGTAGCCACCTCGATGAGATAGATACCGGTGGGTAAGCTGCTTTTGCGGTAATCCATGCGTAGGCGGTTATGGCCGGCGACCGCCGAAATCTCGACTTGGTCGACGATCCTGCCCGTCAGGTCAAAGAGGGTGATGCCGAGCTTTGGCGCTGCGTCAATCAGCTCGAGGTCGAGCGTAAACGCCCCGTCGGTTGGGTTGGGAAAGAGGGTGAGTGTCGGTTGACTCACATCGGCTGCGGTGACTTGCCTTACCCCTTGCTCGAGCGTGCCGCGGGCGGAAGTGTTGTATACGAGGCGGACGTCGTCCAGAAAGATCGTTCGGCCGTTCGGCACGCTCCACACCAAGCGTTTGATCCAGCCCGTAGCCAGCTCATCCCGACCGATCGTAAATTCCTTCCAGGCCGGCGTTACGGATACGGGCTTTCCGGGCTTGCCTTCTTCGTCGTTCCAGCGCGCCTGTACCTGGCTGGTGTAGTTAGTATCCCAGGATCTGGCCCAGAAGCGAACGGAATTTAAATCCGTCGTCGTGAAGCCGTTCGTATGGCGCATCGATGCGGAGCCGCCACCGCTTTGATACTTGAAGGAGGAGCTTCCGTTTTGCTTCACGCCGCCATCCTGAGCGGTCACGGTACCACCCCACGACCAGTCGTTCCAGCCGCTATTCAGCGCGTCCCGATATACCCAGGTATTGGAGGCCGTAGTGGGCGGCGGGGGCGGTGGCGGCGGGGGTGTAGCGCCCCCTCCCCCATCGGCAATGACGTCGGCGAGCAGCTTGACGTACGAGGCTTGGTAGTAGATGGCCGGCTCGTTGAACGCCCAGGGTTGTCGATCGGCGGCGTAGCCGTTTTCGGAGCTCCACTGCTTCTGCCCCGGTTGATCGGTCGTACCGGTATTGAAGTCGTTGTTACCTACTCGCATGGGCAGGTAGGCACCCTGGCTTTGCGCACCGCCGGAAAGGAAACCCGGGGGCGGGCCGACGCGCCCGCTGTGAGTACCGTCGTACTGGCTACCGTCCGTGAACCAGGTATGCCACATTTCGTCGGCGCAGAGCTCGGCGCCCTCGCCGTACATGTTGGAGAGGTAGGTCATACCGAAAGGGTTGACGCCGTGGATGTAGTTAACGATCGACTGCGCCCGTTCGCGGTGTTTGCCGTGGTTGCCGGTATTGATGCCCAGGTTGATGAAATCCATGTTGTCGGATCCATTGCGTGACATCAGGGAGTTGGAGCCCCAGTTGAGGAAGTAGGCGCGGGCTCGGTAGAGGTTTTGATTCGTCTGGACGGAGTAGTACGGCCCACTACTCTTAGCGGCGCTTTTCTTCAGGTCGAGGATGGCGTTCTTCGTAGTACCATCCGCATTGGAGAGTTTTGTGTAGTTGATCAATGCTTCCCCCTGGTGCGCGCGGTATTCCGCCCATTCGCTGGTGCCGGTACCTACTTTATAGGGGCGGCACTGGCGGTAGTTGTTTTTTACGAAGTTGTCGTACTTCGCCTTGCCGGTGAGCTGGTACAGGTAGACGGCGGCTACGGTAGCTTCGGCGAGGTGCTCGCGGGCGTAGTCGCCATCGGCATCCCCCGCCTCGATGCGGCCTTCGTCGCATTCCTTGTCTTTGTCACCGCTGTTTTCGTAGTAGTTCCAGGCATTTTCGGCCCGGGTGCGAAGGTCGTTGCTGTAGCCACTGAACGCTCCCGCCCGGTTGAAGGCGGCGGCGGCGTGCGCCATCATACCGGCCGCTACGACGGAGGCGCTGGGGCATACCTCCTCGTAGTAGCGCGTGCGGTTATCGCCGCTGGGTGGGTTGCGGTAACCGGAGTCGTCGAGGATACCCATCTTGATGTGGACGCCCCCATTGGCGGCCTGCATGCGGCCGATCCAATCCATTTCGAACTTGACCTCGTCGAGGATATCGGGCGCTGAGTTGCCGGACTCCGGTAGATCGAGGTTAAAGTCATTCCACAGCCCGGGGTGGGTTTCGTAGCTCGTGAGTAGGTTGTGGACGGCCGGGCGGCGAAGGTGATGTATTTGTTGGGGTCGCCGGCGTCGATCCAGCCGCCGCGCATATCCTTAGTGGTGTTATTATCGTAGAGGTAGCGGGTATTGGCGTCTTGAGTGTACCATTTGCCGTCCGTCCAGTTACTACCGGAGGCGAAGTTGCCGTTCTTGTCCGTATCGCAGCGCTGGTAGTAGAACATGTTTACGGCTTTCTTCAGCACGACGTCGTACACGTTGCTGTTGATGTCGAAGCGGTTAGAGTTCACGGTGTTGCCGCCGACTTCCGTTACCTGGATGTAGTAGGTGCCGGCGGTGGCGTAGTCGCTAAAGTCCCACCACCAGCCGCGGTCGCCGGAGTAGTCGTCGGTATTCCCACCGTTCCAGGGCGTAGCCTTACTCTGCTTGACGACGGCGTTGTCGGAGGCACGGCGGAGTTGGATGTTCTGCCCTACGTCTAAGTTGACCCCGTAGGCCGAATTAAACCCGTTTACGGCGTCGGCGATTACGGCGACCTTTTTTGCGTTCGGTAGGTAGCCGAATTGGTCGACGCGGATGTAGTTGCGTTTCGTGGTTATGCCCTGCGCCAGGAGCATACCGGTGCATAGGACGGTAAGGAGGAGGGCCTGGCATAGCCGGGCCGGGCCGCCGGAGGGGCGGAAGGATAGAAAGCGTTGCATACTACGTGTTGGTTAAAAGCGTATGTGGAGATTGGGGCCTTTGCAAACTGCTCTTTTGGGCAGCACACTCAAGTTACCGGGCATACGCTTGAACCCCGTTATCTATGCGTTTACAGTCTGTATCTATTTGTTTACCCCGTTTGTTTGGGTCTGAGTTAAGGACATTGGGGTAAGCCCGAGCCATTTATTTACACTTCACAGATCCGCAGGCCCTCCTCCAGCGCCTTGATCTTATCCTCGTAGGTCGGCAGGTACTCTTGGGCCACGAAGCCCGTAAAGCCGGTTTCGTGGATGGCCCGGATAATGGCCGGGTAGTTCAGCTCCTGGCTGTCGTTGATCTCGTTGCGCCCGGGCACGCCGCCGGTATGGTAGTGGCCGATGTATTCGTGGTACTTGCGGATGGTGGAGATGACGTCTCCCTCCATAATTTGCATGTGGTAGATGTCGTAGAGCAACTTGAAGCGGTCGGAGCCAATCATCTCGGCGAGTGCTACGCCCCAGGGGGTGGTGTCGCACATGTAGTCCGGGTGGTTGACCTTGCTGTTCAGGAGCTCCATTTGCAGGGTCACACCCATCTCTTCGGCTTGTTTCACCATGGGGCGCAGCCCGACGGCGCAATTCCGCATTCCGTCCAGGTCACTGATGCGGCGGCGGTTGCCGCTCATGACGATCATGTTCTCGACGCCGTGGTCGGCGGCGTCGCGGATGGCCTTTCGGTATATTTCCTGGAGGTGCGGGTGGTTCTCGGGCTCGTTCCAGCCATCTTCGATCGAGAAGCCCTCCAGTGACCCCATGGCGCAGGTCATTCCGTACTTCTTCAGCGTGGGCCAGTCTTCTACGGTTAGCAGCTCGATGCTTTTCAGGCCGATGTCCTGCCCCCGCTCGCAAAGTTCTTCGAGGGGGATGTCGCCGTAGCACCACTTGCAGGTACTGTGCTTGGTTTGGTAGGTGGGGCCGGCGGCGCGGTCGGCGGCCTCAGTGGCGGAGACGGCTTTACCCAATCCGAGGGCACCGAGCGAGAGGGCGGTATTCTTCAAAGCTTTGCGGCGGTTCATGATCGGTGGTGGTTTCTGGTCGTGGGGCTACGGGCCCCGAGTCAATATAGGGACTATATGTTTCGCCGGTTAAGTTCTTCTACGGCGTGATCTACCGCGCGGGCGGTGAGTGCCATGTAGGTAAGACTGGGGTTAACGCAGCTGCTGCTGGTCATCGCCGAGCCGTCGGTCACGTAGAGATTGCGGCAGTTCCATACTTGGTTGTGTTGGTTGAGAACACTGGTTTTCGGGTCGCGCCCCATGCGTGCGGACCCCATTTCGTGAATGCTGTGCCCGGGGTGCGCTTCTTCCTGAAACTCCCGCACGTTCTTCCCGCCGGCGGCTTCCAGCATTTCGGCGGCGAAGGCGGGCATGTCCTTGCGCATTGCGCGTTCGTTCTCTCCGAAGGCGGCATCCATGGTCAGGGTGGGCAGGCCGTCTTTGTCGCGAACCGCTTCGTTCAGCGTTACGCGGTTATTTTCGTCGGGTAGGCACTCCCCGAAGGCGAGCATACCCATGTTCCAGGGGCCGGGTTGGGCAAGCGCCTGTTTTAAACCCGGGCCGGGTTGAAATTCCCGGACGCCCCGGTGCCACTTCGATCGGGAGCCGCCGCCCTGGTAGCCGAAGCCCCGGAGGTAACCCCGTTTACTCGCGCGATCCAGATTAACGAAGCGCGGGATGTAAAAACCTACGGGCTTACGCCCTTTGTAGTATTTATCGGCGAAGCCCTCGAAGCTAGCCGAAGCGCCCGTACGGTGGTGGTGATCCATGATGTTGCGCCCCACCATATCGTTATCGTTACCCAGGCCGTTAGGCTGGGCGGCGGATTTGCTGGCCAGGAGAATGCCCGCGGAGTTTAGGGTGGAGGCGTTCAAAAACACTACGCCATCGGTGTAGAATTCGACCTCTTGCCCGGTGTCCGTCCGCTTCACCCGTACCCCGGAGGCCCGCCCGGCGTCCGCATCATAGATGATCTCCCGCACGGCGGCGTGGTTGAGCAGGGTCATCTTCCCGGTAGCTTCCGCCACCGGTAGCGCGCCGGAGTTACTGCTGTAGTACCCACCGTACGGGCAGCCCCGCATACAGCGGTTGCGGAACTGACAGTTTCCCCGCGTCCCGCCATTGACCTCGGCGTCATAGGCCGTCAGGTGCGCTACCCTGCCTTCGGATACCCGCCTGCCGGGAAAGGCGGCGTGCACCCGCTCCCGCAGTTGTTCTTCCACGCAGTTCAGTGGCACGGGTGGCTGAAACGGCCCGTCGGGGAAGTGCGCTAGGCCCTCCGCGCGACCGCTCACCCCTACGAAGCGCGTCACGTAGTCGTACCACGGTTGCAGGTCCCTGTAGCGAATGGGCCAGTCGATGCCTACCCCCTCCCGGGTATTGGCCGTAAAATCCAGGTCACTGAGTCGATAGCAGTGCCGCCCCCACACCAGGCTTCTGCCGCCGGTTTGGTACCCGCGAATCCAGTCAAAGCGTCGTTTCTCCGTAATGGGGTGCTCGCTATCCTTTACGAAGTGGTGGATGTGCTCTTCCCGCATGATGTAATCCTTGCGGCGGAGTACGTTGTAATCCTGCCGTTTGACGGTTTCGGGGAGCTGGTTGTTGTGCTCGAAATCCCAGGTATCGAGGGTGGCGGTGGGGTAGTCGCCGTGCGCAATCGGCCGGCCGCGTTCCAGGACGAGTGTTTTCAGTCCTTTGCGGCAGAGTTCCATGGCCGCCATCCCGCCGCTGATGCCGGTTCCGATGACGATGGCGTCGTAGCGGTTGGTTTGGTTGGTGTTGAGGTTGGGGGTTTGCATTGGAATATCTAAGGTACGGTGCTTGCCGGGGAGGCACTAAGCGACCGACGGCTCACCCGACTCCGACACCCCCCACCAAGCTGGCAAATATCCCATACCCATCCGCATTCCCCAACAGCGGCTCCGCGGCGCGCTCGGGGTGCGGCATCATCCCGAACACATTCCGCGCACGGTTACAAATGCCGGCGATCGCCTGCACGCTACCGTTCATGTTGGCCTCCTGCGAGAGCTCACCGGCCGGGTCGCAGTAGTGAAAAAGGACCTGGTCGTTCTTGATCAGGTCGACAATAGTATCCTGGTCGGCGAAGTAGCGGCCTTCGGCGTGGGCGACGGGGATGCGGAGGACCTGACCCGTTTCCATCCGACCGGTAACGAGGGAGTCGCTCGTCTCCACCCGCAGAAAAACGTTCTTGGCGATGAACTTCTGCTCCTGGTTACGCAGCAGGGCACCGGGTAACAGACCGGCCTCGCACAGGATCTGGAAGCCGTTACAGATACCGAATACGTAGCCACCCCGCCCGGCAAAGTCTTTGACCGCCTCCATGATGGGGCTGAAGCGGGCTACGGCGCCCGCCCGCACGTAATCCCCGTAGCTGAAGCCGCCGGGTACGATGATGCAGTCATCGGTCGTGAAGCCGGGCAGTTCTTTATCCTTGTGCCAGAGCTTCACCGTCTCCTGCTCCATTACCGAACCGAGCACGTGCATCATGTCGTCATCGCAGTTGCTGCCGGGGAATTGAATGACACCGAACTTCATAGAGGGCTATTTGCGGCGAAGATACACCCCGCAGCAATTCCTGCGGAAGCTGTTCTACCTTTACGCCATGGAGAACAACCCATCCATATGGAACCGCCTCTTCCGCACGCCGACCGACACCTACCAGGTCGTCATCCGCGAAGAAGAAAGCTTAGTCGAGTACGGGAACTTCAAAAGCAGCCCGCTGAAGGTCTACCTACTACTTCTGGCCGCCGCCGTGGGAGTGGGCCTTTTCGTTGTGGCCGTACTGGCCCTCACCCCCCTGCGGAAACTCCTGCCCGACGACGATAAAAGCGCGGAGCGGCAGGAAGTGGCCGAGCTCGAAAGCGTGGTCTCCGGGATGGAAAAGCAACTCAGAGCCCAGACCTTATATATAGACAACCTGCTACGCACCGTCCGGGGGGAGGCCACCACCCCCGATGAGGTACCCGCCACCGACGCACTCGTGGATACCTCCTCCACCCCCCTCGTCCCCCCCAGCGATGCCGAGCTCCAGCTGCGGCGGGAAGTAGAGCTGGACCGCCTGGGCGACACCAGCGCCGAGCCGATCACCCCCCCGCCCGCCCCGGGCAGCGACAAAATCCCCCTGGCGCAAATCTACCTCGTTGCCCCCGTCAACGGGGAGATCAGTGCCCGCTACAACTCGGCGACCGGCCACCGGGGCGTGGACATTCTCGCCCCCCAAAATACCCCTATCAAAGCTTGCCGTGACGGCGTCGTGTTCCTCTCGGAGTTCACCAGCGCCAACGGCAACGTCATCGGCGTACAGCACGACAACGACCTGATCTCCTTCTACAAACACAATTCGCAACTACTCAAGGACGTTGGCGATCGGGTGCGCACCGGCGAAGCCATCGCCATTATCGGTAACACCGGGGAGCTCACCTCCGGGCCGCACCTCCACTTCGAGCTGTGGTACCAGGGTACGGCCGTCGACCCGACCGGCGTACTGCGTTTTTGAATTGAACGTTACAAGCACCCCTCCACCCTACATTTACCCTATGCTCGGCCGGATCGTAAACAAGGTAAAGACACCGCCGTCGGATGCCGACTTGCTGGCACGCTTCCGACGCAGCGGCGCGGCCGATGACCTGCTACCGCTGTACGAACGCTACGCCGAGTTCATTTACGCCATCGCCCTGCGGTACCTAAAGACGCCTAGCCGGGCGGAGGATGCCGGTGCCGAACTGTGGTCCGTCCTACTCGACAAACTGCCCAAACACGAGGTGACCAACTTCAAATCGTGGCTGCACACGACCGTCCGCAACCACTGCCTGATGCAGCTGCGGCGGGAGAAGCGCGACCCCCTGGCGGCCGCCTCGCCCCCGCTTATGCAATCCGACGGCTTCACCCATCTAGCCGGCAATGCGAACGGGGAGGACGCGGATACCCGCCCCCTCCACCGCTGCCTCAAACAACTTAACGAACAACAGCGCCGTTGCATCAACCTGTTTTACCTCCGCGAAGGGACGACCTACCAAAGCGTGGCCGCCGAGCTCGGCCTCAGCGTCGGCAAAGTCCGCTCCCACCTCCAGAACGGACGGCGCAACCTCAAAATCTGCCTCGATAACCAACCCCTCCCCCTTGACTAACTCCTATTCCGACACCGATCTGTTGCGCCGCTACCTGCGGGGCGACATCGATGCCCGCCAGGAGGCGGAGTTGGAGCGGCGTGCCACCCTCGACGCCGGTTTACGCACCGCCATGGAGGGCATCCGGATCGCGCCGGAGCACGACCACCCGGCCAGCGTAAGCAGGATGCTGGCAAAAGCGCGTACGGGGGCAGTGCCTAAACCCGCCACCCGGCGCTGGCGGCCCTCCCGGTATTGGTGGGGCGCGGCGGCTTGCCTCTTGTTACTTTTCGCCCTCGTTTTCGAGTTTTCCCTCGGCGACGATGCCCCCCCCGAGATCGCGATGAACGACCTCCCCGTCGAGTCGGAAGCCGCGCCAGCGGCCGAGCCCCGGCAGCCCCCTCCCCCGCCGGCGGATACCGGTGAAGAGACGGCGCGAATAGCCTCTCGGCCCGCGCCCGCTACCGCCCCCGACCCCGCTCCTTTCGTTCAAAATACCGCACCTGCGTCCTCGCAAGAAAAACAAAGAACGGAGGACGTGGAAGCCGAGATCGCGCTGGAAGAAGTACTGCCGCCCGAGGAAGTCGTGGCCGAAGAGACCGCGGTTATTTTGGGCGAGGCCGCAGGTGCAATGTCGGCGCGGGCCGAGCCCCGCGCCGATGAGGTAAAGAGCGAGGTTAGTAAAACCGCTCCGCCAGCTAACTACCTGAACGGTCGGGTGTTGGACGAAAACGGCAACCCGATTTTCGGCGCCAGCATCCGACTACCCGGCCAACCGATCGGGCCAACCACCGACTCGGCCGGCACCTTCCGCATCGACCTCGACGCCGTCAGTTCGCAGCTCCTCGTCATCGCCGACGGCTACGAGTCGGAAACCATCGAAATCGACCCGGCTCGTGAGGATTTACAGATCAACCTGGAAGCCGCCCCCTCCCCCGAATCCGACGCCCTCTTCGAGCAGACGGGCGCCGTAGAGACCCTCGTACGCGACGAAGTAACGGGCGAGCTGCGGCGGCAAGACCCTACCGGCCTGGCCCGCCCCGACGTCGGCTTCCGCTCCCTGCGCCGCCGCATCGTCGAGGAGCGCCCGGCGGACGTCCCCACCGGCAGGGTGCGCGTAAACTTTCTGGTACAACCGGACGGGAGGCTGACGAATTTTCGCTTCCGCGGGCGCGCGGCGCGGGCCACCGAAGCCTACGTACGACGGCAGCTACTCGATAATTCCGACTGGAGCATCGTGCGGGGTAAGAAAGCGGTTCGGGTGCACCTAAGGGTCAACCTCCGCTAAACGACTGCTTTAGCATGCAATAAAGTATCTTCCGCACATGAAGATACAGTTCTGCGGTGCCGCCCGGGAAGTGACCGGCTCGGCCCACCTGATCACGCTGGATGACGGCTACACTATTTTACTGGATTGCGGCCTTTACCAGGGGTACAGCGACGAGATGAAGAACTTCAACGAGCGCTTCCCCTTCTCGCCGGGGAAGTTGGACTGCCTCATCCTCAGCCACGCGCACATCGACCACACCGGGCGGGTGCCGAAGCTCGTCAAGGAAGGGTTCGACGGGCCGATCTACGCTACCCACGCTACCCGCGGGCTGTGCGCGCTCATGCTGACGGACAGCGCCTACATCCAGGAAAAGGACGCCGAATACTACAACAAGCGGCAGCAACGGCGCGGCAGCCCGAAACGGCGCGAACCCCTCTACTCGCGCGAGCACGTCAAGCCGACGCTGGATAAATTCATCGGCCTGCCGTACAACCGCTGGGAAAAAATTCGCGATGGGGTCGAGCTACTGTACCGCGATGCCGGCCACATCCTGGGCAGCGCCAGCGTAAGCCTGCGCCTGCGGCGCGGCGACGGCAGCCCGGTCGTGATCGGCTTCACCGGCGACATCGGCCGGCCGAACCGCCCCATCCTGCGCGACCCGCAGCGGATGCCGGAGTGCGACTACATCATCTCGGAATCTACCTACGGCGACCGCCTCCACGAGCTGCCCCCCAACGAAATGGAGCGTTTCCTCAAAGTCATCACCCGCACCTGCGTGGAGCAAAACGGCAAGCTCCTGATCCCCGCCTTCAGCGTGGGGCGGACGCAGGAAGTCGTGTACATGCTCGACCAACTCGAGACGGCGGGGCGGCTGCCGAAAGTGCCGGTATTCGTCGACAGCCCCCTGGCGGTGAACGCGACCACCGTATTCGGCTCCCACCCCGAATGCTACGACTCCGATCTGCACGAATACCTGCTGACGGACGATAACCCTTTCGGCTTCAACGACCTGACGTACATCAAAAAGGTCGAGGAATCCAAAGCGCTCAATGACCTGAAAGGTGCCGCCATCATTATTTCCGCCTCGGGGATGATGAACGCCGGGCGCAGCAAACACCACCTGCGTAACACGATCGGGGATAAGAAGAATACCATCTTCATCGTCGGTTACTGCGCCCCCAACACCCCCGGCGGTAAGCTGCGCAACGGCGATAAGGAAATCAAACTATTCGGCGACTACCATACCGTCGAGGCCGACGTAGTCATCATGGATTCCTTCTCCGCCCACGGCGACCAACGGGAAATGATGGATTTTCTGGATAACCAAAAGGGGGCCAAAGAGATCTTTCTCGTACACGGGACGATCGATCGGATGGAAGCATTCGGCGAGCATTTGAAGACCGACGGGCACGATAGCTGGAAAGCGCCGGAGTTATATGAGACGGTGGAGGTTTAGTGTGAGGTATATGCGTATTTTAGTGCTCGCCCATTTACTAAGCGGTTGCGGTGAGCCCTCCGGCGAGTTAAAACCTACCTTCTATCACTGGGAAACTCGGTTAGCGCCAGACCCGGCGCAACGTGGTTTATTGGCAGGCCACGATCGGCTGTACGTAAAGGCCTTCGACGTGGTGTGGGAAGCCGGTGCGCCCCGCCCTACCGCGGAAATAGAAATAACGGATACTTCGGCCTTACCGGTTTTGGTACCGGTAGTATTCATTACCAACGAGGCGATCCGCCGTACCGGGGGGAATATGGAGGCGCTGGCGAATGACATTAATTCGCTCACCGAGCGGTTGCTACCGGCAGGGTATCCGGAGCTTCAGCTCGATTGCGACTGGACGGCCGGTACGAAGGAGGGCTACTTCGCTTTGCTGGAATTAATGCAAGCGTCGAACCCAGCTAGAGCAATCACCTGCACCGTTCGTTTACACCAGTATCGGGATCGGGCGACCCAGGGCACCCCCCCGGTCGACCGAGCAACTTTGATGGCCTACAACACCGGCTCCTTGGATAGCTACGAGACGGAGAACTCCATTACGGACCCACTCGCCCTAAAGCATTATTTAGCGGATCAGCCCCCCTACCCCATCCCGCTGGATGTAGCCGTGGCGGTGTACGACTGGGCGGCGGTGTACCGCCGTGGGAAGCTGGTAGGGCTCCTGAATGAACCGGACCTGGAGGCACTAAAAGAAACGACCCGTTTCACCGCCTTAACGGCAACTCGTTACCGCGCTGACACCACCACCTATCTGGACGGCACCCTTCTTTACGAAGGCGACCTCCTCCGCCTCGAAGCCGCCCCACCGGAGGCGGTGGGGGAGCAGGCGGCGGCTATTCGCGGGTACGTCGGCGCCTTCCCGGGGCAGCGGCTTATGCTGTACCGGCTAGGGAGTCGGTTGTGGCGCGGGCAGCCGGCCCCGCCGCGGTGATTTCGGCCCCGGCCTGCTCGGCGTAGGGCTCGAAATTCTTACGGAAGCGCTCGGCGAGGTTTTGGGCCTGGGCGTCGTACTCGTGCTCGTTGCGCCAGGTATCGCGGGGGTTGAGCAGCGCATTGGGTACGTCCGGGCAGGACTTCGGTACCTGAAGGCCAAAGAAGGGATCGGTGTAGTACGCGACCTTATTGAGCTCACCGGTCAGGGCGGCCTTGATCATCGAGCGGGTGAAGGAGAGCTCCATCCGGCTGCCTTCCCCGTAAGGGCCGCCCGTCCAGCCGGTGTTGATCAGCCAGACGTTGATCGTGCCGTTCTCCCCGTCCGCGCTCTCGGCCATCTTACGACCGAGCATCTTGGCGTAGTGAGTGGGGTGTAGCGGAATGAAGGGCGCCCCGAAGCAGGCGCTGAAAGTAACCTGGGGCTCGGTGATGCCGGCCTCCGTGCCCGCGATCTTAGCCGTGTAGCCGCTGATGAAGTGGTACATCGCCTGCCCGGTGGTGAGCCGGGAGACGGGCGGGAGCACGCCGAAGGCATCGCAGGTCAGGAAGAAGATGTTCTTCGGCAGGTCCCCCCGGCTATTGTACATGATGTTATCGATGTGGTAGATGGGATAACTCACGCGGGTGTTCTGGGTGATGGAAGCATCCTCGTAGTCGGGGGTATAGCCGTCTTCACGGAAGGTGATGTTCTCGAGCATGGCACCGAACTTAATGGCGCGGTAGATCTGCGGCTCCTTGGTTTCGCTCAGGTCGATCACCTTGGCGTAGCAGCCCCCTTCGAGGTTGAAGATGTTGGCGGCACTCCAGCCGTGCTCGTCGTCGCCGATCAGCCGGCGGTCGGGGTCGTTGCTGAGGGTTGTCTTACCCGTACCGCTCAGGCCGAAGAACAGCGCCGTATCTCCCTTCGTGCCGACGTTCGCGCTGCAGTGCATGCTGAGAACGTCCCGCCGCGTGGGCAGCACGTAGTTGAGGACGCTGAAGATGCCCTTTTTGATTTCGCCGGTGTAAGCGGTGCCACCGATGATGATCGTCTTTTTGCTGAAGTTGATCATGCTGAAGTTATCCTGCCGGGTACCGTGCTTGGCCGCCTCCGCCCGTACGCCGGGGAAGGCCAGGATCGTCCATTCGTCGGTTGCCAGGTTGTTGATCTTCTCACCGTCGGGCCGCAGGAACATGTTGTAGGCGAAAAGATTCTGCCAGGGGTATTCGGTGAACACGCGAATGTTGATGCGGTACTTACGGCTGGAGCAGGCGTAGGCATCGCGGACGTAAACGGCGGGCAGGCCCTCCGCGTAATCTTTGATGCGTTGCTCGAGGTCATCGAATGCTTGCGGGGTGATGGGTAGGTTGATCGAGCCCCAGTCGACGCTCTCCCGCGTAAGGTCGTCTTCCACGATGTAGCGGTCTTTCGGTGAGCGGCCGGTGTATTTACCGGTGTTGACGACCAGGGCGCCGGTGTCCGAGAGCTGCCCCTGCCCTTCGCGGATGGTGGCTTCGACGAGGGCGGCGACGGGGAGGTTTTCTTTTAGGTTCATGGTTCGGCTTGATTCAGATTGGTCTTAGTAAGGAAGGCCAAAGGTAGTCGTCAGGTAAAGCTAGTAAGTAGCCCGGGGCAACTATTCCGCCCAACCTGGCCCTTGTTGGTACGTTAGAATAGTCTATGGCACAAGAATGGAACGTCGGGCAGAAGCAGTCCGGCCTAAAACAGGAGACGGAATATGCCGTCCTGGTGGGCATCATCACCCAGCACCAGACCGAAGAGCAGGTCACGGAATACCTGGACGAACTCGAATTCCTGGCCCTGACGGCGGGGGCGGTAACGCAGACGCGCTTCACCCAGAAGCTGAACTCCCCCGACAGCAAGACCTTCATCGGTAGCGGTAAAGTGGAGGAGATCCGTGCCTACATCGAAGACCACGAAGATGTTACCGCCGTCATCTTTGACGACGACCTAAGCGGTAAGCAGACCAACATCCTCGAAGAGCGCCTGAAGGTGAAGATCATCGACCGCTCCAGCCTCATCCTCGACATCTTCGCCGGCCGCGCGCAGACCGCCCAGGCCAAGACGCAAGTCGACCTCGCGCAGATGCAGTACATGCTCCCCCGCCTCCGCGGCCTCTGGACGCACCTCGAACGCCAGCGCGGCGGCATAGGCATGCGCGGCCCCGGTGAGACGGAAATAGAAACCGACCGCCGGATCATCCGCGATAAGATCAGCAAGCTCAAAAAAGACCTCGAGAAGCTGGACCGCCAGGCGGAGACCCGCCGCAAGGGCCGCGATACGATGGTCCGCGTGGCCCTGGTAGGTTATACCAACGTCGGTAAGTCTACCCTCATGAATTTACTGACGAAGAGCGACGTTTTCGCCGAGGACAAACTCTTCGCCACCCTCGACACGACGGTACGCAAGGCGGCCTACGAAGGCGTCCCCTTCCTGCTGACGGATACGGTCGGTTTTATCCGCAAGCTCCCCCACCACCTGGTCGAAAGCTTCAAGTCGACCCTGGATGAGGTACGGGAAAGCGACATCCTCCTACACGTCGTCGACGTGGCCCACCCCGCCCACGCCGATCAGATTCGTACCGTTCAGAAGCTACTCGATGAACTGGAAGTACGGGAGAAGCCGACCTTGCTGGTATTCAATAAAATCGACCTCTTTCGCGAGCGCAATTACGACCTGTACCTCGATGAGGAAGGGAGGGAGGAAGTCGAGGGCGACCTACGAAAGGGCCTGGAAGCGGAGTTCGGTAACGAGGCGATCCTGGTGTCGGCGCAGACCAAGGAGAACGTAAATGCACTACGGCAACGGATCACGGAAATGGTCAAGGGGGAGTACCAGGCTACCTACCCTTACGTGGCGAAGCGGTGGTGAGGCCGCCGCTGCCCTTTTCGGATACGGACGCCCGACAGGATGATTGACGTACGGTATTGGACGCCGCGATTGGTGTGAACGGTTGATTCTGGGTGGCGTACTGTTAAAATTTGGACTTTGACAGTATTGGCCAAGTTGAATTTAGCAGCTGGAGGACAAATAAACGTTGCGTACATTTGGTGTTGACTTAACAATGCGATCACGCAGCTTACAACACGCACATTACACAGCTTACCCTGATTTCGGAATCATAGGGTCATTTTAAAAACCTTCTCCACACATGCTTTTACAACCACGTTCACTGCGAACGGCGGGCCACATCGTGCTGCTTGCCTTCGTCACCACTTTTCTTCACGCGCAGACGCCCCCCTCCCAGATCCAGGAGGATTGGTTCGACCACAGGCAAGTGATCAGCCGCGTCTTCAACAACGATCAGGTAGCGATCTACTTCGACCGAGACGTCAACCGGAACAATACCTGGATGCACCAGTACCTCACCGACGCCTGGAGGTACACCAAGGAGGTGTACGACCCTTTCGGCGTTGAGGGTACCGACGAAAGCCGTCTGTACGGCGTATTTCACCGCGGCCGGCACGGCGGAGGCCACCCGGGCACTTACGTCGACAGCCGCCACGGCTTCCGCAACATCATCGACGTCGGCGCCGGGCCCTGGGATTGCCGCTGCGGTACGCCGCTCGACCTGGTCACCCACGAAATCGCCCACATCGTGGAAAGCGCCTCCTTCGGCGTCCACGGCTCCCCTTCGTTCGGCCTCTGGGGCGACTCGAAATGGGCGGAGATCTACCAATACGACGTATACGACGGCCTCGGGATGACGGTAGAGCGCGACCGCTGGTACCGGCAGATGATTGCTTCGACCGACAACTTCCCGGCACCCAACGTTAACTGGTTTCGGGATTTCTTGTTCCCCATGTACAGCAACTACGGCCGCACGCAGTTGCTACGCAACTACTTTAAGGTCCTTTCGGAGAACTTCCCTACCGTCAGGCGCGACTATAACGGCAAGCGTGGCCGCAGCTACGCTAGAAGATTGAACTGGGGGGAATTCATTCACTTCTGGAGCGGAGCGGCGAACGCCGATGTCAAGCAGATCGCCACCGATGCATTCGGTTGGAATGATAATTACGAACGGGAGTTTCGCCAGGCGCAACGCGACTTCCCCCTCCCCTACCACGGCGGCGGCGGGCCTACGGACCCCGACCCCTCCAGAGCGGTCACCCTTTACGAAGATTGCTCCTTTAACGGTACTTCCACATCGCTCGGTGCCGGTAGCTACCGCATCTCGGACCTTGGTGGCCGCGGCTTCAGGAACAACTTGCTCTCCTCCCTGCGGATCAACGAAGGGTACGAGGTCAGACTTTACGAGAACGACAACTTCGGCGGGGCCTCCGTTACCCTTACCGCGAACGACGACTGCCTCGTCGACGAAGGCTTCAACGACCGGACGTCCTCCATCGTCGTAGTTCAGCTGACCAACAACGAAATCACCGAAGACGGCGGCAACCTTACCGCATCCACCAACGACTCACCGGCGGCGGAAAGGATCGGCAACCTTACGGACAACGACGTCGCGACCAAGTTCCTAACCTTTAATCGCAGCGTATCCGTCACTTATGCGGCCACCACCGGCTACGTGCTGAGCAGCTACACCCTGTCTTCGGCCAATGATGCTACCGACAGAGACCCGGGTACGTGGACGCTCTCGGGCTCCAACAATGGGGTCGACTGGACGGCGATCGACTCCCGCTCGGGCGTGACGTTCTCCAATCGTTTTCAGAAGCAATCGTTCACGGTCAATACCGGGGCGTCGTTCTCCTATTACAAATTAGATATGACCGCCGTCAGTAGCTCCTCAAGCATCTTACAGGTAGCGGAATGGGAACTGTTCGGCAGCCCCGCCGGGCAGCGTAGGGCGAGCACCCCGAAGTTGGCGAAGGTCGATGCGCAACCCCTTTACGACGGCAGTACCTGCGCCTCCCATACCGGCCACTCCCATTCGCACGGTACGCACGATGTCGGTACCGAACCGGCCGAAAGCTTGCCTGCCCAGCCAAGCACTCGGCACGGATCGGATCAGCGTGTACCCGAACCCGACCAGTAGAGCCCTATTCGTCCGGGTACCTAGTATGGACGGCGCGATCGATTACGTCATCCGCGACGTAACGGGTAAGGTAACCGGCCAGGGGCAGACCTCCGGGGAAATCAACGTGAGTGCCCTGCCATCCGGGACTTACTTATTATCAATCCTGAGTGAGCGGGAAGAAGTCACGACCCGCTTCGTGAAGAAGTAATCGTCAAATGCACGCTTAGCGTATAGTCGATCGACTTCGGAATTGCGCATTTACGGGGTTGGGCCCGAGCTGACTGAGGAGTACCTCGGGCAGCTCCGGTCCAACCCTTTATTATTTGTGCGCTGACTCAAGGATCGCCCGTCCGACTTCCGCTGGCAATAGAACGACCTAAAACAGTTTCATCCCTAATTTATGCCATTTTGCACCAGTAAAGGTTAAACCGAGCCTATTTTCCGCATAAAGGTTTACTTTCACGATAGCTGTCCACAACGAATTTCCAACGTACACTTCTCTCCTAAACGGGGCGGTGTAGTGGCGAGCTATTTTTTCTTTTAACGCTAACGCTCTCTCATGAAACCTGTCGTACTCCTTGTTTTTACGTGGTTCGCCTTCGCGGCCTCGAGCCTTTGCGCGCAACGATTGCCGCAGACCCTCCAGGTCACGATGTCCGACCCTGGCCTTCGGTGCTTCGAAGCGGACGGTGCGGACGAGCTGTCTTCGTACTTCACGCTTAACGCTGCCGGTGACTCTTACTTTTCCAAGTTTTTTGGCTCGAACGGTACGGCCCGTATTTTACTGCTCGATGGAGAATGG
>OY764627.1:0-15671 GCA_963668285.1 uncultured Lewinella sp. | reverse complement strand
GCCAGCGCGCCATCAAAGAAAGATTGGAAGCGGGGGGCTTAGCGGATGACACGGAAGACCTGCTCGAAGCAGCCTACGAAGAACTGGAAGACGCCGAAGACGGCATGATGGAGTGGATGCGTAACCTAAAGTCGCTCGATGAGTTACGCGAAACCATGAACAACGACGCCATCATCAGTTACATCCGCGACGAAAACGCCGAGATCGCCGAGGTAGAGACAGCCATGACCACGTCCATAGCTAACGCGAAAAAAATCGTTGGCGATCACTCCGGCCACAACCACGGCCAGGGCGGCCACAATCACTGATCGGCAGGTACCGGGCCGCGATGACTTGAGTTAATTGGGCGACGGCGCGCAGGTGCAGCGGCTTTGAAAATAAGAGCCAAGGTCTCACCCCCACTAGCCCGCCCTCGGTGAATATTTAAATTTAGGAACGCTCGAAGGCAGGGTGCTCACCCGAAATATAGGCCCCCGAACTTGCGTAGTTAAAATCCTGGCGCTTATCTTTGCGGTCGCTTAAATCAGGACGGTTAGCTCAGTTGGTTTAGAGCATCTCGTTTACACCGAGAGGGTCGGGGGTTCGAGCCCCTCACTGTCCACTCACATAGCCCCATTTCGATGCAAGTCCGATTTGGGGCTTTTTCATGCTAAAGCCGACCGAGCCGGAGCGACGCTCCGGGTTATTCACGTTCAATTTTCTAGACTCTTGTCAATAAGGTCGCCGCACCTACCTGGGGTATAAGAAGACAAGCACGAAAGCTCACTTTTGGAGCATCAGTAGGCATTGGCTTTTAGCTTAGGCAGTCAGCCCTCCCAAAGGTCGATGAGGCCAAAGCCGGTGGCGTCGAATAGCCCTCTATCGCTCAGTTTTAGCTCCGGGATGACCAGGAGGGCCAGGAAGCTCAGTGTCATGAACGGGGCGGTGAGCCCGCAGCGGAGTTTGCGGCGGGCGAAGCCGGAAAGCTCGGCGTAGCGGGCGGCTACGCGGGGGCCGGTGTCGTTACTCATGATGCCCGCTACCGGCAGGGGGAGAACTTCGAGATATTCGTCGCGGCCGGCGGCAATGCCACCCCGTTCGGCGATGACGGCGTTGGCTACGCGGCAGATGGCGGCGTCGTCCACCCCCACCACGACGATGTTGTGGCTATCGTGGGCCACCGAGCTGGCGATGGCGCCGCGTTGCAGTTTCATGCCGGTTACGAAGCCAACGGCCGGGGGGGCGTCTTCGTAGCGGTTGATGACGGCGACTTTCAGTAGGTCGCGCTCCGGGGCGGCCACCGGCTCGCCGGCCTGGTTGACCACCGGGGTCATTAGTTGGTGGCCGGTGACCAGTTCACCGTCTTCTACTCCTATAACGCGGAGGGAAGCGCCTTCGGGGCCGGGGGCCACGCGAAAATCAGCGGGAGTTTTGGGGGAGCAGTTGAAGCGGTTGATGGGTTCGGGGCGGTACTCGGGCAGATTATGGTGGCCGGCTTCGGCAACCATCTCGCCTTTGATGTAAGTGGCGTAGACGGCCATAAAGCGCAAGTCGTCGACTAAGATCAGATCGGCCCGGTCCCCGACGCGCAGCTTGCCGATATCCAGGTCGTAGTGCTCGACGGGGTTGCGACAGGCGATTCGGAGAACGTCGTAGAGGTCGTGCCCGTCACGAATGGCGCGCATTACGAGCTGGTTGACGTGGCCGGCCATGAGGTCGTCGGGGTGGCAGTCGTCCGTACAGAACATAAGGCTTTCGGGGTGCTCGTCGATCAGCGCGTGGAGGGCGGCGTAGTTCTTGGCGGCCGAGCCTTCACGGATGAGGATCTTCATACCGGCGGCCAGTTTGTCGCGGGCTTCCTGTTCGGTGCGGCATTCGTGGTCGGTGGAAGGGCCCGCTTTGGCGTAGCGGAAAGCCTCCTCGCCCGACAGGCCGGGGGCGTGACCGTCTACGGGTTTGTTGCGTTCGATAGCGGCGGAGATCTTGGCCAGCACGTCCATATCCCCGTTCAGTACCCCGGGGTAGTTCATGACTTCGGAGAGGTACTTGATGTCGGGGCGGTCGAGGAGAGCGGCGACGTCTTCCACGCCGAGGGTAGCACCGGCGGTTTCGAAGCCGGTAGCCGGGACGCAGCTGGGCGCGCCGAAGTTGATGCTTAGTTTGGTGCGCGCGGCATTGTCCAGCATGTATTCTACCCCCTCCATGCCCATTATGTTGGCGATCTCGTGGGGGTCCGATACGGTCGCTACGGTTCCGTGGGTCACGGCCAACTTAGCGAACTCCGTGGGGAGGAGCATGGAGGATTCGATGTGTACGTGTGCATCGACGAAGCCGGGCAGAATATAGTGGCCGCGGCGGTTGCGAGTAGGGTCGCGCTCGATGGCCTCGATGTAACCCTCGTCGTTGATGGTGAGGATGGCACCGTAGGTTTCTCTGGCGTCCAGGTCGACGAGGCGGCCTTTTATTTCTTTCATGAGGTACCTCTTATAGTTCGACACGCTGCCAGAACTTCGGGAATGTAGTAACCATCCTCTCGTCTTCAGGATTCATTAGCCAGGGGCTGACATCCTGGCCTAGCTGGTCAAAATCAAAACTTTCGATTCGGTTAGCAATTAATTGGCGAAGTGCATCCGGCGTACTTACCTCAAGCCGGGCGGTGAGGTAGTCATAGTTTGGCTTGACTCTTCGTAACGCCCAGTGGATATCGTAGAAGTCCCGTCCTTTGGCGCGTTTTCTTCCCATTACGTCCGTGATTTTTTGGGAGAGTAGGAGGGGAAGCGGAGTAGCTCGGATAGTCGCTTGAACGCCGAATCTATCTAGTCTATGGATCAACCGCTCGTAGTCGAAATGCTGCTTTTCAGTATCTAGCTTGATTAGCAGTTTAGCCTCCTTATGGCCACTGAGTCCATATTTGTAGAGTAGCGCCGGGAATCTGACGTTGCAATGGAATGCGCCGCGATTAACAAACTTAAGGGTGACTTCGTACCCGAGCTGTTGAAGATGTCGTTTAATGCTTTCGCCCGTCTCCTGAAATTCAGGCTCGGATAATCCGACATTATCGAAGTCAAGATCTTCACTAAAACGCTCCGTCTTGTGTACGATACGTAGACAGGTACCGTCTAGGAAAGTATATAAGTTACCGTATTTAGAGTAGAAGAGTGCTCTAAGAATCTCATACTGAAGATACTCTCGTAGTAGATTAATGCCTTCCCCGTGAAGGTGCTGAGGGTAGTAATTCTTAATATCCTTCAGTGCAAGCATCCGTCCATTGCCTTAAAGATTAAATCGATCCGTTGCCGCACTACTTTACTATCATAGTAATCAGTATAGATATTGAGCGTCTCCCGGTTAATTTGCTCGTTCATCTCATCGTAGTCAAAACGCATTTCATGAATCCAGTCCGGGTCACTGTATCGACTATCCAAGTAGACCGTATCGAGGATGGCTTTTTCCGGTGATGCCAGGTAAAAAGTCAATCCGCGCCACTCTTCCGGCAGGTATCCAAAGTAGAATTTTTCGCTAATGTGATGATAACGAAATAGCTTGTTGCGAAAATGAAATTTCTTGGTCTTTCGGGTAGTAACCGCAGTGACTGCGTACACACTTTCAGGGATGAAATTATAGAGCCGGAGTGCACTGACCAGCGAAATGTAATTAGGCACATACATCTGATAGGCTAGGCAAAACCAATCCCAGTATCCATGAATCTCGTGGCTGGACTGCAAGTACAAACCATTTCGCACTTTCTCAGTCTTCTGCTGCTGCTGCCACCTAGTGACAAGGTTAGGGTCGTACTTTTCGGAAGAGTTACGTAGATCGATATTTGTGAACAGGGGCGCATTGGGAAGTGATAGGCCCATTAATTTCATTTTTCGAGCGAACACGTGAAAAAAAGAAATAGTTCAAGGATCTAAGCCAGTAGCTGATATACCAACATCGCCCCCACGTAAGCCAGCCCCGTCATAAAGAAAGAACTGCACCGCTGGCCATTTCCAACCCCCGGTCTCGCGCTTCGTTACGGCCAGTGTGCTCATGCACATCATGGCGAAAACGTAGAAGATGAGCAAGCTCCAGGAGGTGGCGCGGTTGTAGACGGGCTCGCCGGTGGCGGGGTTGACCTCTTCGGCCATTTGCTCGCGGATGCGTAGTTCATCATCGGCGCTGCCGATGGAGTAAATGGTGGCCATGGTACCGACAAATACCTCGCGGGCGGCGAAGCTGGTGATGAGGGCGACGCCGATCTTCCAGTCGTAACCGAGGGGGCGGATGACGGGCTCGATGAACTTCCCGACGTGGCCGGCAAAGCTGGCTTCCAGTTCCTGGCCGGCCAAGAGGTCCGCGGCTTCGGCCTCGTTTAATCCTTGCTTTTCTACTTGCTCTTGCACCTGCGTCCTCGCCAAATTCATCGCATCGGGCGGCCCAAAGCTGGAAAGGCCCCAAAGGATAATACTGACCAACAAAATAATCTTGCCCGCCTCGGTAATGAAAGCCCTCACTTTTTGCCAGACCGTCATACCGACGTTGCGCCAAACTGGGCTGCGGTACTCGGGCAACTCCAGCATCAAAAAGCTGCGCTCCGGAGTAGAAAGCACCAATTTGAACGCCAGCGCCGATAGCATCGCCGAAGCGATACCCAGAAAGTACAAGCCCGCAAAAGCCAGCCCCTGCAGGTTAAACCAGCCGACTTTCGTGGCCGGCACGGCGAAGCTGATAAGGATAACGTAAACCGGGATGCGCGCCGAACAACTCGTGAGCGGCGTCACCAAAATCGTAAGCAAGCGCTCTTTCCAGTTGGCGATGGTACGGGTCGACATGATGGCCGGGATCGCGCAAGCGTGACCGCTGATCAGTGCCACCACGGAGCGGCCGTTGAGCCCGAAACGCTGCATGATGCCGTCGAACATATAGGCGGCGCGGGCCAGGTAACCGACCTCTTCCAGCAAAGCGACGAAAAAGAAAAGAATCGCAATCTGGGGCACGAAGACCAGTACGCCACCCAGGCCCGCAATGACGCCATCGACGAGCAGATCCGTATACCAAGCCTCCGGCAGGTAATCGCGGGCGCCGGAACCAAGGGTCTCGAAGAACCACTCGATGCCGTCCATCGGCCAACCGGACCAGGCGAAGAGGGCCTGGAAGATCAGCGTCATCACGGCGATGAACAGAACGGGGCCGAAGATGCGGTGGGTCAGGAAGTTGTCGATGCGATCGGAAACATCCGCCCCCGGGCCGGCGTGGCGGATGCTATCGCGGACGATGGGCTCGAAGGTGTCGTAGCGGTCCATCGTCTCCTCCACCTGCGCGCGGAGGCTGTGGAAGTCGTGGCGGACGCGGGATTCCTGTACCTGATGCCGGACGCCCTCCGGGATGTGCCTGAGCCAACCGGCGTGGTGGGTGAGCAACAGGGCGTGGTAATCGTTACGGGCCGGGAGGGTTTGCCGGAGGTCCGTCAATACATCACGCGCCTGGGTACCGGGTTCGTAAAAAGACTCCTCGGGCCGGTATGCCTGGGGGTTCCTTAATAGGTCCTTAATGGTATTTAGCAACTGATCGACCCCCTGGTTCTCGCGGGCGGAAATACGGACGACGGGGACGCCGAGGCGGCTCTGCAATCGCTCGGTATTGACTTTGATGCCGTTCTGCTCGATGAGGTCGGCCATGTTCAGCACGAGGATCATCGGCAGATCGAGGTCGCGCAACTGCGTGAACAGCAGAAGATGCTTTTCGAGCTTAGTGACGTCGGCCACGTAGATGATGGCATCCGGGAAGAGGTCGCCTTCGGGGTTGGTGAGTTCCTGGATGACGACGCGCTCGTCGAGGCTCGTCGGGTAGCAGCTGTAGGCACCGGGAAAGTCGACCAGTTCGATCGGCGCGAAACCCTCCAAACGGAGCGTACCCGATTTCTTCTCTACCGTGACGCCGGGGAAGTTACCGATGCGCTGGCGCAAGCCGGTAAGCAGGTTGAAGAGGGACGACTTGCCGCTGTTGGGGTTGCCGACCAGACCGACCACCGCGCCGCGGAGAGCGGAGCCGGCGCTGCCGGGCTGCTTCCCGTCCGTACCCGCGGGTGCTACCACCTTTACTTGATCATGATGCATGCGAGCTCTTGCTTGCGGAGGGCGAGACAATGACGGTCGATCTTTACGTACCAACAGCCCCCGAAGGGTGATTTACGGACGATGGCCAGGCGGGAGCCCGGGCGTACGCCGATGTCCAATAACTTCCCCGCGAGGTTCTCGTCGGTGAACCGCTCGATCGTGCCGGAGGTACCGGTGGTGTAGGTGGAGGCGGCGGTGGTTCTGGGGAAGGGCATTTGGAGTCTGGGAGTATTGTAGAATGTTAGTCTGGCGAGTCACTAACGGACTAAGCTGCTAATAGACTTCTCGGGCACAAGATAAGCAACTTTACTATCTGGATCGGTTCCAGATAGAATTGTGGCTTTACGTTGACTTTACATTTGGGTAAACCAGGTGCCAGGAGCCGCCGGAATCCGCCCCCCGGCAGTCACGTTAGTATTTAATAAATGTATCAGGTGCGAAATCCGCACCCCTGGCTATACTCCTTACCTGATCTTTGTACTACCTCATCATGCACGTACTCCTCACCGGCGCGACTGGATTTCTCGGCTACCGAACCCTAGAAAGGCTAGCAGCCTCGGCGGCCGTCACGTCCGTCATCGCCACCGGTAGAACGCTCCGCCCCGGGCGAACCGTTTATGACGCCAAGATCGAGTACGTGCTGGGTGACCTGCGCGACGAAGGCCTAGCGGAAACGCTGGTGGCCGGAGCGGATGCCGTCGTTCACGCCGCCGCGCTGAGTTCACCGTGGGGCAAGGAAGCCGCCTTCGTGGAAGCAAACGTGACCGTGCAGCAACGACTGTTGACAGCGGCCAAGAAAGCCGGTTGCCGGCGGTTTGTCTACGTCTCTACCCCGAGCATCTACTTTACGGGCAGCGACCGGGTAGGTGTGAAAGAAAGTGACCCGTTGCCCAAGCGATTCATCAACGCTTACGCGCGCACCAAACGGCAAGCGGAAGTTTTGCTGGAGCGTTCGGGGTTGGAATACGTCATCCTTCGCCCAAGAGCTTTGATCGGCCGGGGAGATACCGTCATCGTGCCCCGGCTACTACGCGCCCACGAGACGGGCCGCCTCAGGCAGCTTGGCGACGGAAATAACGCGGTGGACCTCACGCCGGTGGACAACGTAGCGGACGCCATCCTGCTCAGCCTGACTACCTCTGAGGGCCTAAACGAGGCTTACAATATCGCTAACGGCGCGCCAGTACTTCTTTGGCCGTTGATCCGCGATTTATTCATTAAACTCGGCAAAGCCCCGCTAAGGGGTAAAGTTCCCACGGGAATCGCGATGATGACAGCGACTCTCCTCGAAACCAAATCGCGCCTGACGAACTACGCCGAGCCGGTACTTACCCGCTACGGGGTCGGGACGCTGACGCAGAGCTTTTCGCTCGACATCAGCAAAGCCAGGCAGAGCTTAGGCTACCAACCGAGGGTCAGTACGGCGGAAGCCATCGACGACTTTGTCAACTGGTACCGGTATGAGTAGCGTCAAACTACACCTCGGATACGCGGGTCACTGTATGGCCAGCCAGCACCATGCGCTCAGGGGGGCCCCGCGGCGGCAGATACCTTTCTATGCGCTGTGGGGATTGATCGAGCACCCCACCGAAGGGCTGATCCTCTACGATACCGGCTACACCCGTCGATTCCATACCGCAACGGCACACTGGCCCGAACGGCTGTACGCCAAGCTCACGCAAGTACGCATAACCGAAGAAGAAGAAATACAGCGTCAGTTGCGACGAGCGGGGATAGCCCCGGGCGATATCCGTCACATCCTCCTTACCCACCTGCACGCCGACCACGCCGGTGGCCTGCGCGACTTCCCCAACGCCAACATCTACCTAAGTGAAAAGGCCCTGCCGAGAGTACCCGGCAAGTGGGGGCGATGGCCGTTCAGAAAAGGCATCCTACCGGCGCTGTTCCCCGAAGACTGGCTCGACCGTACCGTGCTAATCGAAGCGCGCGGTCGACGCGTGGCACACTCAACGCTGGGGGCGTGTTATGATTTGTTTGCCGACGGCACGCTGCTCATAGTGCCACTCCCCGGTCACGCAGCCGGTCAGGTAGGCGTACTGCTTAGTACCGACAGGCAAACGTATCTGTTGGCTGCGGACGCATATTGGCAAAAAGAACACCTCTACGAAGACCGATACCCGCACCCCGCCGTTCGTTTGTTCTTCGACTCCTGGGCGGAGTTCAAGGATTCCCTGGCCAAATTGAAGCGGTTTCAGCAGGTACAACCGGACGTGATGATCGTCCCGACCCACTGCCAGAGAACCACCGACCCCCTGGTCAAAGACCGGATTGGATTTACTCACCTGTAAACCTGAATAATGCGACTGAAACTGCTAATCCTATGGTACCTGGCCGGGTTCAAACTCAATCGGTTGCGCTATTCAGGGCGGCCAGCGTCGCTTCGTCGAAAGCGCTGGCGGCAACTCCGGCGTACGCTCGCCGAATCGCCCTACTACGCGACGATTGACGGTAGGGAGTTGGAGGACTTCCCGGTCATCGACAAAGGGGAGTTCATGCACCGCTTTGACGTCATCAACACGCTGGGCATCCCCCGCAGCGTAGCGGAACCCGTTGCCGAACGGGCCGAACGCGAGCGCGACTTCACCCCCACGATCGACGGCGTATCGGTCGGTCTCTCCTCCGGCACGAGTGGCAACCGCGGCATATTCATGACCACCACCCACGAACGGGCGCGGTGGGTCGCGGCCATCCTGGATCGGGTAATCGGGTGGTCGTGGAGGCCACGCCGCGCCGCCTTCTTCTTGCGCGCCAACAACAACCTCTATGCTGCGGCGGGTTCGCGGCTACTACAATTTCGCTTTTTCGACCTGCTGGAACCTACCGAGCGGCACCTGCCGAGGCTGAACGACTTCCGGCCCGACATCCTGATCGGTCAACCGAGTTTACTCTTAGCGCTGGCGGCCGCGGTAGAACGGCAGGAGCTCTCGATCGGGCCGCAGAAGATTATCTCCGTAGCCGAAGTTCTTACGCCGGAGGACCGCGCTTACCTGGAAAGGGTATTTGCGCTGCGGCTGGACGAAGTGTATCAGTGTACGGAGGGATTTCTGGCGGCGAGCTGTTCGGAGGGTAACCTTCACTTTAACGAAGACTTCCTGATCGTCGAAAGAAAGTACCTGGACGAATCGCGCACCCGCTTTCACCCGGTCATTACCGATCTGTTGCGTACGAGCCAGCCCGTTATCCGCTACGAGCTCAACGACATTATCACCGTTCCGGACGGGCCCTGCCCCTGTGGCGGCCCGCACCAGGTGATCGCCTCGATCGAGGGGCGGTCGGACGATGTGTTGCGCTTCCGGGATAGGCAAGGCGTCGAGCGGGCGGTCTTTCCCGATCACTTCCGGCGGGCGATCATCGGGGCGCACCCCGGCATCCGCAATTATGAGCTGGTAGCGCGTGGTTTGCAGCATTTGGAGCTGTTCGTCGCGGGTACCGAGCAGTACCGCCGCGCGGTGATCGCGCTGTACGGTTTCCTGGCGAGCCAGGGGATTGTCGATGTCACCATTTCCCGATTAAGCACCGGCCCGCGCCCGGCCGGTCAGAAACTAAGACGCATCCGCAATGAATATCGATAAGCCAATTCGCATCCTGGGTATGGGTAAGTACCTGCCCCGCCCCGTCACCTCCAGCCGACTGGAGGAAGAACTCGGCATCCCCACCGGCTGCGCGGAGCGGCTCTCGGGCGTTGCCCGACGCCACTGGGTCGAGTCGCAGTCCAACAGTGAAATCGGTGCCAAAGCGGCCCAGGCGGCGCTGGACGATTGTGGGCTCGGATTGTCGGACGTAGACTTGCTCATCTCGGCTTCGGCTACCTATGACTGCCCGCTGCCGGGTCAGGCTTGTCTGTTACTGCGACGGATTGCCGGGGGGTGCAAAACCCATATCCCGGCCCTCGACGTAGGTGCCTCCTGCCTGAGTTTCGTAAGTGCGCTGGACGTTGCCTCCCAGATGCTGGATGGCGTGCGCTACCGCAACATCCTCATCGTATCCGCCGAAATCAGTTCTCAGGGGGTCGATCGGACCGATTGGAAGACGGCCTCCCTATTCGGAGATGCCGCCGCCGCCGTGGTAGTAACTTACGACGAGCGCTCCCCCTCCCGCATCCTCCACGGCGTGCAGGAAACCTACGCGGAAGGCTGTGAGCTGGCGATGGTGGAGGGCGGAGGGAACCGCTATCACGCCAGCACTACGCCTTACGATGTAAAGCTGCACTCGTTTCGCATGGAGGGCAGGCAGCTACTTCACTTGGCCGCGCGGGCCATCCCCCCCTTCTTCAAGCGTTTTTTTTTCGGAGTCGGGCATCAAGCTCCCCCAGCTCGATGCCGTCATCCCGCACCAGGCCTCCAAGGCGGGCCTGAGCTTGCTGCGCCACTTACTCGCCTTTAGCCCTTCCCAGCTGCGGTGTTCGCTGGCCCGGTACGGCAACTGCATCGCGGCTTCGATCCCGCTAACGCTTTTCGACGAGGTAGAGTCGGGGCGGCTTAAGCGGGGTGACCTGTGTTTACTATGCGGCACGGCGGCCGGCTTTGCCATCGGCGGCTTATTGATACGCTACTGATGAACGTGCTCCGCCTAACAGCCCACCTGTTCAGCGCTTCGGCAGGGAACATGCGCTTCCCACACGGTAGGCGAGTCTTGGCCGTACTGACCCTGCTCCCCGTGTTTCTCCCGCTGTTTATCGTTCATCGCCTGGCGCTTTGGCTGGATACCATGCTGTTTCCCTCCTATCGCCGGCAGGCAGTCTTCAAGCCGGTCTTCATCGTCGCCCCGCCCCGGAGCGGTACGACCTTTCTATTTCACACCCTGGCCGCGCATAAGAAGGATTTCACCGCGGTCAAGCTCTGGGAAATCGCCCTGGCACCGGCCATTTGCGAAAAGTACTTCCTGTTGTTTCTCGCGCGGCTCGACGGTCGCCTCGGTGCCCCCGTCAAGCGGGCGGTACTGCGCCTCGAAGACTGCGTACTACGACAATTGCGGACCATCCACCCCCTCGGCTTGCAACAGCCGGAGGAAGACGAGGCGCTGCTGCTGTGGTACCTAGGCAGTGGGTTCTTGCACCACTTTTTCCCCGATACCACGCTGCTTAACGACTTACTGTACTTCGACGGCGGGGGGTGGAAGGAGCGAAGGAAGGAGCGGCTACTCGGCAGGTATCACGACTTGGTGTGCCGGCATAATTACGTATTCAATCGTACTGGCGAGCGGAGGTTTCTTGCGAAGAATCCCTTCTTCCAGGGTCGCCTGGCCAGTTTATCGAAGGCGTTTCCCGATGCCCGAATCCTCACGATCGATCGCAACCCGGAGTCGGTAGTTGCCTCTACGCTATCGCTGAACGCCCAACTCTACCGTATTGCTTCTACGGTCCCCCCGCCACGCACCCTGCGGTCCGACACCATCGACCTATTATTGTCTTGGGGCCGATTAGCCCGTGCGGCCCTCGATGCGCAATACCGGGGTCGGTACTTACGACTCGACTTCACTAATCTGGTGCGGAGAGATTATACTACCTGGGCAGAGTTGGCGCGTTTTCTGAACCTCGACCGCGATTTACGCCCGCGGAAAAAAGCCTCCCGCAAGCACCGGGCGAAGCGTAAGTATCCACCACTAAGCAAAACGGAAAAAGCGCTGGTAGCCTACTAGCCCGCCTTCTTAGCTCGCAGCCGAAGATCGAGGATGTTACCCATATTATAACATCGGCGGCAGCGAGCCTCGTAAGCTTCCTTCTCGCCCAAAACAACGGTATCGCTATTCTGCACGAGGCGGTAAGAATGGGTGGCCAGATTACCACAGTGGGAGCAGATGGCGTGCACTTTGGTGATGTACTCGGATACCGCCAGGAGCTGGCACATCGGGCCAAAAGGCTCCCCGCGAAAATCCATATCGAGCCCGGCGATAATGACGCGTTTGCCCGCGCCGGCCAGCGTCTGTACGTGCCGGACGACGGCGGGGTCGAAAAACTGGGCTTCGTCGAGGCCGACGACGGTTACCTCCTTGGGGAGGTCGAGCAGCACTTGGCTGTCCGCTATGGGCGTCGCGGTGAGGGAATTGCTGTCGTGACTGACGACCTCGTCGCTACCGTAGCGCGTGTCGATCATCGGTTTGAATACTTCTACCCGCTGCCCGGCGAGCAGGGCGCGTTTTAACCGGCGGATGAGTTCCTCCGTTTTTCCGGAAAACATGCACCCGCAGATAACTTCGATCCATCCGCTGCGTTGACCGCTGAAGTGGGGTTCCAGGAACATTCGGGGTGCTTTTTTGTGTTTTCTTCGCGAAAGGAACGCGCCGAAACGTGAAGATGCCCCGCAAACCCACGAATCGCCAAAGCCGGGCGCGCCTCTTTTCACGGTACCCGATAAATAATAAACCCGCCGCATGTCTTCCAACCAAGCCGACCGCCTACTCAGCCGCATCAACGCCCTCCACCAAAGCCTGCACCTCGACGAGGGCGGCCACGTAACTCGTATGGAGCGCGACCTCATGCTGAACTACCTGCGCGACTTGTACGAAGTCTACGCCGACGATGCCCCCCTGGCCCCACCCCCGCCGGGGCCGCCCGCGCAACCATCCCTCACCCCGGCGCCGGTGTACGATACCGATGCGCCGGCGTCCGTTACCGCACCGCCCTCCGGCGGCTCACCACCGGACCCACCCGACTCTTACGCGCAGCCCGTTATGCCGGCACCCCGGCCGGAGCCGGTAATGGAAAAGCAGGTAGATCCGCCCTTTGAGCCCATGCCGGAGGTCGCTAAAGTAAGCGTGCCCCCTCCCCCGCCGCTGACCGACCGGATGGCTACCGTACAACCACCGGCAGATACATTGCCCCTTTCCAAAACGCCACCAGCCGCCCCGCCCGTTAAGCCAACGTCAACACCAACCTCCACCACTACCGGAGAAGGCGGTAAGGATATAGATGAACTATTGGATGCGGGGGCGGCCACCGGCCGCTTTGGCCGTCAGCCGATCAGTGACCTTACCCGGGCCCTCAGTATCAATAACCGCATCCTTTTTACCAAGGATCTTTTCGGTGGGGACAACCAGTTACTCAACACCACCCTACAGCAGCTCAACGCCTTCGATAGCCTGGCAGAGGCCAAGCCTCTGCTACGTAGCCTGGTACGCCGCTTCGACTGGCTGGGGGAAGGCAAACAGGAGACTGCCCGTGATTTCATCCTGCTAGTCCGCCGGCGGTATGTTTAAGAAGCTGCTACTGGTTGTACTGGCACTCGGCCTTGCCTTTATCGCCTTTCTCTTTACCCAGGCCACAACCGCCGAAGGCGTTTCCCACGCCAACGTAAGCCTACTAACCAACCCCACCGCTATGCCGACCGACCTCAAGCCCTGCCCCGACTCCCCGAACTGCGTCAGCACGCAGGCGACGAACGACAAGAAACGCGACCCCATCCCCTACACCGGTAGCCTCGAGGCCGCCCGCGAAAAACTGCTCGGCCTGCTCGACGGCCTGCCCCGGACCAAGCGAGAAAAGGTGGATGACAACTACGTCCATTACACGTTCAAAACCTGGCCGATCCCGTTTACGGACGACGTCGAATTCATCTTTGACGACGCTACCAAGCTGATCCACTACCGCAGCGCGAGCCGCGTCGGGCATTCCGACCTGGGGGTAAATAGCAAACGAATGGCGGGGATCGTGGCTGCCTACGCCGGGCGGTCATGAAGAAGCTCCTCCGGCAAGGGCAGCGCCTGAAATCGCGTAAAGAGATCGGTCGGTTGTTCGGCGGGAAAGCACGGTCGATCAGCAGCTACCCGGTACGCGCCGTATTCACCCCGGCCGCCGAACGGCGTAGCTCGGCACCGGTACAGGTGACTTTCGTAGTGCCCAAACGAAGATTCAGAAAGGCGGTGGACCGCAACCGCCTCAAACGCCGCCTGCGGGAAGCCTACCGCCTCAATCAACATTTGCTTACCGAAAGTATGCCACCGGGCGGCGGCCAGCTGGCCGTGCTTTTCATGTACACCGGCAAAGAACCGATGGAATATGCCTACATCGAACGGAAAATGAAGCGGGTATTAACACAAATCGCGGCCCCCAGAAAAGGGCCCGCCAGGTAAAGCTGACGGGCCTTGATGGCAGGGTGTCGTGCCCTCCATTAAACCTACTTCAAGGTCTTGGGTGCCTTTCGAGGCCTTTAGTCGCATACATCCAGGAAATACCCGCCGTACACACTACTCTTTAACCCCGGATTCTGAGACCATAAGCTACGGTAGTCACCGTAATTGCCGCCCCCCGCGAGCACATTCGCATACCTAATCGCCGCTAGCGGGCTCGAAATGGAAGTACCCAGTGGGTAATAGAAGCCACCCGTGCCGTATTCCGGCGCCTGAGCGGTCATGAATGCGGCCAGCGTAACCTGCTTGTCGGAGAAGTTGGCGTAACTAGCCTCTAGCTCGACGTTCGGCGTAACGAACGTACCGGGGAACTGGTAGGACGTCACGGTCGTAACCACGTCGTACTTACTCGTAAAGCTGGCCGGCCACTGCGGCCGGCTGTTGCCGACTACCGGGTAGGTGATGCTGCGTCGATCGTTGCCGGCACTGGTGAAGACGCGTACCCCCTCGGATTGCGCATACGCGATGGCACACTCCATAGCCTCCGGCAAGTCGTTATTGACCTCCCCCCAGCTGGCGTTGATGATGTCCGCGCCGTTCTCGACCGCAACGTGCAGCGCAACCAGGGCCCCGAAGTAAGATACCTCTCCGTTCGGGCCGAAGATCTTATAGTGGATGACGGTCAGCGGATGGCTGCCCCGGTAAGCGCCGATCATTGCGCCGCCCGTGCTGGTGCCGTGCCCCCAGTTATCTTCCGGTGTGAAGTCGGCGAAGAAAAAGTCGTAGCCGAGGCTTCCCGCCTGGGTGAAACGGCCGTTGACGGACTGGTTGCCGTGGTGGTACCAAATACCGTCCCAAGCACCCCCCAGCTCCACGCCGCTGTCGATGTTGACGATTACGTAATTCTTACCCTGCGAGGGGGTAGCGCGAGCCCCGAGGTCGAACTCACGGCAAGCGAGCGCCTCTTTCGGCTGCTGCCGGTCCTGATCCTTAAAGTTGCTCGGTAGTGGCTGGCGTAACGCCTTATCCGTCGAGACGGACGTTCCGGTATCGTTGGCATCAACCACGATGCGGCGTACCGTTTTTGACGTTTTTCGGGTGCTCGTCCCCTCGTCGTGGACGTAAGCGGCGATCTTACCGCCTCTCCCTTCGAAGGTCTCCTGGCGGGGCAGGCCGATCCAGGCATCCCAGGCATCCAGGTCAGCGGCGGGGTCGCAGGAGGAGACGATGACGCGTTGGTAGTTTTCCCCATCGCAACTCTTTAGCAGGTATTCTATGCCGTTTTGTCGATCGATGCCTCGGTAGGGTACGCGGTCGTTCTTCAACTCCCTGGTGTAGGCGGCAAGCGAGATGAAATCACCACTGCGTAAGCCGCTGGTAGCGTAAGTTAGTACGCCGTAGATTTGCTTGTACCGCCCGAGATTTTCCAGCTTTACTTTTTGGACGGCAGCCCGCAACGGGATACACCCGGTAAGCGGTTCGCCACTATCTCCACATTCGAGCGTGCCG
>OY764626.1:0-47328 GCA_963668285.1 uncultured Lewinella sp. | reverse complement strand
CGGTAAGCTTTCGGCTCAGCGGCGATAATCAGGCGGCTTATTTTATCATAGACGATCGGGGCGTTATCAGTATCGCTGACCACCACGTTCCGGTAGGCACGTTCAGGGTAACCGTTAGCGCGGTAGACGGGGAAGGGCTGGTTGGTAAGGCCGACGTCTCCATCGAGGTAGCTGCCGACCGACGCAACCTGCGGCCCCAATTGGTAGGCGGTCTGCTACCCATCTCCTTTGACGATGTCGGTGACGGCCGTGAGATCACTACCATCTCCGCGACCGACCCGGATTGGCAGATAAATGACGCGCCCCTACTATTCTCCATCCACCACATCGAACGCAACGGCGGGGGAATGATTCCGGGAAGCGAACAGGACATCTTCGCCATCGACGAGCGCGCCGGCCAACTGACCTTTGCCAACGCCGAGGGGGTACGACCGGGTGACGACTACCTGCTGCACATCGGCGTAGCGGATCAAGACGGCGGAACGGGCCTGGCCCACTTCACGCTAAGCGTTCGCCCCGGTAACGCGCCGGCTCTAGCCGCTCGAAGCTTTGCGGTCACCGAAGGCAGTAGCACCGGCACTAGCGTAGGTACCATCACCGCGCAGATCAGCGGAACCCCGGAGTACCGTATCACCGGGGGAACTTTTCTGGCATTCGGCAACCCTCCGCCACCGAGCGATTCGCACGAAGACCCCGCTTACGATGCGGCCGAGGTATTTCGCATCAACCCCACTACGGGCAAGATCACCGTTGGCCGGCCAAAGTACCTGTTGGCCACCCTGAGCCCGATCCAGATCACCGTGCAGGCCACCAACGGCCGGGGGGCCACCGCGTTCGGCTCCGTCACCGTTACGGTCCAGGATATGCACGTCGCCATCAACGAAAGTTACCCTCTGAGCTGGTCGACCGTAGCCGAACACCCCCGCGGGCACAGCGAAGGGACGGGTGGTGCCGTTGGTGGCAAACTGTATGCCTTCGGCGGCTTCGGCGTCAATTTTGCCCCGAAAGAGGACGTCCACGTGTACGATGCGGGTAGGAACGGCTGGTCACCACTGACCGATATGCCGCCGATGGCGAGCAACTCGGGGGCCGGTGGGGCGACGCACATGGGTTGGACGACCGATGGCACCGATATCTACATCGCCGCCGGCTACGCTGCCAACGCGGACGGGACCCGGCAGCAGTTCGGCGCCACCCGCGTCTACCGCTACAACGTCGAGGCGAACAACTATACCGAGCTGGAACGCCTGCCCGTCGACCGGTCGGCGGGGGAGCTGGAATACATTGACGGTAAGCTCTACTACGTGGCGGGCACCAACCGACGGCGTAACGAAGACCAGGGCGACCTTTTCATCCTCGACCTCAGCAACCGTGCGGCGGGCTGGCGGCGTGGCGCGCGCATGCCCAACCCCCGCAACCACCTTGGCTCGGCCGTACTGGGTGGTAAGCTGTACATCCTCGGTGGCCAGAAGGAGCACGATGGAAAGCTCGTCCCGCAAGACGACGTACACGCCTACGACCCCGCCACGGATACCTGGGCGCACGTCACCGACATGCCCAAACCGTTCAACCACATTCACAGTTCCGTCTTCGCTTACGGTGAATACATATACAGCGTCGGCGGCCAGATCGACCACGGTGGGGGCTCCCACGACGATGTGTTTGCCTACCGCCCGTCTACCGACCGCTGGATCGGCTTTACGAATCTGCCGGGTAACCGGATGGCCACCATCGCGGACGTAATCGACGGCAAGATCTACGCCTCCGGGGGGAACAACTCCCGTAAGACCTTCATGGCCGCCCTCCCTCCACAGTTCGTTGTAGACGAATCGCCACCGAAGGAGGAATGGTGGATGGAAGCTGAATGCGCTCAGGTCGGTTCACGCTTTACGACCGCACCGAGCGCGAGGGCTTCCAATGCGGAGTACGTCTGGTCACCACATTATTCTTCGACCGCCGCACCGCCGCCGTCGCCCGCTGTAGATAAAGTGGTGCGCTATACGCTGGAAGACGCGGTGGCGGGGGATTACGTAATGAACGTTCGGCTCGAGGCACCCAACAGCCGGTCCGATTCTTACTGGGTACGCGTGAATGACGGTACCTGGCAGCGCTGGTGGCGGGGTTTAACGACCTGGTCGAGGGGTTTCCTGTGGAAGCGGTACCGCCACGGGGTCCGGCTACGTGCGGGTACCAATACGATCGAGTTCGCGGCGCGCGAAGCCGGCATCAGGATGGATAAGATCCACGTAGCGCGGTCCGTTGACCTTCCGGAAGGGTTCGGCAGCCTGGCGGCCAATTGCAACGACGGCAACAACTGTAACGAGCGGGCACCGACCGTAAGCACCTATTCGCTGGAGGCTGAATGCGCCGAAGTCGGTAGCACTTTTATTACTTCCGGCCACCGCTCGGCCTCCAACGACCGTGTTGTCTACCAACCGCACGACTATGCCACTGGCGGAGCCCCGGCCGACCTGCCCGCCAACCGCGTACGATTCAACCTGGAAGGTACCGAAGCGGGCGACTACCACCTCTTCGCGCGTTGCCGGGGGGATGGTAGCTCGTTCAATACCTACTGGGTTCGGGTGAACGAAGGGACGTGGCACCTCTACGTGTACCGCACCACGGACCCGAGCGGCCTGGTGTGGGCGGAAGTTTACGACGGAGCGACCCGGTTAACCGCCGGCTGCAATACGATCGACTTTGCCTACCGCGAACCAAATACTTATCTGGATAAGATCCATTTGAACAAGAGTGGTAACCACCCGCAATCGGCCGGCCCGGCGGCCACGAACTGCCCCCAAGCTGGTAGACCGGCCTCCACTACGCCGAGCGGCGCACCGCCTACCGGGCATTCGTTGGCGGTATACCCCAACCCGGTCGCCGCCCGACTTAATTTCGAGCTAAATACCGAATACCGAGGTACGGTCCGCACGCGCGTATCTTCCCTGAGCGGTAGTATGGTTCGCTCCGGCAGCTATCACAAAGCGACCGACCGACTAGTGGAGGGGATGCCTACTGCTGGTTTGACGCCGGGAACGTACGTATTTCAGGTAATCTTCGGAAAAGAAACCCGGCAGAAGCTATTCGTAAAAATCAAGTAATTAGGCTACCCAACCCTTTTCCCGGGCGTGAGCGTGGGCTTCCGTATAGCTACCGACCAGCTTTACCGGGATTTCCGATGCGCCTTCGATCAATCTCTCAATGCGTTGCGCGCGCCGTTCGTGCTGTACGTCACGGATGTATATGCACAGAATGCGATCGGGGTTATTACGAGCAGCCTCGAGATAGATATCCGTATCGTGCTCCCCGGAGTCTCCGACCAGAATAAAGTTCATATTCGGGTATACCGTCAGAATGCGGGACACCATATCGGCTTTGTGCGTTTTGTAGCTGAACGTATCGTCGGCGCTCGGCAGGCCGAAGTCGCGCAGCAGGATGGGCCCGCGGGGGAAGTGATTCAGCGACAAGAAATCCATCAGCAGATCGTACAGGTTCCACGGGGAGTTGCTTACGTAGAAAAAGGGATTGAAGCCGGCCTCGTCGGGCCCGAGCTTAAGGGCGTTGTAAAAGTCCGACACCCCCGAAAAGGCGCGGCGGCTTCCGGCGTTCTTCAGTATGGTGTGCACCATCGTTTTGAGCTTGAACCGGCTGGTGACGTCCGTCTGTAAAATAGTATCGTCAATATCGCTGATCACCCCGAACTCCGCGCGGGTAGGCACTACCACGGGGCTGTGGGTGACGTAATCGACGGGTTCCTTCTGTTCGGGGACGCTGAGGACGGTGATCTCCGCCTCCTGCCACAGCCCGTCGTCGTCTTTTACCTCGTGGTTCGGCTCGCAGGCGTACTCGACGTGAAAGTAGCCCTCGTCGTTCGTCGTGCGTTCGAAGGTGTGTTCGCCCCAGATCACCCTGACTTTCGCACCGGGTATTTCCCGGCTATTGAATCGCTTGAAATTATTAGAAATATTATCCCAAAGTCTATCGCGCTCATTCCGGCGGATGCCACGATCGCGTAACACCCGCCCGGTCACGAACAGGTAATCCGGCCGGCCGAAACCGATGTAGTTCGCTACGGTGACGGGTTTGTCGTTCCCCCAATCCAGGCGGTCGACGAGTTCGTCCCATTCCCGGTGCGCGAATTTGCCAATGGATCGTAATGCGGAGGATATAGCCATACCTCTGCAACGGACGCCAGGCGGCGGTGTTTATTCCTTCCTCTCTGCCGGCGTACCGACGGGTGCCACCCGCACTTCGCCCTTACCGTAAACGGACCATTTCTTCACGCCAACGTCGGGGGATACGGTTACCCGTGCGTGACTGCGGGCGTGTACGCGCTTCAGGTCGGTGACCTCCAGGACGATCTTCGCCTGCTTCCGCCCGATTATATTCGTCAAGAACGGTAATTTCTCATATATCTGTAACGTACCTTTCTTGTCTACGCTCAACTTTACGTCGACCCAATCGTCATAATCCAGCGTAATGGTCGCCCGATTAGTATCTCCCTTAATGACGGAGACCTCAAAGCCATCCATTACGATCAACCTATCGAAGGCTGGGAGGGATTCGGTGCGGGTCCTTTCCTGCCGCCCGTCTCCCTCTTCCCCGAAGCTGATTTCGATCCCGGAGCGTTGCAGCTCCGAAGCGGGCGGTTCGTAGGCTTCGATGGCCCCTTCGAGCGTAGTTCCCTCGTAATCAGCGGCCAGCATTTCGCGGGCGTGCGTTTCCGGGATGTTTGCGCGGTAAACGGCCAGTAGGTCAGGCAGGGGATACGGGCCGGCGCGATCGTCGTGGATGGCTTTCAGGTAACCAACCGTCAGGCGGGCATCGCGGATAGCCGACCATTTTTCGGCGGATAAGGTATACCCCCGATTCGAGAGTTCTTTCAGTAGCAACCGCTCCTCTTGCATATCGAGTAAAATATTTACGTCGATATCATTTCGGGGGAAGTCGCTTGCGGTCAGCCACTCGTTCAACTTGCGTAGAGAAGATTGGTCCATACCCCGATTAACCAGCTGCCAGGTTTGACTTAATTCGGTGCGGCGCAGCCCGACGTTCCCGAGCAAATCAAAGTATTCTTCCCCGACGTTTTGGGTAAAGTAGCGCAACCAGAGGATATCCGCGGGCCGGTTGGAGACCACTTCGCCGTCCGCGAGCCTGTCGTTCACGCTGCCTTGCAGGCGAACCTCCGTGGGGGGTGCGGAGCGGGTACCCCAGCCTTTACTTTCGTACCGCTCGCGCAGGGCGGTGCGGGCTTGGTAGGAGAATTCCCGATCCGCTAGCGAAAGTCGTACCCGCCCGGTTTCCCGCTCGATGATCGGGTCTTGCACGGCGGCATTCAGCCGCTCCAACTCCGCCGCGGAAAATCGGGGGAAGAGTTGCCAGGTAATCCGTTTCCCACCGACCCGCTCGCTGTATTCCAGGCGGACGGCGGTGCCCGGGGCGCCATCCCAGTGCCAAGTTCCGGTCAACAAAGTCGGGCCGAAGGGCAGGCCGGCGGGGGCTTCGATGATCGTAGAGGCATTAAAAATTAAGGGTTCGAGCGTAGCCGGCGGGATTTTTTGAATAGGCTGACGTGGCGCAGGCTGGCCCGCAGCTAGTCCCGCACTTTGTCGGGATGCAAGGTTTGATTTGGGCGAGTACGCAGGTGCAGGGTTTGTTTGTAATGCAGGCTCGGGGGGTACGACAACAGTTTTTCGTTTCTTCGCGGGGATTTCGGAGGCTTCGGCCGGCGAAACGACCGACTGAGGGGCAGCTAGCGCGGCTGTCATACCGGGTGGCGAGCCATCCGGCAGGTAGAGTAGTAACAACCCCGCCGTGGCCACCAACCCGGCCAGTGTCAGTAGCTTAGTAAGTGGGAAGGCATTGGCGGCGGAGCCCCGGTAGGGATCCTGCGGGGCGGGGCCGGCGGCGGAGAAGTCGGATACGATCAATTCAATACGGGCAAGGTCCATTTCGAGAGGGAGTTGGCGGGCCGTAGCCAGCAATTGTTCGGGCGTCTTGTTGGCACCAGGCTTCATAGCGTGATGGATTTGGCGGTAGTCAGAAGGTCGGAGAGCCGATGGCCGGGGTCGGTGAGTAGGCGGCGCAGTCGCTTACGGCCGCGTTGCAGCAACATCTTTACGGCGGGGACGGAACAGTCAAGCAACTCGGCTATCTCGACTTGGGGGTAACCGCTGATCTCGTACAGCAGGATGGCATCCCGCTGAGCGTCCGGTAAGCGGTGGATGGCCTTGTAGAGTATTTCTACGTCGGCGAGTTGCTCGGGGCTTGCCCCCTTTGCCGCCAGCTTTGCCCGGTGCGTGTCAGAAAGCTCGCTATTTCCTTCAATTCCCCGCACCTGCGTCCTCGCCCGCTTTCTTTTTAAACTTACCGACCGATTACGGGCCGCGCGGACGAGATAGTGCTGCAATTTTTCCGGCTCATCGAGCGCGTCGAACTTGTTGTAGGCGCTGAGGAGGACGTCCTGCACCAGGTCTTCCGTATCCATTCGCGCAAAGGAGAGCGCCGAGCAGTAGCGCATGAAGCCCTCGTGGACTTTGGCGTAAGCAGCCAGGAAGCGGTTTTGTTTATCCTGCTCGGGGGGCATCCGGGGCGGTTGTTTTTCTTATACTCGCAGTAACCTCTAAAAGGTAACGGGTTATATGAAAAATATTTTGCCCCATTATCAGGGCTTAATTCGGGCAGCTTTCGATCAGCGCGCGCAGGGTAATGACGGCCTTCTTTGCATCGGCCAGGCTGCCGAGGGGAAGGGATAATTCCTTGGCGTAACCCGGCTCGTCGTCTTCCAGTACGTTGATGATCTCCTCGTTGCGGTTCGTCTTCAAAGTCAGCACGGCGCGGTCACGGTCGATCTCGTAGGAAGTCGCCTGCGGGTTGAGGTCGTATAGGTTAAAATCGTAGGTGACGGTGGACGGGCGGCTGCCGCCTTCCTCGGCGGTAACGACCCACGCACAGTTGTCGTTTTCGGCTTCGAGGGTATAAGTCGTCTCGTCGTCGCTTCCGTTCGCTACGGCTTCGGCCAGCCAGCTTAGGCTGCCCGCTTCGATGGTGGCCTTGCCTGCTTCCTCGATCAGGTAGGGGAGCAGCGCGGCTACCCGGTGGCCGGTTTCCACGTCTCTCACCGGGAAGGTGAGGGCGTCCTCGAAGCCATCCGGTTCGTCATTTTCCCACTTTTGGACGTAGTCTTCCCGGCCTTTGGCACGAACGCTGACGTTGAGTTCACTACCCCGCGCATCCATATCGACCGAGGTGGCGGTAAGGTCGCCAAAATCGAAGAGGTAGCGGGCGGTTTCTTCTTCGCCGTCCGTTTCGGTGGTGGTAACGGTCAGGGTGGTCGGTACCGCCGGGGTCAGATTGGCGGTGATGAGCTCGTCCTCCCGCCCGACTTCCCCCAGCAGATCGGCCAATTGGTTGAGGGCTTCTTCCAGGCTACTCGGCCGAGGGAGGCGGGCCGTGCGTTCGGTGCGCGCCAGTTCGAGCGCGGCTTCGAAAGATTGCAGGATGCGGCGGCCTTCGTCGAGCTTACCGATGGGGATGCTCAGCTCGTCTTCGTATTTCCGGTCGCCATCCGGCTCTTCGGTGAGGAGGAGGGATTTGCGGCCGATGGTGCTTACCTCGAGGTTCAGTTCGTCGGTAGCGATGTCCAGCTCCAGCGTATTAGCGGCCAGATCGGCGAGGCTGAAGCGGTAGATGGTGGTTTCATCGTCGTCGTCGGTGATGCTGACCGCAACCAGGTCCGGGTAGTCGCCGGCAACGCCGTAGCTGACGTTCCAGGAGTCACCGTCCCGGTCCACGGGCTGGATCGCGGATTGGAGGTAGGTGTTCAATGCTTCCAGGGTGGTACCGGGGGTGAAGCCCGCCTGGAACAGTTCGGTGGCCACGGGGACGGCTTTTTTGAATACATCGCGCAATGCCTTCGAATCGTCAATTCTATTGGACCACAGTTTTGCTTCGTCGACGTATTTGATATCGCCGTCCTCATCGCGCAGTAGGATCATGGATTGCCCGCGGGTTGTTTTTAGTAGAACGGTTTGCTCGTCGCGATCGGTGTCGTACTGGATGCGGCGAGCGTCGAGGTCGCTGAGGTTGATCTCGTAGCTCCAGCTTTCCGCTCTGTCGTTGCGGGTGCTGGTTTCGGTTACGTCGATGGTGACCTTATAGGGGGTGGCGGGGTCGAAATCGAGTTGCTGGTCGTAACGGTATTTATCGGTGGTTACTTCCTGCAAGTTGTCCTGAATCTGCTTCAGTAAGCCCGGTAGGTCACCGTCCTGCGCCCGGCTGAGGCTTGGCAGGAAAAGCAGGAGGGTGAGAAACGATAGGGTAGTTCTGTGAATCATGTTGTTGTAGGTATATCTTCAAATAACCGATTCTACGCGCAATGTGCGGCGGGGTCGGAAAGGTTTAGGAATCTTTTAAGGCCGCGCGGTGCCAGGCGTAGTTATAGTTGAACCACCCTGATCTTATGATTTCTGTCTAGCTATTTTCTCACAATTCCAAGGCAGTTCAACTATAACGGGCCGGCTCAATTTTACCGCCCCCTGCACGTAACCCCCCTGGCACGCATCTTGCACGCCATCCGTAAATGGTACAATCCCAACTCGCCAAAATCCTGCTTTCGCCCGTTTCCCTGCTGTATGGACTGGGGGTAGGCTTCCGCAATTGGACGTACCGGCAGGGTATTCAAAAGTCAATCAGCTTTTCCGTACCCGTTATTAGTGTAGGGAACCTGAGCGTCGGCGGGGCGGGTAAGACGCCGCACATCGAGTACCTCATCCGCCGGCTCGATCCTTACCTGAACATTGCTACCCTGAGCCGGGGGTACCAGCGTAAGACGCGCGGTTACCTGGAGGTCAAGCCCAGCATGAACGCCGAGGAGGTGGGCGACGAGCCCTTGCAGTACGCCCGCAAATTCCCGGAAGTGATGGTCAACGTGGCCGAGGAGCGGGCGTACGCCATCCCGGAGATCATGTCGCGGCGCCCCAACGTCCAGCTGGTGTTGTTGGATGATGCCTACCAGCACCGTGCCGTGAAGCCGGGGCTGAACGTTCTGCTGACCGAATTCGACCGCCCGTTCACCCGCGATCACCTGTTGCCGAGCGGTCGGCTGCGGGAGTGGCGGGCGGGCTACGAGCGGGCGGACGTCATCGTAGTCAGTAAATGCCCGCGCGAACTGGACCGGGAGGTAGCGGAGCAGCTAAAAAAGGAGATCGCGCCCCTACCCCACCAAAAAGTTTTCTTCTCTTACTACGATTACGCCGCCCCTTACTACATGCTCGACCACCGCTACCGGTTAAAGATGGAGGAGGGCATCCATACGCTGTTGATTTCGGCGATTGCGCGGACGGATTACCTGATCGACCACCTTAAGGTACAGAGCCCCTACGTACAGAGTATGGACTTTGAGGACCACCACTACTTCAACCGCCGCGATCTGGCTACGCTCAAGACCCGGTTTAAGGAGATGCCCGGTAAACACAAGGCCATTATCACCACCGAGAAGGATGCGACCCGGCTGGAGCTGCACGAGGATTTTATTCGGGACGAGCGGTTGCCGATCTTCGTGTTACCCTTGGCGGTTCGCTTCCACTTCGGGGAGGGGCCGGCCTTCGACCAACTCGTTCGCGATTACCTTTTACAATTTACCGCATGATCCTCGATACCGTAGCACCGAAAAAGTAGTGGATGGCGCTAAAAATCGGCGTCCTTAGGGTACACTAGAAAATCTACCGGCTTGGTGCTCGTGGGGAGATCGTGATACCAAATGGTGATCAGATTGGCGGTATCCTTTTCCCACGTAAGTTCTTCGATGCGTACGTCGCCTCCGAGCTTTTGCTCATCAGTAAATGCCGCTTCCAGGCCCGTGTAGAACTCCCCCATCAGATCGTCCAGTCTGGCGCGAATACGGTGGGGCGGGGAGCCGTAAGCGGCTACGGCCTCCTTAAGTGTAAACTCCATCGCCTGGCTAAAATCGGGGTCCGCAGGCGTCTGATAAAGGGTGGTATTTACTTCGGGGTCAGTATGGCGTTGACCGTCGCTTGCGGGCGGATCACAAGCTAATGCGGCCAATAGTAACGTGACGATCATAAATTTTTGCATCAATATTTAGAAAACGTAACGCCGGGCAGCATCGTGTTAATTTGATCGAGGATGTAGGCGAGGTGGCGGTCCACCCAACAATGAAGTTTACCCCTCACCCTGACCCAAACGCGCGACTAAAACTACCAACCGCGATCACCCGTGATACAATCCGAAGCGGTTACCGATCTTTGTGTTACCCTTGGCGGTTCGCTTCCACTTCGGGGAGGGGCCGGCCTTCGACCAACTCGTTCGCGATTACCTTTTACAATTTACCGCATGATCCTCGTTACCGGCGCTACCGGCTTTTTGGGCCGCCATCTAGTTGAAGAATTACGCCGTCGTGAGTGGCCCTTCGTGGCGATGACGCGGGAAGTCGAGCACTTGAACCAGGGCTGGGTGGTCGGTGACGTAATGGACCCCGATCGCCTGCTCGAGTTATTCGCGGGTGTGGACGTGGTCATCCATGCCGCCGCGCTGGTGAGCTTTCAGTTCGAGGACCGGGATGCGCTACTGCGCACCAACGGGGAGGGGACGGCTAATGTCGTCAACATGGCACTGGAAGCCGGGGTGAAGCACCTGGTGCACGTGAGCTCCGTATCGGTACTGGACCGGCGGCCGGGAGGGCCGGTAGTAACCCTGGAGGATCGCTGGCCCAGTGAAAAACCGAACTCCGCCTACGCGGAAAGCAAGTTCGATGCCGAGCGGGAGGTTTGGCGGGGAGGAGCGGAAGGGCTGTCGGTGAGTGCCGTTTACCCCTCGACGATCCTCGGGGCGGGGGACTTTTCCGGCAGCAATACCCCCTCCCTTTGGCGGCACGCGGCAAAGGAGCGTGGCTTCTACCCTAGCGGCCGCGCCGGCTTTGTGGATGTGCGCGACGTGGTCGACGCCATTCTCTTTCTGGCGGAGCGGCGGGAAGACGGGCGGCGGTTGCTGCTCAACGGTGCCAACCTGAGCTGGCGGGAGTTTTTAGAAGCGGCCGCCGGGAGTATCGGCGCCGAACCTCCCTCCCGTGAGATGCCGCCGTGGCAATCCGCCTTACTGTGGCCCATCGATAAAGTTCGTACCCTGGTGACGGGTAAGAAACCCATCATTACGCGTGAAACCCACCGCAGCACCCAATCCGACTTCCGTTACGACGGCTCCAGCTACGAGGAGGCACTGAACAAACCCTACCGGAACGTACATAGGACTATTGAGGAGGTAGGCCGGCTCTATCCGAACCGGGTCAGCGCTTAGCGCCCCTCCGCTAAACAACCTCCCCCGTGGCCAGACAGCTTCTCGAAACCGACCAGAAAGCGCTCGAAATTAACCTCGACCCAAAGATTTACGGCACCTTTGCCGAGATCGGGGCGGGGCAGGAAGTGGCCCGTTATTTCTTCCAGGTGGGGGCGGCGGCCGGTACGATCGCCAAAACGATGAGTGCTTACGATAAGGTGTACTCCGACCAGATCTACGGTACGGAGCCGAGTGGGCGCTACGTATGCGAAAATCGCATTCACAAGATGGTGGATCACGAGTACGACCTGATGGTGCAACGGCTGCGGCACGACCGGCCGGACACCAACTTCTTCGTATTCGCCGATACCATCGCGGCCATCAACTACAGCCGAACGATCAAGGGCAACGGCTGGCTCGGCCTCCGTTTTCAACTCGACCCGCAGGCCGGCACCCACAACGACCTCATCCTCCACGCCCGGATGTTGGATAACGATAACCAACTGCAGCAGCAGGCCATCGGCATCCTCGGCGTCAATATGATCTACGGTGCCTACCACTTTAGTGACGATCCGGAAACGCTCGTCATGAGCTTGCTCGACGGACTTAAAGGGCGCATCGCCATCGACATGATCGTGCTGGACGGCCCGGAATTTCCGGTAGACAACCGCCTGCTGAGTCTCTGGCTGGTCAAGCACGGGCTGACGGGCATCACGATGTTCAACCCGGAGGGCCGCAGCATCCACGCCAGTGAGTTTCTCTACCGTAAGCACGTAATGGTCGTTCGGGGCAGCTTCCGGCCGATCACCCTGGTCAATCAGGATATGATCAGATCGGGCTACCAACAGTTCCGCGAAAGTGCCAACATCGACCCGGCCAAAAGCTTCCTCCTGACCGAACTCACCATCGACAACCTTCAGGAGAGCGCCGAGCTGAACGAGCGCGACTTCCTCCACCGTGCCCGCCTCCTCAATGCCCTCGGCCAAACCGTCATCATTTCCGACTACGACCGCTACGGCGACCTAATCGAATACCTCAACAATTATAAGGTGGCCCCGGTGGGTATCGTACTGGGCGTCAACGAACTGCTCGAGCTGATCAGCGACAAATACCACAACAACCAGGACGGCCGGCTGCTGGCGGCGTTCGGAGAGATATTTACCCGCAACGTAAAGATCTACGTCTACCCCGCCCAGCAGGAAGGCTCCGCGGACTTGATCACCGCCGAAAACGTTCCCATTCCGGAGGGCGTAAAATTTCTCTACCGCCACCTCCTCGATAGCGGTCAGATCACCGATATCGAAAATATTCACGACGAATATTTAAGTATCTACTCCCGTGAAGTGTTGCAACAGATCAAGAACGGCGAAGACGGGTGGGAGCAGTTGGTGCCCGACCAGGTAGCCCGGCTGATAACCGACCAGAACCTATTCGGCTTCCCCGCCGAAAAGTTATCATTTGAATACTGACTTCTCGGAGAAATCCAGCACGACCCCCGTCATGATCTCCTCCTGAATCGGGTCATCGTCTTGCCCGTGCAGGACGTTTATGTCTCCGGTCGTCTCAAAAACTACTGCCTTTACCTGGGAGAAGTCGGTGACGTTAGCTTCCCGCAGTTTGGCCATGAGGTCAGCGTAAGTTATGCCGGAGGTATCCATATTATCCTTAATGATCTTGCTTCCCACCATTAGGTATTTCGGGCTGTTTTCCGTTATCTGCTCTACTTTGTTCGAGTTTCGTTTGAGCTTGGAAAACAGGTGTTGAAAGCTGATGATGAAAACGATCGCCACGACTCCTTTCACAATGGAGTTTTGCGTATTGATGGTGACGGAGGCGAGTATCGAACCGATCGCCAGGGTGCTCGCAAAGTCGACGCTCGACATTTTCGCGAACGACCGCAGGCCGTTTACGCGAACGATGATCAGCAGCAAGCTCAGCATGATGACGGCGGAGGCGGCTGTTTTCAGCAGCGCGGGGAGGGGGGCGGTTAGCCAGGTTTCCATTTTGAGGTTTTAGTGGGGAGGGGTCTCGCTCTATACCTGAACCGGAGTGGTTTGTGACAATTTTTACAAAGTCATTTTGCGTGCTGATAAGGCGGAAAACGTAGGCCTACTCAAGTGTGGGTTCCCGGGTCCCATACTTGAGTTAGCGTCGGCGAGGCTTTCTAACGCAAGCAGCGCGTAAAAGGGCAAGTAAAAAAGTCCCAAACCACTTTGATTCAGGTATATAAGCTTTAGCGGGTAGCACAATGTAGTCACTACCTGCTAAAGACGAAGCCGCCCTCCCTGCAATCGCTGAGGAGCGATCTACTTAAGTCGTTCGATCAACCGCCCGCTAACGCGGAGAAAATCCATCTCGGTGATGATACCGACGAGCTCGCCCTCTTTGATGACCGGCAGGCAGCCGAGGCGGGAGCCCCGCATGACATTCATGGCTTCCTTAATCGTATTCAGGGGGGAGATGGTCACGGGGTTGCTTATCATAAGATCCCTTACCGTGGAGTAATTCGCTTCCGGGGCGTCGGGGCGGTCCTTTCGCGCGTAATAGCGAAGTAGCTTACGGGTGGTGATCAAGCCACAGAGGTGCCCGTTGTCGTCCTCCACGGGGAGATAGCGGAGTTTGCGCCAGTCGACCAGATCGGCGACGAGATCGATGAGATCGGATTCGTGGACGGTGAAGAGGTCGGTTTCCATAAACTCTTCGACGCGGAGGCCGACGGGCTTATAGGCTTTGAGGTCTTCGCTTTTAGGCAGTTCCCAGGTATGCACCGGTTTCTCGCTCATCTGGTGCTGGATCATGGCCGAGGTGATTACCGTGAGGCATTCGTCCTGGTTGATCGTCGCGTCCAGTTGCGTAAACGATTTCAGAAGCCAGCGGGCACCGTTCTGTTGGGCTTCGGCCCGGGCCTGAATGACGCCAAGGTAGCGGTCGATGTCCGCTTGGTCGATGCCTTGCTTAGCCAGGCCGTCGCGGGCAATGGGCAGTAGTTCGTTGAGGACCAGTTCGCAGCAGCCCACTTTTCGGTTGTCGAACCAGGTGAACTGGGTGTCCATACCGAACTGAGCGGCCTTTACGAAGTTGTCTTTTGCATCGGCGAAGCCCATGTGTTCGCGGATGTCCTTGTATTCGTGGGCCATGCCCGTCACGCAGCCCAGCCAGAAAGCGGCGTTGGCGATCTGATCCAGTACGGTAGGCCCGGCGGGGATGACGCGGGATTCGATGCGGAGGTGGGGTTGGCCGTTACCGCTTATGCCGTAGCAGGGGCGGTTCCAGCGGTAGACGGTACCGTTGTGAATCTGAAGGGCGCGTAGTTTTGGCGTTTTCCCATTGGCCACCATCTCCAGGCTATCCTCATCTATTTGATCACCGAGGAGTACGCGGTAGCGGGCAATGTCTTCCTTGTAAATCTCGAGGATGGAATCTTGCAACCAGTCGTTACCGAAACTTACGCGGGGTTCGGGTTGGCGGAGGTGTTCTTGGCTGGTGCGCACGTCGAGTGCCTGCTGAAACAGGGCAATGCGGCTCTCGTGCCACAGCCGCTTACCGAAAACCAGGGGGCTGTTCGCGGACATCCCCAGTAGTGGTGCGGTAACCGCCTGGGCAATGTTGTACAGGGGCGCAAACATCTTGGGGTCGACCTGTAAATGGACCTGGAAGCTGGTATTACAGGCTTCCATTAACGGGCTATCGTGGCTGATGCGTAGGTCGTCGATACCGGAGAGGCGCAGTTCGAAGCCGTTTTTCGATTTCTGCAGGGCATTGATGGCCTCGATCAATGCCCGGTAGCGTGGCTTTGGTGTCAGGTTCTCAAGGCTAAGGTCAAACTTTCGGAGGGTGGGCAGGATACCTGTGAGTACCACCTTGGCATTGCTCCGCTGCGCCGACTGGCCGATGAGGCCTATTTGGAAGCGGTTCTCGGTTTCCATCAGGCGGAAGGCGTTGCCCGTAAAAACCTGTGGGCTGAGGTTAGCCTCTAAGTTAAAACGAGCGATCTCCGTCGTTGCCCATTTATGGTCGGAGAGCCGTTTGAGCACACTCATGTTCTTCGGCGTGGGCTTCAATGTTTTTTGATCGACGAGGACCATTTCCTGCTCCGCGCCGATGCGCATAATATCCGTTTCGAAAAGGTCGCGTTTCAGCATCAGCTCTAAGGCTTGCACGTCCTGTAGTAAATGACGTGTGAAGCTGGCGCGGCTTTCCGCGGTCGGTACGTTGACTCTCTCTTCTCCCATAATGTTGTGGCCCGGTTACTTGACGCTGTGGTCGGCTAGATTACAATCATTATCTAAGGTAGGGAGGGGGCGGGTGTTCGATGTTAGGTGAATATAGTCGGGAAGTGTAGGAGCCTGTTAGAGTATTAGCCTATTAGTTACGTTAGTACTAATACACTAATTGACTCCGAGGAGCGCAGCGACCGCCTACTAAAGTGTTTTAAGGTATTCCACCACCGCCCAACGCTCTTCCTCGCCAAGCTCATCCCCAAAGGTATGCCCCTCATTACCGTAGCCGGGAAGGGTGGTATCAAAAGTCCAGTTCTTCTTCCTTCCGTCGGGGGTGTAGTTCCAACCCATCTTCTTCCAGTCGATGTCTTTGGAGTCGCCGGTGCGCGTCCACCGGGGGGTACGGGCGTTGCTGTTGAGGACTTCGTAGAGGTTGGGGACGGAGCCGTTGTGGAGGTAAGGGGCGGTGGCCCAGACACCATCGAGGGGCGGGGCGACGTAGCCGGTGTTGGGAACGAAGGCCGAGGTGGGCGCGGAAGTAGCGTACCAACTGGAGTTGTACCAATCTACTATGCCGGACTGCTGGATGTAGTCGGAGTACAGGCGATCGGTTTTGATGACGTCCAGGTGGATGACCTTGTTGGGGTAGGTTTCTTCTTCGCCGTAAGTACCGTGGCAACCGGAGCAGTGCTCGTCGAAAAGGGGTTCGCCGGCAGCGGCTAGGTCACGATTTATGTCCTTCGGGTAAGCGGGGGGCTCGAGGGTGAGGAGCCAGGCGTAGACGTCATTAAAGGACTCCACGGACTGGCGGGCGTGGCTGCTGTCCGGCGTACCGAGAACGCTGGCTTGGAGGAGGAGCTTTGGCATGCTGCCGCGGCCGATGCCCGTGTAGTAAAGCGTGCTTTTTTTCTTGACGTTCCAGAGTGGGGGCGTGTCGGTGGCGATGTTGTAGTCCCACATCTCGAAGAGGGGGTCTTCGACGTATTCGAGGGACTGGGGGTCGCGGTGCATCATGCAGGCTTCGGCGAGGCGGAAGGCGGGGTTGCCACCGGGTTGGTTGGTCTTGATGCGGGGGGCCATGACCTGGAAGTAGTTGCCGAAGTCCTCCCAGGCGGCGACGACGTCGTCTTTCTTTTTGTTGTACTTCAGGGCCATACCGACCTTCATTGCTTTACCGCCGAGGACCATGCTGGATTCGTAGTCCGCGAAGCTTTCCCCGGCACCGATGAGGAGTTCGTCGCCGACGTGGCCGGCGTGGCAGGTGAAACAGTTACCGTTAGCGACCGCGGAGCCGTTCGGGGCGATGAAGGCCGTCATGTTGTACGGAATGCCCTCGTTGAGTTCGTTGCGGGGGTAGGGTGCCTCCTTGGTCATCCGCTTCGCCGCTTTCTGCATGATCTCGAGGGGGACGCCGCTGCCGATATAGTCGCCGTGGATGAGGTAGTCGAAGCCGGCGGCGGCGTCTCCGGTAGTATCCTGGGGGCTGGGGGGCAGGACTTTGCTTTTCCAGAACTCAGCGCCGGCATCCGCTACCTCGGTGATGGGCCGGTAGGCGGAGCAGGCTACGAAAAAACTAAGCAAGAAAAAGATCAGGAGGTGGCGCACGCGCGGTATTCGGGATGATGTAAGGAGTAAATAACCGGCGTATAAAACGGTTCACTTTGAATTACAAAGTCCTTTAACTAAGAATCAGTCTTAATAGTCGCCGCTCGCGGTACATCATATCGGTAGGGAAGAGCTGTGCTTTATCTCTTTGAGCACGAAGGAGGAATTGAGCACGCCGATGTTCTCGATCTTGGAGAGCTTATACTTAATGAATTCGTGATAGCCTTCCAGGCTTTTGCTGTTGATCTTAAGGATGAAATCCACCTTTCCGCCCATATGGAAGCATTCCTGTACTTCCTCGAGGGCTTGCACCTGTTCTTCGAACTGCTCGATAAAAGCTTCGTCGTGGTACCGCATGGATACCTGACAAAAGGAGGTCACGGGTAGCTCGAAGTGCGCCTTATCGAGGATGGCTACGTACTTGCGAATGAAGCCACGTTCTTCCAGCCTACGGATACGATCGTAGACGGGGCTGGCGGTAATGTTGAGCTGCGCGGCGATTTCCTTCGCCGTGGTTTTGGCGTTCTCCTGCAAAATCCTCAAAATTTCCAGATCGGTGGGGTCGAGCTTGGGTCCGTGCATGGTGGGTTACGGGCGAAATTTTACTGAAGGGATAAAGAACTCCGATAAACTTCCGTAAATATAAACCCGGCTTCTTCCGCTAACCGTAAATATTCCTTCTTGACGGATCAGCGACCATAATTTCAACGGTTCATCTTACTTTTATTAGTGAATTTTGCCCGTAAACATTAGCCAATTACACCATGCCTTCTACTATTCTCATCACCGGTGCTAACGGCCAGGTGGGCACGACCCTGACCACTGAACTCCGCCGGCGTTACGGTAGCCACCGGGTGATCGCCTCCGATATTTCGCCGCCGCGTGACGCCGAGGGGCGCTTTATTCGGCTGGACGTAACGGATGGGCCCTCCGTCACCGAATTGATTCGACGGGAAGGCGTAACGCAGGTATACCACCTGGCCGCCATCCTGTCGGCCAACGGGGAGGCAGACCCGCTACGTTCCTGGCGCATCAATATGGATGCCTTACTGAACGTGCTGGAAGCAGCCCGCACCGAAGGCATCGAACGGGTTTTCTACCCCAGCTCCATCGCGGTCTTCGGTAATAACGTGGCCGGTGTAAACACGCCCGATGAAAGTATCCTTAATCCTACTACCGTCTATGGCATCAGTAAGGCCGCGGGGGAAAACTGGGCCAACTACTACCATATGCGGTTTGGCGTGGACGTCCGCTCCATCCGCTACCCGGGCATCATCGGCCACGGTTCGAAACCGGGCGGTGGTACGACGGACTACGCCGTCGAGGTATTTTACCGCGCCGTCCAACACCAGGCGTACACCTGTTATCTGGCGCCGGACACTACCCTGCCGATGATCTACATGGACGACGCCGTGCGGGCAACCATCGAACTGATGGAAGCCCCCGCCGATTCCATCCGCCGGCGCACCAGTTACAACCTGAGCGGCTGTAGCTTCTCTCCGGCCGAAGTGACCGAGGCCATCCGTAACTACTATCCACAATTTACGTTACAGTACGCACCGGACTTCCGCCAGGCCATCGCCGCCAGTTGGCCGAAGAGCATCGACGATAGCGCGGCGCGGCAAGATTGGGGCTGGCAACCGGCCTATTCGCTGGAGCGCCTCTGCGAAGGAATGATCACGGCTCTACGAAAGCAATACGAAGATTCCGCCGCCGGCGCAGCAACGCGGGAGCGAAACCTTGCTTAACTCCCGAACCCTGCATCCTGCGTTCTCGCAAAAATATTCTTACTCCACAACCATTAATTATGTACAGCATTCAAACCAGCCTGCAACGAGAGATTGACGAGATCAAAGCCGCGGGCCTTTACAAAGAAGAGCGCGTGCTTACCACGCCACAGGGTGCCGAAATCGACACCGACGCTACGCCGGAAGTCCTGAACTTTTGCGCCAACAACTACCTCGGGCTTTCCGCCCACCCGGCACTATTAGAGGCCTCCCACGCGACGTTGAATAGTCATGGATTCGGGCTCTCTTCCGTACGATTTATCTGTGGCACCCAGGATATTCACAAAGAGCTGGAACGCAAAACGGCGGAGTTTCTGGGTATGGAAGACTGTATCCTCTACGCCGCGGCTTTCGACGCCAACGGGGGCCTGTTCGAGCCGTTGCTGGGCAAAGAGGACGCCATCATTTCCGACGCCCTCAACCACGCCAGCATCATCGACGGGGTGCGGCTCTGCAAGGCCCAACGCTTTCGCTACGCCCACAATGATATGGCCTCGCTCGAAGAGCAGCTGCAAGCCGCCGCCGATTGCCGCCGTAAGCTGATCGTCACCGACGGCTCGTTCTCCATGGACGGTACCATTGCACAGCTCGACAAAATTTGTGGCTTGGCCGACCGCTACGACGCCCTCGTGATGATCGACGAATGCCACTCTACCGGTTTTATCGGTAAAACGGGCCGCGGCGTGCACGAGTACCGGGGCGTCATGGACCGCGTCGACATCATCACCGGCACCTACGGTAAAGCCCTGGGCGGTGCCTCCGGTGGTTTTACGGCGGCGCGTAAGGAGATCGTCGACATCCTCCGGCAGCGCTCCCGTCCTTACCTGTTCTCCAACACGCTGGCCCCGGCCATCGTCGGTGCCTCCATCAAAGCACTGGACCTGCTTTCCGGCTCCACGGAATTACGGGACAAACTGAGCGAAAACACCCGGTACTTCCGGGAGAAGATGACGGCGGCCGGCTTCGACATCCTCCCCGGCGACCACCCGATCGTGCCGGTAATGCTGTACGATGCCCCCTTAGCGCAGCGGTACGCGGAACGCTTGCTGGAAGAAGGCATCTACGTGATCGGCTTCTTCTACCCCGTAGTGCCGAAGGGCAAAGCCCGCATCCGCGTGCAACTCTCCGCCGCCCACGAACGGGAGCACCTCGACCGCGCCATCGCCGCCTTCATCAAAGTCGGTAAGGAGTTGGAAGTGCTACAAGTACCCGCCTAAGCCGATAGGAAATCGCGGATGATCCGTTCCCCCACCCGCGCTGATTTCTCCGGGTGAAACTGGGCGGCAAAGAAGTTACCCTTTCGCAACATTGCCGAAAAGGTGCGGCCGGCGTAGTTCGTCGTAGCCACGGTGTGCGGCCCTACCTCCACGAAGTAGCTGTGCACGTAGTAGCAATACCCCCCTTCGACCGACCCGTCCACCCAGTCGTTCCGGGGAAGTAGCCGCACGTCGTTCCAGCCCATGTGCGGCACCTTATGCTCCCGCTGAGTCGGGCGAAAACGCACCACCTTTTCCGGGAATACCCCGACGCAGGGCACGCCCCCCTCCTCACTGTGCGCGCACAACAACTGCATCCCGACGCAAATACCGAATACCGGCTGCGTTAACCCACGGATCACCTCCGTCAAGCCCGTAGCATTCAGGTGTTCCATTGTGGAAGGGGCCGCGCCAACGCCGGGGAAGATGACCCGATCGGCGCTGCGAATAAGGTCGTGGTCGTCCGTCAGCACGTGCGGCACCCCGATGCGCTCGAGCGCGTAGAGGACGGAGCGGATGTTGCCGGCGTTGTAGTTGATTATGGCGAGCATTCCGGATGAGTGGATGATGGGAGGGGTGAATGAGTGGATAGCCTACAGTAAGCCTTTCGTACTAGGCAGCCGCATATTATCCACATCCCGGCGTTTAGCCATTTTGATGGATTTAGCGAGTGCTTTGAAGGTGGCCTCAATCATGTGGTGTTCGTTGTGGCCGGCGGCTTTGATGGCGAGGTTGCATCTAGCGCCGTCGGTGAAGGACTTGAAGAAGTGGTGGAACATCTCCGTGGGTACGTCACCGATCTTTTCGCGGCGGTAGTCGGCGTCCCAAACGAGCCAGGGGCGGCCGCCGAAGTCGAGGCGAACGTCGACGGTGGCTTCGTCCATGACCAGGTTGAAGCCGTAGCGTTCGATGCCGAGTTTGTCGCCGAGGGCCTGGGAGAAAGCTTCGCCGAGGGCAATGGCGGTATCCTCGATGGTGTGGTGCTCGTCGATGTGGAGGTCACCGTCGACCTTTACGGAAAGGTCGCAGCCGGAGTGGCGGCCGAGTTGGTCGAGCATGTGGTCGAAGAAGCCGAGGCCGGTTTGCATGTCGGTCTTACCCGTCCCGTCCAGATCGAGCTCGATGTTGATGTCGGTTTCCTTGGTGGTGCGGCGGATGGTGGCCGTACGGTTTTCGAGCCGGAGGTGGCGGTAGATGGCCTCCCAGTCGGTGGTGCGCAGGGCGATGGTTTCGGTGAGGCCCTCCAGTTGGTCGGCATCCAGTTCCTCTACGCCGAGCTCGGGGTCGGTGGCGATCCAGATGCCCTTCGCGCCGATGTTTTTCGCTAGTTGGATGTCGGTGAGGCGGTCGCCGACCACGTAGCTCCAAGCCAGGTCGTACTCGCCGTTGAGGTAGGGTTCTACCAGGCCGGTACCCGGTTTGCGGGTGGGGGCGTTATCGGCGGCGAAGGTGCGATCGATCAGTTGCTCGGCGAAGGTGATGCCTTCGGCTTCCAGGGCGCGGAGCATCGCGTTGTGGGTGGGCCAGAAGTTGGCTTCGGGGTAGCTGTCGGTGCCCAGCCCGTCCTGATTGGTGATCAGGACCAGCCGGTAATTCAGCTCCCGCACGATGCGCCCGAGCCAGCGGAAGACGCCGGGGTAGAAGTCGAGCTTATCGACGTGGTCGACCTGGTAGTCTTCGGGCTCGAGGATCAGCGTGCCGTCGCGGTCGAGGAAAAGGATCTTTTGCATACGGGGTTCGGTGGGGCTTAGGCGAGCTTAGATAACGCCTCGAGCAGGCGGTCGTTTTCGGCGGGCAGGCCGACGGTTACCCGCAGGCAGCCGGCGGCGTTGGGTTGGTAGGTCTGGTTGCGCAGTACGATGCCCTCCAGCAGTAGCTTTTGGTAGACAGCCTCCGCTCCTTTAAAGCGAACCAGTAGGAAGTTGGTCACCGAGGGGAAGATGTGCTCGACGACGTCCAGTTCCCACAGGGCGCGTTCCAGTCGTTTGCGCTCGGCGAGCAGCAGGTCGACGCGTTCGCGCATAACCTCGGGTTGCTCGAGGGCTTCCCGTACCCGCTGCTGGGTGACCACGTTGATGTTGTAAGGCATCTTGATGGTATTGAGCAACTTGATGATGAAGGGCGAAGCCATGGCCGCCCCGCAACGGATGCCGGCCATCCCCCAGCCTTTGCTGAGGGTTTGGGTGATGATGAGGTTCGGGAATTCAGCCAGGCGGGGCAGGAAGCTGATCTCCGGGATGAAGTCGATGTAAGCTTCGTCCAGCACCACCACACCGGGGAAGGAGCGGATAAGACCTTCCAGCAACTCCACGTCCATCGCGTTACCGCTGGGGTTGTTGGGGCTACAGAGCCAGAGGATTTTGCTTTTTTCGTCCCAACTGGCCTCCAGCTCTTCGGCGGGGATGGTGAAATCGGGCTTCAGTACCGTCGCCCGGAACTCGGCCCCGGCGATGCCGGCGGCTACTTTATACATCCCGAAAGTGGGGGGCAGGGCGTGCACCGCGTCTCCCTCACTGACGAAGATGCGGGTGATCTGGTCCACCAATTCATCGGAGCCGTTGCCGAACACGATCTGGTCGGGGTTAAAGTCACGCAGTTTACCGAAGGCGTGGCGGAGGTCGGTGGAGAGCGGGTCCGGATAGCGGTTGCTCCCGGTATCGAAAGGGCTTTCGTTAGCGTCGAGGAGTACCTCGGCCCGGCCTTTGAACTCCGAGCGGGCGCTCGAATAAGGCTTGAGCGCGAGTAGATTGGGGCGGACGAGGGCGGCTATTCGTGCTTCCGTCCATTTTATAACTGGTGCGGTGACCATAGTTAACTAATTCGATTTCGCTATCAATCTATATAAGGGTTTCGTACGGAGATAGACGGAGAGGCGGAGGAAAACGGAGACGTCTCTGTCTTTCTCCGCCTCTCCGTTCGAAACCTACGACAGGCGGTGGATTAAAACTAGACACCTAAGAACCGACTTCGTTCGCCGCCCCCAAAGCCGCCAGCCGAACGCCAACTGCCATTGCGTGTGCTTCTAAGCTTTCGGCGCGCGCCAGCGTTTCCACGGTTGGCCCAAGCTTTCGCAGGCCGGCTTCCGTCAACTCCTGAAAGGTAATCTTCTTCACGAAGCTATCCAGGCTCACGCCACTGTAGTTGCGCGCGTAGCCGTAAGTTGGCAGGGTGTGGTTGGTGCCGGAGGCATAGTCACCCACGCTTTCCGGGGTGTGGTAGCCGAGGAAAATGGAGCCGGCGTTGCGGATGCCTTCGGCGAACTTCCGCGGCTCGGCGAGGCTCAGGATCAGGTGTTCGGGGGCGTAGGCGTTGATGTAATCCAGCCGTTCCTGCCGGCCCTTCAGTACGACGATGAAACTGTTGTCGATACTCTGCGCGGCCAGTTCGCGCCGGGGCAGATTTTTCAATTGCTCGTAGACTTCCCGTGTTACTGCTTCCCCCTGGTCCTTGTCGCTGACGACCAGCACTACCTGACTATCCGCGCCGTGTTCCGCCTGGGCGAGGAGGTCCGCGGCCACGGCATCGGACCTTGCACCCGCGTCCGCGCAAACTAAAACCTCACTCGGCCCCGCGGGCATGTCGATGGCCAGCCCGTCTAGCTGCGCGAGCTGCTTGGCCACCGTCACGTAAGCGTTACCCGGGCCGAATAATTTGTACACGTTCGGGATCGATTCCGTGCCGTACGTCATGGCCGCAATGGCCTGCGCACCGCCCACGCGGAAGATCTTCGTCACCCGCAAAGGCCCGCCGTATAGAGGACGGCCGGGTGGATTTCGCCGGTATCGCGATCGGGAGGCGAGCAAAGCACGACTTCCTGACAGCCGGCGATCTTTGCCGGGAGGGCAAGCATCAGGACGGTCGAGAAAAGCGGTGCGGTACCGCCGGGGATGTAAAGGCCGACGCGCTCGATGGCGCGCGCTTCCCGCCAGCAAGTAACGCCGGGCATAGTAGTGACCTCCTCCCGTTTTTCGGCTTGCGCCAGGTGAAAGCGGCGGACGTTATCGTGGGCGACCTTTATGGCTTCGCGCAAGGCCGGCTCCAGTTGATCCGCGGCGGCCTCGACGGTGCTTCGTTCGACTTTGAGGGCTTTGAGTTCGACTCCATCGAATTTTCGCGTGAAGTCCAGCAACGCGGCGTCCCCCCCTTTTTTCACTTCGTCCATTATTGCGAGGACGCGGGTGCGGAGCGTGGTAAGATCCTGAGCGGGGCGCTTGACGAGGCCGGCCCACTCCGCCGGCCGGGGGTTATCGAATAGCTGCATAGGTAAGGGTTAGCAAATCATTTTATCGATGGGGACGATCAGGATGCCCTCGGCGCCGGTGCTGCGAAGCTGATCGATGATGTCCCAAAACTTGTCTTCGGCGATGACGGTATGGACGCTGCTCCAACCTTCTTCCGCGAGCGGCAGGACGGTGGGGGAACGCATACCGGGCAGAAGCTGGGTGATCTCCCGGACGCGTTCGTTGGGTACGTTCATCAACAGGTACTTCTTGTTACGGGCCGACAGTACCGATTTGACGCGGAAGGTGAGTCGATCCAGGATGGATTGCCGTTCGGCGTCGATCTGCGGGCTGGCGGCGATAACGGCCTCGGAACGGAGGATCACGTCGCGCTCCTCCAAACCGTTCTTGAACAGGGTCGACCCGGTAGAGACGAGGTCGCAAATGGCATCCGCCAAACCGATATTGGGGGCGATCTCTACGGAGCCGGAGATTTCGTGGATGTCGGCGTTGATCCCCTCCCGGTCGAGGTACTGGCCGAGGCTGACGGGGTAGCTGGTGGCGATGCGTTTACCGTTTAGGTCCTTCGGCCCGGCGTAGGCTTGTCCTTTAGGCGTGGCCAGGCTAAGACGACATTTACTGAAGCCGAGGGGGAGGACGACGTTGACTTTTTTATCCTTCTCGATGACCGTGTTTTCCCCGATGATGCCGATGTCCGCTACCCCGTCCTGAATGTACTGGGGGATGTCGCTGTTGCGCAAGTAAAGCACCTCGACGGGGAAGTTGCGAGCGGACGCTTTGAGCTGATCCCGCCCGTTGTCGATACGGATGCCGCACTCTTTGAGCAAGTCGATGGATTCATTCAGTAGCCGCCCGGATTTTTGGACGGCAATGCGCAGTTTCTGGGGTGCGTTGGGCATGGTAGATTTTGGCTTAAGGGCGGGCAAAGGTACGGTACCGGGTATTCAGTAGTAGCCTGCCGGCACACCCCTTGCGTCTTTAACTCACGCCACTGGCTTTAGCCAAAATGAAAGAAGTCCCCTGGCTTACTTAGCCAACGGACTTCAGGGGATAATTTTGCGGGTTTAAATGACATCCGCTTTGCTAAGAGGTGCCTACTTGGCTAGATCAAAGCAACTGGTACGCGAATGCTGTTGAACTTGATGATAGGGTTATCGATCAACAGAAGAACTGCCTGTAAGCACTCCCGAGTGGTGTGGGGCGGAATCGAACCGCCGACACATGGATTTTCAGTCCATTGCTCTACCAACTGAGCTACCGCACCCTAATATATGCCTGCTTTTCAGCCAAGCGCGCTAAGGAAGTGCGAAGTTACTACTACTTGCGTCAAACCAGCAAACTATGGCAGGTAATTTTAGACGATTCAGTAGCGAGAAGCTAGTAGCCACCCAGGCTCCCAGACCAAACCTCTCCCTACGAAACTTTTGCTTCTACCCGTGCCATTACTTCCCCCGTGGGGCCGCCGCCCCAATCATATCGGCGGTAAGCGAGCGCAGCGTAATAGTTCTAACCCCACTTTTGGGGGGACCCGACCGCTGCTTGCTCCCTGGATAAACCGTGAACGTGGCAAACTAGCTTTTCGAACGGTTCGTTAAGCCTACCGATGAACCCGGTTAAAGCCATTTACCTTTCCTGCCTTTGTCTGTTACTGCTCGGTCTTATCCTTGCCTGGACGAACGATACCGTTTACTCCCTCCTGCTGCTACTCCCCGCCATTATTGCCGCCGGCACCTATACCCTATCGCCGCAGATCATGTGGTGGTGGTGGCAGCGCAACCCACCCGATCTGCCCACGGAGCTTGCCCCGCTACTGCAACGGTTCGATCTTTACCGAAAGCTGGACCTGGAGGGTAAGCGGGAGTTCCGCCGGCGGACGTTCCTCATTAAAGAGGCCACCCACTTACACGGGCAAGCCATTGAAGACATCCCGGCTGACATCCATATTATGGTAGCGGCCTCCTGCGCTACGGTGACTTTTCACCGTGGGGAGTTTCTGCTGGAGCACTTCGATACCATTGTTTTCTACCGCCACGTCTTCCCCTCCCCGTCACACGGCGCACTACACAGCAGCGAACTGCACGAACCGGATGGTGCCATTATCTGGACGTTGAACATCTTCCTCCGCTCCGTCATCGAGCCGCAGAAGTACTTACACCTCGGCCTGTACGAATTTACCCGCGCGCTGTTCTACTACGAACCGGAATTGCGGACGGAAATGGAGGCGACCGCACTGACTTACGCCGAGATTGAGCGCATTAGTCAGTTCAAGGAGCCCGCGCTGAAAGAGTTTGTCGGTTTAGACCCACTTGACCTGGCCGCGATCACCAATACCTTATACTACACCCATACGGCAGCGTTCGCTCAGGTTGCCCCGGGGAAGGCTAAGCGGGTGAATGATCTAGTGCTGCGGCGGGTGGTTCCGATTTAGGGAATTTAGGGCGAGTGGATTACTTTCAGAAAAAAATGAAACTTGCGGTCAACTCCCCTTCCGCCCGGCTGTTCTATTGGCTCAAACCACCTGTATGAATACTGCGGAACTGTTGGAGAAAGGGCTACGACGCGAGTGGCTCAGCGCCGAAGAGGGCGTCTACCTACTCGAGAATGCCGATACGGCGGAATTGATGTACGTAGCCAATCAGTTACGTTTTGAATCGGTGCCGGAGCAGACGGTTACCTGGATCATCGATCGGAACAGCAACACGACGAACGTCTGTATCGCTAACTGTAAGTTCTGTAATTTTTACCGGCGGCCGGGGCACGAGGAGGCCTATATCACCAGCATCGAAGAGTATAAGCAGAAGATCGAAGAAACGTTTGCTTTCGGCGGGGAGCAGTTGCTGCTACAGGGCGGGCACCACCCCGATCTCGGGCTGGATTACTACTGCCAATTATTCTCGGAGCTTAAGGCGCTCTACCCCAATCTTAAACTGCACGCGCTGGGGCCGCCGGAAATCGCTCACGTTGCTAAGCTGGAGAAGAAAAGTCACTACGAGGTATTAAAGGCGCTGCACGAAGCGGGCCTGGATAGCCTACCCGGAGCCGGGGCCGAGATCTTGAGCGATCGGGTAAGGCGGTTGATCTCCAAGGGTAAATGTGGCGGAGAGGAGTGGCTGGACGTAATGCGCGCAGCCCACCAACTCGACATCACTACCTCGGCGACCATGATGTTCGGCCACATCGAAACGAACTGGGAGCGGATGGACCACCTGGTACGGATGCGGCAGGTACAATCCGAAAAGCCGGCGCACGCAAAAGGTTTTCTAGCCTTCATCCCCTGGCCTTTTCAGGATGAGGACACCATCCTCAAGAAGATCAAGCGAGCCAGGAATTCGGTAACGGGGGATGAGTACATCCGTATGATCGCCCTCAGCCGCATTATGCTACCGAACGTGGTCAACATTCAGGCAAGTTGGCTGACCGTAGGTAAGCAAGTGGCTCAATTATGTTTGCACGCCGGGGCGAACGACTTCGGGTCCATCATGATCGAAGAGAACGTGGTCTCCGCCGCGGGGGCACGGTGGCGCTTTACCGCTGACGGTATTCAGGAGGCCATTCGGGAGGCGGGCTTTCGGCCGCAACTCCGCACGCAGCAATACGAATACCGCAAGTTGCCCGAGCACACCAAGCAACAGCAGTTGGATCGGGAGGCGCTGTTGGTCGACTAGGCTTATCTAATACGTAATACGCCGTGCCTCGGTGTAGCAATTAAAGGTGCCGTTCCTGACGAAGCCGCAGAGGGTAATGCCCTGGTCTTCCGCCAGATCTACCGCCAGGGTGGAGGGTGCGCCGACGGCCGCTACGACCCGGATACCCGCCATAGCTGCTTTCTGGACCAGCTCGAAGCCGGCGCGGCCGCTTAATACCAGGATGAACTTACTCAGGGGAAGCCAGTCGTTGCGCAATGCCTCCCCGACCACTTTGTCGACGGCGTTGTGGCGGCCAATATCTTCGGCGGCGGCTAGAAGTTTACCGTTCAAATCTACCAGCCCGGCGGCGTGGAGCCCCCCCGTTAGCGAGAAGGTTACCTGATTTGAGCGCAGGAGTGCGGGGCAGGCGGAGATGAGGGTTGCGGGGACGGCCCAGCGAGCAAGGGGCTCGGGGAAAGGGAGGGCGGTGTGCACTTGCTCCAGGGAAGTTTTGCCACAGACGCCGCAGCTGGAGCTGGTGTAGGAGTGGCGTTGCAGGCGCTGCCAATCCACGCTTTCGCTACGGCCTAAATGGATGGTAGTAGTATTATCGCCAACTTCCGTTTTCGCGATCTCCGTCTGTTCGGCAAGGATGCCTTCCGTGAATAGGAAGCCGAGGGCCAGGTCGATGTCGCGGCCCGGGGTGCGCATCGTGACGGATACGGAGCGGGGGGGGCCGGCCCATTCTTTAAGTTGAATAAGGAGAGGCTCTTCTTCGGCAAGATGATCGTCAACCGTGCTGAGGCTGCCGTCGGTAAAGCGGTGGATGGGGCGTGTACTCACACTCCCTGTTCGGTTCGGTATTGGAGGAATTTTGCGATGTCGTTCGGGTCCTTCATGTTCAGCTTTTCGTCTTTGATGTATTGCATGGCGGGGTCGGACTTACCGATGCCGAGGACGGCGACTACCGTGCGTTTGTTCTCTACCGGAAACTTGCCGTGGGCCATCATCAGGAAAACTTCCACTTTGCGTTTCAGGGTCCGTTTGCTTTCGCTGGTGTCGAACATAGAGTGTTTCTTCGGTTCGATCCAGTCGGTGGAGTGGTGAGTGAGTACGTAGTCTCGGTCGTTCCGGTAGTGGACTTCGTAGACTTCGATGCCGGCGCCCGTCGGTAGTAGCACGAAGTATGCATCCCCCAATTGAGCTTCTTTGATGACGGTATTGTAGAGTTCGTAGATGCCGTCTTCCCGCTGAATTTCGAATTTCTGGTCGACAATGCGGTAGCGTCCTTGCAGGGTAGCGGTTTTGCCGTCGTGGGTACGAATGATGAGTTCTTCCCATTCCTGGCGGAAGTAGGCCTTCTCCGTATCCAGCTCGACTAAGGGGGAGGGGTTGCTGACGTAGAAGGCACTACCGGCTTGTAGGGCCGCCGAGGGGTTTTGGCGGTTGAACATTTCGTTGCGGGTGCGGTCGTTGGGGTCTACTTCCTCGGTGTTATCGGTTGTTTGGGCAAAGCCGGCCGTAGCGATCAGGCAGGCGAGTAGTAGAAACGCGAACTTCATGCGTGCTAAGTTAAGGGGTTACGGGGCGTGCTTAATTTGGCGAGGGAGGCTTCGGTTTTTTTGACTAGTTACCCGGTGCCGTTGTGACGTTGCTCGACAGGCTGACTATAGTTAAGAGAACGATAACTGACCAGCTTCTCTACGAAGCGGCCTTATTGGTGGGTAATCGTACAATCTTCCTCCGCTACGTACGCATGGTAATGCCCTCCGTACGTCATGCCCAGGTAATCCGCGGTTAGTCGGAATGGCTCGGAGAAGTGTGGGGGTGGGTCGTCGTCGTTGCTTACGGACAGCACGGAGAGCGTTTTGCCCCGCAACCGTCTCCCCAGGTGCTTATCGGACATAAGGAGGTCGCTCAGCCGATCCATGAATTTTTTTAGTCGGGCGGACATGGTATACCAGTAAATCGGGGTGGCAAGGAGGATGTGTTCGTGCGGGAGTACCCAGTGCGTAATTACTTCCAGGAATTGGTCGCCTTCGGGGTAAGTCTGATCGTAACGGAAGGGGTGGAGGGTGTAATCCAGCAGATCGATGGCTTCTGCGTGGAGCTGTTTCGTTATTAGCCGGGTTGCTGAATGGGTATCGCCGTTTTTTCTGGCGGAGGCTTGGATAATTAAGGTATTCATTTAGCGGGGTTTACTACTGTAGCCTTTCAGTGTCTGCTATTTACCATTAAATATTGCACCTGCGGCCTCGCCCTCCTGTAACACCCGCGTGATTTCTTTTGGATAGCAGAGAAAGTACTTCCGAAAAGTCCGCGGAGCGATACTGAAGGACGATAGTTGCGACATCGGCACTACCTTGCCCGTCTTCATGAGTACCATGATCTCGTCTTCGCTGAGGGTGTAGGCGCTGTTGCTTTCCTGGCCGTTGATGAGTAGATCCTCGGCATTATCTGGGAGGTCGGGATGCTCGCGCAGCGCGTTTTTTACCTGCCGTACGTAAGCCTCCTCGAAGGGGTCGTCGGAGAATTCGAGGCGGAACAGCCGGCGGTTGACCAGGCCGTAGCTGAGGTAGGCCAGCATCGGGTCGCCGTGTTTCTGCCAGACTTTGACGGCGGCGGAGATGTCGGTATCGTCGAGGTCGGCGAAGCAGTCGAGGAGCTCGTCGCGGCGGCGGTGAAAATCCTGGCTGGAAAATTGGTTGCAGAGGAAGAATTCGAGGGCGGGGGGGGACCAGACGTCTACCCCTTCCTGGCAAAGTAGGCGGGCGCGTTTGAGGACCAGGATGAGCATCTGCTCGGCCGATACCACGGTTTTGTGGAGGTAGACCTGCCAGTACATAATGCGGCGGCTGGTGAGGAAGCGCTCTACGGAATAGATCGCTTTTTCTTCGACGACCAGCCGGCCGTCGGCCACGTTGAGCATGCTGATGATGCGGTCGTAGCCGATGACGCCTTCGGATACGCCGGTGAAGAAGCTGTCGCGGTTGAGGTAATCCAGTCGGTCCATATCCAACTGGCCGGTGACGAGTTGGTGGAGGAAGTGTTTCTTATAGTCGCCGCGGAAGATGCGGATAGCCAGGTCGAGTTGGCCGTGGTACTCCTCGTTAAGGCGCTCCATGAAAAGCAGGGAGAGCTCTTCGTGGTGGGCGTCGATCAGGGTATTCTCGAGGGTGTGGGAGAAAGGGCCGTGGCCGACGTCGTGCAGCAGGATGGCGATCTTGACGGCTTCGGCCTCCCGTTTACTGATTTTGACGCCTTTGCGTTTCAGGGTATCGATGGCGCGGCTCATGAGGTGGAGGGCACCGAGGGCGTGGTGAAAGCGGGTGTGGAGGGCACCGGGGTAAACGTAATGCGTCAGGCTCACCTGCTTGATGTTGCGCAGGCGTTGGAGATAGGGGTGCTCGACCAGGTCAAAGACGATCCCGTGAGGGATACTCACGAACCCGTAAACGGGGTCGTTGAGAATTTTGTAAGTCTTCTCCATAGCGATTTTGGCGAACAGTAAGGTAACGGAAACGTGATGGCCGGCACGGACGTTCACCCCCGCGAACCCGACGCGCGGTCCGGCGTTCCTTAGTAGCCCGCGGGGAGGCGGAATAGGTTGCGCGAATTCGTGCCGCCCCGGTCCGCCCCGCTTAAATTGCCCCAATGAACATCGTCATAGCCGGAGCCGGCGACGTAGGCTTTCACCTCGCGCAGTTGATGGCCACCGAAAACCAGGACATTACGCTCATCGACCAGGATGGGGACGTACTGGACTACGCCGGGACGCACCTCGACGTGCTGACCATCCGTGGCGACGCCAGCAGCATTGCGACCCTGGAGAGCGCTCAGATCGATTCGGCCGACCTGATGCTGGCGGTTACGACCTCGGAGCAGACGAATATGATGTCGGCCATCATCGCCAAGAAGCTGGGGTGCCGGCGGGTCGTAGCGCGGGTAGACAACGAGGAGTACACTACGGCCGATAACGAGACGACGATCTGCTCGCTCGGCATCGACCAGATCATCAGCCCCCGGCAGTTGGCCGCCAAGGAAATTCTTCGCCTCGTAAAGCAGTGTTCCTTCACCGACATTTTCGAGTTCGAGGACGGCAAGTTGGTGCTCTTGGGCATGACGTTGCCCGATTCCTCGCCCTTGGTGGGGGTTCGCCTGAGTGATCTGGACAGCCTGCAGGGCAACGTCGGCATCCACGCCATCGCGGTACTGCGGGGCGGTACGACCATCATCCCCAAAGGCGTTACGCGCTTTCGCCGGGGCGATCACATCTACTTCATCACTACGCCGGATAAGAAGGAGCGGGTGGAGGATTTCGTGGGCAAGAAATCGCACGTGGTGCGCAACGCCATGATCCTGGGCGGTACGGAACTGGCCATCAGTACGGCCCGCCTGCTGCAGAACGATTACTCCGTAACCATCGTCGAGAAGAGCAAGCGCCGCTGCCAGCACATCAACGAACAGCTCAATAACGTCTTGGTCATCAAGGGGGAGTACGCCAACATCGACCTGCTGGAAGAAGAGGGCTTGGACCGGATGGATGCCTTCATCGCGCTCACCGAGAACTCAGAGACCAACATCATCTCCTGCCTTACGGCACGTAACCACGGCGTGTACAAGACCATCGCCCAGGTAGAGAACAAAGAATACGTCCACATTAGCCAGGACATCGGCGTGGATACCCTCATCAACAAAAAGCTGCTGGCGGCCAACAGCATCTTCCACCACGTTCGCAAGGGCAACATCGAGGCCATCACCAGCCTGCAGGGGGTGGATGCGGAAGTCATCGAATACGTAATTACCAAAAGCAACCAACTGACCAGAAAGCCCGTCAAGAAACTTCACTTCCCGGATACGGCGCTGATGGGTGGCGTGATCCGCGGGGAGGAGACGCTCATCCCCAATGGCGATACCCAGTTGCAGTTGGGGGATAAGGTGATCGTCTTTGCCCGGCCGGGGGCCATTCGCCGGTTGGAGGAGTTGTTCAGGTAGGTGGGAGAGCGGCCTGCCGGCCTGGGAGTCTGGGAGTTCATTCACTCATTCTATCATCCCCTCATCCCGTCTAGCAGGCGACGGCGGACGACGAAAGCTGCGCAATCGACGGACGACGTCGCGTCCATCCACTCATCCACTCATTCCAACACTCACTCATTAACCTAAAGCATTGATCAACTTCCGCCCCATAGCCAGAGTCGTCGCATTGCTTTTCGGCATCGTCGGCTTTTTCATCTGGACGGGGGTTCCCTTCAGCTTGTACTACCGGGAGGACCCGAAGCCGTTGTTGCTGGCGGGGGCTACGAGCATTGCGGTGGGTGGTTTGCTCTATCTGATCCGTAGCCCGCGGGGGGTACCGATCCGGAAGCGGGAGGGGTACCTCATCGTTTTCCTGTGCTGGGTAGCGATGGTGATGAGCGGTATGCTGCCGTATCTGTACAGCGGGATGATCCCTACGGTGCCGGAGGCGCTTTTCGAGACGGTATCGGGGATGACGACGACGGGGGCGAGCGTGCTGACGGACATCGAGATCCAGCCACGGGGGTTGCTGTACTGGCGGAGCCTGACGCAGTGGATCGGGGGGATGGGGATCATCGTGCTGACCGTAGCCATCTTTCCACTGTTGGGCATCGGGGGTATCGAGCTGTTTGCCGCCGAAGCGCCGGGGCCGACCTCGGATAAGTTGCACCCGCGAATCAGCGAGACGGCCAAGCGGCTGTGGTTCATTTACGTGGGGCTGACCTTCACGCTGTTCCTTTGCCTATGGGCGGCGGGGATGAACAAGTTCGAGGCCGTCAACCATGCTTTGACGACGATGGCCACCGGGGGGTTCTCTACGCGCAATGCCAGTGCGGCGGCCTTTAGCCCGCTGATCCAGTACGTCATCATCGTATTCATGTTTCTGGCGGGGGTAAACTACACCTTATTATATCTGGGGTTAAAACGCCGCTTTCGGGACGTGTGGAAGAGCGATGAGATCAAAGCCTACCTGATCGTGGTCGGTTCGTTGGTGGCGCTCTTTACGGGGAAGGTCTACTACGCTACCGGGGGGCTGGATTTCGAGCAGTCCTTTCGGGATAGTGCGTTTCAGATAATCAGCCTGATCACCACCACGGGCTTTGTGTCGGCGGATTATACCAGTTGGGCGACCAGCCTTACGATCATCTGCTTCGTCCTGCTCTTCGTGGGTGCCTGCGCGGGTTCTACTTCCGGGGGGATCAAACTGATTCGGCACATCGTATTCTTTAAGAATTCCTACCTCGAGTTCAAGCGGTTGGTGCACCCTTCGGCCATCGTCCCGCTGCGGGTGAATCAGGAGATGGTGCAGGGTAAGATCATTACCCACGTTTTCAACTTTCTTTTACTGTACCTGCTTATTTTTATCGTGGGGTCGGTAGCCCTGGCGATGATGGGGCTGGATTTTACGACTTCCCTCGGGGCGATGGCCACCAGCCTGGGTAACGTAGGCCCGGGCATCGGTGAGGTCGGCCCCGTCGATAACTTTGCCTGGCTGCCATCGCACGTGAAGATATTTTTGTCCGTGGTGATGATCATCGGGCGGCTGGAAATCTATACGGTGCTGGTGCTGATCACGCCCTTCTTCTGGCGCCTGAATTGATCCTTCGCTCATGAGAAAACTAAGCGGTTGTTTGGCTTTACTCTGCCTCGGTGCATTCATCGGTTGCCAGTTGCCCGCCGGTGGCCTTAAGGATGCGGGCGTAACTTACGAACCCTACGTAGCGCCCGTGGATTCAAGCGGTACGACCGCCACCGCCCGGCGCACCGACTACACCGGCTACCTACCGGATACCAATCAGCTCGAATTACTACCCGAGCGAATCGTACGGTTAAACTTTCACATCCTGAATACGACGGATACCCTCTATGATTTCTACGGGGAAAAGGCGACCAGGTATATCGGCGAACTGCTGTACAACACGAACGTAAAATTCCGGGATAACCCCAAGGCCTGGCTGACGCCGGATACCTTACCCGTCCCCAATCTCCCGGCCCGCATCCGCGTCGATCTGGCCGAAGACCCCAAGACGGGCGCCCCCGCCATCTACGAGCACTACGACGACGAGCTCTACTGGTACCTCCACGACGGCCCCGAGCGCAACCGGGGCGGGCGGGCGGTAATCGACAAGTATGCCGTACGGACCGATACGGAACTCAATATTTTCCTGATGGGGCCGCCACGCGATAGCCTCGATAGCCCGACTTTTAAAGGCAGCTCCTCCAGCGGGATCTTCGTGGGTAACGCCATCAAAGTGGTCGACGTACTCTCCAAAGACATCCCCCCCTGGCAGATCCGCCAGGTATTCGCGCATGAGCTCGGTCATGCTTTCGGGCTGGGGCACGCCTGGGAGAAGCGCGACGGCTGCCCCGACACCCCGCCCCACGGCAACAGGGCCTGGTCGATGCGCAAACGCGGCCCCGGTCTATCCAGCAACAACCTGATGGATTACAGCCCCGACCAGGAGGCCCTCACCCCCTGCCAAATCGGCAAAATGCACGCGCGCTTCAGTACCCCCGGGTACCGAGCGCGGATGTGGATACGGGAAGATTGGTGTATTTATAATGCGGAGGATCCAATTGTGATCGCCGAAGACTTAACCCTCCATGGTGCGCGTGATTTCGATAGCGACCTCATCGTTCAGGCAGGTGTTACCCTGACGATCAACGATCGGCTCCACTTGCCCGAAGGGGCGGAAATCCGGGTGGCCCCAAACGCTCGTTTAGTGCTGGGCGCCAAAGCACTGCTGCACAACGACTGCGGCGGTAACTGGGCAGGCATCACGATCGGCCGGGCACCCGACGGGCGGGTGGGCAAGGTCGAGCTACTCCCCGGGGCCCGCCTTCAGAATCAGTTGCCGTGACGACCGCTCCGACCGTACTCATCACCGGTGCCACCCGGGGTATCGGCCTGGCTTGCGCCACGAGATTTGCACGTGGTGGCTACCGGGTGACCGGCGTTGCGCGCACGACCGGCAGTGACGGCGAGTGGCTTACCGCCTCGGGTGCAGCGCTCATCGAAGCTGACTTGAGTGCCCCGGAAGGAATAGCGAAAGTTCCGCATCGTGCCTACGACGTAGTGATCCTTAACGCCGCTACCTATACCCCCGGGGGGATGCTGGATGCGGAAGACGCTTTTGAGGACTTGTTACCGCTAAACGTACTGGCGAACCACCGACTTGCGCGGCGGCTACTTCCAAAGATGATAGAGCGAAAAAAAGGCCATCTTATCGTCATCGGATCTACCGGTACGGATAGCTGGCCGCAGCACATGACCGCCTACGTAGCCACCAAATACGCCCTACGCGGCCTATTCCGCGCCTGGGAGATTGAACTTACCGGAATGGGGGTACTTAGTACGCTAATTAGCCCCGGTGCGACGCTCACCTCAAGTTGGGATGGGGAGAAACCGCCAGCCGACATCCTGCTCCCCGCAACGGTAGCGCAAGCGGTTTGGCGGGCCGTCGAAGGGGGCGATACCGGGCGGCTTACCATCTTACCTTAGGGTAAGTCAGCCAGATAGTCGCTGACGTAGGCGTGGCGAATCACCACGAACTCCCGCATTAGCGTTAACTCTTCGGTAAAGGTCGCCGCATCGTAGTAGTACCGGCCATCGACCGGCCACCGTTCGAAATTTTGCGTTGCCGCGTCGGCTATTTCCGCGGTCATCAGCTCTATCCTTTGCAGCAGGGAAGGGACGCTGAATAGTCCATTCTCCTGCACGGCCGACCAGCGCGCTTTGAGGGCATCACGGTACCAGGGGCGTTCTAGCAGACGGCGGAAGAGTATGGAACGGGAAGCATCCAGCGGCCGCTCGTTGAGGTTGCGCTCGTTATCTCCGTCGCGGCCGAAAGAGTGATCATAATCCCAGGGCGCTACGCGGATGGGGGTGTCTTTATCTTTTCGGTAGAGGTAATAGTTTTTCAGTATTCCGTCGGCGTTGTTAGTGAGCAGCAACAGAAGGTGCCAGTCTACGAAGTTCGGGACGTCAATCTGCCGGGGGAGTTCGGCGTCGAATGTTGCATCGTCCGCTTCGAGGAGCAGGGCGCGGAGGCGTTCCAGAGGTGCCCGGCGATCAGCCCGGTCGATTTTCGGAAAGGTTTGTTGGTGAAAATTGGCCGGGTCTCGTGGGGTGATGCCCTCGTAGCTGGGGCGGAAAACGTGAGGCTCTTTGAAGATGAAGGCCGCCGTATCGCGCTTGTTCACCTCGAGTACGGAACGGTCTACCTTTTCCATCAGAACGTAAAGGCCAGCGTACCCGTCGTTGAGTGTAACTTCCGTAAAGGCCGTGGCCGCAGCACGGTTGTTCGGGCCCATCCGGCGGAACAAGTCGTAGGACAGCACATGCCGGAGGAAGGTCTTATCGATGTAATTGGCGTTGAGGATCCAATCGTCATCGGCGGCTAAACCGAGGAGTGGTACGTCTTCCTCCAGGTCCAATTCATAGGAGTGCTTAGGGAAGCCGATGGAGAATCCGCCGCGTCGTTCCAGGCGGATGGGATAGGTGGTTCCCGCCGGCAACAGTAGCGTGCCGGCGACTTTACCGGTCGTGGGAATGCTATCCGGGGCGGTGAGCGTCACCATGGGCAGTGCCGCTTCAGCCGGTACTCGTGGTGGCTCGTCCGGCTCACAGGCAAGGAAGCAAACAAGCACGAATACTCCCGATATGTTTAGGTAAAGCGTCCGCATAGGGATGAATGTAACTTTTTTGCACTTTAACATGAGTGCTGCTACTACGATGTTATAACAGTCCCATAAAGTACTATTTTGCGATTTCGCATTTTTATTTCCCAGGCCTCCTCCGTTAAATCGCCTGCGAGACTTACCGATCAAACTTCCCGTCCGTGCAGTACTCCAAAGAAGAGATCTACCAATCCATTCTCCTGCGAGCCGCCGATGAGTGGAACCTGGAATTTGCCGATTTGCAACAGGACATCGGTGAAAGTTTCGATCCGCTCGTCCGATTCATGGCCGGTGGGTTAGCCAGTGAATTGGAGAAGGTTTACCAGAGCCTGGACGATACGGAGATGCGGCTCCAAAAGCGGTTGGCCCGCGTCCTACTGCCGGAGCACTATCACTTGCCGGACCCGGCGCACGCCCTGGCTACCGCTACGCCGGAGCGGGAAGAGTTACTCATCGACGAGACGTACACGTTTCGCTACGTACCGAACGAAGAGGATGCCGATGCCGTAGACGTTGACTTCAGCCCGGTCTTCCCTACCCGGGTTTTGCCACTGCGCGTAGCGGTAGTCGCAACCGACCACACCATCGTGCGCGCCAGCCGTAAAGCAGCGCTCATGAACGCCGCCCAATCCGGGCCGGCACGGCAGACCGAGTCGATCCTTTTAGGTTTTACGACGAAACTGCCCATTACCAACTTCGACGGTTGCTCTCTGTACTTCGACCTGATCCAGAACCGGCGGCAAACGGGTGAGCGGGCGAGTTTGCTGAAATCACTCGAAGGGGCCACCGCCAGCTATGGCGATCACAAAATTGCCGTCCGCCAGGGCGTTGCTCGCGCTGAAGCTACGCTCGAGGACCACCTTAACGGTAACGAGCGACTACGGCGTTCGGTCAGCGCCTTTTACGAACGCCACCTGCTCAGCTTTCGGGGCCGGGAAGTGAACCCACCCGATCCGGTATACGCCGGTGAGTACTTACGCAACTGGTTCGGGCGGCGGTTGAATCAGGAGGAGCTCGAGCAAGAGATCACCAAGTTGCCGTCAACGCTGGACGCGCCGCTGTATTGGTTACGGATCGACCTCGGCACACCGGTTACGATAAGCGATATCGGGAGCAGGTTGCGCGTGCTGTTCAACGTCTTTCCCGTCACTAATCGCAGCCTCGAAGGCTCTTACCCCGAAGACCACCACTACCTACACACCAACAACATTCACTGGCTTCACCTACAGCCGGCCCGTAGTTTCGTATCGATCCGGAAGGTGTACATCGACGCGCCACCCGACAAGCCGGTGGTCAAATACAAACCCTTCGTGGATTTTCGCCAGGATTCCGCGCCGTCTTACAGCATCCGTTTCGGTGGCGTAGGCCGATGGGACGACTTCAACGCCTGGAAGCGACTCGCCTACCTCCTTCGGTTAGCGGATAAGAACCACGCGCAACACGAACTGATCGACAGCCTGGCCAGTAACCTTTCCCTCGATGAGGTACACGCCCTGCTGGCCAGGCGCTTCCCCGAATCGGAGCGCGGCGTTTCCCCGACCGAGGATGTCTACGTGATCCTCCACAAAGGGTCGGCACGGTTCGACGCCCGCATCATGGTGGAGTACTGGACCAGCCTGGGGGTAGCCGGCAACGGAATACCGAGCGGCGCCCGCCTCGTAAGCGCGACCCGCACGCGGATCAATGCTTTTATTAAGGGGGGAATGTCGCTCGTAACGCCGAGCAAGGGCGGCAGGGCGCCACTCGACCCGACGCATGAGTTGAATGCGCTCAAAAGCGTCATCCTCAGCCGCGGTCGAATCGTTACCCGTGAAGACATCAAGACCTACTGCAAAGACTTCTTCCGCGATAAACTCACGTCCATTGTAATACAGGACGGTGTCGGGCCGGACGAGCGGGTCGAATACGGCATGACGCGCATCCTCGAAGTCCGCCTCACCCCTACCCCTTTCAGCTCCGTCAACGATGACTGGGACGGACTGGCGCACGAACTACAGGTGCTGCTCAGGGAGCAGTCCTCCTCGCACATTCCTATCCACGTTTTCGTGGAAGCCAACCTGGAACCCTACTATGGATAACCCCGACGTGATCGACATCGAGGCGCTTTTCGACATCCGGGTAGAAACGCTGGCCAACGCCCTACTCGACCGGTCGGCGCAGTTCCAACAGCGTCAGATCGTCATCGAGCCGTTGGGGCTCGACCGCCGGCGTAGCGAACGGGAGGTGCGGGACATCCGGCTGAAGCACTACCAGGAGGAGACCGTACTGCATTTAAGAATCCATCAGAAGGGATTGTTCGACACCCTGCCGATGGGGTTGTTCATCGAGACGGACGAACAAGACACGCCGCTCAAGCGCACGCGCAAGATCAAACGCCAGACCAAGCAGGCGAGAAAATTCTTTTTCCCGTTCGAGCAGCTCATCTACCACCCGCTCATCGCAATTGACCGGCTGGAGCAGACCTGGACGGACCGGTTCCCGAAATTTATCGAGTCCCTCTGGGGCCTGGACGATTTTCGCGACTACCTCGACGAGCGTCAGACGCTACTCCTCTGCCACGTCATTCCGCACGCCCAGCGGATCGTGGGTGATTGGGGTATGACCGCCTCCGTGCTGCGGGCCGTGATGCGTAAGCCGATCGCGCTGCACTGGTCGGAACCCATGACTTTTGCGTTTCCGGCAGTGAAGGAAAACAGCGTGGAAGACATCACACTCGGGTTCGATACCATCCTGGGTGATGCGTTCCAGGATGACTCCCCGACCCTGGAGGTACAGGTCCGGGGCATCACGTATAATGAGCTAAAGGACTATCTTCCCGATGGAAAAAGCATGTATCTGCTGGAGCAGTTGTTGTACAGCTATTTCATTCCGCTGGAAGTTCACGTGGTTACGAAAGTGTATCCGACGGACGATGCCTGGAGTGGTGAACTGGATCGTACCATACTTGGATACAATGTGCTGCTAAGCTGATGAGTTAGACTTATCGGTGAACAAGATCACCGACCCGCTTCTATGAAAGAACCGATTTTCGTTGCCTGGGGAATCTGCCTGCTGATCTCGGCCGTCTTAATGCTGTGGATCTCACGCCGGCAGATGCGGCCATTGAGCAAGTACGCCGGCTGGCTGAAGATCGGCCTCATGCTGGTGACCTTCGGTATCAGCTGGCTGTTGTACTATTTCCTTCGGGATAGTCCACATCTGATCTGGTCTGGCCGTCTGGCCATCCTTGCCTTAGGTGCCCTGGACGTATGGCTGCTCTATCAACTTCGATTCAGCAAGCGCGATCGGTCGGTATACGAGCAGGACTCCTTCCTCCTGGAATACTTGGTGGTGCTGTTTCACGCCTTCATCGTCGCCCTCATGTTCGCGACCGCGCCACAAATAACCAACCTGGTCGACATTAGGGCCATCGACGTCAGTATCATGTGGTGGGATATTCCACTCGTTTTCCTGCTTCCGTTCCTCTTCGTCAAGTTACTCGACTTCGCCAGCCAGACGCCTTACAAGGACGTGGAAAATCGTTGGATCTACCCGATGCAACCGGCGGTGATCGATCAAACGCGCTGGTACGATTTCGTCCAGGTCCGGTTTAAGATCAAAGACGGCATGCGCAAAGAATACAAATTCGGTAGTCTACCGGAGAAACCCTGGATCCAGGTGCCCCGCAAGTATACCCTGGGGGATTCCTTCCGCCTGACGATGCAGGAGCGGCGCAAGGAATCCAGCCTCGCGGTCATCAACGACCTGGGTGACGAGCACGGGGGGTCGCACCGTTTCTGGTGGCTCTTTCGCAAGGCGGTCGTGTGGTACAACCCGCTTACCTGGTTCCGCCGGCCGCGCTACCTCAACCCGGATTACAGCATCGAGGCGATCGACATCCGCCCCTACGACTATATCGTCGCGCGCCGCGTGCCGGCGGGTGCCGGTTTTACCGTCGGTCAGACGATCCAGGAAGATCCGGACAAAGACGTGACCGTACTTATTCACCGTTAACAGGCAACATGAATTTTCAACACATTCAGGCTTTTCCGACCTACTGGGAGAACGGCATGAAACTCTCGGCAGCTCACTTTCAGCACCTTGAAAACAGTATCGAAGATGCCGTCCGGGATAGCCGGGCCTTAGGCATATCGGCCATGGGGGCGTTCGGCCTTCTGCCGTATTCCAGGCTCGATCTACAGAACGCGGAAGGCGCGACGCACGATGCCGTCCGAATCGTTCTCCGTTCGTGCCGCGCCGTTATGCCGGGGGGGCACCGGGTAGAGATCATACCCGAAAACATCACCACCCAGCAGGTTCCTAATCAGGCTCCGTTCGTTGATTTCACCCCCATTAGCGGCACCCGTTACCACATCTACCTGACGGTGGACGAAAACAAGCGCGTGGCAACCGGCATGCAGGAGCTGCGGCCAATCCGGTCGAAGAACCTCGCCCCGGATTATCGCCTCGAAGTCGTACCCCGGCAACAGGTACCCTTCACCAGCGTCCCGACCTCGAATCGCTTGCAGATAGGCGAGTGGAAGAATGGCAACCACTCCGAAGGGTACATCCCCCCCGCCCTGTGCGTAAGGGGTTCGGCGCTGCTCGAAGATTGGTATAAGTTTTTGGAGCTGCAGCTGGAGAACATCGTTAAAGTGGCTACGCAGGCTTTCCATCAGTACCGGGGTAAAGACGAGGGGCGGGCCCAGTTCTGTAAGTCCGTCGTCATGCACATAAAGAGCCGGGAGGGGCACTTTCTCCATACCATCCCACAGGCATCGCCCATATATTTGCTGTCCCACTTTCAGGACCTCGCCGGTTTTGTCGTAGCGCTGATGATGGTCAGCGATCGGGATTTTTACCGCAACTATCTCAGCGAGGGGAGGATCAACGACCTGAATGACGTGATCGAGCGGATGCGCAACCGCCGCAACCTCCCTTATGAGGAAATGGCCATTCGGCTTACGGACATTAAACGCTTTCTCACCGCTCTTTTCGCTACCGTGAACGGAATGCTCGACGTACCCGAGGTGAAGCTTCGCACGGGCGATGAGCGTATCATTACCGGTTAAATTGTACAGTTACCATGTATCCATACGAAGACGACGAGTATGAACTTCCGAACGCCACCCCACAACGTGGCTACCGCCAGGAAAAGCCGGTCGGCATACCTGAGTACGACGGCATACACGCCCGTAACGAGGGGGAAATACAAGATCGGCAGGAGGACGTACTCAATGTTGCCGGCTACCTGATCGCCTCCTCCGGCAAGAAGTACCACCTGCAGCCAGGGGAGAACGTCATCGGCCGGGGAGATACCGACTTCGTTTTGGACGACAAAACCGTAAGCCGGCGGCATTGCGTAGTCGACGTAGATACTTCCGGCGGTCGAGGAGGCTTCAAGTATTTCCTGAGTGACATCGGGCTCAAGGGCGGTTCACGCAGCAAGAACGGCACCTTCGTGGTCGGGCGGACGCCCCCACTCGACGTATCCGAGCGCGTACTCATTAGCAACGGTACCCGCTTCGTGCTGGGCCACGTGAAGCTCACCCTTCACTGCGAAGTATAACGGGGCCGCGTTTCTTACGTTAAAGTTGTGCGTGCATGAGATATAGTCTAACAACCCAGGACTTGTGATTTTTGGTTTGCTCTTTTCCCCTCTCACTTCCCGAAAAAGCCTCGCCGTAGCTCAAGCTATGCCTACGTTTTTTCAGTTCGTGAGAGGAAAAAATATCATCGCCAAAATTTCACAATCCCTAGGATGTTAGACTATAGATAACCGATCTTAAGGCATAACGTAACCGATACACGCTGCAAGCGATGGAAGAAACCATGACATACGCCACTTTCGAGAGCCGCTACCAGGATCGTACCTACATCGGTTCCGGCGGTTTCGCGAAGGTCTACAAGGTATTCGATTACGCTAAGAATCACTACGTCGCACTCAAGGTATCGGACGTACGCCCGGAATGGAAACAATTTACCTTACAACGCGAGGTCGAGCTCGTCAACGGGATAGACCCGCACCGTAACGTAGCGCGGTACGACGCTTGCTACCGCTTCAAATATGGCGTAACGGGCGATACGGATTTCGCCGTCCTCCGTTTTTACGAGGCGGGCAACCTAGAACAGTTCATTAAAAGGGAAACCCTCACGGATAGGGACCGTAGGTTAATCATCAAGGGCATCCTGGAGGGGATCAGCTTTCTGCACCACAATGATATCGTTCATCGGGACCTTAAGTCGCAAAATATCCTGATCAGCCGGGAAGACGGCGTCTGGGTACCGAAGATCACCGACTTCGGGCTGGCCAGGGGGCTGGGAGGCGGTACGACACTGACCAATTCTTCGATCGGCATCACCTATTCGTACGCCGCCCCCGAGCAAATCAAATGCGAGCGACTAGATAAGACGGTGGACCTTTGGTCTATCGGCGTAGTGATCTACCGGATCATAATGGATGACCTGCCCTTTGCCGGTGAGAAAAAAGACGGCAAGGAACAGCGCGGCACGCAGGCTCAGTTGGAGATCAGCCGCAAGATCCTCGCCCTTGAACTCCCCGAGGCACTACCGGCCATGCCGGAGCCCTACCAGACGATGGTTCGCCGGTGTTTCGTGCTCGACCCCGACGAGCGGATACAATCGGCCGACGAACTCCTGGAGATACTGACTAGCCAGGACCACCGCACGGCACTGAAAAACAAGTCAACCATACTACCGATCGACCCGGATGGGAGGACGGAGGAGTTTCACCGCGACGGTGGTCAAACAACCGTTCCGGTCGGGCACCGAAACGTCGATGCCGCCGAATACCCGGTCGAACGGCCTCTTCAAAGAGATACTTTTTTCGATTCCGATCACGCGCCCCCCCGTCGAAATCCTACCCACGTGCTTCGGGATGCGCCGCGGCCGCAGCCGGTCCTGACTGCCCCGCAGGGTATACGGACTGGCCGTGAGCGGGGTTGGTTACTACCTTATTTGGCCGTTGCCGTATTGTTCGGGGCACTTATCTTGCTGTATTGGCAGTTTACGCCCGCAGCCGCCCCCGACCCGGCGGTTTCGGCCACTTCACCCCGGCCACAATTGATCAGGATCCAGCCATCCAATGCATCCGGCCGATCTTTGGAGCGACTCGTATCGGAAAATATCAACAATAACGAGGCCTTAGCGGGTTTGTATCGGGAGATAGAGGAAGCCATCGCCGAAGCGCCGTCCGACTATCGCCTGCGCTTATTAGCCTCGAAAACGCTCCTGTACCAAAAAAACCCGGAGGCGTTCGCACAGCTGCGTACTGCCGCCGAATTAGCCCTGGAAAGCGGGCAGGGCGCTCGGTTACTAACGGAGTTAAGGAGCTTTGCCGCCGACCACCCCCGGCTTCGCCGGCTTACCGGTAGTAACGATTACGAGGCCGTCTTAGACATGCTAACGGGTTAGGTTATGCTTGCCCTCCCCCAATACCTTGCACCTGCGCTCCGCGCCTAAATTTTTTTTGCGATAAACGCAGGTGCAAAAATCGGAATTTTAGTGCATGGAATTGGTATCTTAACGGATGTAAAGAATAGACTTGTTATTTGTAGAATTACGCCCCGTAAATTATTCTAATATGTTAGAACCGAATCGTGGATTACTCACGTGGTACGCTGAGGGGAACAATATCCCCGACAGCCCCTATTTTTCCCGTATCCCGCATCAGCCGACCAATGCCTCCGGCGTGACCATCGGGCGCGGGTACGACATGAAGGAACGCAACCGGGATGAAGTCGTCGGCCACTTGAGCGGTGCCGGTATTCCGACCGCCCAGGTTGAGTTGCTGGCCGGGGGCGCTCGTCTTTCCGGCGCTGCTGCCGCCCAGTTCATCAGCCAACCCGCGATTCGGGGGATAGTAATTACGGAAGCCGCGCAGTTGGCGCTATTCGAGATCATCTACCCCTGGTATCTGGAGGACGCCAGGCGACTCTGCACGAAGCCAGACGTGGTGGCAAAATTCGGAGACTGTAACTGGCAGAGCTTCCTCCCCCTGTTGCAAGAGGTAATCGCCGATCTGCGTTTTCGCGGTGATTACAGCCCGAACACCCGCCTGCTGATCCAGAGCGCGATCGTAAACGGAGACTTGGTAGGTATCCGTGATGCCATCGCACGCATCCCCGGCGTACCCCCCGACCGCCGCCGCCGCCGGACGGAAGTTATGAACCAGGCTATTTCGATCTATGAGATGGAGCGGAGTCGTTCGGAGGCGTTACAGTAGTGGGGGGTTGCGGAAATCGTATTATATAGTCGGACCACCCTGATCTTGTGATTTCTGTCTAGCTCCTTTATCGCCTCGCTGCGTTTAAAAGCGGGTTTAATTTCCGAATCATTATATCTCAGCTAATACCACCTCCCAACTGAGTGATGAGGGCTAGATGCTCCATTAATTTAACCTTCCGTAGATTAAGCATATTCTCCGGACCGCCCGCCGCGAGGATGGGTACGTACCCGAAGCATTCGTCGTAGGCTGGTTCCTGGCGGTGGGGCAGCGCCTTTTCGTAATGCGCGGCCCCCATATCGTCTTCCCGCATCTCCGGGTCTTGAACGTCGTCAAAAAAGAACTCGAACCCGGATTCCAATACGTTCGTGGTTCCGTGACGGTAGTCGAGTTGTATCAGGTAGCCCTCTTCCCAAACGATGAGATCCGCCAGCCCGGTCGCAAAAATTACGATGGGGTTGCCCTGGTGGGGGGTGTAGCTCTCCCGTAGGATGTCATCGTACCGCGTTGGGTCGACGATCTTCAGATAGCCATTCAAAACCGTACCGAACCCATGCTCCTTCCACCACGCAACTACTTGCCGCGGAAGGTAGGACTGGTACTGTTTGATGAGGCCGTCGCTGGGTTTAGCGTGAAATTTGAACTCCAAATCCATACGATTTTACAAGGTTTACTTGGCCACGAAAGCATGGACAAAAGTAGGCTAAAAACATTACTACTGAATGGGCATGTCGACGTTGAGGAAAGTCGATTTTCGCTGCGCTTCCGTCATACCCTGAGCCTGTTGCCTGACGTGGCTATCTACATCTCCAATACGTGATTTCCACTGTGAACCCAGGCTGGAGTTCACGCGCCTATCCCCCAAGCGATTCACGTTGTGTCCAAAGCCACCGGCGATTTGATCGGGGTCGTGCAGAGCAGCTCTGCTTTTCATGTGTAGATCGGCTTGGCGCTGTGCTTCTTTTCTAGACATATTGGGGTTGGCACGACGCAGTTCTCCAACTTTATCCGCGTGGGCGCGCGTCCGAAATGCCGCCTGTGCGTTGGAGCCGGAGGAGGAGCGTCCATTTCGTAGGTAGGCATCCCGGTTTTTAAGGAAGTCATCTACGGATAACCGATTTAAGCCCTTCTGTTGATCCGCTACCTGTTGTGTGAACTCAGCTAAACTGTGTTTGGGGTTTCGTTTAAAGGGTTTCGTAGCAATCTGATTGATCCGCCTGATGCCATTGCTGACGCAGGGGTTACTGTTGTGTACCCACCAGTTCCATTGCCCGACAAAGTAAGTATGGTATTCCGCTACCTCAAAGTTATAAACCTCTTTCGGAACGTAGGCGAAAGCTACGGATTGAACCGCATGCCAGTGCCCTTCCCGCGTCATGAG
>OY764625.1:0-14704 GCA_963668285.1 uncultured Lewinella sp. | reverse complement strand
GAGACTGTGTAGATGGGTTAAGTGAGTATTTCTTACCACAGTACGTGAAAGAATATGTTTGTGCTGTTCAAAATCCAATTACAATACCTGATCATTCCGAGCCGGAACCAGATTTTGCACTAATAAATCGTATCACCTATTCGCGGCGCAAAGGACAACCATTGCCAGAAGACGTTGCGCTGCTGATCGAAGTCTCGGACGCAACACTGGCCTTCGATCGTAAGGAAAAAACACTCCCTCTACGCCGCCGCCGATATCCAGGAATATTGGATCATCAATCTGCAGGAAGACCGTATTGAGGTATATACAAAACCTGATCCGCGTTCCGCCGTATACCGCACGGTGAATATGTACGATCGGGGGGAGCATTTTGAGAGCCCCTTCAACGGAAAAACAGTTGTCGAGGAACTGTTACCAGCGGCGGACGAAGAGGAGTAGAAACGATCGACTTAAAACTGATAATCAAGCCATACTCCACCTATTCCGCCGCTAATGCGCAACCCACGGGGCTCGAGTAGGTTTCATTAAGAACTACCCGGAGCAAGCCTTCGAACGGGCCGCAACCCTGGCCACCCGCGTTATCTCCAAGGTAGACGCCCACCACTACTGTCTGGATCTCGGCCACAAAAGCGTCGCCAGTGAATCTCCCTTACCGAGGGCGCACTTCCTGTCCGACCGCACCTTCGAGCAAATTGGCCACAGCGAGGAACACCTGATGATCCGTACGGGAAAGCCCGACGTATTTGCGCCCGGCGAGCTGTTGTCTGCTATTCCTAACCACGTTTGCCCTACGGTCGCCCTCTACGATCACGTCGAAGTCGTCAGTAATGACGAACTGATCGGTCGCTGGCGGGTGATCGCCCGCAACTGGAAAATTACCGTATGAAAAACCATATGGATCATATCTGTCAATTAACCGGTAATACCCGCCACGTGGCCATCGGTACGGACCTGGATGGTGGCTTCGGTACGGAGCAAGGCCCCTCCGATTTGGATACGATTGCCGATTTACAGAAAATTGTCGGTTTACTAGTGGATCGCGGCTACTCCCAAAAGGATATTGACGGTATTTTCAATGAAAACTGGTTGCGGGCGTTGAGGTCGTCATTGAATCCTTAAAACAGCCGCTTACGCATGTAGAATTAAATAAATTATATTTAGGCGAGTACGCAGGTGCAGGGTATTTTGGTAATGAGTAAAAAGCGGGGTCGCCCCCACGCTAAGTTGCAGACGGAGTATTCCTGAACAAACGGCTGAAAGGGGGTTCGCCGCCGGGGGTAGTCTGCTATTTCCTATTAAACTTTGCACCTGCGTCCTCGCAAAGATATTAAAATTGATAATTAAGACGAATACCCGACACGCCGCCGCTAACCCGTAGCCCCCGCGGTAGCACGCCTTTCTTGTGGAGCATCGGCACCAGATATCCCACTGATGCACCCAACGCGTAGCCCGCAATCACGTCGGTCGGGAAATGCCGCCCGGCGCGTATCCGCAAAAAACCCGTTACTGCCGGGATCGTAGCGGCTACCCCCCATACGTAAGGGCGGAGTCGGCTTTCCGGGTGATAATCCGCATAAACCCGGGCGAAGAAGAAGCAACCCGCCGCGGAGAGGGAGGTGTGACCCGACGTGAAACTGGCCCGATCGCCCGATTCTAGCGGCCTGTCCGGCATCCATTCGGCATCGTAAACGTAGGGGCGGGGGCGGGCGAAGCCGGCTTTCGACATATTAGTAAGCCCGCCGGTGATGGCCACGGTTTCGACGTAAAGGATACAGATCTTACCGAATTCCCGCCGACTGTTTTTACTCAATAATAATAGTGCGGGAATGGCCACGCCGGTATTCAAACCATAATCGCTCAGCTTGGCGGAATTGCCCCGGTTGAAGGTGGACCCCAGGCGGTCGAATTCAATGATCTGCTCGTATTCCGAGACACGAAGATCCTCCCGCAGGGGCTCATCGAGCTGATTTTGGAGGAAAGTGCCGGTGCCTATCGTCAAAGCGCCGATGCCTCCGAAGACCAACTCGCGCTTTAGGGATAATCCATAGGGGCTCGAGTCCGCCTCACGCTGCGCGTAACCGAATACGCTGGCAAAACAAAGGAGAAATATCAGGACCCACCGGAGGAAAAGCGAATACATATACGTAGCGTTTGCGCAACGCAAAGTACTACGCGGGGAGTTTTAGAGGGCCCGGAGGCATCCGCCGGGGCTTTTTGAACCGCCTTCCGTACCAAAGCAACAGCCCCGTGACCGGTAAAGTGGCAATTAACAGACTGGCTAAAAAAGCGATCAGCTTGCCCGCAAAACCGCCGATCGCGCCCACGTGAATATCATAGTTCAGGCGCAGGACGAACTTCGCCAGGTCCGCCTCCGCGTAGGTTGCGTAAACGCCCGGGGAGCTGATCTCTTCGAGGCTGTATTGGTCAAAATAACGGTAGTCACTGGCGTAGTAGGTGCCGGGGTGGCGCTCAACCTCTACGTAAATACTGGCCCCATCGGTACGCGGGTAATGAAGTTCAAAACCGGTAGCCTCCGGTTCTTCGGCCATTAAGCGTGGCACCAACTCATCGTAGGCCGGACTGAACGGGGTGCCGGCCGGCGCGGGGTGCACGTTTTCCGGGATGACGAAACTCGGGTCACCCTCACCGCCCAGTGCTTGATAGGTTAGGTTGTAAAACCAGGGAAGGCCGATCACGGAACCGGTCAACGCAAATAGTAAGGCAAACGCGCCGAGATATACGCCGCCGATGCTGTGCAGGTCATAATTCTTGCGCCGCCAGCCGGTCGTCGGCTTCCAGCAAACCCTGAGCTGCCTGCGTTTTCCGTTTAACCAGATCAGTACCCCGGAAATAAGGATGAGCAGAAAAACCAATACGCCGTATTTCACGATCGGACTGCCGAGGCCGGGAGGTAACCACAAATACATGTGACCGCGTAGTACCCAGGCAAAGAAGCCGGATAAACGGTCTTCCGTATGCAATAGCTCACCGGTGGCGGGGTGCAAAAAGGCGCTGCGGTAGAAATCAGGATCGGCCTGGTAAAATATGACTTCTACCGGTCGGTCCGGCCCGGAATAAAGCGCCCCGTGAATCTCGCGACCCGGGAAAACGGCCTCACCGATCTCCTTGGCGCGCGAGGCGGGCAGTAAGTTTTCGTGGGTAAGCCCGTCGAAGCGGTATTCCGGGGCCGACCACGCCATGATTTCTTCCTGAAATGCCCAACACGCACCGGTTATGCTGACCAAAAAAACGATCAGGCCGGTCACCAGGCCGAGGTACTTATGTACTGCTAATAGCAGCTTGTAGCGTCTACTTTTACGTTTCATCGGCCACTAGCGGAATTGGTAGGTGACGGCTAAACGAGCGTTGATGCCCGGCTCGGATTGCCAGTAGAGGTAGCTGCCGAAGTTGGCGCCGGAATAGAGGTAGCTGTCGAGAAGATTGTTCACGTTGACCTGTACGCGGATGCGATCCTGCTGCCAGAACAAGGAGCCGTCGAGGCGGAAGTAATCGGGCAACTCCGTCTCGTTACCCGCGCCCCAAGACCAGGTAGACCGATCGATCTGGTACTGGTACCCGAACCCAGCCCCGAAGCCATCCAGCCTGGACGAAGGAGTAAAGGCGTAGGTCAGCCAGCCATTCGTAACGTGGCGGGCGTGGCCGGCCACGCGGGTGCCGATGCGGTCGGGGTCGGTATCTTCCGTAATGGTGACGTCGGTGTTGGCGTAATTAAAGATTACGTCGAGGCCCGGTAGGAGCGCTCCCTGCAGGTCGAATTCAATACCCTGAGAGCGAACCTGACCCAACTGGATGGAGAACATGACGTCTTCCGGGTCCGTAACCAGTAGGTTGTTTTTGGTAATGCGAAAGGCACCGAGGGAGGCGCGGAGTTTGTTGTCGAAGAACGATTTTTTGAGCCCCCCCTCTACGTCGCGCGCCACTACCGGGTCGAAGGCCTCCCCGTCGGCACTGATGCCGTTGCTGGGTAGAAAGGAGCCATCGTAGAGCGCGAACGCGGCGAGGCTCGGGGCGAGGTCGTAACTGACACCGAAGCGGGGGGTGAAGCGGGTGTCGGTAGCTTCCTTACCGACCGTCTTTAGGTGCGTCACCCGCCCGGCCAGGGTGACCCGCAGCTTACCTTCAAGTAAGCGTAACTCGTCTTGTAAGTACAGGGCGGTAGACCGGAAGCCGTCGAAGGGGTCCGGGAAGCGGTCGCGCAGCGCTACGGAGCGGTCGAATGCCAGCTCGCCGAAGGTTCCGTAAGTGGGCTCGAAAATATTAAAGGTGGAGGGCTCTTTTTGTGAGCTGTAGAAGTCCGCGTAATACGCTTTGTCGGTATGGTCCAGACCTGCGAGTACGCGGTGAGTGACCTTACCCGTGGCGAACCGGCCGTTTACGAACGCTTGCCCGTAGTTACCGATCGAGGCGGCGTCCCAAATGCTGACGGAGCGTATGGCGTCGCCATTATCCGCTAAGCTGTCTATCCACGCCGAATAACCCTCCTGCCGGTAGTCGAGCCGAGCGGCCTGAACCGTCGCCCGCCAGTTCGGTGAAAAGGCGTGAGTTAGCTTGAGCTGCACCATGGTTTCTACGATATCGGTAGCCGGGTAGTTCGTATCGGTGAAGCTGAAGTCGCGATCGAGGCTTCCGTAACCCTCGGCGGTAGGGGCAAAAACATAGGCTGCGCCCAGGAAGCTCTCCGCCCGCTGGTGGGTCAGTTCGGCGTTTAGGGTCGTCTTGTCCGAGAGCCGGTAGGAGAGGGCGGGGGCAATGGCGAGCCGCCGGGCGTCCTCCCCGCCGCGGTGGCTATCGGCATTCTGGTACATACCGTTGATGCGGTAGTGGAGCTTACCGGTTTTATCCACCTGACCGCCCAGGTCGACGGCCGCCCGGTAGAAATCGAAGCTGCCGCCCATTAGGCTGACGTGCCCGACGGGCCGGCCGGTCGGTTTTTTGGTGACCACGTTATACAGGCCACCGGGCTCGCCGGCGGAGAGCATGAAGCCAGCCGGCCCTTTGACGAACTCCAGCCGGTCGACGAAGCTCATGTCCTCGGAAAGTGGCCCCCAACTGTCACTGACGTTGAAGCCGTTGCGGAACGCCGGCAGTCGGAAACCCCGCATGTTCAGCCGGGCAAAGCTGCCCCAGTGCTCCACCATCGTGACGCCGCTTACGTTGCGCGAAAGCCCCTCCATAATGTTGGTGACTTGTTGATCACGCAGCAGTCCATCGTCAATAACCTGAATATTCTGCGGCAGGGCGGCGATGGGGGTAGTCACGCGTAAGGAGGCCGAAGCTTCCGACTGAGCGTAACTATTGCGACCGCCGAGTACGACAACCTCCGAAAGCAACGCTTCGCGGATGGTAAGCTCCGTAGTCGACACCTCGGTTTGGCGGCCGGCTATTACGGTGACCTCCCGCCAGGTCCGTTCGATACCGATGCCGCTGAAGACCAGTTCGTGCTTGCCGGGGGGAATGTTTGCTAACCGGTAGGTTCCTTCGTCGTCGGTTTCCGTGCCCCGCGCGGTGCCGGAGAGTAGCACGTTAACGAGGGCTAAAGGGTTCCCGTCGGTGTCGATAACCTTGCCGGTCATGGCACCTGTCTGACAGGAAAGTAGGTTACTGAACAATAGTAAAAGAAGGCTGCTGAGTACACTTTTCACCACTAATCTTATTTAGACTATATATAATTAGTCGCAAATGTATAACGCATCCGGCCATCTCCACGCATACTGCGCGAGATTTAATTTTGAAATTTTCCTCGTCAAAAATTTAGCGGCCTACCCGTTAAACCCCGTCACTATCCGGTGCACGAACCCCAACTTCTCCCGTACCGCGGCATTGATCACGAAGGGATAAAGATCCTTCCGCCCCATCCCCCGATTTAGCGTATTCACCGCAAAAGTCAGGGGCACGCAGGCGGCGATGATGCGGTCCATATCCGGCTCGGCGTAAGGGTCGAAAGTGGTATCTAACTGCATGGCATCCTGCTCGTCCAGCGGCGGGGCGATGCGCATGCCGAAGGTGTGGGCGGTCTCCAGCATATCGAGTAAGTGGAGGTAGTGGGCCCAGGTTTCCGCCCAGTCTTCCCAGGCGTGGGTGGTGGCGTAGGCGCTGATGTAATGTTCGCGCCAGTCGGCGGGCGGGCCGCTGCGATAGTGGTTCTGGAGGGCGGTTTGGTAGTCTTCCTCGTCGTTTCCGAACAGTTTACGGAAGGCGGTCAGGTTGGTTTCGTTGTTGGCGATGAGGACGTCCCAGTAGTAGTGGCCTACTTCGTGGCGAAAATGGCCGATCAGCGTTCGGTAACGCTCGTGCATCGCCACGCGGGTTTGCTCGCGGTGGACGGGGTCGGCCTCGGCGGCATTGATGGTGACGAGGCCTTCTGCGTGGCCGGTCATGACGGGCTTGACGGCGTCGTCGTCGGACAAAAAGTCGAACACCAGCGGCGTCCGCTTACCGGCCATACGGGAGCTCAAGGGGAGGCCGAGCCGGCGGAGGGCGTAGACGAGCCGGTGTTTGGCCGTTTCCAGCCGCCGCCACTGCGCCAGGTGCTCTGGGTCGCTGAGGTTAGGGATGGTTTTGTTGAGGTCGCAAGCTTCGCAGAGGGCATCGGGTGCTGGCTCGGTAACCAACCAGTTACACACCCTGTGCTCGTGGTTGGCGCAGTACTTTAGGGTGGTGTTGTTGTCGGTGATCCCATTCCAACCTTCCCCGCCGGGGGCCAGGGCGATCATGCGGTCGAATTCGGGTAGGTACCCTAACCAGCTGTTACACCGTTCGCAAGCAACGTTGTTGAAGTAGACGGGGTGGTGGCAGTTGCCGCATTGGTATATTTTCATGTTGGTTGCGTTGGGCTTGTGGGGGAACGGACGGGAAAGGTCGATGTTCCTAAAGGAACGATTTTAATAAGTTAGCTTTGAGGAGCCTTATGTTTTACCAGATGGCAGATTAAAGCATCTGTATTTTCTGAATGTTGTATCAAGAGTTGTGAAAAGACTTCAGTTCTGGCAATCCACATTAAACGTATAATGTCGAAGCTCAATCTTGGATGCGACTTGCGTTTAGCGGTGATTTTGTATGACACGTGACGCTTTACCTAAGAGTTTGTGTCAGTTAACTATAGTCGATTTGTAACCAACTATTTATATATTTGTAGAAGAAAAATAATACTTAACCCATTTACAGTCGCTACGGTAGAACCCTGTAGTATAAATCGTCGTATACAACCCTGTACGGTTGCTGGCGAAGCTGTAGACCAACCGTCCTTTAATGAGAACTTGTACCCTAAAACTTCACTGTTTTAATCTGCTATTAATAGCAGCAGTTCTCACTTTCGGTAGTTTCGGAATAAGTGACTACATTTATTCATGCCCGCTCCGTTCTCTCTGAAAATAAGCTCTGCTTGCAGTTTTGATCATCTCTATTCTCAGGTTCTATTGCCGTTCTTAGGCAAGCTCGACGACCAGCGGGCCTTCAATTCTTCCTATCATCTATTGGACGCACTCAAGGCTGGCTTTGCCATTTATTCGCTGAAGGTGCCCTCACTGTTCCAGTTCAAAAAGATGGCTCAGGCCGAAGAAAATAACCTTAGCACCGTTTACCGTATTGGTGCCCTACCATCCGATAACGGTTTACGCCGACTCCTTGATGGACTTGATCCAGCTACCCTGCGCCCAGCCTTCGGTCATCTACTTGAGCATGTAAAAAGCCTTGGCCTACTGCGACACTACCGGGTCTGGCAAGACTACGTAGCCGTGAGTGTTGACGGCGTCGAGCACTTCCGCAGCAAGAAAGTGTCCTGTCCTCGTTGCCAGCAGCGTAACCACCGCGATGGAAGCACCTCTTACTTTCATAGTATGCTCAGCGCAGCCATCGTCAAACCCGGGCGCAGCGAGGTGATGCCAATCGACCACGAACCCATCAACTTGCAAGACGGAAGTACGAAGAACGATTGTGAGCGAGTGGCTATTCACCGATTGTTGGACAACTTCGAACGAGCTCATTCTCAGCTAAATACCATCTTTGTCCTCGATGCGCTCTACTCGTGTGCTCCAGTTATTGAACGGCTGGAAAAACGTCGGAACTGGCGCTACCTCATTGGTATCAAAGAGAAAGGCAACGCCCACCTATTTGCGCAATTTGATGATTTGGATACTCGTCACAAAGTCAATTGGGTCACGGGAACCAGCAATGGGCAACAGCTTTCTATCGGTTACGTGAATGGATTACAGCTCAACGCCAGTAACTCGGCGGTCAAAACTAATGTGCTCTATGCTCGGGTTTGGGACCGCAAGGGAAACGAAACGGTCTTTTCATTCATCACCAACATCAAGCTAACTAAGAAGAATGTCGTAGACCTATTGGCAACTGGAAGGAGTCGGTGGAAAATTGAAAATGAAACCTTCAACACCTTAAAAAATCAGGGCTATCACTTTGAGCACAACTACGGGCATGGCCAGAAGCACCTATGTACGATCATGGCCTACCTAATGATGCTGGCTTTTTGGGTAGATCAGTTACAGCAACTAGCTAATGGTACCTTCCAGGCCATCCACCGCGAACTTAAGACCAGAGTCAAACTGTGGGATGGCATGCGGTCGGTATTTAAAATGATACCCGTTAACTCTATGCAAAACCTTTACGAGAAGCTGATTGAGGTATATTGTGTTAGGCTTATTTGACCGAAAGTGAGAACTGCTGCAGTCTAGTTTAACTCTACATATCGCATGCCATGAAGATTACTCTTCATCGCCGAAGAATGTAGTGCCCATACAATACTATCTTGGTTTGTTATTAGTTGCCTCAGCCTGGAAGCAACTGATGTTGAACAAATTAGATATACTTATAGCATGTCAGCATACTGGCTTGCACCACACCTCTATTCTCAATCATCAACCATAATCCACATGAGATCACTTATACTTTTATTAATATTTTTAGTGTCCATAGGTCTTGACGCTCAAAGCATTCGAAAGAACTACAAAGAGATGACTCAATCCGAAAAAGACCTTTTGGTGAGTGCATTTTATCAGCTAAGGAATGGTCCAGATCTTATTCTAGATCTCGCAAATTTTCACGCAACTCACTTTAGTAGCGCGCCCCCCTTCAATTCATCTACGCCAATACACTTCAACCTTCCAGGTAATCCTGGAAGAGATGTATTCCTAGCTTGGCATAGAAGACAAATATTCGAGGTAGAGCAAGCTATGCAAGATATAAATCCACGAGCTAGCATTCCCTTTTGGGACTGGACAGTTGACAGGTCTTCGTCATCATCCTCCGAGTTATGGCGGGATGATTTCATGGGTTCCTTCAACAATAACTGGAATTTGAATCGTCAGCTAGGATTATCTTCTGTGTCTCTTCCAACCAGCTCCCAAGTAAATAGCGTTCAATCAGAAACTGACTGGCTAACCTATACAAACAATTTTGAGAGAGGGGCACCCCATGCGAACCCACACACATGGGTTGGAGGGTCTATGTCCAGTGCATCTTCCCCCATTGATCCAATATTCTATCTGCATCATGGTATGGTAGATAAGCTTTGGCAAGAATGGGTAGACGCCAATAATATTACACCAAGCAGTAATATATACCAGATCACTAATATGCCAAGATACGATGGCACATATTCATTTAATGGACAAACACTATCATCAGTGAATCCAGATAACATAGTGGATGGTAAGTAGGTGGCCATAATTATGTTAACAAGTTTTCCAGATCAAACTCTATGTCAAATAGTTCGGTCCCATAGTTAGCTAGAATATCCTCGATTCGGGCGTGCAGACTTTCCGCACAGTTATAGTCTTGGGGACGCAACCACTCATGTTTGATCTTGCGCCACAGTGTTTCGATGATGTTCAAATGTGGACAATAAGGTGGTAAGTAAAATAGCTCCAAGCCCTGGTCTTTCCAACCGTCAATCATCGCTTTTACTGCTTTGGAACCATGCCATGGGGCATTATCTAGTACGACAACCGTTCGCTTATCGATCTGAGCGGCAAAATCATTCATCCATTCAATAATTTTTGCCGAATTTACCCGCCCGGCGGTCGTATAACTTGTTAGGTCCCCGTTGTAGTTGAGCAGACCAAAGACGTTGAGTTTACCACCCTTACTACTACGTAGTCCGTATTGCTGGCCAACTCTGATCCAACCATAAGGCACGTTAGGTTCTAAATTAAACGCGCTTTCATCGGCAAATCTCAGGTCAATACCGTCGACGATAGCTAGGGCTAGCAAAGCTTGTAAGGCCTTTTGCGCTTCGGCTATTTCGGCTTTTGAGGGCCGCTTGGCTGGCTGACGGCGGAAGCGTTTCCAAGCCCAGCCGTTTTTTTTAGAATCCTCTTAAGCGTCTTACGCGACATCGGCTTACCCGTGTACTCTTCAATTTTTTCCAAAGCCACATCCAGCTTTTGGGGGTACTTATCAACCAGTTGCTCGATCTTGTCCACCACCTTTCGGTTATCCATACGCACAATCGGTGGCCGCCCCTGACCACGCCTAGTTCGCAGACCATCAATGCCATCCGCTTCGTAGCGGTTAAACCACTTAGCCACGGACTGGCGGGTTAAGGACTCTAGTTCGGCCAGGATTGCTATATCGTAACCTTGATGGCTGAGATGAATGAGGCGGCAACGTTGCCGGAAAGTGGCGGTGGAACCGTGTTTACTGTTGTGCAATACACGAGCAGCTGATTCTTCGTCTAATTCTATGTATCTTGAACCCATACACAAAGATAAGTAGATGTGTTAACTTAAATTTGGCTACCTACTTAAATCAGCTTATGGAACTTTCTTCGCAGAGAATCAGTTGGCGGAATTGGATGGTTATACCGTTTCAAACAGCTACAATAGTACAGAACACTTTTATTACCAATACACTATCAGGGCAGGCTCTAACTTCATTGTCCCTAACGGTAGAAGAGCAACAATTGAATCCGTTAATGAAGTGATACTAGAAACCGGATTCACCGCAGCATCAGGGTCTACCTTCCTTGCAAAGATCGATGAAGACGACAGTGTCCTGACAGAGAAGTCGCTAGCCAATAGTTCGAAGGTTAAAGTAGTGCCAAACTATTTTGATGCTCAAGCTATGGGTTCGCAGAAGGATGTATATATAAACAGAGATACCGACGGTGCTTCATCATTAGGAACCTTCTCAACGCAGTCTATCCATATATTCCCTAACCCATCACTAAATTTTGTTAGCGTTGATCTAGGAAAATATTGTCGAGATCATTGTACTATTGAAATAACGAACTCCCTTGGAGCGGTTGTTTTAACTAAAGAAGTGCTCAATTCTAGCTCACAAACTTTAGACATACAAAACTTTACTTCGGGTATCTACCTACTATCGCTCAGAAAGAACGGTGAAACAATCGCAAGAAGCAAACTCATCAAGCAGTAATGAAACTCTACGTAAAACTCATCATATTCATACTACTAATTCTTTCTCAATACAGTTGTATTAGCCAAGTGCACGACGGAGAGAGTAGTATGTCGGTTAGAGTTAATAATGCCACAAGTTTCGATTTGACCGATATTATGTTGTTATCATCTGGCATTGAGGACGTTAGGCCTAATGACATCTCAAATGTTGTTGATCTAAATTTTGACCAATCTTCCGACGATCCAACTATCTCATTTTCTGCAAACGACAAGCCCTTCCTTTCATATATCAGCACAATCTCGCTGCGTGAAAGAAACAGTGTGATTCGTATTGATAGCCTAAACTTTGAAAACAGCATCATTCATTTCACGATAGAGTAATATCGTGACAAAAGGTTTATCGCTTCCCTTTAAGCGGTAGCCATCTAATACTAACCCATCTTTTCATCCACAATCCTCCCTTAATGAAATCTCTTATACTTACTTTTATCGTTGCTCTACTAGCAACAACAACCACTCAGGCTCAATGGTCTGGAGGCTCTAGCACTAGCAATACCACCTACAGAACCGGGGACGTGCTCATAGGGACGTCCTTCAATCGATTCAACGATGAGCTGTCTATCTATGACAGTGGAAGCCCTTCGATGAGTATCACTAGAGGATCCAGTGCCGGACACTTACAGATGGCAGTCGCAGGATGCACACAGTGCTACTCAAAATTAGCATACAATGCGAACGATGTCGTTCTTAGAGCAAATGGGATCAACACTGGCGATCTCATCATAAGCAACCAAGGAAGTGATGACATTGTCTTCACGCTAGGAACCGCCGGAAATGATAGCGAATACATGAGGATATTAGCTGGTAGTGGCAAAGTTCGTATGTCAACCGGATATATGAATACACCTGGGAACTATCGTCTTTATGTTCAACATGGTATACTGACCGAGAAAGTAAAAGTTGCCGTTGAGAACTCTTCCGCTTGGGCTGACTTCGTCTTTGATACTAATTACGAACTGCTGCCGATTGAGGAAGTAGCCTTCTTTGTTGATGAAAATCAGCACTTACCTGATGTGCCAAGCGCAGATGAAATGGTTGAAGATGGGCTTGACGTTGCTCAAATGGATGCCCTTCTCCTACAAAAAATTGAAGAGCTTACTCTGTACATTATAGATCTTAACGCAGAATTAGCAGACTTAAAGAGAGACATAGACGTCCTAAAGAAGTAAGCGTACCACCGTATCGACAACCTACAATGGAAACCGTGACTGCCCATCCTTGATGGCACCACGGTTTTCTTGTGTTCGAAGCAGACAGTTGCTAAAGATGGCACCCAATATCATAGGTCTGTAGCTTTCCGTGGACTATCTTCACTGGAATTTAAGGTCAACCAAAGCCTTCGATCAATGAAGATGATGATTAAAAACTTCCTGAAAGATCAGTTCCTTATACTTAAGGTTAGAAACCGATTCTCTGCATCTGTTCAGATAGGTCAAAGGGCGTTGTATCATCACTACAAGTCTCTTCTAAAAACTGGTAACCTACCTTCCCTTTCTGAAACGGGCTACCGAGTATTCTCACAATTTGAGGAAGATGGAATACTACTATTCATCTTTTCCATCATTGGAATGGATAACAAAGTTTTTGTAGAGATCGGCTCTGATGATGGAGTAAACAGCAATTCCGCCAATCTATATTTTAACTTCGGATGGTACGGGTTATTCATTGACGGAAATCTTAATAGCATTAAGCGCGGCAGAAAGTTCTTCGATAAGTACCCCCACCCCTGGTTCTATAAACCAAAATTTGCATGCGCTAGAGTCACTCGCGAGAATATAAATCGACTGGTTGAAGACAACGGTTTCTCTGGAGAGATAGGGTTACTATCAGTAGACATTGATGGTAACGACTACTGGATTTGGGATGCCTTGGAAATAGTACAACCACGGGTAGTCATTATTGAAACGCATAACGAGTTTGGTTTAGAAGATATAGTTGTACCCTATGATTCAAACTACTCCTATCGCGGGAAAGCACCCTATATATCATGGCGCATCTCCTAAAGCTATGGTTAAGCTGGCTCGCAAGAAAGGCTATCGACTGGTAGGCGCTAATGCACTAGGCTTTAACTTCTTCTTCGTCCGTAGTGGCTTAGCTGACGAAGAATTACCCGAAGTGGGTGTAGAATCGGTACTAGAACATCCATCCGTGAAGGAAGGGTACACAAGTTTTGAACCTATAAAGGATTGGGATTATGTGAGGGGTAAATAATATTAGAAGTCTATAATACCTCGGGTTTCTTAGACCACGCGACCAAGTTAGTTAGTTAAAGTTCAAGCGGCGTTTTGGTACTTCAAAACAGGTTTGATTCTGCCGATCCCCTCGTGGTCTCGGTGGTGATAGCGGTGCAGCCACTTTTCGATACCCTGGTAAAGTTGACGGCCGTCATCAGCGGGGTTCAGGTAGATGTGTTGGTACTTGATCATACGCCAGAAGCGCTCGATGTAGATGTTGTCTAGGGCCCGCCCCTTACCGTCCATACTGATCTATACACCCTGCTCTTTTAGGTAGCTCACGTATTCCAGAGAGGCAAACTGACTTCCCTGGTCGGAGTTCAAAATTTCGGGTGGATCCGTGGTCCGCTACTGCCTGGCGCACTACTCCCAGGCTCGCTTCGGCAGCCAGCCAGTTGGATAGCCCCCAACCCACGATGTAGCGAGAGTAGACGTCGATGATGGCCGTCAGATACACCAAGCCTTTCTGCATGGGCAGGTAGGTGATGTCGATGGCCCAGACCTGTGCGGGACGAACCACCTCCAGATCCCGTAAGAAGTAAGGATGCAGGTACTTTTTCTCACCTAGCACGGTTAGATGACGGCGAGGATAAATGGCGCGGATACAGGCTTTGCGCATCAAGCGGCGTACGCGCTCGTAACCCACTCGGTGGCCTTTATCTTTAAGCATAGACTGCATCGTAAGCACTCCCGCGGTAGGTTCTTCCAGGATGTGCTCATCCATGAGCCGCATCATCGTGAGGTTCTGCTCGTTTTCCTCTTTGGATTCGTAGTAGACGCTACCCCGTGCTGATCGAGAGTAACTCACAACATCGATGGATTATAGCTTATCCCGGGGATCGATGCAGTTTCGTTTTACTTCAACTGATCCCACTTGGCTAAGCTTTTTTTTTAGAAAGTCGCGTTCCATTTGCAGCTGGTCGATTTTAGCGTAGAGCTCCTGGGTATCCACCTCTTCGGTAGCGGGCTTAGCCCCCTTTTTCTTACCCTTACCAGACTCAAAAATCTGCTCGGAAC
>OY764624.1:0-3090 GCA_963668285.1 uncultured Lewinella sp. | reverse complement strand
CCGCCATCAATTCATAAGTGGCTATGGCCAAACCGAGTTCGAAGCCACTACCGTTCATGCCGATGATCTGCTCGGCGGAAATATTGGACGCAATCAGCGAGCCCCCTACCGCCCACCAGGGCAAAGATCGGGAAGCAAGAAAGTAATCGGAAGCCGTGGCGGCTTTCTCCCGGTTAGCGATCCAGATACCGAAAAGAATGACGGCGACTATATAGACGCTAAATATGATTAAGTCTAATCCCTCGAGTGACTGCATGATATTGGGGTGGGTGGCTGGGGCCGTACATTACTTCGTAGCTCCGAAATCGCAAACGGCGGGCAATATAGGGTAGACTTAAGAGACGCTTGCCACAACTTTCCGATATAGCGCAACGCAGCGGTAAACGATCTCGCCCGGAAAGGCCCGGTAACGTTCTTAGTAAAGGCGGCGGGTTTCCGTCTGTATCAAACCCTCGATGGCTTCGTAAATTTTGGCGGGCTTCTGTGGCCGCCAGTTAAGCCCGTTCAGGTGGTTGCCGTAATGGAGGTAGTCGTCCAACCCGGTATCGTTCATTTCGTCCAGCACCTGGTAATGGAGGTTAAGCAGCACGATCCACCCTTCCGCATCACTCACTTCTTCGTACCATTCTTCGTAATAGTCGGCCTCCGAACCGTGGTAGTTGAGTACGCCCTCCATAATCAGGATGTATTTCGTGATGCCGCTGGCGAAGAGTTGGTCAATCACCTCCCGCTTGAGGTGCATGGAGTCATTGTGGATAGCGTCGTTCCACTCCCCGATCATCTCGATGATGGCGAATTTGTCGTCGTAGTCCACGAAAAGGATCTTCATGTAGAGCGTCTCGGCACCAAACTCATCCCATTGGGGGTGGATGAGGTAGTTGTACACGCGGTTGGAGAAGCCGAACTCGCTGTACTGCCGCCCGTAAAAGGGGCTTTCGGAGTCGTCCTCCGCGCGGTAGCGCTCGCGCCAGTGGAAGTGGGGTTCGATATCGTGCAAAGCGGGGAACGTAATTCTGTTAGGCTTGCTTCATTAAGTCAGGTATCCGCTGGTTTGTTGCGTAAGTTATGACCTTCCCCCTCCACGCCCGGGCGGGGCCTCACTCCCGTAACTTACGGTGAATCCCCGCTATTCCCGACTTAAGCTTGCATCCCCAACTAAGTGCGGGACTAGTAGAGAGCTAGCCTGCGTACTCGCCCAAATACCCTACGTACGCTCAGGTATAAGCACCGCCGCGGTACGTATACCGATCGGTACAGTCGGCATTGTATCTTCGCCGCGCAAAACCACCCACTATGGCTTTACTTGATGGAAAAATCGCGCTGATCACCGGCGGCTCCCGCGGCATTGGCGCCGCTTTAGTGAGAAAATTCGTCGGGGAAGGCGCCCGGGTCGCTTTCACTTACCGCAGCTCCGCCGGCCCGGCCGAAGCCCTGGTGGAAGAGCTTGGGGAGAACGTGCGGGCCTACCGGAGCGATGCCGCCGACTTCACCGCCGCCGGCGACCTCATCCAGGCGGTCACCGCCGACCTCGGCAACGTCAATATCCTGATCAACAACGCCGGGGTGACGCGCGATACACTACTGCTGAGGATGAATGAGGAACAGTGGGATGCGGTGATGGATAACAACCTGAAGTCCGTCTTTAACCTGACCAAACACGCGCTACGGCCGCTCATGAAGGCGGGTGGCGGCAGCGTCATCAACATGTCGAGCATTGTCGGCATCACCGGGCAGGCCGGGCAGGCGAACTACGCCGCCTCCAAGGCCGGGATCATCGGCTTTAGCAAGTCTTTGGCCAAGGAAATGGGGTCGCGGAACATCCGCTGTAACGTCATCGCCCCGGGCTTCATCGTGACGGAAATGACGGACGAGCTGCCGGAGGAGTTGCAACAAAGCTACCTCGGCAACATACCGCTAAAGCGCTTCGGGGAAGCGGAAGAGATCGCCAAAGTATGCGTATTCCTCGGTTCGGACCTAAGCTCTTACGTCAACGGTCAGGTGATCGGGGTAGACGGCGGTTTGTCGTAGTCGCGTATGAATAAGCAGTTCGCTAACGTATTGAAGTTCGTACTCTTCGTCGGCGTCGGCGTCGGCATTCTTTGGTTGATGTACCGCAGCCAGCAGGCCGCTTACCTGCTACAGTGCGAGCTGGATGGCGTACCGGCCGGGGATTGTCGCCTCCTGGATAAGTTGGCGGAAGACTTCCGCAGCGCAAGCCCCTGGTGGCTGTTGATCACCGTGGTCGCCTTTTGCATCAGTAACCTCAGCCGCGCCCTTCGGTGGAATATGATGCTGCGGGTTTTTGGCGCTACACCTCGTTTGAGTAATGCCTTTCTTACGATCAACCTCGGTTACTTCGCCAACCTCGGCTTCCCGCGCCTGGGGGAGGTCTTGCGGCCGGCCACCATGGCGCGGTACGAAAAGATCAGCCTGGAAAGGGTAGTCGGCACGGTGGTCGTGGAGCGGATGGTCGATGTCATGCTGATCCTTGCCGTTACCGCTTTAGCCCTGTTCCTGGGCCGAGAGACCATCCTGGATTGGGTGCTGGAGGCGGTCGACCTTTCGCGCTTCGCCTCCCTACCCTACCTGTTAGCGATCGTGGCCGTATTGGGTTTACTGCTCCTCTACTTCGCCTGGTCGCAGCGGCGGCGGATCATGGCAACGACGCTCGGGCGGAAGCTGACGACCATCCTGAAGGGGTTCGCGGAGGGAGTGCAGACCATATTGAAGGTGGAAAGCCCGACGCTATTTATTCTACATAGCCTCAATATCTGGCTGATGTACTTCGTGATGACCTACTTTACGTTACTGGCCTTCGCGCCGACGGCCGCGCTCGGCGCCGTGGCCGCTCTGGTGACTTTCGTCAGCGGTGGTTGGGGCATCGTGATCCCCAGCCCCGGGGGTATGGGTACGTACCACTTCCTGACGGGCGAGGCCTTACAACTTTACGGCGTTAGCGCGCTGAACGCTTTCAGTTGGTCCAACATCAGTTTCTTCACGATTCAGATCGGCTGTAACGTGTTGATCGGGCTGGCAGCACTCTTAATACTACCTCCTTTAAACAGGCATTATGTTCCAAAGGGCGAGGAC
>OY764623.1:0-13064 GCA_963668285.1 uncultured Lewinella sp. | reverse complement strand
CGTTGACTTAGCGAATGAAGAAGATGATATTCTGCGACACCTCGGACATTCACGGATAAATTTGTTGCCGAATACATCTGGAGTTCGTGATGCGAAAGAAGCTGTTTTTGCTGCACAAATGGCACGGGAAGCTTTAGAAACAAACTGGATTAAATTAGAAGTACATCCGGATCCAAAATACCTGCTTCCAGATCCTGTTGAAACACTGTTGGCGGCAGAAGAACTTGTCAAACTCGGTTTTGTAGTAATGCCATACATACATGCCGATCCGGTGTTGTGTAAACGACTGGAAGAGGTGGGGGTACAGTGCGTTATGCCTTTGGGTGCACCGATTGGAAGCAATAAAGGGCTGAAAACAGTGGATTTCTTGGAAATTATAATTGATCAAAGTACGGTACCGGTAATTATTGACGCTGGTATTGGAGCACCTTCTCAGGCAGCAGCAGCAATGGAGCTGGGTGCCGATGCGGTTCTGGTAAATACGGCTATTGCGGTCTCCAAAGATCCTGTTATGATGGCAAATGCCTTTAAGCTGGCAGTTCAAGCCGGAAGAATGGCGTATGAGGCAAAATTGGCGCCGGTTCAAGACCAAGCAAAGGCAAGCAGTCCGTTAACCTCCTTTTTGAACTAAATCACAAAATGCTACATTTATGAAGACCTCTTTTAAAGCCACTTTTGATCAGTACGACTGGAATATCATTACTGATGAAATCCATGCCAAAACCGAAGGAGATGTACTGCAAGCTTTACAAACTTCAAAACGAACGTTAGAAAATTTTAAAGCGTTGATTTCGCCGGCAGCAAAACCGTATCTGGAGCAAATGGCACAATTGAGTCGCGAAATAACTAAAAAGCGATTTGGGAATACAATTCAAATGTATATCCCCATGTATTTGAGTAATGAGTGTCAGAACATCTGCACGTACTGTGGCTTTAGCATGACGAATAAAATTCCGCGTCGCACACTTACGGATACCGAAATACTCAAAGAAGTAGCGTTTTTAAAGCAAAAAGGATACGACCACATCCTGCTAGTGACAGGTGAAGCCAATCGTACGGTTGGAGTGGAGTACATTGCTAATGCGATTCAATTAATTCAGAAACAATTTGCAAACATTACGATAGAAGTACAACCACTGGACGAAGAAGATTATAAGCTATTAAAGAAAAAGGGACTCTATGCAGTCTTGGTGTATCAGGAAACTTATCATAAAGAAGAATATAAAAAACATCATCCAAAAGGAAAAAAAAGTAATTTCTATTATCGATTAGAAACTCCCGATCGGTTGGGTCGTACCGGAATTCATAAAATCGGATTGGGTGCATTATTTGGTTTGGAAGATTGGCGAACTGATAGCTTTTTTACCGCATTACATTTACAATACCTTCAAAAGACCTACTGGAAAACAAAGTATTCTTTATCGTTTCCCAGATTGCGACCTCATAGCGGAGGATTGGAACCTAAAGTAGAAATGACCGACCCGGATTTAGTGCAATTAATATGTGCTTACCGGTTGCTGGACGAAGATGTAGAATTATCATTATCAACAAGAGAGAGCGAACTATTTAGAAATAATGCGGTGAACTTTGGAATCACCTCAATAAGCGCCGAATCCAAAACCAACCCTGGTGGTTATGCCGTAGAAAAACAATCTCTGGAGCAATTTGAAATTTCGGACGAGCGATCTACCGAAGAAATAGCAAAAATGCTGAAAAGTAAGGGGTTCGAAGTAGTATGGAAGGATTGGGAACACTTTAATCGTTTTACGCCTCAGGAAACAAGCATATAAAATAGTTGTCTATGTTTTCAAAACAAGAAAAAAAGCAGTATCACCGCCATTTGATTCTGGACCAGATTGGGGTTTTAGGACAAAAAAAACTCAAAGCAGCGAAAGTTTTGGTGATTGGTGCCGGTGGGCTAGGATGTCCGGTGCTACAATATTTGACGGCGGCAGGAGTAGGTACTATCGGAATCGTAGATGGTGATACGGTAGATCTTTCAAATTTACAACGACAAGTTCTCTATACAACACAGGATGTTGATCAAAATAAAGCGCAGGTAGCGGCAGCACGTTTAAAATTTCTGAATCCTCATATAACCCTAAAAACCTACCCGGAATTTATTACTAAAGACAATGTCCTGACGATTTTCGGAGCTTACGATTTTATTGTGGATGGTAGTGATAATTTTCCGACTCGATATTTGGTAAATGATGCCTGTGTCCTAACTGACAAACCACTTGTCTTTGGATCCATTTTTAAATTTCAGGGGCAGGTCTCTGTATTTAACTACCAGGGCAGCGGCACGTATCGTTGTTTGTTTCCTACACCCCCTGTTGCGAATAGCGTACCGAACTGTTCGGATATTGGAGTCCTTGGAGTCTTACCCGGAATTATCGGCGCGTTACAGGCTAACGAAGCGATCAAGCTGATTACCGGTATTGGTGAATTACTCGTAAACAAACTATTGTACTTTGATGCGCTTACCTTACAGCAGCAACTTTTAGCCTTTCAAAAAAACTCAGAAGCTACCATAACCGCATTGGAAGAAGATTACGAATTGTTCTGTGGAGTCACTCAGGCAAATGTTCACAAATCAATCAAAGCTGAAGAAGCAGAGGCATATCTAAAAGAATATACCGTACTAGATGTACGTACTTATCGCGAATTTGAAGATGAAAATATTGGTGGTATTCATGTACCGTTAGAAGAGTTAGAAGACCGCCTGGACGAGATTTCAACACAGCAAAAAATGGTAGTTTGTTGTGCTACGGGCAGGCGTAGTGCCGCAGCGATCCTAACTTTAGAACAGCACCTGCCAAACGTTGATTTTATTAATCTGGAAGATGGCTTGGACGCTTATTTTAATTTGTAACAAACAATTTATTACCGTTTTTAGCTATTCGGTACCTTCTTAACCCGAGTCCTTCTCCCGGATTGGTCCGTCGTTGTCCGGTCAGAATATCATATTCATTTTTATCATCACAGCTACACGTCAGAATAATTCCGTCCAAAGTCATTTTGGAACATTCCCGAACCTGGTGATTTGGATCGGTAATTTCAAAGGCTGTAAATTGATTTCCGTCTACGTTGTAAATGACAACACCATTAATTCCCTGCTGTGAATTAATATAGGTTCCACTTACAAACTGCAGATTTTTGAATTCCGGAAGATTGAGGTTGATTTCAAAATTCACCTGTACGGGTGGTAACAAAGTATTTGGATCATCTAAGCCGTTATCATCCGATTTGCAAGCGCTTGCAAGTATAATAATGAGAAAGATATAGAGGGTATTTTGCATCTTAAATTTTTGCTTACAAGGTATCTAAAATACTATAACGCAGAAAATTTTGTTATATTTGTTTTGACGGAATCCCATAGTTCATGGGATTTCTTTGCGTTTAATATGCTCCGGGTACGTCTCGGATTCAAAATATAATAGTTATGAGTAAAGTATCATATTACACTGCCGAAGGATTAAAGAAATTGCGTGATGAATTAAACCAGTTAAAAGATGTAGAACGTCCAAAATCCTCGCAGGCAATTGCGGATGCAAGAGACAAAGGGGATTTGAGTGAAAATGCGGAGTATGACGCTGCCAAAGAAGCGCAAGGGCTGTTGGAGTTAAAGATATCTAAAATGGAAGAAACCTTGAGTGGCGCCCGGTTGATTGATGAATCACAATTAGACACTTCTAAGGTATTAGTGCATTCTACTGTAAAGCTGAAAAATCATACTAATAATGCAGAAATCAGTTACAAACTGGTAGCGCAAAGTGAAGCCGATTTGGCAACCGGAAAAATTTCAGTAGATTCACCTATTGGTAAGGGTTTGCTCGGCAAATCAGTTGGTGAAACGGCAGAAATTCAGGTGCCCAATGGTATTATGAAGTTTGATGTTTTAGAAATTACCAGAGACTAACGTTTATGAACCTGTTTTAACCCTCCCCTATGGCTACTATTTTTAGTAAAATTATCACCGGTGAAATTCCTAGTTATAAGGTCTTTGAAACGGATAAGTTTCTTGCCTTTCTGGATGTAAATCCAAACAGCAAAGGACATACGCTTTGTGTTCCAAAAAAAGAAGTGGATTACATTTTTGATCTGGAGGAATCGCTGTATTCTGATTTGTTATTATTTTCCAGAAGAGTTGCCTTAGCAATAGAGAAAACAGTCGTCTGCGAACGTATTGGTATGTCAGTTATTGGTCTGGAGGTACCACATGTACACGTACACTTAATTCCGCTAACCCAAATGAAAGACGCTTCCTTTCAGCATAAAGTCTCACAGTCCGAAGCGGATTTTGAAGCATTGGCAAAACAGATTCGTTCGAATTTTTAACCTTTAAGATTCGAATTCTTTATATGATTCATTTAGAAACCAGATTACGTATGGATTGGAGTGATTTGGATACGTATGGGCATATTAATAATATTAGTATTTTACGGTATTTTCAGAGCGCTAGAGTTCATTTTTGGGAATCTAACGGATGGGTAGATTTTTTTGAGCAGCACACTGTTGGTCATATTCTGGTTTCTACCAAATGTGATTTTAAAAAAGAGTTGCAATATCCCGGTGAGGTATTTATCAAAACGAGCGTAGCATTTACGAAAAACACCAGTTTTGGTTTGCATCACGAATTGTATAATACAGATAAAGAATTATGTGCAGAAAATCAGGATGTAGCAGTTTGCTATAATTTTAGTGAGAAAAGGTCTGTCTCTATCCCTTCAAGTTTAAGAGAACTTATGAAACCCTATCAGCGAACTGACGAACAGGACTTTTAATTCGCTATACTTCAGCTTTGCGCAACGCTATCTGAAAAGTAGTTCCTTTCCCTTTTTCAGAGTGCAACACTTTGATTTTGCCCTTGTGATATTCTACTATAATACGCCTCGCTAAGGATAGTCCCAACCCCCAGCCTCTTTTTTTAGAAGTAAAACCCGGTTCAAAAATTTGTCCGAACTGCCCTTTAGCAATTCCTTTTCCGGTATCCGTAATATTAATCAGAACCTCCTTAGGCTCTTCTATTAATTTGATATATAAGTCCCCTTTTCCACGCATGGCATCGATGGCATTCTTAACAATGTTTTCAATAGTCCAACCGAACAGTTGTTCATTCAAATAAACCTCTATTTCTCCTTCCGGAAGATCTAAATGAAAATTAATTAATTTTGAAGTTCTTGCCTCCAAATACTCATACGCTCGTGCTGTTTGGGAGATAAGATCTCGTTTTTCGAGGTTTGGAACCGATCCGATTTTAGAAAATCGCTCCGTTATCATCATTAATCGGGAGATATCCTTATTAATTTCTTCAATATATTCCGGGTTCACATTTTCCATTTTTAAAATCTCTGCCCAACCGACCAAAGAGGATAATGGGGTTCCAATCTGATGCGCGGTTTCTTTGGCCATACCCGCCCATAACTGGTTTTGTTCACTAATTTTTGTTGTAGTAAAGAAAAAATATACAACCCCGATAAGAAGTATGATAACGAATACAACGACGATAGGATAAAATTTTAGCTTGCGTAAAACCGGGGAACTACCGTAATACAAAAATTGTTTTTGCGAATTACCAAGGTTGATCTCAATAGGTCGGTTATCCCTGCGCATTTCCTGAAAATACTCTAGCGAGTTGGGATAATCTTCAGAAAGCGTATACGGTGTATTAATACTTAGTACCAGACTATCATTTGGATCTACTACTACGATCGGAATCGTACTATTACTATTCATGATCAAAAAGTTGAGTTCTATATAGTCATTTTGATCCTGACTATCAAGCGACTTGATGGATTGTCCTATGATTTCCATCTTAAAACGCTCATCATTTTTTAGTCTGTTATAAAATAAAACCGTACTCCAGAGAATCAGCCCAAAAATAGTAACAGCGGCAATAATTATAAAAGTGGTAGAGTAGTATCGTTGATCAAAAACATTCATACGGACTTTCAAAGTTTTACGACAGAAGTTGTCATAGAATTACGGTAAGATAAGAAATTGATGTCAGTAAAAAAATGGAGATAGTTTTCGTATTCAAAATACTGCACCCTACAAAGTGATTCAGACATTTTGGGTTGTGATAGTAGAGAATTAGTTTTGTTGTGATCTACATTCTTTTTGAAAAGCAAAACGATGGGTACGGTTCAAAAACTTAGGGTTCGTGAGGGTTTGAAAAAATTCATTATTTAATTAATTCGAAAATTTTAAATCGGTTCGTTGATAAAATAATTGATTGCGTTCTTAGAAAAACAAGAAATTCGTACCTTTGATTCGTATCCTAATCATAGGAATATATGATTAATTACATTATTAACATATTGATTAGTAAACATTTAAAGGTAAAACATGGAAGTACAGGGCAAAGTAAAAGTAATTGGAGACGAACAAACTTTTGGCAACAATGGTTTCAGAAAACGAGAACTGGTAGTAACTACCGAGGAGCAATATCCTCAGCATATAATGGTAGAGTTTGTACAGGACAAATGTGATTTGTTAAACAACTATCAGGTTGGACAGGATGTAAAAATTAGCATTAATTTACGTGGCCGAGAATGGGTAAATCCACAAGGAGAAACAAAATATTTTAACTCGATACAGGGATGGCGTATTGAAAACCTTCAGCAAAATGCTCCTGCAACTAATGTCCCACCACCAATACAACCGGCTAATACTTTTGAACCCGCCACTGATCTGAATAGTGAAGAGCATGATGATTTGCCTTTTTAGAAATGAGGTAGCAAACCATTCATGATTATTCTGAATGAGAAACCTGTGTTTCCTCCAGTTGCCTATGCCGATGCCGAAGGTGTTCTGGCAATCGGAGGAGATTTGTCTGTACCCCGATTAGTAAACGCGTATCAAAATGGTATTTTCCCCTGGTACAGTCAAGGACAACCTATAATATGGTACAGTCCTGATCCGCGAATGGTACTCTTTCCTGACGAATTGAAAATTCATAAAAGTATGCGCAAAGTACTGCGCGATAATCAGCTGACAGTTACTTTTGATACGGCATTCGAAGCTGTAGTCAATACCTGCGCTACGATTGCAAGGAAAGATCAGGAGGGCACCTGGATAACGAATGCAATGCAGAAAGCATATGTAGAGATGCACCGAGCCGGACATGCTATATCCGTAGAAGTATGGAAGGATTCAGAATTGGTCGCCGGATTGTACGGTATTAATTTACCAGATCAGTTGGTATTTTGTGGAGAAAGTATGTTTAGCCTGATCTCAAACGGTTCCAAAATCGCTTTTATAACTTTAGTAAATACACTAAAAGAAAAAGGATATAAATTAATTGATTGTCAATTATATACACCCCATCTAGCTAGTCTGGGAGCTATCGAAATACCCCGGGATGATTTCTTATCCTATCTTCAATAAGCTATACTTCTTTGTAGCGATAACAAGTTGTTATATGGTCGTTAACCATGCCGATAGCTTGCATAAAGGCATACACTATTGTTGGTCCAACGAATGTAAAGCCACGCTTCTTTAAGTCTTTGCTAATCGTACGGGACGTCTCTGTCTGAGCGGGTAATTCTGTTATGTGATGCCATTTATTAAGAACTGCTTTTTGCTTTACGAAACTCCAAATGTAGTGATCAAAACTTCCGAATTCCTCCTGAATTTTAAGATACGATTGCGCGTTTTTAATAGTGGCTTTGATTTTTAGTCGATTTCGAATAATTCCGGAATCCTGCAGCAGTAGTTCTACCTTTTGATCTGTGTACCTGGCGATTGTTTTGCAATGAAAGTGATCAAATGCTATCCGGAAATTTTCCCTTTTCTTTAGAATTGTTATCCAACTCAATCCTGCCTGAAAGGTTTCCAGAATCAAAAATTCGAACAACAAGTCGTCATTATGTAAGGGTACTCCCCATTCATTATCGTGATAGTCCTGATATAATTTACTTCCTTGGCACCAATCACAGCGGATTTTAGGCATGATGCTGTTTATTTTTTGTTTCAGACTACAAAGTAGCTATATTTTAGTTAGACGATTAGATAAAACGAAGAACTTATGCTATATTTTACGGTAAAACAGAAGCTATGACTACATTGACTCCATCAGCATTAGGAAATTTATTAGTACAAAAGTTTGCGCAGGGTTTTTCCTATGAAGAATTTCGTACACTTTCTGAGCGTCTAACTGCAGATGGAAAAACTACTGGTGTACTTCAGGATAAAGAGTTGATCCACTATACAGCACTTAATGATGCACGTATGCGCCGTTGGGACAAAAAGATTACTATCCCAGAATCGGTTAAGAATACCTTTAATCAGAATAAAACTGTTGCGCATTGGTTGGTATTGACTGAAAGTTGGTGCGGCGATGCAGCGCATAACATTCCCGTACTTCAAAAAATAGCAGAAGAACTACCCGGTGTAACTTTAAAGGTTATTTTACGAGATGAAAATGAAACGCTCATGAATCAGTTCCTGACCAATGGCGGAAAAGCTATTCCAAAATTAATTGCTTTTGACCCCAACTCCAAAGTCGTATTGTACACCTGGGGACCACGTCCAAAAAAAGCTATTGCCGTGGTAGAAGCACTTCGGGATGATCAGGGAACTCTGGACCCATCTTATAAAGAGGCGCTGCAGAAATTTTACAATAAAAATAAAGGAATGGATATTATAAAAGAATTTACACAACTAGTATAAGTCTTATTAGAGAACTGATTTAAACTTTTTGCGTTTAAGTGAAAATTAATCATATTTTTGATCATTTGAAGTGTTTTTTGTATTGCATAGCAGCGCTACGGAACTCATAAAAGACAAAAAATGGACGAAAAAGGACAATTTCTTAGCAAATGGAAAAAAGTTTAAATCAGTTCAAAATATAAATTTTGACAAATAGATTTTGTTCGAAATTTTAATCCAAACGGACTAATCGAAAATTATCAATCTGATAAACGCCTTTTCGTCCACCAAACCCTACGGCAATACCAATTTTGTGATAGTCGGCTGGTGCACCCGGAAATTTATCTTTAGCCTCGAAGGTTAAGGTTAATTGTTGCCAGGTACCATCCCCTAAGAAACGTAAATCCTGATCTACAATACCACCCCATTCTTTTCGGCTTCCGGTTTCTTCTGAAGAATAAATCAGCAGACGAACACTATCTGCGGCCACTCTACTTTTGGCCCAGAATTCTATCGTATAGGTCTTACCCTTCTTTAGCTTGATACCGGACGTTCTGAGAAAGACCTTCCCTGGATTGTCTTTAGAATCCTTTTTAACATCTATTTTTACCGAAGCCTTATCATCGTGACCATCACTGGTGTTTATTACAAAAGTAGCTTCGGGTTTGCTTCTGGCATCTCCCCAGGTTCCCGTCTTCCAGTTTTTAAACCCTTCTAAAAAAGAATGATTGGTTTCCAGAAGCAATTTCTGAGAAAACGCAGTGTTTGCACTAAGTGTAAAAGCTATAACAACTAAAGCAGCAGTAAATTTCCTTTTCATAAAAAATATCTTTTTTAACCCAGTATTCAAATAGCATACCAAGTTAATAGTAAACGTATAAAGGGAGGGGAGACTTCAAATATATGAATAACCAGGTTAAAATTTGAAACGTTTTTTGCATCAGTAAATTGTAAGCGTTCACGAATAATTTCTAAGCATTTGTTCTTTGGCACATTATTTTCTTGTAGTGCTATTATAAAGTGCTTTATACTGTGGTACTTTTATAAATGCTACCTCGCTATGATTAGAAAAATACATCTATTATTCTTTTTAGTTACTTCTCTGATACTCATTTCGTTGGGCAGCGGAAATTTGGTAGCACAAGAAGTTTATTTTGCCGAGGATCCACCAATTGTTTTAAAACAGGGGACGAACCGATTTACGAATTACGTGGTTGAATATTCTGCTAAAAATAATGGAACTATCGAATTGGAATTATGGCATCAATCAAAATTAATTGCAAAAGGGATTCATCAGGTAAAGAAACGGGGGAGTAATACCGCTCATTTGGATCTGATTATGCTTGATACCAATCAAACCTTATTGGTTGCAGATGGGTATCGATACGAACTAGCCCTGTTTGAAGAAGAGTTTAAACCTATAGAAAAGCGTACTCGCACTTCTCAATCGAACTACTCTTCCTTCAATACTTCCTTACAGGCAGTAGACCACAAACCAAAGGTTAAACAACACCGGGTATCACATACTGTTCTGAACGGAATATCAGTTACTCAGTAGTTTTTTTGGTTTTCTTAATTACATACGAGTATACGGGAAAGTGATCGCTGTATCCACCGGTAGATGTTCCATTCGCAAAACTTCGGTAAGGATATCCCTTGTAACGACCGGTAGGAAGAACCAGCTTGTCAGGGCTGTAAATTCCTGTTTTATAAAGGGTATAACCTGCTAATTTTTTGTCTAGAAATCCGTATGAAAATAGTAGTTGATCAAATAAATTCCAGCCATCTCCGTATGCTAAGGATCCGAACCCTTTTTGGTGCATCTTCTCCATGGGGTTATACAAACCTTTTGGTTTAACAGTATGTCGATTCTTTTTTGTCTTCAATACTTTTTTTACACTGGCACTTGTAGGATCATCATTGAGATCTCCCATACTGACGATTTTAGCATAAGGCTTTATGGCGTGTATCGAGTCTATAATTCTTTTATTTAAATTCGCAGCTGCTTTCCGCTTATAGCTACTTCTTTGTTCACCGCCCCGCCTGGAGGGCCAATGATTTACGATTATAAATATTTCATCACCATCCAGTAATCCACAGACCAAAAGTTGATCTCTGGTATAGACTCGCTTATCAGGATTTTCTGAATCAAATATCCGCAACTCGTAGTTTTTACTGAAGGTTGGTGTAAAATGTATGGGTCTGTAGAGTAGCGCTACATCTATGCCTCGACGGTCTGGCGAATCATAATGCAGAATCTGATAGTCATACGGATCCAATGCTTTTGTCTGTACAAGATTTTCTAGCACTCTAAGATTTTCAATTTCAGCAACCCCCAGTATAGTTGGTGCTGTACCGGTTGTTGATGCGCCGATGTCTTTGATCACTTCCGCTAATTTCCGAAGCTTTTTCTCATAAATATCCTGAGGTCCAATGATCTTTCCCATCTGGAGTTCTATCGTCGTCAAAAGTTAGAGGGTCATCTTCATAATCAAATAAATTCTCTACATTATAGAATGCTAGCGTAAGGATTTTATATTTTTCTTCTTTTTGTGCTAAAGAATTATGAACTGCTAAAAGGGGATAGAGGCAAATGATAAGTACTTTGCATGCTTGTAGCTTCATTGTTGCTAATCGTTGGTTAATATAAACTTTTGTAATGTACAGATAACTAAAAGTGATATAGGTTGTGTAAGCTTTAGACTATTTATTGACTAATTTTATGTAAATTTAAAAGAAGTTATTTAAAACTTAGAATTATGGCATTAGAGATAACAGATGCAAACTTTGATGAGGTTGTATTAAAAAGTGATAAACCAGTATTAGTAGATTTTTGGGCGGCCTGGTGTGGTCCTTGTCGTATGGTAGGTCCGATTATAGAAGAAATTAGTGTAGATTATAAAGATAAAGCTGTTGTTGGAAAATTGGACGTTGATGCAAATCAAGAGTTTGCAGCAAAGTACGGCGTACGAAATATTCCCACGGTTTTAGTTTTTAAAGACGGTGAAGTCGTTGGACGTCAAGTGGGGGTTTCTCCAAAGAATGTATATGCGGATGCTATTGATACCCTTTTGTAAGGTATCTTTTGTATTTGAATTTAAAAAAGGTTTGGCACATGCGCCAAACCTTTTTTATTCATAATGAGGTGAGTAAACTTTTATAAGCCAGAAGGTAGCATAAGTACTTAATTTGTTGTTTGAGTATACCCGTTTCCATTACTGATTTGTTACACTGGTAAATGGGGATAAGATCAAAATATAGTATGGATTTTCAACATGAACTAAACAAAGCCGGAGGGTTTACCAACATTGCGCTTTTGGCGAAGCAGGTAGTAGAAGGATTTATTTCCGGAATACACAAGAGTCCCTTTCATGGCTTTTCGGCCGAATTTGCAGAACACAAAATTTATAATTCGGGAGAAAGTACCCGACATATTGATTGGAAACTCTACGCAAAAACGGATAAGTTGTATTCAAAACGTTACGAGGAAGAAACTAACTTACGGTGTCATTTGATCCTTGATAACTCTACTTCTATGCACTACCCTGCAATTGCCAATTATGCGATCGGTAGTCTCAACAAAATTGCTTTTGCAACACTTGCTGCTGCCAGTATTATGACAATGCTCAAAAAGCAGCGAGATGCGGTAGGATTAAGTATTTATAGTGATACTTACGAATATTATGCGCCCGAAAAAGGAAGTGAGCGGCATTATCAAATGCTATACAATACCCTGAATACTTCTTTACAAAAGGATCCGGGTCAGAGGAACACAGATACCTTTACATATTTGCATCAAATAGCAGAAAATATTCATCGCCGGTCTCTGATATTTCTGTTTTCTGATATGTTACAACCTGCTTCTGAGCCCGAAAGGTTATTTGAGGCGTTACGGCATTTAAAATATAACAAGCATGAGGTGATCTTGTTCCATACATTTGACCGGCACAAAGAGATTGATTTTGACTTTGCCAACACTCCTACCCGCTTTGAAGATATTGAAACCGGTGCTCACATCAATCTGTATGCAGATACCATTCGAGAAACTTACAAAAAAGAAGTTTCAGATTATTTTGCTCTACTAAAATCCAAGTGTATACAGTACCAAATAAAATATGTAGCCGCGGATACTTCGGGTGATTTTTCGCGAATTCTCACTACGTTTATGGTTGAGCGGCAGAAGTTTGTTTAGCAGATCTGGAAGTGTTGTTTTTATTTTGAAAAAAAGAATGAAATTATTGGTTCTATTTAAAATGCAATGTATATTTGCACCTGCTTAGTAAGAAGTAACCATTTTTTACCAAAGCATTTGAACAAGATTTGAATCCCGCTGTTGCGGAAGTCTCTAGTTTTAGGGATAAAATCATTGGTCTGGTAGTTCAGTTGGTTAGAATATCTGCCTGTCACGC
>OY764622.1:0-4936 GCA_963668285.1 uncultured Lewinella sp. | reverse complement strand
GGTATCCCAACCCCAATCGTATAGCTGGATGAAGCGGACGCCGGATTCGGCGAGCCGCCGGGCCAGCAGGCAATTATTGGCGAAAGAGCTGCCCCCGGGCGTGGTAACCGTAAAGGTCGTGAATGTACTGGGGCTCTCTTTTGATGTCCATCACCTCGGGTACGGACACCTGCATCTTGAAGGCCATCTCGTACTGCTCGATCCGGGTCAGGGTCTCCGGGTCGGCTTTCTTTTTTCCGTCTGCTGGCGGCGGTTGATCTCGTTGATCGCCTCGATCGTCTTTCCGCGGAGGTCGCGCGACATCCAGTCGGGGTTACTTAGGTAAAGGATGGGGTCCCCGTCGGTGCGGCACTGTACGCCCTGGTGGATGGACGGCAGAAAGCCGCTGCCCCCAGAGTTTCTTCCCGGCGCTCGGGATGCGGCCGCCGGAGGCCAGCACGATGAACCCCGGCAAATTATCGTTCTCCGAGCCGAGGCCGTAGGTGATCCAGCTACCGAAGGCGGGCCGGCCGGCGCGGGGGCTACCCGTCTGCATCAGCATTTGCGCGGGGGCGTGGTTGAACTCTTCGGTGTGGACGGCTTTCAGGAGCGCCGTGTGATCGACGACTTTGGCGAAGTGGGGAAGGAGGTCCGATACGTACTGGCCGCTCTGGCCGTGGCGGGCAAACTTGGCCTGTGGCCCCAGCATCATCGGGGTGCCCTGGATAAAGGCAAAACGCTTACCCGCCAGTAGGGAGGGCGGGCAGGGCTTCCCGTCGAGGGCTTGCAGGGCCGGTTTTGTAGTCGAACAGTTCCAGTTGGGAGGGGGCACCGGCCATGTGCAGGTAAATGACCCGGTTAGCGCGGCGGGGGAACTTGATCGGTGCGCCGTGGCTAAGGCCGTCGGTAGCGAGCGGTTCGTTCGGCGTCTGGCAGCCGCTAAAGCCGGCCATGGCCATACCACCCATACCCAGCATACATTTACGCAGGAAGTGCCGCCGGCTGTTGTACTGCGCTTCCGTCTCCTGAAATTCCCTGAATAGTCGTTCCATATCAGCTCAAGGTTAAGTATTCGTCGATGTTGAGCAGGGCGTTGATGATGACCACCAGGGCGTGTTCGTTCTCCCCGCGGTCACGGCTGGCTTCTTCGTACAGGCCGACCAGGACCCGTACCTCTTCCTCGTTCGCGGGGCGAAGCAGGAGCCGCCTGAATAGCTGGTCGACCTGGCGTTCGAGTATCGGTTGGTCGCTCACCTGCTCCGATAGTGCTTTGGCGACATCCAGATTTTCGGGGGCATTGAGCGCCAGGAGCGCTTGCAGGGGGGTATTGGTTACCGTCCGGCGGCTCAGGCAAACCTCGCGGTTCGAGGCATCGAAGGTGGTGAGGCCGGGATGAACGACGGAGCGGCGCAGGTAGGTGTAGATCGTCCTACGGTACCGATCTTCCCCATCGCTGGTTTTCCACTCGTCTTCGCTGTAGGGGATGTTGTCCCACAGGCCATCGGGCTGTACGGGCATTACGCCGGGGCCATGCATCTTTTGGCTCAGCAAACCGCTGATCGCGAGGTTTTGATCGCGGATCTCCTCGGCGGTCAGGCGCTTGCGTGCCCCCCGGGCCAGGAGGTCGTTGAAGGGGTCCCGTTCCAGTAATTCCGGCGTGGCGTCCGACGACTGGCGGTACACCTCGGTCAGCACGATGGCGCGAACGAGGGCTTTTCGGCTCCAATTCAGGTCTTCGGAGAAGCGTACGGCCAGGAAGTCCAGCAAATCCTGGTAGCGGGGTTTATCGCCCTGGCTCCCGAGGTCTTCGACGGTGGGCACGAGCCCGCGGCCGAAAAGTCCGTCCCAGATGCGATTGACCTCCACGCGGGCGGTGAGGGGCTGTTGGGGGTTAGTGAGCCAACGGGCGAAGTCGAGCCGACTGTTGATCTCGCTGGAGTCGGCGTGCAGCAGATCCGGTACGCCCGCGGTTACTTCCTCGCCGTGGACCAGCCAATTACCGCGGGTGAAGACGTGGCTCTTGCGCCGCGTGTTGCCCTCCATTTCGACCATGACTGGCGTGGTAACCGAGTCTTCGGCGGCCATGAGGTCCGCAACGAAAGCGGTCATTCGTTCGAGCTGCTCCGGGTCATCGCCGGGCAGTTTCGGTTCCATGCCGATGGCATTTACCGCCAGGATATTCCCGTCGCTGCCGCCGCCGGCTACCTCGAGGTAGAGGCGACGTTCGCCGTCGGTGGGCGGGAGGGGGAGGCGGGCGTCGTAGTTCCAGCCTTTGTCGGCGAATTCGTAGCTGGCCACCACCGGCCCCGCCTCGTCATCGAGCCTGACGCTCAGCGTTCCCCGACCCATGACGTGATGACTTACGTGAAGGGCCGAGACCTCCGTCAAATCGAGTGGCGGTAGCGTGAAGTTATCACCGGGTTTTAAAAAAAGCACGTCCTCATCCGCCCGCCCGGTAAATACGCCGCCCCGGATCGTATCGAAGTCGTAAGGTCGTAGGCGTGGCTCGCGGGTCGTCAGCATTCGCCCGAACGCTCGTGGGGTAACCACCGCCTTGCTCTTTTCTTCGCTGCCCTGCACCTGCGTCCTCGCAAAATTATTCTGCTGTAAATACCGTATGACCTTATCGTATTTAATCTGATCCGCCCGGTGAAAAGTCCTCAATAGGGGAGCTTCCGAGACGTGGTCGTGGTCGATAGTATTATTAAATAAGGCATATGTCGTATAATATTCCTCGTGCGTTATCGGGTCGTAGGGGGTGGGAGTGGCATTGTACGCAGGCCATCGTCGTCCCCTGAAATACCTCCCAGGTGGTAGCCACGCGGTCCATCACGGCGGCAACGCGAAATTCTTCGTTATCCGTGCCGCCCTCGCCGTTACTCATCGTATTACGGTGAAAGCCCGTTGCAATCATTTGATCTTGAGTAGGTTGCGGGTGCAGGTCGCCCGCCAGCTGATCGATGATGAAACGATCGTAAGGCATATCGGAATTATAGGCATCGATTACCCAGTCGCGATATTGCCAAATATCCCGTTTTCGGTCGCGTTCGTATCCTCTGGAATCCGCATACCGGGCCAGTTCCAGCCATTTGGCCGCCATATGCTCGCCGTACGCGGGGCGGGCCAGCAGGCTATCGACGAGGGCGGGGTAGGGGAGGCGGTTATTCAAAAAATCCTTCGTCAAATTTGCCGGAGCGGGCAATCCCGTTAAATCAAAACTAAGGCGCCGCAGCAGGGTATGTTTTTTTGCGAGTCGCGCAGGTGCAAGGTTATTGGAACGGAGCGAGGTTTTGACCAGGCTATCCACCGATTCGGAGACGTCGAGCCCGGCGAGGGAAACGTTATCGGGCAACTTCGGGGGCTGGTAAGCCCAGTGTTCTTCCCACGAGGCACCCTCGTCGATCCAGGTCTCCAAAAGCGTTATTTCGGCTTCCGAAAGCGGGTCGGCCTCGTAGGGCATCCGCAACTCCTCCTCGTGGTGGCGGATGCGGGCGATCAGCTCACTCCGCCCCGGTTTGCCCGGGACGATCGGGGTAGCACCACTATCCGCCACGCGGAGTGCGTTCTCGCGGAAGACGAAGCCGACCCCCCCCGGCCTGCTTGACGCCGCCGTGGCAGCCGATACACTTTTCGTTGAGGATGGGCCGAATGTCATCGTTGAAACTGACGGTCCGTTCCCGCTGGCAAGCCAGGAAAAGCAGGATGAAGGCGGGCAGAACGAGGTAATAGCGCAAGTGCTGGTAGTAGTTTGTTTAAACGATCGGGCGGGGACAAGGATCCGTCCCGCTCAATATAAGGATAGAACCACCGTCATTCTATTTATAGTCTAACAACCCAGGACTTGTGATTTTTGGTGCAAGGTTGACTACCCCGCTTTGGCCCGCGAACCGTGTGAATAAAGGCTTCCAATGGATTGCCGAAAAGGCGCCGGCACCGCCGGGCGGGCCAACTAAGCTACCCGCCGTTCGTTCTTACCTGCTGTATGAAAAAAGTAGCGAAGTGGACGGCAATAGTCATCGGGTTGCTATACCTGGTAGCCTGTGCCTTACTGTACGTTTATCAGGAGAACTTCCTGTTCCACCCCCGCCAGCGTACGCCCGACTATAGCTACGGGGCCTACCCGGAAGAATGGATCGAGGTAGAGGAACGCGTCCGCCTACACGCCATCACGGTACCGGCGAGCGCCGGCGAGCGCGCCGAGCAGGTCATCCTGTATCTGCACGGTAACGTGGGGGATAACGGCCGGGGGCTGTACCAGTCCAAACAACTACAGGGTTTGGGGCCGGACCTGTTTTTGGTAGACTACCGCGGCTTCGGTAAAAGCGAAGGAACGCTCGGCGGCGAAGACAATATGACCGCTGACTTTCAGTACGTGTACGACCTGCTCGTAGAGCGCTACGGTGAAGAGAACATCATCCTCACGGGCTATTCGATGGGGACCGGCCCGGTCAGCTACCTGGCGGCCAACAACGACCCCCGTGCGGTAGTACTGGTTTCCCCCTACACCTCCTTGCGGGATATGAAGAACCGTTTTTTCTGGATGGTACCGGACTTCCTGCTGAATTATGAGCTAGACTCCCGTAAGAACCTGGCGGCGGCCGAAGCTCCGGTAACCATCTTGCACGGGACGGCCGACCGGCTCATACCCTTCGAGATGGCCGGTACGCTCAACGCGGTTGACGAAGACCGTATAACACTGATCCCGTTGGAGGGGGTCAGCCACCGCGGGGCGGTACTGCAGCCGGCATTCCGCACCGCGGTGGAGAAGTACGTTCTCGCCCCGTGACGGACGGTTGATGCGCTATTCTACGATCTATTTATCTGACTGCGCGTTGTGCTAGCAACGTAGCGCAGGGGCTTCCTTTTTTGTACCTTTGCGCCCTCAAAATCAGTCCGCGACCCCGGCAAACTGCCAACGAGCGGACGTCTGAGACTAAAGACTATCCTATGGAGATGG
>OY764621.1:0-40609 GCA_963668285.1 uncultured Lewinella sp. | reverse complement strand
CGGGAAAGCCTGGATCGCCGACGTTACCGTCACCCCCGACGCCACCCCCGGCCTGAACGCCGGCACCGGCTTCGACCCCGCCCACAACGAAGTCCGTTACCCTCCGCAATTGGCAGATCACCGAAGCCCGGGACTTCGCCCCCGGCCGCGAACCCCTTGCCGCCGACCTGCCCACTGAATCTACCAGCTGGTCGCATATCGAAGCCGAACACCACGGGCTCATCAACGTGAGCCGTAAGTACGGAGCTACCCCCCGGGGCGAGCGCGCGCCTGGTTTGGCTCAAAATTAACATCTCCGCCAGGGAAGCTACCGAGCGCTTCATCGACCTCGGCGTAAGCGATGAGGCCCACCTCTACCTCAATGGCCGGTCGCTGGCTACGGTCAAAAACCCCTATGGCTCACCGGGCATGCTTGCGCCCCGCGGCCGCGCTACCCCCGAAAATGCCCGCCTACGCCTCCCCCTCAATGAAGGGGAGAACGAGTTGCTGGTGGGCCTGACCAACTACTTCTTCGGTTGGGGGCTCGTGGCGCGGCTCGACCGACGGGGGATGGGCCTTGGGTACTGATGGTTCCCTCCGCCAATTGTAAGCGCGTGCACACGGACGTATTAATTGCCTTCCTCTACGGTTTCGATCTGGTCCGGCTCCAATAGCGGTTTGAGTTGGTAGCGGAGGAAGAGTTGGGCGGTGGCCAGTACGTCCTTTTCGCAGTAGACCGCGATGCGCTCCAGGTCGTCCTCCTGCCAGAAGACGCGGCCGACGTCGCTGCCGTCGATGTCGTCTTTCGGAGTGGGGAAGCCGAAGATACCGGCGAGGAGTTTGAGGGAGGTGTAGTTCTTGCGGTCGCCGAATTTCCAGAGTTCGAGGGTATCGAGAAGTTGGGGCGTCTGCCAGGGCTTTTTGCCGACAATGTCGAGCATGTGCGGCAGTTTAAGCTGGTTAATGACCGTACGGCGGCACATGTAGGGTACGTCGAACTCCTTGATGTTGTGGCCGCAGATAAATTGCTCGCCGGTGTGGGGGTAGTACTGGTCGAGCATTCGGTTGAAGTTCTCCAGCAGCACCTTTTCATCGCGGTCGGCGAAGGATTTGAGGCGGATGCGGAGGCGGCGGTCTTCCCGATCCCGGTAAACGAAGCCGACGCTGATGCAGACGATCTTACCGAACTCGGCGAAGATGCCGGCTTTCTCCGTGTAGCTTTCCGCGATTTCTTCTTCGGTAAGCTCCTCCCCGTAGCGGCGCATGGCGGAGGGGGCCTTGTAGCCCCAAAGGCCCTGCATCGTTTCGTCAAGGTCGGCGTAAGTCGGTGCGCCGCTCACGGTTTCAATGTCGAGAAAAAGTACCTTAGTGATGTCAGTGGCTTCCAGCATTCGACCCGCAAGGTAAAACCTATTTGCTTATTTTGTGGTAAAAGTTCGCAAAAAACTACAATTTTTGTAGTTCGCGGAGGAGGTTGGCGACGTTGTTGCGGAGGACGAAATCTACCCGCCGGTTGGTGGTACGGCCTTCCTCGGTGTCGTTGCCGGCGATGGGGCGGAACTCCCCCTGGCTGGTGGCCTCGACGCGGTTCGGGCTGAGGTAGTAGGTGCTGGCGAGTTCTTCGGCGAGGTGGGTGGCGCGCAGGGAGGCGTACTCCCAGTTGTTGGTGCCGCGCCGGGGGTTGGGGCGGTTGTCGGTGTGGCCGATGACGGTCAGTTTAAGGAGGGGGTTGGCCTGGAGGGCGTCCATGGCCGTGCGGAGGACTACCCCGGCGTTGTCGTGGAGGCGGCTTACCGAGCGGGGGGTAAAAAGCACGTCTTCCTGGATACTCATGACGACTTCCCCGCCGGAGATGGTGATGCGGAACTGCTCCGGGGCCAAGACCGAATCCAGGGCGGTTTGCATGAGGGCGGCCGCTTTGGTGAGGCCGGCCTCGAATTCTTTCACGAGCTCCCGTTGGTTTTCTTTGAGGCTGTCGCGGGAGGCTTCGGCGGCCTCGATGGCGGCGCGGGCCTGCGTCAGTTCACTTCCCAGGCGGGAGCTGGTGTTGTTGAGGTTGCCTTTGAGGTCATCGAGTTCATCTTCCTGCCGGGCGAGGCGGTCCTGCAGTTTGTCCTGGGTAGCCAGCAGCGCGTCGTTGCCCCCCCCGGGAGCGTTCGAGTTGGAAGCGTAATGACAGGAGGCTATCCTGCTGGGTAGCGGAGCGCTCCTCGAGGCTTTCGATCCGTGCCTTATAATCCAGGGAAGTCCGCTTGAATTTGCCGGAGGATACGCAGGAGGTGAGGAGGAACGCAAGTAAAAAACCGATGGGTAGCCGCACGTAATGCATGTTGGTGTTCCTGCAAAAGTAACCGCTTAGCCACCAATCGGCACCGGCCGGAAGTGGAGGTCCTTACCGTGGTCGCCTAACCAGGCGTCGTATTCCAGGTATTCAGGCAGGGCCCGTCGCACCTGCGCCCAGAAGCGGGGGGAGTGGTTGGCCTCTACGAGGTGGGCCAACTCATGGATGATGACGGCGTCCAGTACTTCAGCCGGCGCGAGGAGCAGGCGGGTAGACAGGTTGATGTTCCCCTTAGTCGAGCAACTGCCCCAGCGGGAGTAAGTATCGCTGAGCTTGACGGCGCCTATAGGCCGCCGGAAGTGGAGCTCGTTGAGCCCGTGTACCCGGGCCGCTACTTCCGGCAGGAACCGAGCGCCAAAGTGCTTCGCCAGCAGCTTGGGGAACAGTTGCCCGGATTGGTAGTGACCGTCATCGGGGTTGGCTTCGATGACTAATCGGTGATCGCCGACTGCGCGGATGGTGTGGGAGCGTCGCCCGGAGCGCACTACGTCGATGGTATACCGCTGCCCCCTGATGCCGAAGGTGTAGTGGTCCGCTATTTCGGTGGTGCGAAAATGGGCGAATGCGGCGGGTTTCTTTTCGTGGGTCGCCCGGGCCCAGTGCAGCATTTCCTTTAGGGAGCGGTCTCGTTCCGCCGCCGGCATCCTACAGGGGTTGGCGGATAATCAGGGCTTTGCGGGTAACCGATGCCCGGACGTTGCGCCGGCCGCGCTCGAGGATGATCCGTACGGGTACGGTCAGCTCACCGAGGGTGAAGGTGGTGCGGCGCTCGCTGGCTTTCTTCGGGCGGGTCGGCATAACCGCAAGAAACGAAATTGAGCCGGCAATATGTGAATACTGCCGCTCTCACCACCGTCAATCCCGCCTGCGGACGAACCTTGCGCGGTTACTGGTCAGGAAGATGCCGTAGCCGGCTTCGACGTTTTCGTGCACGTTAACGGGCTCGGCGAAGGGGTTACCCTCGCTACGGTCGTAAGCCCCCTTACTCAGGAAGTAGCGGTAACCATCTTCCGTGAGGGTGAGTACTTCGAGGAAGTGGTAGGCCTCCTGGCCTTCGGCGCTGATCCGGACGGTGTAGGTTTGCCCGTCGATTCTTTCGTCGTTCAGGACGAAGCCGTACCCCTCGATATCCTGAAGAAGCGGGTCGGGGGATTGCGCGATGTTGATGGATTCATCGGAAGATCGTCGGAGCGTGCAGTCCTCAAAATCATCAGTGGGGCATTCCGCGTCGGATATGGTCAGCGGACGGAACAGGTAGTAGTTGGCCTCTCCCGCCGGGTCGTTAATCTCTATTTCCCATTCATCCTGACTGAAGCCTAGGGCGTCGACGCTGCCGTCTTTGGTGAACCTCACTTCATTGATGTCGGGTGGGGAGGGCATGCGTTGGGTGGCGGTGACGGTCTCGAAGCCACTCACGATCATAGTAGCCGTATAGGTAGCGGGCTCAACGGGTAGTGGCTCCGAGAAGTCGTAACTGTTCTCCACGTTCGTAATCAGGTCTACCGATGCGGCTTCCGAATTGTCCCTCAACAAGGTAAGCCTTGCGGTGATTTGCTCCGGGTTTTGCTCGTCTATGCTTCTGCTGATGTCCGCGAAGGGGGTAAAGAAGGTGTCTTTTCCGATCAGGTGGAGCACCAGGGTGGGTTTGGCTTCGTGATCCGGCAGTTCGATGTCGACAACCGAGCCGGAAAAACTGTCACTGCCCCCGCAGGAGGTGAGTGTAAATAGTGCGGCTACTGCCAGGTAATTGAAGTAGGTGTTCATGCTTAGAAAAATTTGAATTGGTAGGAGATGGAGGGGATTAGGGGGAGGATGCTGTATTCGCGGACGCTTCGCTTGCTATTGTTGAAGTTGAAGATGGTGCCGGGCTCTTCGCGTATGGCAAGGAAGTAGGGGTTTGCGTGCGAGTAGGCGTTATACAGGCCGAAGACCCAGGCACGTTCCCCCCACTTTTTGGGCTTACTGAAGCGAATGCTAACGTCGAGCCGGTGGTAGTTGGTCATGCGGAAAGCGTTCTTGCCGATACCGTTCTCGATCCTATCGTTGTTGCTACCTATATATTGGTTATTACCCCGCGTGCCGGTACCGTACTGATAGGTAGGTAGGGAAACGGCATTACCGGTTCCGTAGACGAAGGCGGCCGAAAGTTGGGTCCTTTCGCTCAGGTCGTAGTTGCCGACGATGCTTAGGTCGTGGCGGCGGTCGTAGCGAAAGGGGAAACGCTCCCCGCTATTGATCTGATCGAACTGGCGCCAGTTCCAGCTCAGGGTGTAGCCCAGCCAACCGGTGAAACGACCGCGTTTTCGCTGTACGAAGACTTCGGCGCCGTAGCTCTCGCCGTCGCCCTGGGTGACTTGCTCTTGCCAGCCCTTATTCAGGTTACCTAAGAAGGTGGCGCCCTCTTTGTAGCTGATGACGTTATTCATTTCTTTGTAAAAGCCTTCTATGCTGACCTCGTACTCGTCCTTAAAAGTCTTGGCGGTACCGATGGCCACCTGCCAGCTTTCCTGGGGGCGGATGGTGCTGGTGCTGGGTACCCAGAGGTCGGTGGGTAAGCTCAAGGCTTCGCTGGTAAGCAAATTGACGTACTGCTGCATGCTGCTGAAGCTGGCCTTCAGGCTCAGGTCGTTATCCATCAGGTAGCGCAGGCCCAGGCGGGGCTGAAGGCTGGTGTAGGTCGTGCCTTCCGTATTGAACAGACTGAAGTGTAGCCCGGCGTTAACCTTTAACGCCCCCAGGCGCAGGTCATCCTCTACATAAGCATAAGCTTCGTTGCTATGAACGTCGATATTGCCGAAGCGCTCTTCGAAATCGATTTCCTCGGCATCGTTCCCAATACGGGTCACTGCCCCGGGGCTGTACTTATGGTTGGTGTAGGCGCCGCCGAAGCGTACGTAGTGGCGGGGGTTGGGAATGAAGTCGAAATCCACCTTAGCGCCGAGGTCGGTGATGCCGCTACGATAAAGGGAATTGAACCTGGTGGAGTTTTGAGTAATGAAAGCATCGACATCGATGTTATAGCGGCTATAGGTGGCCGTTGTATTTAAAAAGAGCTTAGGGCTGATCTGCCAGTTCCAACGGGCGGCGGAGAGGAGGTTACCCCAGTTCGTACCGCCGCCGACTTCTCCCGCATCGTCTTTGAATGAGGTGCCGAATACGTCATTGCCGTTGTAGAAACTGAGGAAGATGCGGTGATCGTCGTTGATCTTATGCTGGAGCTTCGCATTGAGGTCGTAGAAGTAGAGGTCGAGGTCTAAATCCCGGCCCTCGGCAGCCTGTTTTCGCAGCAGGGGGCGGGCAATTAAGTCGGCGTACGTACGGCGGCCGCTAACGAGGATGCTGGTCTTATCCTTTTTCAATGGCCCGCTGACGGTGAGCTTGGAGGAGATCAGGCCGACGCTTCCTTCCGCTTCCCACTTCTTGAGGTTGCCCTCCTTCATGTTGATCTCCAGTACGCTACTTAGCCGGCCGCCGTAGCGTGCGGGGAAGCCGCCCTTGGTAAGGGTCACGTTGCGTAGTGCGTCGGCGTTAAAAACGGAGAAGATGCCCAGTACGTGGCTGACGTTGTATATCGGTACGCCATCCAGAAGTACCAGGTTCTGGTCGGGGCTACCGCCGCGGACGTACAAGCCGGTCGTGCCCTCCCCCCCGCTCTGGACGCCGGGAAGGAGCTGGAGGGCTTTCAGTACGTCTACCTCACCGAGTAGAGCCGGGATCTTTTTAATCTGAGCCACGGGGATTTCCATCTGGCTCATTTGCGTTTTCTGCTCGATACGTTCACCGCGGTCGCTGGTGACCTCGATCGTCTTTAGGTCGACCGTCGGCCTGAGCGCTACGTCGAACGTTCTGCTGGTTAGCAGTTGCACCGTCGTATCGATGCTTTGGTAGCCGATGTAGCTGAATCGCAGGCGGGCCGTCTTATCTTCCAGCGTCAGGCTGTAAAAGCCGTAGGTATTGGATATGGCGCCGCTCCCTGAATTCAGATCGAGTACGTTAGCCGTTAATAGGGGTTCGCCGGTGGCGGCGTCGCGGATGGTGCCGCTGATCGTCCCTTGCGCCAGCACGTACGTGCACGCCATCAGGGAAAAAAGGGTGAATAGGAGTCTCATAGTTGGGTTATCGAGTGTTTGCCCTATTGACTTAGACGACCCTAGAAACGTGCCAGCATATTCCGCTAAATAAAGGTTAACGCAGTTACGCAATCGTTAACGTAATCACTCGGCCCCCTCCTGCTTACCCTTACCCCCTTGAGCGTCACTCACAGCGCTCGGTACGTCATTCCCAGCTTACTGAGGTCGGCGTAGAAATCCGGATAGGATTTACCCACCACTTCCGGGTCTTCGATGTGTACGGGGCCGAGCAGTGCGAGGGGGGCCAGGGCCATCGCCATCCGGTGGTCGTGGTAGGTACCGAAGGCGGGCGGTTCGGCGGGGAAGACGGCTTTTCCCTCCTGGGCGAAGTACTGCACACCGGACTTGCCGGACATCCTGGCGGGGATCTTATAGAGTGCCACGCCGAGTTTGCCCAGCTCGGTTTTCATGGCGGCCACGCGGTCGGTTTCCTTAATAAATAAGGTCTTCAGCCCGGCGTAAAGCCCCTGGGTGCCGAGGGCGGCGCAGGAGGCCATGAGCGTTTGGGCGATGTCGGGGCATTCCACGAAATCTTGCTCGAAGAACTCCGGGGGGGTTGCGTCCGCGGGTTTTGTGATGCGGACGCCCCCTTCGTTGAAGTTAGCGGTGACTCCGAAGCGCTCGTAGAGCTTGGCGACAACGGCATCTCCCTGTACGCTTTGCGCGAAGAGCCCGTCGATCTGAATATCGGCGCTTTCCGCGATGGCCGCGAGGCTAAAGTAGTAGCTGGCGGCTGACCAGTCGGCTTCGACGGTAAACTCCCTGGCCCGGTAGGCTTGGGGGGGCACTTCGATCACTTGCCCCTCCCAGCTATGATCGACGCCGAAGTGCCTCATCAGCGTCAGCGTCATTTTGATGTAGGGGAGGCTGACGATCTCTCCTTCCAGGGTAAGCTTTAGCCCGTTCGGCAAGGTGGGGGCGAGCATTAGCAGGCTGGAGATGTACTGGCTGCTCGTATCGGCGGCAATGGTCAGTTCGCCGGCTCCGTCCAGTTTGCTGTGCCCGATACGAAGGGGTGGGTAGCCTTCTCGCTCCGTATACGTTATGTCGGCCCCCAGGGTACGGAGGGCGTCGACGAGGATGCCGATGGGGCGTTCCTTCATCCGTTGGCTCCCGGTGAGCACCTGGTAGCCCGGGCGGCGGCTGAGGTAGCCGGTCAGGAAGCGAAAGGTGGTGCCGGCCGGGCCGGCGTCCAGGATTTCTTCGGTGCTGTTCAGCAGGCGTTCGAGGCGGACGGTATCGTCGGCGGCCGCCAGGCGGTGAATGGGGAAGTCGCCTTCGGTCAGGGCACGAATGATCAGGGCTCGGTTGGCAATGGACTTCGAGCCGGTAAGTTGGAGGTGACCGGCCAGGGGGCCGCCGGGGTAGCTGAGTTCGTACATGTTCGCGGTTATTGCGCCGCCTCCTCGTAGGCGGCCAGTTCTTCCAGGCTGATACGGCCTTCGTAATAGGCTTTACCTACGATGACGCCGTAGCAGCCCAGGTCGCGGACGGCGTCCAGATCGGCCGTAGTCGCAACGCCGCCGCTGGCGATGAGGTGCACGCCGGGGTTTTCGGCGATGATGCGTTCGTACATACCGAGGGAGGTGCCCGCCAGCATCCCGTCTTTACTGACGTCGGTGCAGATCGTATACCGCAGGCCCTTACGCGCGTAGTCGCTGATGAAGTCGTACACGCCCAACTCGCTGCTCTCTTCCCAACCCGATACGGCGATCTTACCGTGTTTGGCATCGGAGCCGAGGATGATGCGTTCCGGGCCGTAGCGTTCGATCCAACCCATAAAGGTGGCCGGGTCTTTGACGGCGATGGTGCCGCCGGTTACCTGGTGGGCGCCGGACTCGAAAGCGATGCGGAGGTCTTCGTCGGACTTCATGCCGCCGCCCCAGTCGATCCGGAGGTTAGTGGCACCGGCGATACCTTCCAAGACGCGGTGGTTGACGATGCCGCCGCCACGGGCGCCGTCCAGGTCGACTACGTGAAGTTTTTTAATGCCGGCTTCGGCGAAGGTACGGGCTACGGCTACCGGGTCTTCGTTGTAAACCTGTTTGCGATTATAGTCGCCCTGGGTCAGGCGGACGCATTTGCCGTCGATGAGGTCTATCGCGGGGATGATGTGCATCGTCGTGGGGGTGAGTGGATGTGCGGAAGGGTGGAAGAGTGGATGAGGGCTATCCGCTCATCCATTCATCCTGTAATTCACTCGATTCGGCTACTTCCGCATTGCGGCGGCCATGGTTTTACCGATGTCCGCGGGGGACTTCACTACGTGGAGGCCGCATTCTTCCATGATCTTCATCTTGGCTTCGGCGGTGTCTTCGTGGCCACCGACGATGGCGCCGGCGTGGCCCATGGTGCGGCCTTTCGGGGCGGTTTGGCCGGCGATGAAGCCTACTACGGGTTTGGTGCCGTGCTCTTTGACGTAGTGGGCGGCTTCGGCCTCCATGGTACCGCCGATCTCACCGATCATGATGATGCCGTCGGTGTCGGGGTCTTCCATGAGGAGTTTTACGGCTTCTTTGGTGGTGGTGCCGATGATGGGGTCACCGCCGATGCCGATGCAGGTGCTTTGGCCCATGCCGGCTTTGGTGACCTGGTCGACGGCTTCGTAGGTCAGGGTGCCGGAGCGGCTGACGATACCGATGCGGCCGGGGTTGTGGATGAAGCCGGGCATGATGCCGCACTTCGCCTCGCCCGGGGTCATGACGCCGGGGCAGTTGGGGCCGATGAGGGTACAGTCGTAGTCTTCGATGTAGGATTTGACCTTGACCATATCCTGTACGGGGATGCCTTCGGTAATGCAGATGATCACTTTGATGCCCGCCGCGGCGGCCTCCATGATGGCGTCGCCGGCGAAGGCGGGGGGGACGAAGATGACGGACACGTCCGCGCCGACCTTTTCTACCGCTTCCTTTACGGAGTTGAATACGGGGACGCCTTCGGCTTCCTGGCCGCCTTTACCGGGGGTAACGCCGCCTACGAGGTTCGTACCGTACTCTTTCATCTGGCCGGCGTGGAAGCCTCCTTCCTTACCGGTGATGCCTTGAACGATGATGTTGCTGTCTTTTCTTACTAGGACGGCCATGGGGTCTGTGATCTTTGGTGGGTTGTTAATTGCCGGCGAGCGGGTATAAAATGATTGCATTCCTACAAACTTTTGCACCTGCGGCCTCGCCAATAATCGCGAAGGTAAGCACTAGTGGTCTGTTGAACATTACAGCGCTCCAATACCTGCCGCCCACAGATCCTTATTCATCTTTTCCAGCTCCGCGCGAAGTGCTGATCCTTCGCGTTCGAGGGTGGCCCATTCGGCGTCGAGGGCGCGCCGGCGGTCCTCACTACCCCGGTTGACGGCCGGGATGGGGCTGTTGCTGGCGTTGATGAGGTAGAGGTAGTTGGCGGTGAATTTATTGGGGAAGTTTTCCACGTCGTCGTAGGCTTTGCTTTGGCGTTGGACCATCTTCTCGTCCCACATCTCGAGCCGGTCAAGCAGTGCATTAGCCTTTTCGCACAGGCCCCGATGTTCCCGTGAGGTCAGGTCCTTTTTAATCACCTCGCGTAAGGTCTGCTGCTTTTGGTACAACTCGTTGGTGAGCTCGTGCATGGCGCTGAGGTTTTGCTCGGCCTCCGACATCCAGCGGTCGTACTTCGCGTAGTCGATCTCCGCGGGATAAGTGGGATTGGGGAGGATGGTGACGGGGGCGGAATGGTTTACTTCATCTACCGTCAGCTCGGCCGTGTACTTGCCAGGGATGGCGGTGTGGCCGGCAAAACTGCCTTCGATGTAGGCGGTCGGTACGCCCGGCAAAGACCGGTGGCCAAGATCCCAGACGAAGCGGTTAAGGCCTTCGTGGTTACTTAAGGCCGGCTCGGCGCTGGGGCCACCGGCGTAAGCATTGAAGTCTTCGTCCTTCTCGGAAGAAAAGGTATTGACGACTTTGCCGTTCGCATCTTTAATTTCCAGGGTTACCGGCTCGTCCTGCGTGGTCAGGTGGTAGTAAAGCACCGCTCCTGACGCCGGGTTGACGCCTTCCAGCGGATCGGTGCCGGTAAAACCTTCGGTGGGGCCGTTCAGGGGGCTGCGGCCGGTGGTGAGTACGATAACTTCCGGTTCGTAAAGCTTATCCGCCCGCTGGCCCGGTTCGTAGTTGCGTAGTAGGGCCAGATCGTCCAACAACCAGAAGGAGCGGCCGGAGGTCGCCACGACGAGGTCCCCCCGGTGGACTTTGAGGTCGAGGATGGGAGTAACGGGGAGGTTTAGCTGAAGCGGTTCCCAACTACCGCCGTCGTTCCAGGAGACGTAGAGGCCGGTTTCGGTGCCGGCGAAGAGCAGGCCTTTGCGTTCGGCGTCTTCGCGGACCACCCGGGTAGGGGTGTTTTCGGGGAGGTTGCCGGTAATGTTCGTCCAGCTCTTGCCGTAGTTCGTGGTTTTCCAGAGGGAGGGGCGTTTGTCGCCGAATTTGTAGCGGGTGGTGGCGACGTAGGCGGTTGCCGGATCGTGGGGGGAGACGTCGATGGCGTTGACGAGGGTTTCCCGCAGGCCTTTTGGCGTCACGTTTTGCCAGCTGCTCATGTTGTCGCGGGTGACGTGTACCAGGCCGTCGTCACTACCCGTGTAGAAGACGCCCTTCTCGTGGGGGGATTCGATGAGGTAGCCGATCGTGCCGTAGTTCTCCGCCCCGACGGCTTCGTTGGTGATGGGGCCGCCACCGAGGCCCTGCTTTTCGTCCAGATCGCGGGTGAGGTCGGGGGAGGCCTCTTCCCAGCTCATACCGTCGTCGCGCGAGCGGAGGACGAGTTGGGCGGCGTGGTACCAGGTGCCGGGCTCGTGTCGGGAATGGACGATCGGCGCGTTCCAGTTGAAGAGGTACTTCATGTCGCGGGCGGCTTCGCCGAGGTACTGAATGGGAGCGGCCATTACGCCGGTGCCGGTGCCGGCTTCGGGGCGCAGCAGTTCGATGGTGCCCAGATAGCTGCCGCCCATGACTTTTTTGGGCTCGTCGGGGTCGAAGGCGAGAAAGGCGCTTTCCCCACCGGCGCTGGCTTCCCAGTCGCTCGCGGTGATGGAGCCGCCGGAGGGGTTACGGCTTTTGATGACGACGGAAGTATTGTCCTGCTGGCCGGCGTAGATGCGGTAGGGCCACCGGTTGTCGACGCTGATGCGGTAGAACTGGGCGGTGGGCATGTTATCCTGCCGGCTCCACGACCCCCCGTAGTCGTAGCTGATGGCCGCGCCGCCGTCGTTGGCGATGACCATGTTGCGGGAGTTGGCCGGGTTGATCCATAGGTCGTGGTAGTCGCCGTGGGTGCCGCTGAGGCGCTCCCAGCTCTTTCCGCCGTCGATGCTGCGCAGGGCCGGGGCGCTGAGGACGTAGACGACTTCCTGCTGGTTAGGGTCGGCGAATACTTCGGTGTAGTACCAGGCGCGTTGTACGAGGCGGTGGTCTTTGCTCACTTGTTTGAAGGACTTACCGGCATCATTGGATACGTACAGGCCACCTTTTTCTTCTTCCCAGTCGGCTTCCACCAGGGCGTAAACGCGATCGGGGTTGGCGGCGGATACGCTGATGGCCGATTTTCCCATCATTGCAGGTAAGCCGCCGGTCAACTTCGTCCAGTTATCCCCCCCGTCGGTTGATTTGTAAATGCCGCTTCCCCGACCGCCGCTGACTACCTGCCAAGGGAGGCGTTGGTGGTGCCACATCGAGGCGTAAAGTACCTGGGGGTTGTGGGCGTCCATGGCGAGTTCGGCGCAACCGGTGGTGTCGTTGACGTAGAGGATGCGCTCCCAATGCTCGCCGCCGTCTTCGCTGCGGTAGACGCCGCGCCCGCCATTCGGTGCGTGCAGGGCGCCCTGGGCGGCGACGTAGAGCAGATCGGGGTTGTCGGGGTGGACGCGGATGCGGGAGATGTGCTCGGTGGCGGCGAGGCCGCGGTGCGTCCAGGTTTTCCCGGCGTCGGTGCTTTTGTAGACGCCGTCGCCGTAGGAGGTCATTACGCCACGGGGCGCGTGCTCCCCCATCCCGACGTAAACGGTGTTGGGGTTGCTTTCCGCCACGGTGACCGCGCCGACGGAGCCGGTCTTGAAGTAGCCGTCGGAGACGTTGTGCCAGTGCTGGCCCGCATCGCTGGTCTTCCAGAGCCCACCGCCGGTCGTACCCATATAATAGGTTACGGGGTCGTTCGGTATACCCGTAGCGCAGACGGAGCGGCCGCCACGGAAGGGGCCGATGTTGCGGTATTTGACCGGGGCGAAAAAAGTATCGGCGGGGGTGGTGGTTGACTGAGCGGTGGCTGCTACCGAAAGGCTGGCGAAAACCAGCAGGAGTATCTGTTTGGTCATTTGGCGGGTGGGTTCTCCGGAGGAATGCACCAATATCGCCCACGCAGACGAAATACGTCCGTGACTTTAATACGCTAGTGAAAAACTTAGCCCTTACTTCTTAACGATGATGAATACGTCCTCGTCGTCCTTTTGCATGTAGTAGCTCTCCCGGGCGAAGCGCTCGCGGTTGCTTTCCATGTCTATTTTCTCGGCTTCTTCCTGCGCGATGCGCTCGTCGAAAGCGTCCAGCTCATCCTCCAGGCGCTCGACGGTACTGCGGAGTTTGAACTGGGTGACTACGTCGTGGCGGTCGGCGAACAGCATCCACACCGTAAAGATCGCCAGCACCAGAAAGTAGCGGTTGCGGACGTAGGGAGGGAGCTTTAGCCAGAGCGCTCGTAGGGGGTTATCGGTCTTTCTTCGGGTCGGCACGGGGGGGAAGGTAGGGAATTTTAGTCTGGGAGCCTGAGTCGCTATTAGTTCTGTTGACTAAGATACTAATAGACTCCGAGGCGCGCACGACGATCTCGCCATACTAATACTGATCCAGCATCATCACCTTATCCCAGGCGGCGACGAAGTCGTGGACGAAGCGCTCCCGGGCGTTATCCGCCGCGTAGACTTCGGCGACGTTACGCAGTTGGGCGTTGGCGCCGAAGATGAGATCGCAGCGGGTGGCCGTGTACTTCGTTGCGCCGGTGGCCCGATCCTGAATGTCAAAGGTCATCTCACTGGCATCCTGGGGGGACCATTGGTAGTCCATACTGGTCACTACGCGGAAGAAATCGTTGGTCAGGTGGCCGGGCGTATCGGTGAAGACGCCGTGGGCGGAGTGGTCGTAGTTCTGCTCCAGCACGCGGAGGCCGCCGACGAGCACCGTCCATTCGGGGGTGGTCAGGGTAAGGAGTTGGGCGCGGTCGAGGAAGATGCGTTCGGGGGCAACGCGGTAGCCAACATCGTTTTTGTGGTAGTTCTTGAAGCCGTCGGATACCGGTTTGAGCCAGTCGAAGCTTTCCTCGTCGGTGAGTTCGGTGGTGGTGTCCATGCGGCCGGGGGTGAAGGGGGCTTCCACGTTAACTCCCCCTGCTTTAGCGGCTTGCTCTACGGCGGCGCAACCACCCAATACGATGAGATCGGCCAGGGAAACTTTTTTGCCATCCGATCGCCCGTCGTTGAAGCTGCCCTTGATGCCGTTGAGGGTATCGAGCACCCGGCCGAGCTCTTTCGGGCGGTTCAGTTCCCAGTTGCGTTGTGGGTCGAGGGCGATGCGGGCACCGTCGGCACCGCCCCGCTTGTCCGAATCGCGGTAGATGGCGGCGGAGGACCAGGCGGCGTTGATCAGCGCCGAAGTGGTCAGGTCGGTCGCCAGGATACGCTGCTTGAGTTCGAAAATGTCCGTAGCGTCGATCAGCTCGTGGTCGCGGGCGGGGATGGGGTCCTGCCAGAGGAACTCCTGCTCCGGCACTTCGGGGCCGAGGTAGCGTTCCTTCGGGCCCATATCGCGGTGGGTGAGTTTGTACCAGGCTTTGGAAAAGGCCTCGGTGAAGTAGTCGAAGTCGTTGAGGAACTTCTCGCACACTTTTCGGTAGTCGGGGTCGACCTTGAGGGCGATGTCGGAGGTCATCATCATGAGCTCGTTCATCTGCCCGGGCACGTGGGCGTCCGGCGTCTTCGGGGCGTTGGGGTTTTTGGGTTTCCACTGTACGGCGCCGGCGGGGCTTTCCGTCTTTTCCCATTCCTGGCCGAGCAGGTTTTCGAGGTAGCTGTTGTCCCATTCGGTCGGCTTTTCCGTCCAGGAGCCTTCGATGCCGTTCGTCATGGTATCCTTGCCGTTGCCGGAGCCGACGGGGTTGTTCCAGCCCATCCCCATTTCCTGCAGGGGGGCGATTTCGGGGGCGGGGCCGATCTTGTCGGCGGGCACGGCGCCGTGGCTTTTGCCGAAGGCGTGGCCGCCGGCGATCAGGGCTACGGTTTCCTCGTCCTTCATTGCCATGCGCGCGAAGGATTCGCGGATGTTGCGGGCGGAGTCGTGCGGGTCACCGTTGCCGCCCGGCCCTTCGGGGTTGACGTAGATCAGGGCCTGGTGGGTAGCCGCCAGCGGGTTCTCCAGGTCGTGGATGCGCTCTTTGGGGCCGCCGACCCACCGCAGGTTTTCGTTGACCATCTCCTCGGGGTTTCCCTTTTGCGGGCCGTCGTTGTAGTTTTCGATCCGCTGGCCTTTCCAGAATTCCGGGCCCCAGTAGGTGCTTTTATCGGCCTCCCAGGCGTCGATGCGCCCACCGGCAAAGCCAAACGTGGGGAAGTTCATGATCTCCAGCGAGCAATTACCGGTCAGTACCATCAGGTCGGCCCAGGAGAGGGAAGCCCCGTACTTCCGCTTGATGGGCCAGAGCAGGCGGCGGGCCTTGTCGGTATTGCCGTTATCCCACCAGGAGCCGATGGGGGCGAAGCGTTGCATCCCCTGCCCGGCGCCGCCGCGGCCGTCCGCGATCCGGTACGTTCCGGCGGAGTGCCACGCTACGCGGATCATCAGCGGCCCGTAGTTGCCGTAATCCGCCGGCCACCAGTCCTTGGAGTCGACCAGCAAGGCCTTGATGTCGGATTTCACCGCCTCCAGATCGAGCTTCAGAAAGGCTTCCCGGTAGCTCTCGCCCCGCAGTGGGTTGGCGGCCGGTGGCTGGTGGTGGAGCATTTCGACGGGTAGGCGCTGCGGCCACCAGTCATCGACCTGCGGGGCGCTGCCGATGGCGCCACCGACCCGGGTGCCGCGGAAGGGGCATTTATCGAAGCCGGAAATATCGGAGAGGGAGGCGAATTCTTTCATGGGGGTTAGATTGGTAACGTTATAGCGGATCAACGGTGAAAGAAAGCGCATAAGCACATTGTTCACCGAAATATCACGCGCAACGTACGGATTAGGACACTTCGTGCCGTAGTTAAATAATGATGGCGAGTACGCAGGTGCAAGGTTTTTTGGAATAAAGAGACGACATAGGCTTCGCCTTGCCTCCCCCCGGCCGAGTGACCTAACTTAAGCGCCCATGCTACCCGAAACCATCGATGAAGCCATCCTCCGACTCACTACCGCCCGCGGCCCGGGCAAGACCGCCTGCCCCTCCGAAGTCGCCCGCCTGCTGGCCCCCGATGGTTGGCGGCCGCTGATGGAACCCATCCGCAAGCGGGCGCGGGTGCTGGCGGGGCGGGGGCAAATCGACATCACGCAAGGTGGCGAGGTGGTGGATGCCGCGGGAGGATTTCGGGGGCCGATCCGGTTGCGGGTTCGGCAAAGCGGATGAGAAGTATTCGGCCGTTCGGCCCGCTCTATCGACACGCTACCGCCGACGGTAGCCACGGCTCAGCCGAGCCGCTGCACCGTACTCGTATAACTGAACTCTACCTCCGAGGGGGAGGTCGTACCGGAGATCGGGGTGGCCCCCAGGGGGTCGGGGGAGGCGGCCAGGGGCAAGTGGCCCTCCCCCGTCAGCAAACCCGAGGTGGCGTCAATGCCTACCCAGCCGGCACCGGGCAGGTAAGCCTCGCACCAGGCGTGCAGCTCGCTGGAGTCCGCCTCCCCACTCCCCTGCGGGGCGAGCTGGATCAGGTAGCCGCTGACGAAGCGGGCGGCCAGGCCGAACCCCCGGAGGATTTGGACCAGGAGCCAGGCGGAATCCCGACAGGAGCCCGCGTTGCGGTCGAGCGTTACGGCGGCGGTTTGCACCCCCTGCTCCAGGCGGGTCTCGTAGCGCAGCTCCTTAAAGATCATCCCCGCGATGGCGAGCAGGAAATCAACCGTGCTCTTTCCTAATAAACCTTGCACCTGCGGCCTCGCAATAAATAAATCGACGGACGCATCGCCCTCCAGGCCCAGTAAGTACGGGAAAAGATCGTTGCGCAGCCGCGGCGGGTAAGCGAAGGGGAAATTGACGGCTTCCGCATCGAGGAAAAAGTCGAAGGGGTTGAGCGGCGTCATGTCCACCTCCACCCTCACGTCGACCGTGAACGCCCGGGCTTCGGCGGGGAAGGTCACGCGGGCCTGGTAATTAGCGAAGGCGTCCTGCTGCCAGTGAAGCATGTGGTCGGCGGGGGAAACGCGTAGCTCGTAGCTCAGCAGGCGACCGCTCTGGCGGGGGGCCGGGCGGAGGCGAATCAGGTGCGGGGAAAGGCGGACGGGGCGGTCGTACTTATAGGTGGTTTGGTGGTAAAGGGCTACGCGGATGGACATGGGCGGATTGATATGCGATATGCGAATCTCGAATCTTGATATGCGATTTGCTACCGCGCTCTTCTGCTCACTACGCTCGTGGCGGCGGCAGCAAAATCAAAAATCGTCTATTGAGACTCGCCTGCCGCATATCAGACTGCGTACATTCGTGCAAGGCTTCAGGTTGATCTAACAGCTATTACAGTTTGCGGGCGGGCGTACCCCGAAGGCCTATCCATACCCCATTATGACAGAACTTACCGGCCTTTTTTCTGGCTACCCCCAGCGGGAGGATACCCTGGACGAGGTGTTTTCCGACTTTCCAAAAGCCTACAAAGGGTACGGGCCCATCCGCGAAAAATTCGCCGGTATGAGCCTGGAGGCCTTCAGCAAGCTGAACGAGAGCGCCCGGCTTTCCTTCCTCAACCAGGGCATCACCTACGCCGTGTATTCGGAGGAAGGCGGCGGTACGGAGCAGGTCTTTCCCTTCGACCTCTTCCCCCGCATCATCTCCGCGGAGGAGTGGGCCGACCTGGAAAAGGGGCTCATCCAGCGCAACCTGGCGCTCAATAAGTTCTTGGCGGATGTGTACGGGGAGGGGGACATCCTTAAAGAAGGCATCGTACCCCGCGAACTGGTGGAGAGCTCGGTACACTTCGTACCCGAGATGAAGGGCTTCCTGCCCGCCGGCGGCATTTACACCCACATCAGCGGTACCGACCTGGTGCGGCATACGGACGGGGAATTTTACGTATTGGAAGACAACCTGCGCAGCCCCTCCGGCGTCAGCTACGTGCTCTCCAACCGGCAGGCCATGCGGCGTACGCTCTACGACCTGTTCAACCACGCCCGGGTGGAAGCCGTGAGTGGCTACCCGGATATGTTGTTGGAAACGCTGCAATCCGTCAGCCCCCTGAAGGAGCAAGCACGCTGCTGCATCCTCACGCCCGGGCAGTACAACTCCGCCTACTACGAGCACAGCCTGCTGGCGCAGCGCATGGGGATCGACCTGGTGCAGGGTACGGACCTGTACGTAGAAAACGACCTCGTATTCGTCAATACGCTGCGGGGGCGGCAGCCGATCCACGTTATTTACCGGCGCATCGACGATGCTTTCCTGGACCCGGAGGTATTCCGCAAAGACAGTATGCTCGGCGTACCCGGCCTCATGCGCGCCTACCTAAAGGGCAACGTAGCCATCGTCAACGCACCGGGCACCGGCATCGCGGACGACAAGGCCATCTGCGCCTACGTACCGGATATGATCCGCTTCTACGGGCTGGGCGAGCCGCTCTTGCAGAACGTAAAGACCTATCTCTGCGGCCGGCCCGAAGACCTCGCGTACGTCTTGGAGCACCTGAGCGAACTGGTGATCAAGCCGGTGGATATGTCGGGCGGCTACGGTGTACTGATCGGAGACCGCCTGAGCGAAGCGGAGCTGGCGGATGCCGCCGCCGCCCTGCGGGCCAACCCGCGGAACTTCATCGCCCAACCCAAAATTATGCTGAGTACGCACGGCACCTACATCGACGGGGAAGCGGCCTTCCGCCCGCGGCACATCGACCTGCGCACCTTCACTTTACTTGGAGACGGCACCACCCAGGTCCTTCGCGGCGGGCTTACGCGGGTGGCGCTGAAGGAGGGCAGCCTGATCGTGAACTCCTCCCAGGGCGGCGGCTCGAAAGATACCTGGGTGGTCGGGGCGGCAAAGGAAGCCGGGCAGCCCGCCCCCGGCCTGGCCGGGCAGATGGCTCCGGAATTTACCGGGAGCTTCGGCCAGCGGCAGGAGCAGTCCGCTACCCCCATGACACAGCTGCAGGAGCAGTCCTCCACCTCCATCACCTAATACGACCCCCCGATTATGCTAGCACGCATTGCCAACAACCTTTACTGGACCGGCCGCTACCTGGAGCGCTCCGAGCACCTCGCCCGCTACCTGAGCGTACAGTACTTCTCGATGCTCGACGCCCCGGTTAGCCAGGGCCGCGACTTTACCCTGGCCAGCATCCAGAATATGTACGGCATCGAAGGAACGGCGGATGAGCCGCTGCAAGAGCGGAAGGTGCTGGAGCAGGTAGGGATGGATTACGGCACCCCGCTCTCCATCCGCTCGACCATCCGGGCAGCCAGGGAAAACGCCAGCGCCCTTCGCCACCTAATCAGTACGGAACTGTGGGAGGCGATCAATGCCTACTACCTCTACAGTAACAAGTCGGACCCGGAGTACTTCGTTACTCACGGCCTACAGGAGTTCACCGAGGGGGTGGGGCGCCACTGCGCCATCATCCGTTCGCGCCTCGACGACACGATCCTCCACGACGATACCTGGGTGCTGCTCAAGCTCGGCATCCACCTGGAGCGGACGGCGCAGGTCATCCGCATCCTCAGCAGTAAGCTGCACGACGTGGAGGTGATGGCCGAGCGGGGCGCCAGCCCGGCCGTCCGCCAGTACCAGGGCACGGTCATCCTCAAAATTTTGGAGGGGTTCGATATGCACCAGAAGCTCTACCGCCGGGGCCTATCCCCAAAAACGGTGGTGGAGTTCATCATTAGCCACCCGCACTTTGCGCGCTCGCTGGCTTACAATATGGGCATCGTCCACCGCCTGATCGAGCGCATCGAGAACGATAGCGCTAATTTGAATAATCCGCTGCTGTTCAGGGCGGGCAAGCTGCACACACGCTTCCGCTACTTGGAGAAGGCGGACATTGACAGCAATATTGGCGAACACCTGGAGGTAGGGTTGCGGGAAGTTTATGCGCTGCACGGGTTGATTGCGGAGCGGTATTTTACGCAATAGGGTTTTGGTCCGGTGGTTTTTGGGGTCCTTATTTTGGGGCTTCGTTTGTAGTCCATCCCTTACGCCTAACTAAATTATGTAGTCGATAAAAAAGCTATTGCACTTATCATCGCGAAAGCAAAGCGATCGAAACGGGCGCTTGGCATATTTTGGACAAAACTTGCCCAAAAAGCAACTACTTTCGGGCAATGGACAAACTCTTTCTTCTCTCCGATATCTATAAGAATAAGGAACTTCCAACATTCCGACGCCCTATCTACGAGAAGGTCAGATGGGAGAGCAAACTATATTCATCGCTACTGGGCGCGCGAGGGGTTGGCAAGACCACCCTACTTTTACAGCGCCTGAACGAGCTTGACCTACCATCAAGCAAGGCTCTATATATTGACCTCGGTGACATCTACTTCACGCAAAACCGACTCGTAGATACAGCACTGGCCTTTGCCGACCAGGGAGGGCAATACCTTTTCATTGACGAAGTACACCGGTATGGACTACAGTCTTGGGCTACGGAAATTAAAACTATCTATGATGTTCTGGGTGACCGACTACACGTAGTGTTCACCGGTTCATCTCAGACACGGATCTTGCTTAGACAGGCCGATCTTAGTCGTCGCGTGCTATTCCACGCAATACGGGGCTTTTCCTTTCGTGAATTTTTGGAAGTGACCAAGGGAATCACCCTACCTCCGATCGAGCTAGACGAATTAACCGACAACCATGACGCCTACCTGCAGCGACACAGAAATACCCTGTGTGGGGTAGACCATGAGCTATTTCAGGACTATCTACAGTATGGTTACTATCCTTCTCATCTTGACGACCCCGCCGCTTTCCGTATCCAATTGAACCGCATGGTGCAGACCGTGCTCGATATGGACATCCCTTACTTCTCCGACACCCCCAACGTCAAGTTCGCCCAATTATCGAAGCTGTTACAAGCGGTAGCTACCAGCGTACCGTTCAAGCCTAACTTTACTAAGCTCGGCGAGCGGACGGGCCTGCGCCGGCAATTCGTTGAGGAGTATCTGATCTCCTTGCAGCGCGCCCAATTGATCCAATTATTGCCAGCGGACGCAAGCGGCATCGCCAGTTTATCCAAACCGGAAAAAATATACCTTGACAATTCCAACCTAGTGCACGCGCTCAGCCCGGCACCTCCGAGTATCGGAACCATCCGGGAGACATTTTTCGCCAATCAAATGACTGCTTTAACTGACCGAGTAGAACTCATCCCCCCCCACCTCTCCATCCCCAAACGGGGTGACTTCGTATTGAGCTACCAAGACCGGAAACGCCTCTTCGAAATAGGCGGCCCAAATAAAGAAGCTAAGCAGATCGGCACAGGTATCGACCAGTTTACCGTAGTCGATGCCTTAAAGGTCGCCGGCAAACAAAGGTTACCACTGTGGCTCTTCGGCTTCCTGTATTAAAACAATCGGACGCTACCCTTCTTAGTATGTTTGCCCAACAGACCACCCCCCACCCATGACCTACTGCCTCGGCATAAAAGTCCGCAAAGGCCTAGTCGCCATCGCCGATACCCGTATAACCTCCGGCTCGGAAACGACGATGGCCAAGAAGATCTCCATTCATAAGCAGGGGAACAGCAGCCTGTTTCTAATGACGAGCGGGCTGCGTTCCGTACGCGATAAGGCCGTGACCTACTTCGAGGAAACCTTGGAAGAAAAAGGCGAGCACTTCGATAAACTCTTCAAGGCCGTCAATGCCTTCGGGGAGCAACTGCGGCGCGTGGCCAAGGAAGACAGGGCAGCCCTCACCGCCGCCGGGCTCTCCTTCAACCTCTACACTATCGTCGGCGGGCGGCTCGAGCGGGATAAGGAACACAAACTCTACCTCCTCTACCCGGAAGGCAACTGGATCGAGATCGGTGAGGCCACCCCCTTCACCATCATCGGCAACTCCGGCTACGGCAACCCGATCCTGAAGCGGACGCTCGGCTACGACTCCCCCCTCAACTTCGCCCTCAAAACCGGCCTGCTCTCCTTCGACAGTACCCGCGTGAGCGCCAATGACGTCGGCTACCCCATCGACGTGGTCATCTACCACCAGGATACCGGCTTCCTGCACGAGGCCCGCTTTGAGGAAGAAGATACCGGCTTCATCGCCGAGAGCTGGAACGAACAACTTAAACACGCGATCCAGAAAATCCCGGACGACTGGATCGATTCTTTCGTAGACGAAGTACGCCAGGGGGAGGTGACGGAGGGTTACCGGCGGCAGATCGAGCAGCAGCAGCAGTAGCAGTCAGCAGCAGCAGTAGTGGGGGGCGGCCCGCGGCTTTTTAGTCTAGGAATGGTCACGCCCAGCGCCGAGTCGGTGCAGGTGCAAACGCGTGAAAGTGAAGAGCAAGGCGAAGGTGATAGTCATGCGTGCAACCTTATGCCTCCAATATCGCCCTTGGTGATGCACGTAATTTCCACGTATGATAAGATTCATCGCCCCGGCACTACTTCTGGTTGCATCGTATTGCCTTACCGCTCAATCCGACTACGCAACCATCAAATTAGATTACGGGGGTTATGCCGTCGGATTCACACGCACCAAGACTATCGATAGCAGTAGGATCTACCGGCGCGTGCAAGATTTCACCAACGCCATTCAGTTTCGGGAGGTCCCGATAAGCGTGTGGTACCCGGCCGCGGCGGAGGAAGGGACCCGGCTGCTGGTCGAAGATTATCTGGCCGTTCTGAAGGAGGAGGAGGAGTGGGAAAACCTGCCCGATGAATTTATCCTCGACTGGTTCTACTACCCTCGTAATGAAATAACCGAGAAAAACAGCCGCCAATCGACGCAAGCTTTCGGTAATGCGGCGGCGGCGAACGGTCGCTTTCCGGTAATCATCTACGCACCTAGTTATCACGCATCCTCCAGTGAGAATTTTATGCTCTGCGAGTACCTGGCCAGCCACGGATACGTCGTGGTAGCGGCACCATCACGGGGGTCGGCTACCATGCGGCTAACGGGCGGAAATGCAGACGACGCCGTGGCGCAATCGCGCGACCTTGCCCTGTTATTCGCTCATGCGCACCAACTACCGTACACCGATACGGGCCGCGTTTTTACGATAGGCTTCAGCTTCGGAGGTCTGGCGAACGTACCCTTCGCGGTCACCAACCGCTACGTGGACGGGGTGATCAGCCTCGATGGGACCATAAAGTATAATCCGCAGGTAGCCGAGTCCGTTCCAGGCTTCGATACGGAGACATTCCGGGTACCCTTTGTCCATTTTCGGCAAAAGGAGATTCCGGAAGTAGTGCTCGAACAAGACGATATCGACCCCGGCCTGGCCGAGCGCTTTGGTTTTCTAGATTCCATCCCCGGCGGCCCGGCTTACGAATTCGGTTCACCTTCGCTTACTCACGGCCAGTTTGCTTCTTACGGGCTTTTATTCGAGCCGCGCGACTCACGGCAAGATGCACCGGATTCAATTATCGTCAGGGGGTACGAGCAGCTCAATCGTGCGGTCCTGCACACCCTAACGGCTATGGATGCTTACGCGGATCTAGGGCATTGGGAAACGGCGGGCTACGAGGGCCTGATTACCGCTTCGGGCTTTACCCTGAAACGTGCTAAACGGAAATTACCAGATAACTCCGTAACCGTGAGCGATTTCTTCGATACGGTGAGAGCGGATGGATTTGCGAATATTGATCACATCTACGATGCGTTTTCTGCCGCCCACCCTGCATTCGCTTTGGGGCAAGGCCCGCTAAACACATTGGGCCTACAGCTGGGGCTCGCGTCCAAAAACAGCCAGGATGAAGCGGCGCGTAACGGTATTGCCGTATTGAAATTGGCGGTAAAGCTTTATCCGGAGTCCGCCAATCTCCACGATAGTATAGCGACTGTCTATAAGCATCAAGGCTTCAGGGCTGAGGCAATTTATCACTTCGAAAGGTCCTTAGCGCTCAATCCGGAAAATGAGTATGGGCGAAAGCAGTTGGGTGAACTGAAGAATAATTAAGCGGAGCTTATTAACCATAGCGGTAAAGTAGGAAGGAGAGAGGGCCGGTCTTAATACGGGGGCAGCGCGGTCAATTCCACCACAAAGGTGTCGACCGCGAACGGAGTAAGCTGGAAGCCGGGAACCACGTCCGTAGTAGGTACCCGAAATGTTGCCGGCTGGGCGGTCAGTGGAGCGGCGGCGCTACCGAGGAAGAGTAATATTAGTAGCGTCTTCATTATCTGCCGGTGTTGGTGCTGAAGTCCCAGAAGTGCGACACTTCACTCCCATTGTCGTCTATCTGGGTGACTTCGATGCGTTCGAAATTGAAGGAGATCACTTCCCCGGGCTGTTGGGAGCGGTCGCCACCGGGGTCGAAATCCACTAGGGTAGCATCCCTTAGCGTGTACTTGCCGGAAGTCCGCGGCCGGCCGGTCTGCGGGTCTTGGGTGACGATGGAGAGGGTGACCTCATCGAATGCTCTACCCTGCGCCAGGGCGAAGAATAAGTCCGGCGTGGCGGGGTCGAAGGATTTGCCCATGACGAAGGGCATGGCCGTCGCCGCCCCGGCCCCGCCCAGCCGGCTATTCCTACGTAACCTATACCGTATCTGATTCCAGCCGCTTCGCTACCTACATTATGGTCTACGACGCTATTGAAACAGGTAAGGCGGCACGCTACGAGGCGGCGGCGGGTTTTCTGTATTACCCGAGTTATTCAGATGAAATACCTTTTTCCTCAAAGGAAACGGATCTATGAGGTGGCGGATTTGCAAATTATTGATTTAGATCAGCGTCAAAATGACTGATTGCCACGCCTGCAACGTCAACGGATCGTTATCACTCTTCGGGTTTCCAAACAACACCTCCCCCCCACCAAACCCCTCCGGTAACTCCACCATTACTTCCCCCGCACTCCAATTCATCGCCACCAGCATCCGCTCCTCCCCCATTTCGCGGACATAAGCAAACACGGCTGGGTCCTCCGGCATCACGGGCGTGTAATCACCGTACACCAGCACCGGATGCTGCCGCCGTAGCGCCGTCAGCCGCCGAAAGTTATTGAGACAGCTATCCGTTCGCCCTTCCTGCTCGGCCACGTTGATCTCCAGGTAGTTGGGGTTGACCCGGAGCCACGGTTGGCCGGTGGTGAAGCCGGCTTGCGGGCCGCCCGTCCACTGCATGGGGGTGCGGGAGTGATCGCGGCCGAAGCGTTGCAGGCGGGCCATGTGAGCCTCCATATCGTCACCGCGTTCGAGGGCGGTCCGGTACTGGGCGATGGCTTGTAGATCGCGATAATCTTCGATATCGTCCAAATCAATATTGGTCATACCGAGCTCGTCGCCCTGGTAGACGTAGGTCGTCCCCCGCATCGTCATCAGCAGGGTATTTAAACAATTAACCGACGCTTCCCGGAACTCCGGGGAATCATTACCGTACTTACTCACCATCCGCGGTACGTCGTGGTTACCGAGGTAGATGGAGTTCCAGCCCTTCCCCGCTAAAGCTTCGTCCCATTTTGTAAATAGCGCTTTCAGGCCAACCAAGTCAAAACGCTCCATCGAGTTGGCGTAATCCGCGATTTCGAAGTGGTAGACCATATCCAACTCTTTTCGCGCCGGGTCGGAAAGATCGATGGCATCCTGCAGGGTATTACCGGCGCCTTCCGCCACGGTGAAGGCGTCGTAATGCTGCATCACTTCGTTTATTTCCCGCAGGTAGTCGTGTACTTCCGGGCGCAGCCCATAGTACTGCACGACGTTTTCCGCCGTCACCTTCGGCAGCTCCGGGAAGGTGGTGTCCTTACCGACGAACTGAAAGGCATCCAGGCGAAAACCATCTACGCCCTTATCCAGCCAAAAGCGCATAATATCCTGTACCTCCTTCCGCACGCGGGGGTTCTGCCAGTTCAGGTCGGGTTGTTTGCGGCCGAAGTAATGGAGGTAGTAGGCGTCGGTAGGTTCATCGTAGGCCCACGCCCCGTCCGGGTCGAAGTAGCTGAAGCGGGCGGGTGGCGTACCCCGTTCGGCCGGCCACCAGTGGTAGTAATCGCGGTACGGATTATCCCGGCTCTTCCGGCTTTCTCGGAACCAGCGGTGCTCATCGGAACTGTGGTTAACGACGAGGTCCATCACCAGGCGGATGTCGCGCGCGTGTAGCCCCGTCAGTAGTTCGTCGAAATCCGCCATTGTCCCGAATTCCGGCATGACCCCCCGGTAGTCGCTTACGTCGTAGCCGTTGTCGTCGTTGGGGCTGGGGTAGATCGGGTTGAGCCATACGGCCGTTACGCCGAGGCTTTGGATGTAATCGAGCCGGTCGATGATGCCGCGCAGGTCACCGACGCCGCTGCCGGTAGTATCCTGAAAACTACGGGGGTAAATTTGGTAGATGATGGCGGATTTCCACCAGGTTTCTATTGTCATGACTAGTTGAGTGGATGTTAAAAGGAGGCTTTATCGCCCGGTGTTCGGTAGGCGCCGGGGGGGGGGAGGGGTGCTAGCCGGCATCACTACATAAATTTTGCACCTGCACCGACTGAGTCCGGTATTCCGCGCCGCTACACGCACTCGCAAAGATCAATTATCGAGAATAACTTTTTTAGCTTGCACTCCAATACGCGACGAACCGTAGACTGCCCGCGACGCGAACGACTTTCCAAATAACCCCTTATGCGATCGTATTACCTCACCACTACACTGTTCCCCCTATTATTTTTCCTCGCCTGCAAAAACACCCCGCACCCCCCAACGGATACGCTGACCGAAGCTACCCCCACCGAACTACTCTTCGAAACCACCGAGAACGGGGAGGGCCTCCGTACCGAAACCAAAGCCGTGACCATCGCTAATGTTGGCGATTCACTGCTCCATATCGAAGCCGTCGCCCTTACCGGCCCGGCGGCCGATCGGTATTCCTTCGAGGGGCCGGCCGAACAAGCCCTCCCCGCGGGTGCCACACAGGAATACAGCGTCAGCTTTTCCGGCGGGCGGGATCTCGGCTACCGGGAAGCGGCGCTATCGATTAAAACCAATAACGGTCAGAACGGCACCATTACTATCAAGCTGCACGGCCTGCATAAAGCCGGCTACGAAGGCGATGAGGAACCGCCTCTGCACGACGTTGTAAAAACCCTCGGCATTGGCATCGACGCCGGCTGGCGGGGTCTTAAAAGCGAGATGAACGCCAAATTACAGGGGGGTGAGATGGCCGTACCGCTGTTCAAAGCTGCCGGCGAGGAGGCCGTCACGATCACGCCGGTGGGTCGCTACTCCCCCGCCGAAAGGCTGCCCTTCGGGTATTATACGCGCGACGAAGACGGCACGCTCACCCACCGGGAGGTAGCAGTGCTCGCGGGCGGCCTGGCGCAAGCCCAAACGCTCTTCCCCGAGTTGGAGTCCGGCACCGACAATTTTACCGCACCGGAAGGGCCTTTCGGCATTTACGTCGCTTCCGAATCCTTCGGCCGGAACAGCTACACGCAGGATGAACTCAACGAGGCGGCTACGAACGGTGCCTACCACCGCGCCCGCATCTACCCCCTGCGCGATCGGGCCGGGGCAGAGGTACCGAATAGCTTCCTCGTCACCTTCGAGGATGCCAACAACGGTGACTATCAGGATTACCTATTTATCGTGCGGAACGTAAGCCCCGCAAACAAGCAGTAGAACACCCGTGCGGGCGCGACGCCCCCCCGATGCTTGCACTACTTTCCTTCCTTGCACCTGCGTCCTCGCAAAAAAATTTAAGCACTATTTGCGAGAACGCAGGTGCGATGTTTTCAGGGGAATGCAGGGCTTAGGCCACCCGCCGTCAGTGTGGTAAACGTGGTCGCATCAGACCGTACGCAAAGGTCCCGATCACCGAAAACAGGATGACGATGCCGATGGCCAGCACCCCCTGCCCCAGCAGGGTGAACATCGGCCCCGGGCAGGCCCCGGTCAGCGCCCAACCCAGCCCGAAAACGGTACCGCCAAGCAGGTAGCGGGGGATGCTGAAGTCTTTGGGGTTAAGCCGCCAGTCGTGGCCGTCGACCGTCTTCCAACCGAGGCGTTTAGCCAGCGCGATGCCGGTGGCCCCGACGAGTACCGCCGTACCCATGATGCCATACATATGGAAGGATTCGAAGCGGAACATCTCCTGAATGCGGAACCAGGAGACCGCCTCCGACTTCGTCATCACGACGCCGAAGCATATACCGATGAGCAGGTAGGTCAGGTAGCGCATCAGACGTATAGTTTTAGTAGCGAGGGTAGTATTAACCACGTCATCAACAGGCCACCGATGAAGAATCCGACCACGGCAATGAGGGAGGGAAGTTGCAGATTCGCCAGCCCGCTGATGGCGTGCCCACTCGTACAGCCGCCCGCCCAGCGCGTACCGAAGCCAATCAGGAAGCCGCCCAGGGCAAGCAGCCCGAAATCAGCCAGGGAGAGTTGTTCCAGGCCGAATAACTCCCGCGGCACGAAGCCACCGCCCTGCAGGCCGGAGCTCGGTGCGGCGATCCCTAAGCCATTCAGGTAAGCTTCCGTACCGCTACTGATCTGCACCGGATCGGGGTTGCCGAATAGCGTGACCCCGAGAAAGCCGCCGATAACGGCCCCGGTAATGAAGAGTAGGTTCCAGCGTTGCGCCTTCCAATCTATTCGAAAAAAGTCGCTTACCCGGCCGGCCCCGGCGATGGTGCACATCGTCCGCAAGTTGGCGGAAACGCCGAATTCCTTCCCGGCGTAGAGCAGGGCGAACATCACCCCGGCTATCAGTAGGCCACTGACGGACCAGTGCCAGGTACCCAGTATTAAATCAGCCATAGTTCAAGTTATTGGCCGCAAAGGTGGGAAGTATTTTCTTGGGGGTTTGTGACTTGTGTTACGGTAGTTCCGCTTTCGACTACTTATGCCCCCGATCAGAGCGATAGATCGGCGGGTGTACGCGCCGTGCGCATGTTGCGCACTTTCAGGTAGGTAGTCCCACCCGGTGCCCAGCTCGGGTTGTTGCCCCCCGCGAATACGGAATACCAGAAGTAGCCCCACTTTTGCGATCCGTTCCCCCAGCGGATGCCGGTTCTTTCCGCTTCGAGCGCGCCGTCGATGTAGAAGCGGGTGAATCCGTTGCTTTGGCCCGGAGAGTTCATTTTCACGTGCACCAATACCTCGTAACTTCTACCGGGCTGCTGCGGCGTCGGGGTACCGGTCGTAGTGTAGGTATCCCTACCTGTATACGCGGTGGAATACTCGTAGATGCAGAAGCCAGATTCGCCATTCCGACTTGGGCTGGCGCTACTCAACTCGCGGTACATGATCCGGGCGCTACCACCCCGCCCACCGGTCGGTCTATTGCCCGAAGCATAGTTCAGATCACCGAATGCCGGGCCGGGCAGCTTACCACCGCGTGTGTTGTACCCGCCATCCCCCCATCGGGGGTAAGGCCCGAGTGCGATACAGTCGCGGAAGCGATTACAGTGATCTTCGTCGTATAGGTACCAGCTATTCTCTAGTTCCAGCGTGTACGCGACCACCAACTCATCGGCTTCCGGCACCGGAATACCGAACTGGACGACGTCCGACCCCGCCCTGGTCGGTTCGATGCGTTGCCGTAGGTACCAGCCCAGGTTATCCTGCCCGAGGGCCAGGTGCCTGAGCGTAGAGTCGGAAGGATTGACGGGGGCACTACCGATTACCTGGCGGAGTACGTTCGCGTCAACTGTACCGAAGCCCCGGGCGCCGGCGGCACTAAGGTTGGCTCGCCAGCTTGGGTTCTCCGCCTCGTTACCGGGGTCGCCGCCTCCACCGTCATCACTCGAAGCACCCGCGCTGATGGGTCTTTTCTCAAGCAGGTCGATCTTGTCGGGGTAATCTCGACCGCGTGGGGTGATGAACGCGACGTATTTGTACGCGTTGGTGGCGGGGGGGATCTCGGGGTCTACGGAGATTTCGAAGGTCAGCCGGCCGGAGCCCGCCACGACCGGCTTGTTGTCGGCGCCAAAGGTATCTCCTCCATTAATTCTTTGCAGTACGAGAATTACGTCGCGGTCTTCACTCGAGGTATAATCGACCGTGATCGTTTCCGTTTTGCCGGCGACGACCGCCTCGGCGGCGTTGATCGCGACGATCTCATCGGGGTAAGACTCGCTGCCGCCGGCGACCGCCGTGACGTCGATCTGTTTGGCATCCGCAACGCGCGTTCCCCAATCCTCCCCCCTCCGCGCGAGGAAAACCTGGAATTTATAGGCGTCCTCCGCTACGGGGATGTCGTCGTTAACGTTTACCGGTACGCGGGCGGTACCGGTACCCGCCGCTACGTCGAGCTCACCGCTGCCGTAAGTCAGCGAACCCCGCTCGTTTTGCAGTACTACCTTAACCGTACGGTCCGTAGCGGCCTGGTAGCTAACGTCGACGATCTCCGTAGTGCCAACAGCTACCACCTTATCGCTGGTGATATCGGTGATCGCTTCGCCGGGGGCACGCAGCGATAGCGTAGTGCCTTGTTCGTTCGCGGGGACTAGCATTTCGTCCTCCTCGCAGGCGAGAAAGCCGAATAGGGTAAATAATAAGATACTTAGCGTTACGAGGGTTCTCATAGTTTATGTTGATATTGAATGTAGGTGTTATGAAATTAAAGGCGACTTCATCGACCGGCGCACAGGGGTACGCTCGGTGCGAGAACGCGTCCATTATTGATTGACGTAAAATAGGGTTGGTGCAAGCAGGAGGCGGGGCCCACCGCATGAGTTTTTGGGAGGATTGAAAGCGTGTTTAGGCAACCCTGGGTCGAAGAAGATAATCGAGCCGCTATCATTGCGCACGATTCGTTCGTCACCAGGATATAATCGCCAATATCTTGTATTTTCTCAGTTTCGCGACATCATGGCCGCTAAATATTTGATATTTAACATATTAACCAAACGCGCACTATGAATACGCGGCATTAATTTACCCTATCGCCGAGGAACGGCAAGCGTCGCCTCAACCCCCGCACTTCCTCCACGTCGATGGTTAGGGAAAGTATCCCGGCCACCTCCGCCATAGCCCCGAGCGCTCCCCGCGGCCCGGGGTCTATAAGGCAGCTATCCCCCCGGTACCGTAGCCCGTTCCCGTCTTCCCCCACCCGGTTGACGGCGGCTACGTAGCACTGGTTCTCAATGGCCCGCGCGGCCAGCAACGCCCGCCAGTCGTGGGCGCGGGCGCGCGGCCAGCTTGCCACGTAGATCAGTAAGTCGAAGGGGTCGGCCGGATCGTTGCGCGACCACTCCGGGAAGCGGAGGTCGTAGCAGATCAAGGGGCAGACCTTCCAGCCTTTGTAATCGACGACCAGTCGTTCGGTGCCGGCCGTATAGTGCTCGTGCTCACCGGCGGGGCTGAAGCCGTATTTCTTATCGTAGTAGAGCACCCGGCCTTCCGGCTCGACCCAGTAGAGGCGGTTGCGGTAGTACCCCCCGTCGGCAACAATGAGGCTACCGGTGACGGCCGCGCCCAGTGCTTGTGACTGCTCCTTCATCCAGGCCAAGGTGGTGCTCCCGGCGTGGTCTTCCGCCAGCTCCGCGGCGGCCATCGAGAAGCCGGTGGTAAACATCTCGGGCAGGACGACCAGATCGGTACGACCGGCCAGGGCAGCCATTTCCCGCCTCAGGTGGTTACGGTTGGCGGCGGGGTCCTGCCAGGCAAGGTCGGTTTGTACTAGGCTGATGGTGAGCATTCAGGTGGGGATTGTCAGGCGCAGATTACTTAGCACGTGGCCCGCCCGACGCAGTACTTCGTCCTCTTTGGCGAAGCAGAAACGCAGCAGGCCGGTACGGCGGCGGTCCTCGTAAAATTCCCCTAGCGGAATGCCCGCGATGCCGTGCTCCACGATGAGGTGCTCGGAGAGGGCGAGATCGGAGCCCGGCCAGTGCGCGGAGAAGTCCAGGCAACAGAAGTAGGTGCCTGCGCTGGTCAGCGCGGGAAAGGCGCTACCGGCAAGCCCCTCCAGGAAAAGATCCCGTTTGCGCTGAAAAAAGGCGGGTAGCTCGAGGTAATGGGCCGGCTCCGCCAGATGATCCGCCAGAGCGTACTGGGCCGGGGTGAAGGCACTGAAGGTGGTGAACTGGTGTACGCGCCGTATCTCGGCCGAGATCGCGGGCGGTGCCAGGGCGTAACCCATTCGCCACCCGGTGGCGTGGAAGGTCTTCCCGAAAGACATCGCTACCACCGAACGGGCGTACAGCTCCGGGTAGCCGAGCACGCTTTGGTGCACCCGCCCGTCGTAGATCAGGTGCTGGTAGACCTCATCGGAAACCACGAGGATGTCCGTACCGGCCGTTATCCGCCGTAGCTCTTCGAGGTCGTTCGCCGTAAGGGTAGTGGCACTAGGGTTGTGGGGGTTATTGATGACGATCATCCGCGTCCGCGGGCCAATGGTTTTAGCTACCCGTTTCCAATCCACGCGAAAGGCCGGTACGTCCAGCGCGATGGGTATCGGAATGCCGCCCGCCAGACGAATACCCGGCACGTAACTGTCGTAAGCGGGCTCGAAGTAGATCACCTCATCGCCCGGGTGCAGCAGAGCCGCGAAGGTGGAAAACAGGGCTTCGGTAGCCCCGTTCGTGACGGTAATTTCCGTTGCCGGGTCGGGGGCGTAGCCGTACAACCGCTCCTTTTTGGCACTGATGGCCTGACGCAGCCGGTAGACGCCGACGTCCGGCGCGTACTGGTTGCGGCCGGCGGATGCGTGGTGAGCCAAGCGGGTCGGCAGCTGGGGGTGAACGCCGAAGTCGGGGAAACCCTGGGCAAGATTGAGCGCGCCGTGCTGCTTGGCTAGCCGGCCGATGCGGGTGAAGATGGAAGTCCTTACGTCAGGCAACTTGGAGCGAATGGAAGGGGTAGGCACGGTAATGGGTACGGACTTGCTGTTCGGCAAATTTAGGCGACCGGCGGTAACCCCGCACCGTAGCACCGGGCGGCAGGGGCGGATAGCGCCTAAAATGCTGTACTTTGCCTCACGCTATGAGTAAGTTTCGTTCTACCTCCCGCCGCCAGTTTCTTCGGAAGTCGGCCGTACTACCCGCCCTGGCCGCCGGGGGCGGCATAGCCGGTAAGCCCGCAGCGGTAACCACCGACCCCGTCCATACCCGGCTCGGAACCGGTGCGGGGCCTAGCGGGCTGCTTTTCTCCCAGGTCGGTTACCCCACCGGCTACCCCGTACGGGTGGTCCTGCGTGCGCCCGAACGGGAGGCGGTCAGCGAGGGGGCCACCTGCGCCCTGCTACCACACGGTGACGAACGCCGCTACCGCAGGCCACTAACCTACTGGGGCACTTGCTGGCAATCGCATTGGTGGGTCGCGACCTTTGAGCACATCACGGAGGTAGGCCGGTGGACGGTGGAGGCCGAGGACCGGGGCACCGTCATCTTCAGCGAAGAGGGCCTACGCGTGGCCGAGGACGTCCTGTGGCAGGAGACATACCGTTGGGCCACCGTGGATATGTTACTGAAACGCAGCTACTTCACCAAGCTGGGCGCCGGCTGGCAGGACGCCGGCGCGCTCTGGGTCGAATCCCCCGCCCAAAGCGCCATGATCATCTGCCTGGCCGACATCGCCACCACGAGCGCCGCCGAACTGAGTGAAGACTACCGCCAAAAGCTCTACCGGCAACTCGTCATTGGCGCGGACTACCTCGTACTGACCGAAAAGAAGGCCGTTGAGCTCGGTAGCCCGCCCGGGGGGATGGTCCACGACCTGTTCGGCCAGGAGGAGTACGTACTGCCCAACGACATCGTCAAGGCAACCGTAGCCCTCTACAAAACCATTGCCGCCCTGCCGGATGCCGACTTCGCCGAAAAGATAGCCACCTACCAAGTTACGGCCGACCGTAGCCTGGCTTACCTCCTGAACGATGCACGGCCGATCGGTGACTCGGGTATGGCGAAGGTGCAGCGGGGGCTTACCGAGGACACACCGATCCCCGCGGATGAGTGGCCCACGCGCGACCTCAACTTCCTCTGCTGGGCCTGCCTGGAAAAAGTCGGTAACGGAGACGCCAGCTACGCGGACCGGGCCGTCGACTTCGCCAGCCAGGTAATGGACCGGCAAATCTCCCGCGAGCAGCCCGAAGCCGGCTATTACGGTCATTTCCTGGAGTACCCCAGCGCCGCACACAGCCAAAAATCCTGGACGCACAGCATCCTTTCGGAGGGGGAGAAGCGCTTCGGCACCGACATCGGTGCCTTATTCCCCAACTACTTGGTCCCCTTCTTCGAGTTACTGGATCGCTTCCCGGACCACCCCGACGCCGGGCGCTGGAAGGCCACCCTTTCCGACTTCGCCGAAGGGTACCTGCTGCCGGCCTGCGCGAAAAACCCCTTCAAACTGGTTCCCCTCGGGATATTCGGTGAGGAAGGTCCACTCTGGTTCGTAGGCCCCTTCCACGGTACGAACGCCATCTATGGCTATACGGCCGCCCTCGCCTGCCGCCTGCACAAACTTCTGGGGAACGATGCCTTGCTCGACGTTGCCATGGGTAACCTGCAGTGGATTGCCGGACTCAACGCGGGCATCACGCGGGAGAACATCGCGGAGGGTTGCGTCATCTTCTCTACGGACGTACCCGACGGCATCGCCCTTCCGGCCAGCATGATCTGCCGGGTAGGCCGGCGCTGGGCCGGCACCTGGTTTCAGACCCGCGGCGTGGTCTGTAACGGCTTTTCCGTGGGCGCTCAATTCAAAATGGAGATCATGCCGACCGCGGAGGTAGACGGCCCCTTTTCCTTTACCGACGAAGACTGGATCCCCCACAGCGCCGGCTTCCTGACTGGCCTACTCCAATGGAAGCGCCTAACTTAATCAACAATAATCGACAAACTATACAGCAATGAATGACCCGACCGTGGCCGAACTGGCCAAAATGATCGACCACACTTTATTACACCCCAAACTCGGTGCCGAGGACTTGCAGCAACTCTGCGATGAGGCGCGTAACTACAACGTAGCCTCCGTTTGCGTCAAACCATACATGGTTGCGGAGGCCCGCGGTAAGCTCGCCGGAACGGACGTCAAGGTGGGCTGCGTTATCGGCTTCCCCCACGGCATTCAGACGGTGCCCACCAAAGTTTTCGAAACCGAAGAAGCCGTCCGCAACGGCGCGCAGGAGGTCGACATGGTCATCAACGTCGCCAAGGCCCTACAGGAAGATTGGGCGTACCTGACCGAGGAGATCTCGGCAGTCACACAAGCGGCGCACGAGGGTGGCGCACTGGTAAAGGTCATCTTCGAGACGGACTACGTCGACAGCCCGGCGCACATCAAACAGCTGTGCAAAATATGCACCGAGGTGGGTGCTGACTTCGTGAAGACCTCCACCGGATTCGGCTACAATAAGGGGGCGGACGGCAAGTACAGTTACGTCGGTGCCACCCGGGAAAACCTGGAACTAATGGTAGCCAACACCGGGCCGGATACGCAGGTGAAAGCCTCCGGGGCGGTGCGCGACCTCGATAAACTACTGATGGTACGCGCCGTCGGGTGTAAGCGCTGCGGCGCCACGGCAACCGTCAATATGCTCGAAGAGGCCATAGCGCGCTTCGGTGGAAAATCACCGGACGCCACCGGCACGCAGGCGGCTACGGGTAGTAACGCAAACGACTATTAACCGAGCCCTAAGTTTCGATCATGTACTTCGTAGAATCCTACCCACTGGCCATCGCCTTCTGTTTCATTACGATGCTGGGCTGGGGGTCGTGGGCCAACACCCTCAAACTTACCCCGAAAAGGTGGGAGTTCCCGCTTTACTATTGGGATTACGCCATAGGGCTCGTACTCACCTCCTTACTTTTCGGCCTGACGCTGGGGAGTAGCGGGGCGGAAGGGCGGCCTTTTCTGGAAGACCTCGGCCAGGGTAGTAGCGGAGCTTTCGGAAGCGCATTCATCGGGGGCGTGATCTTTAACCTATCCAACCTGCTCATCGTCGCGGCAACGGCGATTGCCGGTATGTCGGTCGCCTTCCCCATCGCGGTGGGCCTGGCGTTGGTTATCGGCGTGATCGTCAACTACATTGGTGACCCGGTGGGCAATCCTTACCTGATCTTCGGCGGTACCGTACTGGTCGTCTTAGCACTGCTGCTCAATGCGCGGGCGTACGCCAAACTACCCGTTTCGGAGGCGGGGTCGAAAAAGAAGGGGATCATACTTGCCGTGGTTTCCGGCGTGTTGATGGGCTTCTTCTACCGCTTCGTCGCCGACTCCATGGCGGGGAGCTTCGAGGCACCCGAGGCCGGCCGGCTCACGCCGTATTCGGCCATGTTCGTCTTCACCGTAGCCATCTTTCTATCCAGCTTCCTATTCAATACGTACTTCATGTACCGGCCGGTGCAGGGCGGTGCCGTCAGCTTCGGCGACTACTTCAAACTCGGGTCGCCCCGGGTACATCTGATTGGCATCCTCGGGGGGCTGATCTGGTGCGCCGCCATGGAGTTCAACCTGATCGCCTCCGGTACGGCCGGGCCGGCCATCAGCTACGGGCTCGGCCAGGGGGCTACCATGATCGCCGCCCTGTGGGGGGTATTCGTCTGGAAAGAGTTCGCCGCCGCGAAGCGCGAAACCAGCGGTCTGCTTACGGGCATGTTCGTCCTCTTCGTGCTCGGTCTGGTCCTCATCATTATCGCTCGCTAAGTACTCATCATCAATCCCCACCCCACCAATGGCTAAAATTACGGTAGTCGGCAGCTCGAACGTCGATCTGATTATGAAAATGTCTCGCCTGCCCGAACTCGGGGAGACGGTCACCGACGGCGAGTTCGTCCAGGTTTACGGGGGCAAGGGGGCCAACCAGGCCGTAGGTGCCGCACGGGCCGGCGGCGAAGTCGTGTTCGTCAATGCCGTCGGAGACGATGCCTACACCGAGCAGATGGTGAAGAATTACGTGGCCGACGGCATCGATACCCGGTACATCACCCACGAGTCCGGCATACCAAGCGGACACGCCCTGGTCATGATCGGCGCGGCGGGCACGAACTATTTATCGGTCGCTCCGGGCGCCAACCACGCACTTACCCCGGCCAGCATCGACGACGCGGCGGCGGCCATCCGTAGTGCCGATATGCTCGTTTTGCAGAACGAAATCCCGATGCCCGCCACGGCGCGGGCCATGGAGATCGCCCACGGCGCCGGGGTCGCCATCCTGTGGAACTTTGCCCCCGCCATGCCCTTCCCGGAGGAGATGCTCAACTATGCGCCCATCTTGGTAGCCAACGAAACGGAAGCAAAATTCCTGACCGAAACGACGGTCACCGATCGGGCAAGCGCGGGGGTAGCCGCGCGCAAGCTACTGGACCGAGGCGCTTCGGCGGCAATCATCACGCTGGGCGCGAGTGGCTCGCTGGTCGTTACCGCCAACGAAGAGCACTTTACCGAGGCGTTTCGCGTAGAGGCCGTCGATACGACCGCCGCCGGAGACGTCTTCTGCGGCAGCCTGGCCGTTGCCCGCTCCGAAGGGCGAACCTGGCCGGTCGCTTTACGTTTTGCGACCGCCGCGGCGGCCCTGTCCGTCATGGTTTTGGGTGCCCAACCCTCCGCGCCGCAGCGAGCGGCGATTGAAGGTTTTTTGGCGCGGCGGTAAGTACTAGTTTGCCTCCCGTTGGATGCGCAACGCCGCATCCCCCTTCGTAATGTACCACCCGAGTACCGGGAACCGCCCGTCTTGGCGCCCGATCGGGTAGGTCCGCCCCCCGGGGTGAGGAAGAGGCTGTCCAAATAGTCGGTCTTTCCGGCAGTGCCCGGAGCAAGCGGCGATCAGGCAAAGCAAAACGAGGAGGCCGCGGATAAATATAGATTAAAATACGTCGGCTAACGGTCAGCGGTAAAAGTCTTGCTCTATTAGAGAATTCCGTTATAATCCGGGAAATTCCCCCAGACCCCTAAGCCCGCTCCTACCCCATCCGGTAATAGGTTGGTCAATTCCCCCGGCGCGTCCAGAGTAGTATCCGGTCGCTTCCCGATTTTTACAACGATCCTTGCACCTGCGCGCCGTCGTTCAAAACCAACGATTACGTCGCCTTCCGGTAATGGAATATAGTCCGCTTCCACAAAGAATTCTGGGTGGTCACGGCGGAGACGCAGGAGGGTGGCCAGCAATTTGATCTTCGGCTGGGCGTCGTACTCGTGGTCGCGCTTTCCGGCCAGCCAGGCGCGGCGGCGGGCGAAATCTACCTGCCGGCGGTTGTCCGGGTCGACGAGGCTCAAATCCCAGCTTTCGGTACCCTGATAGACGTCCGGGATGCCGGGGGCGGTGCATTTCAATATAATCTGAGCGAAGCTGTTGTGGCGCGCCTGGGGCTGGATGCGGCGGAGGAGCGCGCGCAGCTCTTCGGCCAGTACCGTATCGTCGAGGATACGACCGGCCAGGTCCTTTACCGCCGTTTCGTAGTCGGCATCGGGCTCGGCCCAGTCGCTGAACTCTTTCCCTTCGCGAAGGGCTTTTTCGAGGTAGCGGTCGACGCGGTCGCGCAGGTGGGCGGCCTCCTCGCTGCGGTCGAGCGGGTAGCATGCGAGGAGGCTTTGGATAACGAGGTACCAGCTGCGCGGTCGTAGAGCATCCGTTCCCACCCGCTCCCGCAGCCGGTTGACGAAGGTTTCCCATTCCCCGGGGTAAAAAGTGAGGGCCTGGAGGCGGGCGCGGGCGTCTTCCCCCCGCTTCGTATCGTGGGTGGCCGTAGCGTTCATCGAGCTACCACCGCGGTCGAGGATAAACTGGTGGAAAGCGCGGATGGTCACCCGGGCGCCCGGTGCGGCGGAGCTGCCGACTTCATTCAGGTGGGCTTGCCGCCAGTATTGGTAAAAAGTCGTGTCTTCTACCCCTTTGGCCATCAACGGCCCGCTCAACTGCTGGCTGCGTTGTAGGGTTTCCAGGGCTTCCCCGGCAAAATCCTGGGCGGAGAGCCACCCGACGAAGCGCAGTACCGTCCGCGCGTGCTCCGGGGCGTAGTGGCTGACGCTCAGGGCGGCCTCCTGACACTGCAGTAATTCCGCTTCGGTGAGCGGGCCGCCGGTCGGGTAAATGCGGTATACCGGAAAACCCGCCAGGAAGTGCGTCAGGGTATTTCGAAAATCCGCCGCGAATACTTCTTTCGGTAACACCCGCTGCCAGCGCCGCAGGAGGTTATCTACTTCGCCACGGAAGTGCTCCCGTACCAACATCAGTTTATTGCGAAAAACTACTTCGGCGTATTCCGGCAGGGGTTTGCCGGTCAGGCGTTCGTATAGGTCGGAAAAGGTCGTGCCCGATTCGTCGTTGGTCAGCAGGCGATTGACGGCGGCGAGGAAATCGTAACCGGTCGTTCCCTGTACGGGCCAGGCCGCCGGCAGGTGCTCCCCCGGTTCCAGGATCTTTTCCACCCAAATTCCAACTTCCTCCCCTACCGATTGGCGCAATTGATTTAAATACCCCGTAGGGTCTAGCAGCCCATCGACGTGATCGACGCGCAGGTGTTGAATGTGACCCGCCTTAATTTCAGCGAATATCTTTTGGTGGGTGTCCTGAAATACCCGTTCGTCCTCCACGCGCACGCCCAACAGGCTGCTCACCGTAAAAAAGCGGCGGTAGTTGAGGTGTCGCTCGACCTCCTTCCAGTGAGTAGCCTGGTATACGGTATCGCCGTTCGGTAGTATGGGCCAGGCAGCCAGGTCGCCCCCTTCGTCGGAGAGCACCGGCAGCATCACCTTACCGTTGAAGCCGGGGTGCTGCCAATCGATATCGAAGTGACGGTAATACCTACTTTCTTTCCCCTTGGCGAATAAGTCTTTGAGCCAGGCGTTTTCGGGGTGGAGCGTCAGGTGGTTAGGCACGATATCCTGCAGCCAGCTAATGCCCATTTTCCCGAGTCGTTCGTGAAGTTCTTTCCATTCCGCTTCACTGGTGATTTCCGGGTTGAGCCGTTCGGGGTCGATGCCGTCGTAGCCGTGGTTAGAGCCGGGGGCGGCGGCCAGGATGGGGCTGGCGTAAATGGTGGTGATGCCCAATTGTTGTAGGTAATCCAGTTGGTCGAGTAGGGCTTTTACCGGGAAGTTTAGCTGGAGTTGGAGACGGTAGGTGGCGGTGGGTGGGGTCATTGGGGGGGAGTTCTTCTGAACAAACGCTCTTCGTACTGCAAAGTCGGAATTATTTTACCGCCTATGTTGAATATTGCGAGGACGCAGGTGCATAATTAAGTAGAAAAGCAGGACATTCACCCATACTTCAGCACAAGAACTAACGGGCCGCTTTTAGAGATATCCGACAGGTTTCTATTGATCTGTCAATCTTATATTTGCTAGGGCAAACGCATCAAAGTAAAATTTTATCAATTCGTGCTAAATTTTGCTGGGGACGAAGCGGTAAATTCCTTTTTGCGGTAGCTAAATCGAGAATCGCCAATCAAGAATGTAGCAAACTCGTTTGCTGCGTTTGCCCTATATATTTTCGTTGATTATGGAATTTTGGAGCGCACGGCATTAACCGCTACCGTCGTTTCTTCTTCAGCTCGTACCGCAACGCATCCGCCCGCAACCGGCTATCTTTCTCATTAAAATCTAATACCCGATGGGCTGAAATTTTACCGGCGGCGAGTAGTTCCGAAAGTAAGTCGTAGGCCATGTTTTTGACCGCCTCCTGGTTTTCGCCGGCCTTTTTGTACTCCCTACTTAATATCTTTAGGAATACCGCATCGTTACTTCCGTTTAAGCGGTGTTTACGAATATTTTCTATTTCCCGCCAGGCTATTTTGGCATCGGTGATGTTGGCCAGGTAATATTGCAAACAGTTGTAGGCATCCGCGTCCTCATCCCAACCGCGAAGGAGTAGCGCCTGTGCGGCGGCAAGATCGTGCAGCTTCTCTTTGCTCAGTTTTGCGGCCTTTACAAAAGCTTTT
>OY764620.1:0-4218 GCA_963668285.1 uncultured Lewinella sp. | reverse complement strand
GCCAACAAATACGTCGACCCCGACCTTAACATCGATTTCCGCTACTTCTTCGTCCGCAAGGTCATGTTCGTCAAATACGCTCAGGCTTTCGTCTGCTGCCCCGGTGGCTTCGGCACGCTGGACGAGCTCTTCGAGGTGCTTACGCTGATTCAGACCGGGAAGATCACCAAGGTCCCCCGTCATCCTCGTCGGTACGGAATACTGGAGCGGCATGAAGGACTGGATTTTCGCTACCATGGCGGAAAAGGAAAAAACGATCAGCGGCAGCGATATGGACCTCATCCCCCTGGTCGACACGCCGGAGGAAGTCCTCCAGATCATCCGCGACTTTTACGATCGCGACGGGCACGTGTTGGAGCCGAATTACAAGCTTTAGGCGATTATACAATTACTACCTTCGCCGGCGAAAACAAACAGAACATGACCAAGCAATCCTTCCGCAGTGGCGTCCTCCACGGAGACGAGGTAAGCCAACTGCTACGCTACGCCAACGAGAATAAATTCGCCCTGCCGGCGGTGAACGTCACCAGCAGCTCGACGGTGAACGCGGTGCTGGAAACCGCCAAAAAGCTCAACAGCCCGGTAATCATTCAATTCTCGAACGGCGGCGCCCAATTCTTCGCCGGTAAAGGACTTGGTAACGACGATCAGAAAGGCGCCATCCAGGGCGGCCTATCCGGTGCAATGCACGTTCACACGATGGCCGAAGCCTACGGCGTACCGGTAATTTTACACACCGACCACTGCGCCAAAAAATTACTTCCCTGGATCGACGGGCTTCTCAAAGCCGGTGAGAAATTCTACGCCAAACGCGGTATGCCCCTGTACTTCCAGCCACATGCTCGACCTGAGTGAAGAGCCACTGGAGGAAAACCTGGAGATCAGTAAAAAGTACTTCGAGCGGATGAATAAGATCGGAATGACGATCGAAATCGAACTCGGCGTCACTGGCGGCGAAGAGGATGGCGTCGACAACAGCGGCGTCGACTCCAGCAAGCTCTACACCCAACCGGAAGAAGTTTACGAAAGCTACAAGACCCTCAGTAAAGTCAGCGACCGATTCACCATCGCGGCGGCCTTCGGCAACGTGCACGGCGTCTACAAACCCGGCAACGTCGAGCTGACGCCGGTCATCCTGAAAAACAGCCAGGACTACCTGAAAGAAAAAGACGGGATCGAAAAGGACAACCCCATCAACTTCGTCTTCCACGGCGGCTCCGGATCCAGCCAGGCGGAGATCCGGGAAGCCATCGGCTACGGAGCGGTCAAGATGAACATCGATACCGACCTGCAGTGGGCTTATTGGGATGGCATCCGCAAGTTCGAGGCCGAGCACAAGGGCTACCTGCAAGCGCAGATCGGCAACCCGGACGGAGAGGAAAAGCCGAACAAAAAGTTCTACGACCCACGAAACTGGATCCGTAAGGCCGAGGTCAGCTTCGGCGAGCGCCTGGAGCAAGCCTTCCGCGACCCTGAACTGCGTCGACGTCCTCGGCTAGGGCCCCGTGACCCACACCCAGTAAAAAGCCCCGTTGAATTGTGATTCAGCGGGGCTTTTTCATTTCGGGGCCGGATTCTAGCCGAGCAATTTCAACAGTAACCGAAGGGAATGGATGCGCGGGAACTTAGCCGGCCCGCCAGGTGAGCAGTGGCTTGTCTTGCACCTGTACCACGATGGTCTGCAGGAACGGGCTACTGAGGTGGCGTAGGGTCGAAACACCGAGGCGGGGCGTGCCGGTGGCTTTGGTCAGATCGAATAGGTCGCGCACGACCTCCGCTTCGGAGCAGCGGATGAGTAGGGTCGCCGGACTCGGCGTCCGTACGCAGCTGTACGAGGCCACCGCCGGGGGGCGACCACTTTAAGGTCCGCATCGAGGTGAACCTTAGCCAGTACTCGAACGACGTGATCGAATTGCAAAGTGGAGGGGGCGGGCAGCGCGGGGCTACTCGCCGGATTTTTTCTCCCTGTTCACGCCATCTTGCGTGCGGACCCGGAGCGTAACCGTTCATTTTCCATTTGGCGGCGTCCGCTCCGTCGTCGGTGCTGCTGGGAACGTAGAGCTCGAAGTTGTCGGAATTCATAAGTGATCTCCGCGCCGCGGCCGGTGAGTTTGTCGTAGAGTCCGATGGCCAGTTCGGGCCAGCTGTTAGTATTTTCTGCCATGTAAGTAGGTATGATATGGGTGATGGAAGACCGCCTCCGATGCGGGCGGGTCAGCGATGTAACCGAGCGGCCCGAACCGGGTTGCGGCTACACTCTACTAAGTCGGAAAGTTAGCCGATCGCACGGAAACCCACCGTCATTTATTACCTTCCTGGCCGTAAGCACACCATTACGACCATGGGCCCATATTTGGCGGAATTTCTCGGGACGGCCGTCCTCCTACTCCTCGGTTGCGGCGTCAATGCCAACATCACGCTAAAGGGAACGTACGGCAACAACAGCGGCTGGATCGTAATCGCCTTCGGTTGGGCCATGGCCGTATTCGTAGCCGTCTTCATCACCGCCGGGGCGAGTGGTGCGCACCTCAACCCGGCGGTCACGGTAGCGCTGGCCATCGCAAAAGACTTTCCCGCGGATCAGGTGCCGGGCTACGTACTCGCCCAGGTCACCGGTGCGATTTTCGGTGCGGTGCTGTCTTTCATCCAGTACCGCCCGCACTACGCCGCCGAGACGGACCCGGATAAGATTCTGGGCACCTTTGCTACCGGCCCGGCCATCAAGGATACGGTGGCTAACTTTACGAGTGAAGTGTTGGCCACCTTCGCTTTTGCACTGGCTGTGTTGTTCTTAGCCGGCCCGAGCTTCAACGACGAAGAGGTCGGCCTGGGCTCGCTGGATGCCCTCTCCCGGTCGCTTTCGTGGTGCTGGCCATCGGGCTATCACTGGGGGGCACGACGGGTTACGCCATTAACCCGGCGCGCGACCTGGGCCCGCGTATCGCGCACGCTATCTTACCGATCCGGGGTAAGCGGGACAGCAACTGGGCTTACTCCTGGATACCCGTCGCCGGGCCGTTACTGGGGGGCCGCCATGGGCCGCCGCCGCTTACCTACAACTCGCTGACTGATGCCGTACGGCCGCCGCCATTTTCTTCATTTGGCCGCTGTTTCGGCGGCGCTTTCCGCTTGCTCCGCACGGGGTGTCGGGCGACGGCGCGCAGGTGCAGTGCCTGAGGACGTCAAAGAGCAAGGGTTAATAGTGCCCATCCGCCCGCCCGCGCTGCGGGCTGGTGATACGATCAGCCTGATCTGCCCGGCCCGGCCCCGATCGACGCGGGGAGACTGCGGAAGGCTACGGACAACCTGAACGCGCTCGGCTTCAAAGCCAAGGTGGGCGCGCCACGCCCCTCGAACGCTACGGCTACACGGCGGGGGACGGTCGAGCAACGCCTGAAAGACTTCCACGTTCGCTTTTGCAGATGACGAGGTCAAAGCAGTCTGGGCGGTGCGGGGTGGTTACGGGGCTACTGCCTTACTCCCTAATCTCGATTACGACCTGATTCGATCCAAGCCTAAGTTACTGATCGGTTACAGCGACCTGACGGCACCGTTGAACGCCATTTACCAGCGCACCGGACTTATCGGTATCCACGGCCCGGTGGCTTCCAGTACTTTCACCGAGCTGGCGCGGGAATCGTTCGATGACGTTGCCGTGTCCGCTACTATACCTTGCTCTTATACTTGCGAAGCTCGCACCCGCGCTCCGTCGCCAAAAATAAGCGGCCGCGCTTACCGGGAAACTGGCCGGTGGTAACCTCACGCTTCTGGCGGCTATGTGTGGCACGCCCCTTCCAGCTCGACGTGAAGGACAAACTGTTGCTGTTGGAAGACGTCGGCGAGGCACCTTACCGCATCGACCGGATGCTGGTTCAACTCGATCAGGCCTGCGACCTTTCGTCCGCCGCCGGCATCGCCCTCGGGGAGTTCGTGGACTGCGAGGCCGCACCGGGGGATAACTCCCTCACGCTGGCCGAAACGCTGGCTAATCGCTTATCCGGCCTCGGCATTCCGGTCGCCGGTCAGTTTCCCTTCGGGCACGGCGACCGCAACGTCAGCCTCCCGATCGGCGTAGTGGCCACCCTCGACGCCGACGAAGGGTCGCTGACGCTCATCGAAGCCGCAGTGCGCTAATTACCTTTGCCGGGTGACGATCCTGCTCGTAACGATCCTAATCATCTGCACCCTTGGCGTACTGCATACCTACGTCCTGTACCC
>OY764619.1:0-17006 GCA_963668285.1 uncultured Lewinella sp. | reverse complement strand
TACGGGCACGAGCTGACGCTGACCAATATGATCGGGCGGCGGGTACTTCAGCAGTCGTTCTCCGCATTCGGTGATCAATCGCAGGTACTGCTGGACGTCACGAATTACCCGAGTGGGATATACGTGGTGAACCTTCGTAACCAAGCAGGTCATAGCCTCGTCAGCCGCCGACTGATGGTTCGTTAGGTTGAACGCCACCGATCCCGGATCTTGCCGTCCGCATCCTCATCTTGAGTGGTAAGTTACCAGCCGGCGGTTACCGGTACCTTGCTTCTACAACAATCCTTGCACCTGCGTCCTCGCAAAAATATCGTCCGCGAAACAGTCGAAGAAGTTGATCCACGGGGGGGAGGACGCCGGACCGAAATACGGTCGGTAGCTACTGCGCCAGGTAGGCTTCCAGACGCCGCAGCGCCACGCGCAGGGTAGCGATCGGTACGCCGCTGTAGACCAACCGAAACCACCCCCGTTCGTTGCCGCCCATGCCCAGTGGGTGCGTCAAGAGCAAACCGGTACGCTCGTAGATATCACGCCACAATTCTTCCCACGCCCCGTCCGTATCGGCCCTAAAGCGGTCGGCCAATCGAAACCAGACGAAAAGGCTCCCTACCGCCGGCGTGTACCGCACGTTCAGCTTTTTGAAGGTGGCGACTACCTCAGCGTAGCTATCCGTAAGTGGAATTTTGTTAGTGAACCAGTCGGTCAGCCAGGCCTCGTCGGACAGTAATTCGGTGAGAAGCCACTGCGTGTGGTTGGAGGTCGTGCCCGGGGCGCCGTAGTTGCCCCAGGCTTTGATCAGCGCATCGTTCGTACTGTACAAGGCCCCCATGCGGAGCCCGGAAACGCCGAAGTCCTTACTGAAGGAATACCACCAATGGAAGTAATCCGACCGGCGAGCGACCAGTTGCGGGAGGCAGGAGACGAACCACTGGCGGGCCGGGTAATCCTGTGCGACCGCTGCGTGGTTTTGGTCGATCAGGGAGAGGGCGTAGATCTCATTCACGATGCAGTGAATGCCCCGTTCCTCGCACCAGCTCACGGCCTCGTGGATTTGATCCGCCGCGTAGACTTGCCCCGTAGGATTATTGGGTTGCGTAAGTATGAGGAGCCGGAATTTCTCGCCGAGTTCTTCGTAAGCCGCATCGAGGTCCGTCCTTTTCAGATCGTAGTAGCCCGGGTGCTCGTCGGAGGCGGCGACTTGCAGATCGTAGCGGCGTACGCCGGCGCGGTTACCCAGATCCGGCGTATAGGCGGTGTAGGCGGGGGCGGGGATGACGGCGTAATCATCGGCGTCGGCAAGGAGGAAGGCTGACAGTTCGATGGTGGCCGTAGCCCCGGCGCTGACGACCAGGTTAGCGGGGTTCAGTGCATCGCCCCCCAAACGGCGGGTCAGAAAGTGGGCGAGGGCGGCGCGAAAATCAGGGTGACCGAGGATGCTGGTGTAGGTGCCTACCCAGTCGGGGGGTATTTTCTCCTGGCTGATGGCCCTGAGTTTATCGCGGAGGGGAGGCCAACCCAGTACGTTCTCGGCGATGCAGAGGGGGATCTTGCCGTTCGGGTTGGTGGCTGCGTCGTAGTGATCTTGCATGACTTCGTCGAACAGTTCGAAGTCGGCGCGTAATGGCGAGACGGCGGCGGACTTACCGCGGTCGCTCAGGCTGGCTGGGTTCATGGTGCTAACAAACTACCCCCCCGACCGAATAGTTGAATGCGACAATTTATCGCTACCCTATCTTAGCTAGTAGGCGGTTGCATATCGGGTACTTCCGGGGCGGTACCCATACTATCGGGGCTCCAGAAAGTATTGCAGGCCCCGCGGTCGCACTTCATGACGCGTTCCAGTTCGCCGCTCTCGAGGTAAAGATGAAGGAGGCCGTGTTCTTTGTCACCATCCAGGTAGTTACCACTCGCTTTCGGCTTCCCGTCGGGGTACCACTCGCGGAACGGGCCATTTTCCTGATTATCTACGAAGGTTACTTCTTCCATGATCTTTCCATCCTCGTAGTAGCGCAGCCAGGTGTCGTTCATGGCGCCGTCGACGTACCGGCCGAATTGGCGCAAGGTTCCGTTTTCGTTATAGCTGCGGTATTCTCCGGTGATCCTTCCGTCGGCATAGGTTTCTTCGACGGCGAGCTTTCCATCCGGGTGATAGAGGCGGCGGGGCCCGGTCAGCTGGCCGGCCGCATAAGTCTCTTCGAGGCTCAACCTGCCGCGGGGGTCGAAGTGGCGGAGGGTACCTTCTTTCTTTTCGGTTTCGGGGTCGACGTGGTATTCGGTTCGGCTGCCGTCTTGCTCCTCTACCCCCCGCAGCTCGGGGCCGGAGCAGGAGTAGGTCAGGGCAAGGGTCAACAGTGGAAGGAATACTCGTAGCATGAATGGGTACCTTTATGAGCCTAACGCAAATTTCGGTGATGTTATGCTTTCGCATCTGGTTATGTGCTTCGTTTTTTCTTGCCCTCGGCTGCGGGGCCGGCGCCGAGCAATCGCCTACCGATGCGGCTAAAGACGAAGCCACCCGGTCGGCCATCGAGGAGCGGTTGATCATGGAACTGGCGCCGACGGACGACCGTGAGGGAAGGCAACGCAACGCCATCATCAACCGGGCAATCGACGGCAATTTCGACGTGTACGCGGCACCGGAGGGGTACTTCTATGAGATCATCGACTCAGGCTCCACGGTGGGTTTCGCCGAAGGAGACTACGTAGCTACGCACTACCGGGGCAGTTTTCTGGACGGCCGCGTTTTCGATGACAGCCGGCGGCGGGGGGATAAACTTTCCTTCCGACTGGGGGATCTGATACCGGCCTGGAACCTCGCCATACCCCGGGTGAAGAACGGGGGCAGCATCCGCATTTTTGCACCAAGCGAACTGGCTTACGGCGCCGACGGCCTGGCCGGCCCGAGGGGGGACACGCTCGTGCCCGCCCACTCCGTACTCGAATTCGTGATCCAGGATGTAGAAAGCGTGGAACCGCCGGACGGTATGTGACCGGCTTTATACCTCGAGTAGCCCCACGAACTCCTCCAGGGAAACCTGCTCGGGCCTGCGCTGAAAAAACTCACCCTGCAAAACCTCCGGTTCAAAAGCTGACTTGAGGCTGTTACGTAGCATCTTTCGCCGCATACCGAAGGCACTCTTGACGATGTGCTTGAAGCGGCCCCAGTCTTCTTCGCGGACTAATGGTACCTCCCTGCGTACCAGACGGATAACGGCGCTGTCGACCCGAGGGGGCGGATTGAAATTACCCGGGCCCACGTGCAGGATCAATTTACCGGTGTACCGCGCCTGGGCGAGTACGCCGACCACCCCGTAGGTCTTACTGCCGGGGCCGGCTACGATGCGCTCGGCCACCTCCTTCTGGAACATGCCTGACATCTCCGGGATAAGCAGGTAGTTGTCCAGCATCTTAAAAATGATCTGGCTACTGATGTTGTAAGGATAGTTACCGATCAGGCCGAATGGCTGGCCGTCGAAGAGCTCCCAAACGTCCAGACGCAGAAAGTCGCCGGCGGAGATGCGCCCGGTAAGCGCCGGATAGTGCGTTTGGAGATGCTCGATCATATCCCTGTCGGCCTCGCTTACCCAGAGCTCGAAGTGGTCTTTTCGATCGAGCAGGTGCTTGGTCAGCATCCCCTGGCCGGGGCCGACCTCCAGCACTTTGCCGTAAGAGTCGGTCAGTGCCAGGGATTGGGCGATCTGCCGGGCGTAGTGCTCATTGGTCAAGAAGTGCTGACCGTAGGATTTTTTGGCGCGCATAAGGGGCAAAGATAGAACGGTGGTGAACCCCAGTCAAAAGCAAGCCGTACTACCAAGCATGAATGGCCCTTATTTCTTTCCAGCCGACGCGCACGAAGGCCCCGTATGGGTGGCCGAACAGTGCCGGCTCTACTTCACGACCAAGACCCACCTGGATGGCCGCCGGGAAGTGGACATCCTGTTCCTGGACTTTAGCCAACTGGGCTTCTGCGACAGTAACGAGCTCTGGGATGAATTCCCGGACGATGCGCCTCATCGCTTATCGGCCAGGCTATTCAGGCACGATGCCCGCATGGCGAATAGTATGTGCCTGGGGCCTAACCGGCGCAACCTCCTCGTTGCCGAACAGGGCGATAAACACCGCCCCGCCGCCATCAGCCTGCTTAATCTTTCGGACCATTCACGCAAGGTCGTGGTCGACGGGGTGGACGGAAAGGCGTTCAACTCCCCGAACAAGGTGGTGCTCAGCGAAGCCGGGCACATCATCTTTAGCGACCCGGACTACGGATTCCGGCAGGGTTTTCGGCCGCCCCCGGAGCTGGAGCCGAACGTGTATACGTACACCAAAGACGGCCGGTTGCATACCTTCCGCTGTGGCCTCGAAATGCCCCACGGCCTCAGCCTGACACCCGATCAGCGCACACTTTTCATTACCGATACGAGTGACGATGGCGCGCACGACGATGACGTGGAGCTGGACCGGAGAAGGTCGGTTTGGAGATTCTCTTTCGATGCCTCGTCCGGCCAGATATCCGGCGAAGGGGAATGTTGCTTTTCGGTGAATAAAGGCGTCCCCGACGGTAGCCTGACCGTAAAGGATTACCTATTGGTTGGCGGAGGCGACGGCGTTTACGTAGCCGACCTGGGGGGAAAGCTACAGGGTAAAATTCCGATGTCGAGGACTGCCGTGAATCTGGCCTTAGCGGGTAACGGGAAGCAGCTTTTCGTCACGACCGACGAAGGTGTGGCACTTTACCCAGGCTGGGAACGATTCGTAGAGGATATTTAAGTTAGGCACTCTCGCCAGTGAGTCGCCGGAGCGCAAGCCAGGCCATCAGGCAACTGCCCGTTTCGAGGCACGCTTCGTCTACGTCGAAAGTATCGGTGTGTACGGAGCTCGTGATGCCGCGCTCTTCGTTGCGGATGCCGAGTCGGTAAAAGCAGGCGGGTAGGTGGTGGGTGTAAAAGGCGAAGTCTTCCCCCGTCATCCGGATGGGTAGATCGACTACGTTTTCCTCCCCCAGAAGGCTGACGGCTTCCCCCTGCGCCCAGCCGGTCAACTTCTCGTCGTTCTTCAAGAAGGGATAGCCGTGGCCGATCTCCAGTTTGGCCGAGCCACCGAGGCTGGCGGCCAGGCCGGTGACCAGTTTCTCCAGACGGGCGTGCAGTTCTTTGCGCCAACTTTCGTCCAGCGTCCGCAGGGTCCCCTGCAGGCGGACGGTATTCGGAATGACGTTGGTGGCCCCGCCGTCACTCTCGATTTTGCCGAAGGTGAGTACGACGGGTAGTGTCGGGTCGGTCTGACGGCTCACCAGCTGCTGTACCGCGGTGATCAGCTGCGCAGTTATCGCAATCGGGTCGACGGTGGTGTGTGGCATTGCGCCGTGCCCTCCCCTACCCCGCACGGTCAGCAACAGTTCGTCCGTGCTGGCCATGTAGATGCCCGGGCGGAAGCCCACCTTCCCGGCTTCGAGGGGTGGGTGAACGTGCTGGCCGAAGATCGCTGCGGGCGTAGGGTTTTGTAGCGCACCTTCGGCGATCATCAAGGTGGCGCCCCCGGGTAACCGTTCTTCCCCCGGTTGGAACAGCAGGCGAACCGTGCCGTAGATATTCTCTTTGACCTGGTTTACGATGTTGGCTACCCCGAGTAGGCTGGCCGTGTGTACGTCATGGCCGCAAGCGTGCATCACCCCCGGGTTACCGGATGCGTAGGTGGCCACGTTGACTTCGGTGATCGGCAGGGCGTCGATATCCGCGCGTAGGGCTACGGTAGGCCCGCTGCCCCGCCCGCCCGGGATCTCGGCAAGCAAGCCCGTGCCGGCAATCTCACGGTACCCGATACCCAGCGCTTGTAGTCGTGAAGCTATGAAGGCCTGCGTTGCGAACTCCTCGAAGCTCAGCTCCGGGTTCCGGTGCAGGTGCCGGCGAGCGCTAACCGTAGCGGCTAAGCCTTCCCGGCCGGCGGCGCGTACGCGCTCTAGTAATTCTTTTTGCATTTAGGTAGCTTAGTTGTTGACTAGCGTAGGATGATGGATTCTACCCTGGTACCGACGGTGAGGCGGTCCACTACCTCTTGGCCGTCCGTTACTTCGGCAAAGATGGTGTACTCGCCGTTTAGGTGAGGGGTAGCCCGGTGGGTGAGGAAGAACTGTACGCCCTCGGTATCCCGCCCCGCGCTGGCCATCCCCACGAGGCCCGGCCGGTCCCAACGAATACCCGGGGTTTCCGTACGCACGATATAGCCCTCCGCCCCGAACCCATCCCCGAGCGGCCCGCCGCCCTGGGCGACGAAATTGGGGACGACCCGGTGGAATACCTTCCCCTCGTAATAACCGCTTTGTACCAACTGGATGAAGTTCGTGACGGTTGCCGGAGCCACCTCCGGCAACAAACGCAGGCTGAACTTCCCGGCAGACGTACGGATGACGGCTACCTCACCGCTTTCCGCGAGCAACTTCCAGTCAATGTCGAGGGCACCTTTTCGCGGCGGGGTAGGCTTAGGGGGTGGATCGCCGATGAGCGCGGCCCGGGCGGCGGCGACCGCATAATAAGCTTCTATCTCCTTCGGTAACTCGAAGCCGCCGAGGGCCTCGCCCAGCCAGGAGACATCAGGATACAGCGGGCGGTAACGTTCTACCGATGCCGTAATGGCGTTCGCGGCGAAGTAGGCCGGCCCCACGCGTCGGCTTTCAATGATGGCCTGAAAGTAATTAGCGAGCTCCCGCCGCACCCGGTCGGCGCTACCCTGAAAGTAACCGTCGAAATCATCCCGATTAGCGATTACCCGGAGCGCTTGGGCGGCGGCCGTACGGGTTACGGGTGATTCGGCCTCCGTATACAGGTCGTAGATCGTTCGGTAATTCCAGGGGTATTCCCCCATCGCGCCTATGATGGCGGCGCGCTCGTACACCTCCTTCTTTTGTTGGTAGGCCCGTAACAGGTCGTAATTGATACGCCCGCGAAAGTCCGTCAGATAGGCGGGGAGGTGACGGTTCGCGGCGGCGTACAACTCGAACTGAACGTCTTGCAGGAGTGAGTCTTTAGCAAGCCGGTGATAGGCGGTCGCCTCGTCGGCCGCACCTTTATCGATGAGTAAGTTAGCGGCCTGCTTGCGTACCAGGGGGTGATCGTCGCGCAGTGCTTCCAGGAGGGCGCCGCGAGTGAGCGCGTAGTCAAAGTCAGCAAGGGACTGTAGGATTTCTACCCGGACGCGCCAATCCGGATGGGCCGCTAAGGCGCGCGCGAGTGTGATGCGGGCTTCGGGTGCGGCGGATTTACCGAGCAGTCTTGCCATAGCCATGGTTACGTCGGGGTCGGGCGCGTTTCGAAAGGCGGCCCGCAGGGCCGGTACCTGCTCGGGGGCGGGGCGGAAGGGGAATCGCTGCGCGTAGTAGGCCGCCGGCTTCAGAACGTCTGCCGGGGAGGTGTCGTCCAGCAGCGTGTTTACGATCAGGCTATCCCCTTCTACCGTCCGTACCCCCCGCCGGGCAAAGTAGAACAGGCCCCAGGCGCGGCCCGCGCGAAGTAGGGTATCCTGTCTCCGATAGGTGCTGATGGCGGTGATCTGCCGCTGCGTTTCATCGCCTCCCACCTTACCGATGGCCGCAAGTAAAGTGGCGTTGTGAGTGTTCATCCTCGCCGACGTATCGAAGGCCGCGGCCAGGGAAGGGACCAACGATGCGTCGCCCACAGCCCCAAGTGTGTAGGCGGCCGCGCTTCGTACCAGCTCGTTCTCGTCTTGCAGGGTGCGCAGCAGGGAGTCGAGCACCCCGGCGGGCAGCTCGGGGTAAGAGCCGAAGGCGCGGGCGGCCAGGTAGCGATAGCTGGGGTTATCATCCGCCAAAAACCTGAGGAGGCTATCGACGTTTCGGTCGTTCTGATAGTCGTAAATGCGCTGGGTCGTAGCATCATTCAGGTCGACCACGACGCCCACGGGCTCTTTCTCGCCCGGCGGTATGCACGCGCACAGAGCGATCAGCAATGAACAGATCGCGATGAAGGAGAAGAAGCGAAGCTTCCGGTTAGCGGGCATTGGGCTGGGCGTCGGGTAGGCCCGCTAAGGTACACCCAAGCTCACTCACCGGGGCCCGTCGTGATGACGATCGGTAAGGTCGGTCGGCGCGATTCAAACCAAGCTATGGGGTGGGCGCGTTATCTTACTCCTGAACCAATCTAGACAGTATGAAGGGGTTAAAAGCCTATCGCAAACAATTTAGCGAATACAAGCTATGGGAGAAGCTGCGGCAATTCGGCACCGCGGCCGGCGCAAAAGCCGTCTACTCAGCCTTGCTACTGTTCTACGCCTATAAGCGTGCGGAAACGCCCTCCTGGGCCAAGCGACTCGTGCTGGGCGTCCTCGGATACTTCATCGTCCCCATAGATGCCATACCCGATATCGGGTTCCTGATCGGCTACACGGACGACATCGGGCTGCTAAGTTTCGCCCTGGTTACCGTTGCCGCGTACGTCAACGACGACGTGCGCGAGCAAGCACGCGACCACATGAAGCGGTGGTTCGACGGCGTGGATGAGGAAGTTCTTGCTTCGGTGGATGAACAGCTATAACAGCCCCGTTAGCGGAGCCAGCGCTACCCAAACTCCTTGCCCTTACTTTGCTTCGCGCAAGGCCCGCCCGCGCTTCTTTTCATCTTACGGGCTACGTTCGGGTTTCTGCTACGCCCAACAACGCTTTACACCTGCCCCGACGGCGTACGGGACCCCGTTATTCTCCACGTCCTCGCGCGACCTCACGTTCGTGAACCTCCTGTTATGATGCGTATATTGCCGGCCATGAACATTACCGTCGACCGGAAGAAACTGTTGGAAGACGTGGAAAGTCACGTGGAGCAGTACATCCAGCAGCATGTCGATACGGCTTATGTGTTTCATAATTTTCAGCACACCTGCGCGGTGGTGGAAGCCGCGCAGGAGCTCGCCGAACACTACGAGTTAGAGGATGATGAGAAGCTGGCGATCACCATCGCCGCCTGGTTTCACGACACCGGCTACGCGGAGGGCTGGGAGGACCACGAGGAACGGGGCATCCGCAACGCGAGCAAATGGTTGGAGCAGGAAAACCTCCACGACCCACCACTGATGGAAGCCGTTGCCGGAGCGATTCGGGCTACCAAAATGCCCCAGACGCCGAAGAATTTCGTCGAGCAGATCGTCGCGGACGCCGACTTGAGCCACCTGGGGGACCTGAGTTACTGGGATCGTTGTGGCCGCGTACGCCAGGAGTTCGCCCTTACGCGGGAGATGGTGATGTCGGACCAGGAATGGATCGACTTCGAGCTGGGCTTCATGCTCAACCACGAGTACCATACGGAGGCGGCACGCGAACTCTTCGGCGAGCGGAAGGGTAAGCACGTCAAACAACTGTACAAGCGCAAGAAAGCCCTTTACCCGGATCAGACCCCGAGCAACCTGGAAGAACTGGAAGAGGCGAAACGCAAAAAGAAGAAACTAAAAAAGCTGAAGAAGGCCGTCCGCAAAGAGAAGGCGAATAAGGCTTCTCTCAAGCCGGGGCGGGGGGTGGAGACGATGTACCGGGCAACTTATCGCACCCACGTCAACCTGAGTAGCATAGCCGATAATAAGGCCAACATCATGCTATCGGTCAACGCGATCGTCCTATCGGTGGTGGTAGCCAACCTAGCTACGAAGCTGGATTCGAATACCCACCTGGTCGTACCGACGATCATCCTGGTCGGCGTTTGCCTGGCCTCCCTCTTCTACGCCATCCAGGCTACCCGGCCGAAAGTGACGGAGGGGAAAAGCAGCATCGAAGACATCAAGGCGCGCCGCAGCAACCTCCTCTTTTTCGGTAATTTCTACAATATGCCGATCGATGATTTCCATTACGGTATGATGGAAATGATCAGGGACGAAGGCTTTCTCTATAGCTCCATGACGCGTGACCTGTATTATCTCGGCGTCGTGCTGGCCAAGAAGTACCAGTTCTTACGCGTCTGCTACAATATTTTCCTGTTCGGCATGATCATAGCCGTGCTGGCCTTCGTCGTCGCGGTGGTCTACCACAACTCCGTCGCCGGCGCGGTGGGGCCCACTTCGGCCGGCTAGCTATTTCTGCCTGACGTCTACCTCGATGCGCCTATCCTGATTGGTCAGTTGCCAGGCGGTGTGAAAGATCAGGCGCCCGATGCGGGCCATTTTCTCGAAGTTGATCTTATCTACGGTATCGCTCGCCTGGTGGTAATCATCGTGGGTGCCGTTGAAGAAGAAGATGCTCGGTATACCCTTCTCGGCAAAGTTGTAGTGATCGGAGCGGTAGTAATAGCGGTTCGGATCGTCCTCGGCGTTGTAGGTGTAATCCAGTTCTAACTGCGTAAACTCCTCGTTCATTCGATCATTGATGTCGTGGAGTTCGGTACTCAGGCGATTCGAGCCGATGACGTAGATGTAGTTTGGGTCCGCCGCGTGCTTTTCGTCTACCCGGCCGACCATGTCTACATTAATGTCCGCGATGGTATTGGTGAGGGGAAAGCGCGGGTGGGCCGCGTAGTACTCACTGCCCAATAAGCCCTTCTCCTCACCGCTTACGAGTAGGAACAGAACGCTACGGCGGGGCCCTATGCCCTGTTGCTTGGCTACCGTGAAGGCTTCGGCCAACTCCAGAATGGTGCTCGTACCGGAGCCATTGTCGTCCGCGCCGTTGAATACCTCATCGCCTCGTTTACCAATGTGGTCGTAGTGTGCGCTGACGACCAATACTTCCTCTTTGAGCAGGGGGTCGACCCCTTCGACGAAGCCATAGATGTTCTCCCCGATGAGTTCGTCAACTTGCTTTTCCTGCGTGATCACCAGATCGACGGGGATGGTGACGGGCTTCAACTTCCCTGACTTCGCGAGGCGCTTGCGGGCTTTTATGACCTTTCGCTCCCGCTTGCCCAGTAGTTTTCGGCTCAGCTTCGGCGTTAGCAGCACTACGTTAGCCGTCGGCCGCTCGCCTTCCATGGATTCCGCCATGCGCATGCGCCCGTCCAGCGTCTCTTTACGGATGCCGGTGATGTTATCCTTAAAATCGGGGTCGATGATGAATACCGTTGCCGCGCCGCGCTCCTTGGCGGCACGCAGTTTGCGGTCGAGATCGCCGCTCCATTCCGAGGGGGCCGCACTTCCGCTGACGTAGGACTCGCCCCCCCTGTTCGTCGGCTCCCCGGCCAGGATCAGGAGGTGTTTACCCGCTACGTCGACGCCCTCGTAATCACTGTAGGCGGCATCGTCTATACCATAACCCAAAAAGGTAAGCTCATCGATGGTAGTCGGGCCTCGACTCGTGTTCCGGGAGGGGGCGGAAGCAAAATCCCACAGGTGACGGAGGGGTTCGCCGTCGACCGTCAGGCTAATATCCCGCCATTTTTGCCGGCTGAAAATTATGGTCTGAAAGTACCCATCGTCCTCACCGATGGCCGGAAGGCCCAGTTGCTGAAACTGCTTTTGTAGGTAGTCGGCGGCTTTCTTCTGCCCGGGCTGACCCGTTTCGCGCCCTTCCATAGTGTCGGATGCCAGGACGCTAAGGTGGGCGCGCAAATCATCCGCCGTAACCGTTGCCGCCAGCTTACGGGCTTCGTCATCGCTCGTTATCAAGGCCTGAGGCGCTCGTTGGGCGTAAAAGCCCGTAGTGAACAGAACGATCAGGGCAAGAGGGAGCAGGAGGCGGCGCATAGATAAATTTCGGGGCGACAAAGATAGAGTGGGAAGAAAGCGCGGGGGGTAGTGCACAAAGCAAACGCCCCAGCTTAGGATTAAGCCGGGGCGTTATAAAACATTAACAATGTACTTGTTCGATAGTGAGAAAAGATGTCAGAGCTGTGTAACCTAGTTGTTGTGTAATAATTAGTTGCGAAAATGAGACCTGTGTTTTCCGGCATCTCGGTATTGGGTGCGAAGATACCGCCCGCCCCTACCACCACACTCGGGTCATCCTACGAGTGGTAGGAACGGTTCCATAAGTGGTAGATCGGCCGTACGTACGCGCTTAACTAGGCTGCCAGCCAGTCGGTCACCGCCCCTTTTCGCCGGCGGCTGACGCTGATGCGATCGCGATTACTCAACAGCAAGGTCGCGCCATCCGCCCATCCGCTAACGTGCTGTTTATTGACCAGAAAGGAACGGTGGACGCCGAAGAAGTCCATCGGCTCCAGCATCTTCCGATACTCTCCTATGCTGTAGGAGGAGAGTCTGCGGCTTCCGTCCTGTAACACGATGCTGGTATAGCCGTCGACCCCCTTGCAGTAGATGATGTCTACCGCGTCGACGAACTCCACCCCCTGCTCCGAAGGGATTCCAATGCGTTGGTTTTTACGGTCGGCCTGATCGAGGTTACCCAGTAGGGTACGCAAACGCTCTTCGCTGTTGCGCTGTCGGATGCGTACTTTAGCCGTCGTCAGGGTAGCGGCCAACTCGTCCGGGTCGACCGGTTTGACCAAATAGCCGAGGGCGGCGACCTTGATGGCCTGTAGGGCATAGCTGGCTTCGCTGGTTACGAAGATCACCTCCGGGCGACGCTCTACCGGTAGGTGCCGCAACACCTCGAAGCCACGCCCGTCCGGTAAGTTGATATCCAGAAAGAGCAGATCCGGCTTCCTGGCTTCGATGCACTCTACGGCCGCCTGCACGGTGCTTGCCACACCCAAGACGTCCACTTCGGGGTGGCGATCCCGCAACAAAGACTGCAGCAGTCTACCGGCGGCCGGCTCGTCATCGATGAGGTAGGCGGTGATCATATGTTATTCCAAGGCCGTATAAAACTACTAATGTAGCAACATTGACTTATTTTACCGGACGAACCACTAAAAAACAAGGACCAACGATTCCCAGCTCTACGCTAAGGCGGCTGCTACTCGTCCTCGCGGCCCTGTACTGTCAGGCGGCTGCGGGCCAGAGTTATGCGCCCGCCGATAGCCGCGTGATTCACCTCGCAATTGAGGACGGCCTCCCTAACCGCGAAGTCCGTCGAGCCGTCAAAGATAGCAGTGGCGTCCTTTGGCTGAGTACGGCGGCCGGGCTCGTTCGGCACGAAGGTTACGGCTTCACCACGCTGAGTGCTGCCGGTACCGGGCACCACCGTAAGATGACACTGGGGGCGGAGGGCTTACTCTACGCAACCGTCACCAGGCAGCAGGATTCTCTCGAGGTTTTCAATCCGTACACCCTCGAGGCTAGGGGTTACAGTTTGGCCGCGATGGGAATGCCGGGGGGTAAGTTCGTACTCAACCCCGGCCGTTATCCGATAGTCCGCACCGATTCCGCGATCTACCAGCTCCAACCCGCTCCGGTACTACTGCACGAGCCCGCCGGCCTTCCCGCCACCGCTACCCCGATCTATGCAGACGAGCGCGGGTACATCTTCCACGATAAAAAAGAGAACCTGGTACGCTACTTTACTGACGGTGAGGCTCACCAACTACCCCTACCGAAGGGCCGGCGTACCTGGCAATTGACGTTTCGGCCACAGACGGGTATTTTGTACGCCGTAGGTGGCTACGGGTTGAAAGCCTGGAATGTTTCGCAAGGCGCGCCAACCCGGATAGCGCTGGCGGACGTGCCGCGGCGACCGCTGAACTACCTCGCGTACGACGAATCCGGCAGGATCGTGGTGGGCTTCGTCAATACCTTCGACCGGCGCTTTCGGCACCTGTACCTGTTAGAGGAAGGTACCTGGCACGATCTCTCCTGGGTGCTGGGCATCGAGGATCGCATCATCAGTATCTCTGGCCAGGATTTCTCGCGCCAGCTGCGCCTGTCGACCTATGGGGGGTTACAAACGATCGTTTTTAAGGAGAAAGACGCCGATCTTTTCAACCGGTACCTCTACGATTCCACGGTACGCAAAACGCGCTTCGGCCACGTGATGCGTGGCTTCGCCTCCGACTCTTCCGGCAACGTATACGCCAACAAGGAGTCTTACCGCGGCACGTGGTTCCGCCTGCGCCCGGGGTCGGCCGTGCTCGACACGCTACCCATCCTGGATGCGGATAGCAACCGCGTTCAGCAGCTCGGCTGTGGTACCAACCTGCTCACCGTCGGTAGCTACGTTTACGGCCATAGCTGCTGGCGCTCGCAGGATTCCACGAGCGCCCACCTGTACCGGTACTCCACCGATACCGGAACTTGGAAGATGTACTACTTACCGACCAACGACCACATTATTCGCTACCTGACGAAAGCGGACGACAAGGGCGATCTGTACCTGTTCACGGAAGCGACCGAAGACAATGAACCGGGCGCCATCTATCGTTTCCGCAAAGATCGGGAGCAGTTCGAGCGGATCGATACGGCACCCGGCTCCGTCGAGTTGAGCGGGTACGTGCGTAAGGTGTACTTCGAACCCGGTCAGGAAATCGCCTACGTGGGCACTACCAACGGCCTCTATGGCTATTACCCCGCTACCGGGCGGCTACGCTCCTTCCCCTATCCGGAGCCGGGGATCAGCGTCATGGACATTCTGCAACAACGGGATGGCTCCCTACTACTGGGCACCCTCGGCAATGGCCTACTGAAATACGACCCGCAGAAGGGATCGGCCATAAAAATGGGGGGCACCCTGGGCAGTAACGAAGCCCGGCCGGCCGACGATTACATTATCCTCCCCAGCGATGACGTTGCCGGCCTGGCCGCCCTCCCCGACGCCGGGCTGCTGATCACTACCTACAATGGTTTAGTGCTTCACGCCGACGGTAACACCCGCGTATTCACCGACTACGAGGGGCTGACCAACAACGAATTCAATACTACTTCCCTTCATTACGACGACCGGTCCGGTCGGTGGTTCGCCGGGGGGGTCAATGGTTTCGTAACCTTTACCACGGATATACTGCGTCGTCAGGTCAGCCCCTACCATCCGGTTCTTTTGGGGTACCGGGAGCTGGACGAGAACGTGGGCCTCGAACAGCGCACCCCCCTGCCGGCGGAAGTGCGCGAGCCGCTACGCGTCGGGGCTTCGGTAGCCTTCTTTTCCCTGTCTTTCATGTTGCCGGACTATTTACAGCTCGACCGCGTGCGGTACGAAACCATGCTGGAAGGTTACGACCCCGCCTGGCGCTCCCCCTCCGCCACCCCCTCCGTCGGGTACACCCGGCTGCGGCCCGGCAAGTACACCTTCCGCCTCCGGGCGATTGATGGTAACGGCCGCGTGACGCAGGAGGCCCGGCCGATGCGCATCATCGTTGCCCGACCGTGGTACCGGCAGTTCTGGTTTTACCTGCTGATAGCGGGGGCAATCATCAAGATCGCTGCCTTTATCGTTTACCGGCGCTTCCGCAGGCTACGCAAACGCTTTGAGGTACAGCAGCAGATCCAGGAGTTGGAACTGCGCACCCTTCGCCTGCAAATGAACCCCCACTTTATCAGCAACGCGATGAACGCCATTCGCGAGTTCGTCTATAACGAAGACCGGGTGCTGGCGGCCGGCTACATAACTTCTTTCAGTCGCCTGATGCGCCTTTTCCTGGAGGCCTCCCGCAAGCCTTTTACTACCATAGCCAACGAGGTCGCCCTACTTAGTTACTACATCGACCTGGAACAACTGCGCTTCCCGGGGCGCTTCACCTACACGATCGAGGTAGGCCGGAACATTGAGCCGGAAATGGACGAAGTACCGTCCTTCGTACTGCAACCCATCGTAGAGAACGCCATTATTCACGGCCTGACCCGCTTCGAGACGGGTGGGGAGTTGACCATTCGCTTCTATCTGGACCCCGAAAACGAAGAAATCCTTTGCTGCGAAGTAACCGATAACGGCATCGGCTACAAATCCGATAACCCGAAACCGCCGCTCTCCGAATACCCCTCCCGCGGCACCCAGATCATTTCCGACCGCAAGGCGTTACTGGCCAGTACGGAAAACGTACGACTTACCGTAGAAACAACCGACCTTCACCCCGGCGCCGACCGCCCCGGTACACGCGTCCTTCTGACCGTAGCGGCGAGCCCCGTCGCATAATTTCGTTGCTTCATTTTTACCCGAACTTCATACCGACAACTAAGGCCCTGGCAGTGGCTGGCCGTACTGGCGGGCTTCTCGATACTACTGCGCTGGGGGTCCTTCTTCATATCGGCGATCGACCACGACGAGAGCACCTACATCGTTATCGCGGACGAGCTGCTGCGCGGGAAGGTATACCTCCGCGACCTTATCGATACCAAGCCAATCGGCATATTCTGGATCTACGCCCTGCTAATCAAGTTGACCGGGGGGGGCATCCCGCTATTGCGTGTGGCGGCGTCGCTGGTAGTAGCGCTGGGCGGTTGGGGGCTTTATATGGCCTGCCGCCGCGCGTTGGACGAGCGCGTAGGGGTTGCCGCCGGCCTGCTGTACTGCCTCGTTTGTAGCGTATTCAGCTACTACGGGCTTTCCCCCAATACGGAGATCTTTTTTAATGCGCTGACGATTGCCGCGGTGGCCGTCGCCGTAGCCCCCCGCATTCCGGAAGGGCACACGGATCGTTGGTGGCAGTGGTCGGTAGCCGGCCTTCTACTGGGGGCTGCCGTGGCGATCAAGCCTTTTGCCGCCGCGGAGTCTTTGGCCATCGGCCTGTTTCTGTTGTGGTATTACGGTAGCCGACGGTACTGGGGGAAGCTATTCCTAAACGGCGGTGTACTGATAGTGAGTTTTAGTTTCCCCCCGTTGCTAATCATCGCTTATTACTGGCAGTTAGATCTACTCGATACCCTACGATTCTACCTTTTCGACGTGAATGGCGCCTACCCGATCGAGCTGGCCTGGTACCTTAGGTTGAAATACATGGGCGACTATCTTCTCCGTTTTTCCCCACTGGTGATACTTTTTACGCTACGCGTGATCGCTACGCTCAGATTTGCGAGGACGCAGGTGCCAAGCCCCGGTGCCACGGGCACCGGGGTGGTGGAAGAGCAAGGTCGACTGCACCGGTGGGCTTCTTTCCTGGCCCTGGTATTCTCCCTGGTGACGATAGTAGTGCTCATCACGGGGAAACGCTTCGGGCACTACCAGATCCAACTGCATCCACCCCTGGCCGCTCTGGC
>OY764618.1:0-16896 GCA_963668285.1 uncultured Lewinella sp. | reverse complement strand
CTCGATCAAGGTGAAGTCTTCGGCGGGGTTCGGAGATGGAGTCAGTGGGTCGCCGGAGCTTCCCGCTCGTTGCAGCCGGATGGTGTTGCTTTGCTGCATCGACCCGTCGAAATCGTAGCTGAGTAAGCGGTAAAAGCCCACGGGGAGCGGCGCGGTATCGGAGCGTGAATAGCTTCGTTCCGCACGGCTCGACCCGGCGGCCCGCGCGCGCGCCACCTCTTTCCAGTCGGACGTGCCGTCGGCGCTGCGCTGTAGGAGGTGGTAATCCGTGTTTTGCTCGGAGGCCGTACGCCACTTCAGCTCGTTGTGCTTCGTGAACGCCTCGCCGGTAAAGGAGGCCAGGCTAACGGGCAGTGCCGCGAGATAAGCCGGTAACTCCACGACGTACGAATCGACCGACTGGCCATCTTCGGCGCCGCTCCAGTCCGATCCGAACAGCACCCGCGTCCCCGTGGGGCTGATCGTTGCGTGGGGTTCTCCGTAGTAATCGAACTCGACTTCGTCACTGCGGTGGTGGCCGATGCGGTAAACCTCGATGTTACCCCGGTCGGCCCGGGCGATGACCAGTTCCTGGTCAAGCAACTCCTGCCCGTCCTGGTCGTAGCCGATCATGGAAGCGGCCAGCCAGCCCCCTTCGGTATTTTGGTAGGCAAGGGCGGAAATGTGGGTGCCGGATTGCGAATAATCGTAGCCCTGATCCTGGCTGATGACGGGGATGCATTCGCCGGTGGTGAGGTCGTGGGCGATGATGTCGCCGAGGCAACCGCCGTCGGGCCCCTGCGCGAAAGAGATCGCGAAATAGGCGTCGTTGCCATTGGCCATTTTACCCATACAGGAGTGCTCGCCCCCGTTTTCGTTCAGGGCGCGAACGGGCGCGCCGTCGGCCCCGTATACTGTGGTAAAGTTGTAATAGAGGTCGCCACTGGGCGCGGCCGCGGGTGCGGAGTCGTTCGGAAGGGCGATGGAAAAGGCCGTCACTTCCCCCGTAGAGATGCGGTAACTGAATTTTTCGTCGGTACCGCACCGCCAGGTAAATACATCGGAATCCCACGACATCATCTGGATGTTATTGCCCATTTCCACTTCGCCGGTACAGTCGGAGACGTCCGCCAGGTTCACGATCGTTTCTTTACCCTCGGTGGAAACGGTGTACCGGATAAAGTCCTTGGTTTCGAGTTCCGGATAGTAGAATACATCGGGGTCGTCGAAATCCCAGAAGATCTGCTCTACGTCACCGGGCCGAACGTCATTCAGTACCCGGATCTCCCGATAGGTCTTTCCGTCGAGTAAAAGGTGGCGGTCCGCGGTTTGATCGAGCAGGATCATTAGGGATTCGTCCGCGTTCCAGGCTTGGATGGTACTGTACATCGGTACGATCAACCGGCCCGCCCCGGCGTCGGAGATCCGGCGGATGGTGGTACCGAAGGACGGGTCGGTGTAGGCATCGAGGTAGGCGGGTTTGGGGACGTCCTGCATCGGGCGAAGTTCCAGATCGTTGAGGCGGAGCCCCTCGCCGAGATCTTGGGCGGGGAGGAGTGCCGGCAAGGCGCAAATTGCCAGGAGGGTGAATAGTTTGTGCATGTTAGTTGTTTATCAACAGGTTATAATCAAACGTTCCCGTGCAAGGAATCGGTAGTTTAAAAGCGAGTTCAATATAGCTATGGGTACTGGTGACAATAATGCCGGACTCTACTTAACATAATATAAATTATGGGTAAAGCTTTCCATCGACTTACCGTCGCCGACGAACCGAATATACCGCTACCCAAATCCCAACCCGACCGACCATCACTTCATCATCCAGTACCCCCGTCAAACCACTCGCCACCGACTCTCCAGTGCTGTAGATCAACGGTACGTCTCCGCCGGCCTGGCGTTCGTAGAGTTGCGTTATGGGTAAATAGTAGTTGAGCCCAACACCTAAACCGTACCCCGAGCTGCCGCCGGAAAAATCCTGCAGAAACGTCAGGCTAAAGTTCGCGCCGTGGTTGAGGCGGGAGGAAAAATCGGTTGTCGCCGCCAAATTTCGATCGCCTACGTCGTACGCTTCGGCGAAGGCGGAACCCGGGCGAAAGGCATCGTCTTCGGCGGAGGAATAGACGAGTTGAGAGCCGTCCGGAAGATCGCTGACGGTCCTAATGTCGTAGCGGCCGCTGCCGCTTAGGTCGCCCCGCCCGGCAATCAGGTAACCGGGCGCGTACTCGGCGGAAACGAAGAGGTGACTGCTTCCGCCCCCGGTAAGCCGGTAAGCAAGGCCGATACCGGCTTGCACGGAGGTCAAGTTTATCGCTTCGGCGGCGGTCAGATCGCGTACGCTACGCTCGATGGTCGAGAGTACTTCCTGCGCCGGAATCTGGCCGGTCACGGGAATCTGCTTGCGTGCCGAGTAACCGCTAAGTTCAGCGCTGAGCTCCGTGCGCGCGACCCCCAACCGCCCCACGGCGTGTAGGTTTTTGCGGCCGGAGCTACTCGGTGCGAATGCGTTCGTCTGATAAAACAGCCCCGCCCCGAAGGCGCGCCGCCCCGTAAGCGTATAGTCCGCAGAGGCGGGCAGCAGATCGGTAGTCCGATAAGTCGCATTCACCTGCTGGCCGGTAAGCTGGATGCCGGCGTAAGAAACATAGTCGGCGGGTAAGCTACTGTTAGCCAGGCTGATAGCGGCAATACGGGCGGAGCTTGGTTGGCCGCGCCGGTAGGTGACTTGCATTTTCAGTGCGTAGCGTCGATTGCCACGCACCACTTCCCCACCCTCGGTGTAGTAGGTTTGCAGGGATTTGACGACCCGCAGATCGATGGCGTAACGGTCCGTATCCGCAGCGTAGGTCACCGCACGTAAAGTACTGTTAGTCAAGTTGAAATGGATACCGACCCCAAGAAAGTACTCATCGATCAATTCTACGTAGGTGCGCACCCCCGACGGGATAATCCTCCGGCACCGAACGCAGGTCGTTAACCACTTTAGCGTTGAGGGTGAACAGCGCCTCGAACTGTTTGGCGGCCTCGTCGTCGATTCCGCGCCGCTGACGGTCCACCATCGTTTCGAGGGTCCGCTCGTAGGCCCGCAGCAAATCGCTGACCCCGTCGACCACCTCCTGGCGATCCTGCGCGGGCAAGGCGGAACGCACCCGATCGATCACCCGTACGTTCATTTGGGCGAGTACGCAGGTGCCGGCACCGGAATAATGAGCAATAGGAAGCAGTACCCAGTATATGCCGAGGACACTCAATAACGCACTAACCCGAAGCGTAAGCTTTTTCTTAACCATGCCCCAGACTTATCGTGTTATGATGACGGCCCGGTGGGCCACTCCCCCACCCTCCCGTTCAAGGATCCGCAAGTGATAGTAGCCGTTCGGTAGATTAGCGGTGGGTATAGTAGAGGTTACTTCCCCAACGTTATCGGCTACCCGGGTTTCACTAGCGATCAGCCGGCCGCCGACCCCGTAGATCAGCAAGCGTATCGCGCCCCCCGGGGTGCTTCCGGCGATCCTGAATTGTAGGTCGTTTCCGGTGTGAACCGGGTTCGGAAAAACTTCGAGGCTCAGCTTACCGGCCATAGGGTCCGGAGTGCTGCGGCTATCCTGGTAAAAGGACTGGTTGCGGCAGGCGGCTTCGGAAGTGCAGTCGCCGTTCCAAGTCTCCACGTAGTAGCCGGCGCTCAGGATGGCTTCGGGGCCTCCCTCGACGTCGCCGAGGAACAGGGTGCGGAAGGTTTCCCCCTCCAGGGGGCCGGTAGCCTCGGAGCCCCACTGGTAACAGGCGTTCTGATTGGCGGCGACCAGAAAGTAATCCCGGTCACGCTGACTGATCAACACGACTTCGGTCATCGCCGGGGCCTGCTCCGGGGAAACCTCTACCCCTAAGCTGACCGGATCGGACGTGCAGGCGTCGCGTGGGGACTGCGGGGTAGCCTCTACCACCACCGAAACGGAGGCCGGCCCGGCGTCGGAACCCCATTCTACCTGAATGCCGTTTTCGAGCGTATCGATGATCGCGCCCCGGTCGCTGACGGTCCATCGGTAAACCGACCCTGCCGGCGCGGGAGCTACGTAGATGGCGCGTTGGTTTCCACAAACCTCGCTCATCCCTTCGATACCCTGCACCTGCGGCCTCGCCCGAAGATCTACATCTACCCTGCCCTGGCCCGTACATCCGTTGCCGTCCCTCGCCGTGATGCGGTAGATACCGGGGATGGCCGGGCCGACGAAGCGCCCCCCCGGCGTTGCCGTTTGCGTACCACCCGGGTCGAACCACACGAAGTCGGTGTAATCGTCGGCATCCAAAACATCCAACACCAGTTCTCCGCCGGGGCATGGGCGGGCGAAGGCATCGTCGATCACTACGTCGCGCCGGGGTGTGACCGTTATTTCGACCGACCCCGTCGTGGCCCTGTTTTGGCAGCCCGAAGCGGTGCTTTCGATCGACTGGACGGTTATTTGCTCCCGCCCCCCCGCGCCTACCCTGACGCTGACGATCGAGGTGTTGCGTACTACATATTGTCGGTTATCGTTCAGCCGTAGATCGAACTCTTGCCCGTCCGGAAGACCGGTGACCAGGAGTTCGGCCGTTCCGTTCGCGCATACGTTACCACTACCGACCAGCGTCAGGGTCGGATCGGCAAGCGGCTCGACGGTGTAGGTGAAGCGGACTTCGGGGCTCGTGCAGGCCCCCGGGGATAGGTTGTCGGTAAATCGAACCGCGAACTCGAACGACCCGGCCGTATTGATGATCATCGAAGGGTTGCTTCCCGTACTGTCGCGTAATTCCTCGATCCCCTCCGGGAAGGACCATTCCCAGCTGGTGATGCCGGTACCGGCAATCTGCGTAACGGGCATCAGCGTAAAGCGCTCGCCGGGGCAGACCGTGCGGTCTTCGAGGCCACCGATGATCTGACAGCTGTTCTCGCCCAGGATGTCGAAGCGGCTGGTATCCGATGCCGTGCAGCCGTGGCGGTCCGTGACGTCTAGCGTAATTTCCTTCGCCCCCGTAGCGACGTAGCGGATGCCGGGTGGCGTACTCCCGACAAAGGTGTGCGGGGTAACGTCACCGGCTGGGCCGAATACCCAACTCCACCGCTCGATCGTTCCATCGCCCGCCTCGCTCTCGTCGCTGATTGCAAGCAGCCGGTTGACGGTGTGGTTGCCGACCAACGGTCCGATACCCGCAATCGGTGGTTGGTAGAACTGGATTTCCCGTACGGTGCCCGCCTCGCAGCCGGACAGGGTCGCCGTCAGCCCGATAAGTCGGGTCACGGCGGTATCGCTGGTCACGGTAATTTCCTCGGTGGTGGCTGCCGTACTCCACAGATAGCTATCTCCCCCGGTCGCCAGCAGAGCGACGTCGGAACCCAGGCAAACGCGCCCGTCGTCTTCCGTCCCGCTGAACTCTTGGGCGGTAATGCGTGGCCGGGGAAGCGGTTGGCCGCTGACGCTGACATCCGCCTGCCCCCGGCAGCCATACCCGTCGGTAACCCGTACGCCAACGTTTACCGTGTCTTCGTTCAGAACCGCAACCGTTATTGCGTTGGTGGTATCGCCGGTGGCGGTGCCCCACCCGTAAGCGTAGCCCGGCGGCGCGGAGATCGTGACCGAATCGCCGAGGCAGGCACGTCCGTCGTTGGCTGACAGACCCGAGCTATCGATCACGCTCAGCTCGACCGTGACGGCGGTATCCACGACGACCCGGAAGGAACCGACGGCCACGCAGCCGTTCGTATCGGTAGCGGTCAGGGTAAGGGAATCCGGGCCCGGGACGAACGGCGTATAGTCGATGGTTGCGGTAGTGTCACCGGTAGACCAGGCGTAGTCGTTCAGGCCTGCGGCTATCAATCGGAGGCTATCGCCGAGGCATAGGCGGCCGTCGTTGTCGGCGAGCCCGCCGGCGTCCGTAACCTGGATGGGAATGCTATCCGGAGCGGACACGTTCAGGTTTAACTGACAGCGGGAGATGGTATCCGTGAGGTGAGTAACCAATGAGTTTAATCGGTACTGCCCCGCCGGGAGCCCGGAGAGCCGTACGGTGGTATCCCGGTCGGCAAGTACGGTAGTGACCGTGCCGGAATCTGTCAGTCCAGTTAGGGTCCACGCGTAGTTTACGCTATCCCGATCGGCCCCGTGGATCCGAAATGTACTGCTGCTGCCGGCACACCAAACCCGATCACCGCCGATCGGTAGCGTACAGTCTTGCGCGAATAGGGAGTCGGGCAAGAGGAACAGTGTGATGATAAAGACGAAGATCTTTAAGCCCATACGCGAGAGTTAACGTAAGGTACACCGAATACATTTGTCGGATACTGTTAAGGTGCGCCTTACTTGAGCGCTAGCGCCAGATCCAGTACCACTGCCCCAAAGGCTGTACCGCTACCCAGTCAAACCAGAGGTAATTCAACAGGCCGAAGAAGAAGCCTGCCCCTACGATCGATGCCCCGACCCGCGCGAGCCGCCGGCTACCCGGGGTGTAGAGCCAACTCTGTTTGCCATCCGCCGCCCGGCGCTTTCCAACGACGACGTAGAGCAGGATACCGACCATAACGCAAGCGGTAATGGGCTCGAGGTAGAAGGCTGCGATGGTTCCTACCGCGGTTGCCAGGAGTAGCGCCAGACCGGAACCCCGCGTGGCGTGGCGCGCTAAATTCTCCTGCTCCCGGCCGGCTCTGCGTAGGGGGGAAACGTCGGGTTGAACGCCCCGGCGGAGCAGTAGATTGAGTGCTACGACGGAGGCTTCTACGCCGTAATACTCTTCGTTGGTGACGATGTCACGCAGATCGTCATCGGTATAATCGGCGAAAGGGTGTTCGTCGATAGCGTCACCCGCCCAGGCTTCTTCGGCCAGTTCTCGGAGCAGGTAGCGCGCGTGCGAGAACTGCCGCTCGGGTATTTCGATCCAGAACTGCGGTTGAAGCGGATGGCCGACGATGACGTTTTCGCGCCACTGCCGGATGCCTTCGGTGGATTTCCGGACGGCTATGCCTCCTTCCGTTAGGCTGGATGCGGTAGCGTGCATGTCCACTTCCCGAAGAAAGCGTTCAAATACCGCAAACTGCCCGGGCAGGGCGCTTTCGTCCAGCAATTCATCGTGGCCTCTGCTCATCCGTCAGTGAAGATAGCTTGCCCCGTTCAAGTCGAGGACGCCCCCCGTAGTGAATTGCGCATCCGGCGAAGCCAGGAACAGGATCGCACGGGCGACTTCCTCTACCGTTGCTACCCGATTAAGCGGACTTTGCGCGCGGACGGCGGCTCCGGCCGGGCCCTGGAGGTGCGGCCGGGCCATGGCCGTCTCGATGAAACCCGGTGCGATGGCGTGGACGGTAATCCCGTCACCACCAACCTCTTGCGCCAGGGAGCTCGACATGGCGTGGAGGCCCGCTTTTGCCGCGCCGTAGCCCACCTGGCCGGCCTCCCCCCGGTAAGCCCCCCGGCTGCCGACGTTGACGATGGCCCCCCCACCCTGCCGTCGCATCAGTTGAATGGCGGTAAAGGCCGCCGCTGCGGGGCCGGTCAGGTTGGTATCGACGCTTGCCCGAAACACGGTTAACCATTCGTCGAAGCCCATGGAGCCATCGACGGGATGCTTACGGAAGATGCCGGCGTTGTTGACCAGAATATCCAGGCCGCCCAGTTTGGCGTGGGCCCTTCGAACGAGCGCGCTGGCCGCGGCCGGGTCGCTCAGGTCGGCCCGCTCGAATTGATGCCCCTCCCCCGGGAGCGAGTCAAGAACTGCCTTGACGCCCGCCTCGTCGCAGTGGTAGTGCAGGCAAACCCTGGCCCCCGCCCCGGCGAACAGGCGGGCCGTGGCGGCCCCTACCCCCTTGCTACTGCCGGTGACCAATACCTTTTTACCGGCGTAATCGAATGTTACCATTTTACAAATGTAGCGGCTGTGGGTATACTATTCGGGTAGCCCAGACGTATTGTACTATGAATCACCTGCTAAATTTGCCATGCGGTACCCCTTTGTTCTTATTGCGCTTATGGCCATTTCGGTCAGTTTATGCGGCCAGGGGGCTAAGCTGAACAAATCCGCGCTTAAAAGCCTGGCGGAGCGCGAGTTACAATTGTCGGAGCTCGCCTACACAATGCATACCGATAGTTCCGCCGCCGCCCGCTTCACGGCCTGCAAAGAACTGATCCAGGAGTTGGTAACGACGCTCAAACAACCGAATAGCTACCACTACCCTTTCGACTCGCTGCGCGGCCTGGCCGTCCGGCACTCCCCGGATAACGAATTTCGCTTCTTTACCTGGGAACTGCACGTGAACGCAGACGAATACCGCCACTACGGGGCCATTCAGATGAACGCCCGCGATTTACAACTCGTACCCCTTTTCGATCGGGGGAACGACTTACGCGAGAACCCCGAAAATACCGTGCTTACCGCGGAGAATTGGCTGGGGTATACCGTATACGACATCGTGGCTTCGAACGGCGCGGCGGGCGAAAAACTGTACTTTCTATTCGGGTACGACCGCTACGGGAAGTGGCGCCGCCAGAAAGTCCTGGATGTACTCACTTTCGATGGTAGCCGTCAACCCAGTTTCGGTGCGCCCATATTTACCAGCTACTCGGAAGACGGCCTGCCCCTCCCCGATCGCCACCGCATGATCTTCTACTACAGCGCCGAGGCTAATATGGTCCTGGAGTACAGCGCGGACGACAATTCCATTTATTACGAGAACCTCGTACTCCTACCCGGGCCTAGCGGGGAAGGCCCGGTCTACATGCCCGACGGGAGCTACCATGCCCTTACCCCCGACGAGCGCGGTATGTGGGTAGAAACGGAAAAGGTATACCACCATAAATACGAAGAAGCCCCGCGCGAAGCGGGTAAGGCTCCGGCGGGGCGTGATCTGTTCGGCCGGGAACGTAATTAATTATCACCTTCCCGCCGGGTTGTGAAGGCTTACTTAGCGGCGGCGCTAACGGGGAAGCTGACGATGCGGTCTGCCCACATCATTTGTACTTCGTTGCCTTCGATACCGAAATCCATCCGTTCCACGTTGCTCGGGGTGGCTTTTGCGGAACCCTTGACCTTTACGACGTCATCTTTTTCGTCGTAGTCGTAAGCGCCCCACTGATCGGCCTTTTTGTTGAAGATGATGGTCCACTCGTCCTTACTCGTCGGTAGAGTAAAGAGGGCATAAGTGCCGGGTTCGAGACGCTTGTTTTCCGCGCCCACGAGTACCGGTTCGGTGAATTCGATGCGGGTGGCCTCGTTGGCTCCCGTACGCCAAACCTTATTGTAGGGTACGAGATCACCGTAGATGGTGCGTTCGTTAACGGCGGGGCTACCGTAGTTGATCTTAACGTCGACGTTTCCGACGGTACCGGCCAACTGCTTACGGGGGGATTTGATGGTGCCGTCTTCCACGGTCACCCGGTACGTTTCGCCTTCTATCTCCCCGCTTACGTCCTGCGCGGTGTTCGCGATGGCTTGCTGAGTGTTTTCCATCGTTTCGCCCGCGGCGGTGTCGTCTACTGTGTTGTTTGTTTCTTGGCAGGTGGTGAAGGCCAATAGGGAGAAGACTAAAAGAAAGGGTACTATTCGCATTGTCATTTGGTTGGTTCCCATGTCAAACACGGAAGTTGGAAAAAAGTCGATAGATGCGGGTAAATTGGTCCGTACGTCCGTTAGGGCAGGACTTGCAGCTTGGCGAATTTTAGCATGATGCGCTTTTCGGGTTGGGGGAGGTCACTGAAGTGGATGGTAGCGATGCGGTTGCCCGCGCCCCCGTCGAGCTTAGTGACGCGGCCTTCACCAAATTTCAGGTGCATGACTCTGGCCCCGGTGTCTATTTCGCTGACGGGGCTGGGTTTAAAGGTCGAGGGGTCGACTTTCGGCTTGGTGAAGCGGGCGGTACCCCGGCTGCGTTTGGGGGGGGTGACGCCGGTAATTCTCGCTCGTTGTTCTTGTACCCGGTCGTATTGGTAGCCTTCTGAGCGGCGGCCGTGGGTGGTGTTTTCGACCGCCTCGGCGGGCACTTCGGCCAGGAACCGGCTGGGTTCGTTCATGACCATTTTCCCGTAGCGGTAGCGGGTGTTGGCGTAGGAGAGCGTCAGGAAGCGCTCCGCCCGCGTAATGGCTACGTAGAATAAGCGGCGCTCCTCATCCATACCGTCGAGGGTATCCATACTCATCCAAGAAGGGAAGAGCTTTTCTTCGAGGCCGACTACGAATATTGATTTGTACTCCAATCCTTTCGCCGCGTGGACGGACATGAGGGTGACTACGTCCGTATTGGCGGCTTCGGCGGAGGTCTCGTCAAAGTCCGTTAGCAGGGCGATGTTCTGTAGGTAGGAAGCGAGGCTTTTGTCCGGGAGGGTTTCCGTATCGATCACGGTATCTTCTTCCACGAAGCTTTTGATGCCATCCAGTAGCGATTGGAAGTTCTCCAGGCGGCCCATACCCTCGATGGAAGTATCGTTGCGGTAGAGATCCAGTAGGCCGGACTGCTTGGCGATCAGGCTGGCGATCTCGTAGGCGTCCGCCGAATCCACCTTTGCGCGCGCCTTTTCGATCATGGAGACGAAGCCATCCGCCTTGTGTTTCGTGCGCGTTGGTAAAGCGACCAGTTTAGTGGCCTCGAAGACGGTAACGTCCTGCTGCCGCGCCAGGGTGATGATCTTGCCCACGCTCGTGTTGCCGATACCGCGCTTCGGGAAATTGATGACGCGGCGAAAAGCTTCCTCGTCACTCGGGTTCACTACTAATCGTAAGTAGCCGATCAGGTCCTTTACTTCCTTCCGCTGGTAAAAGCTTTGCCCTCCGTATACGCGGTAGGCTATGTTGAACCGCCGTAGGTATTCTTCAAAGATCCTCGACTGGGCATTCGTGCGGTAGAGGATGGCGATGTCCTCATTCTTCAGGTGAAAGCGATTCTTCTGCTCCAGGATCGTATCCGCCACGCGGCGGCCTTCCCCACTGTCGTCGTTTTCGCGAATGACGCGGATCTTCTCCCCATCCCCTTTGTTCGACCAGATTTTCTTCTGGATCTGCCGGCGGTTATAGCCGATTACGGCGTTTGCCGTTGCTACGATGTTTTCGGTACTCCGGTAATTCTGCTCGAGTTTAAAGGTCTGGATGCCGAACTGGGAGAAGTCATTTTCAAAGTCCAGGATGTTCTGGATCGTGGCCCCTCGGAAGGCGTAGATGGACTGGGCATCGTCACCTACCACGCAGATGTTGCGCGGGCTATCCGGGTACTGTACCAATCGCTTTACGATTGCGTACTGTAAGGTGTTCGTATCCTGAAACTCATCCACCAAAACGTAGCGAAACTTCTGGCGGTACTTCTTGACAACTTCCGGATGGTTCTGTAAAAGCTCGTAAAGGCGAAACAGGAGATCGTCGAAATCCATCGCCCCCGCCTTTTTGCACCTGATGACGTACTGCGAATAGATCTTATACACCAGGGGCATATTGGCCTGCTTATCCTGGGCGAGAAGGTCCTCATTTTGCTCGTATAGCTTAGGGGTGATCAGACTCGACTTCGCGCTACTAATACGGTTCTTTATCGCGTTGGCCTGATAGACCGTCTTATCGAGATTCATTTCCCGGATGATCTGGCCGATCAGGCTTTTGGTATCGTCCGTATCGTAGATGGTAAAGTTGCTGGGGTAGCCGATGTGCTTTGCTTCCACCCGGAGGATGCGGGCGAACAGGCTATGAAAGGTTCCCGCCCAGATCTTTGTCGCTCGCGGGCCGACTACCTGACTGATCCGTTCTTTCATCTCGCGTGCCGCCTTATTCGTAAAGGTCAGCGCGAGGATCTCCCAGGGGGCGGCACCTTGCTCGATCAGGTAGGCGATCCGAAAGGTCAACACCCGCGTTTTGCCGGATCCTGGCCCCGCGACTACTAGGACGGGGCCTTCCGTGGTCGTGACCGCGGCACGTTGTACGTCATTAAGCGAATCGAGATAACTGGGAGGCGCCTGGGTAGCCATATCGGTGTTTTGAGTGGCGGCGAATATACGGGCATATCGGCTACCTCAACCCACAAATTGTGGTAATTCAGCCATGAGACTACCGCGTTTGTTACTTAATTATTAAGCGGCTGACTTGCGACTTATCTCCCTGTAACACTCGGATCGTATACTGGCCGGCCGGGACGCTACCGAGGTCGAACCGTTCGCCCGCTAAGTCGGACGGTGCGAGGGTTCGGTGCATAAGCAGTCGACCCGTAACGTCCATGACGCTTACGTCCACGTCTACATCCGTCAGCGCAGCGGCCGATAGCCGTAACGAGAATACGCCATTGGAAGGATTGGGGGCAAGCCGAACGAGGTTGGGGGCCTGACCGGCGACGCGCACCGACCTTACGGGCCAGCGGTCGCTGCTACCGTCAAGGTCACGTTGGGTGATACGGTAGTAATTCAAACCCTCCGCGGGCTCCCCATCCCTGTAACGGTAAGTCCGGGCAGCGTTTGTCGTGCCGGCTGCCGCGATGCGGCTCAATTCACTAAAGCGCTGTCCGTCAAGCGAGCGTTCCACTACGAAATCTAGGGTGCCGATCTCGCTGCCCGTTTCCCAATTCAGTTCTACCTGCTTGTCTAGTACACGCGCCGTCCATAAGGTTCTTTCGACGGGCAGGGCGCGCTCGGTGGTCACTTCATAGAGACTTCCCCTCTGCGTGAGTACGAACAGGTTGCCGTCGTCGCCTTCCCCGAAGGCGGTTACTCCGGCGAGTTCCGATTGGTCCTGGACGGTAGCTTCGGAAGTACCACCCGCAGGAGGATCCAACAGGTAGAAACGATTGCTGACGTAATCCGCACAGATGTAGACGCCGTCGAGCTCAGGGGCTGAGGTGCCTCTGTAGACGAAGCCGCCGGTAACGGAGCGCCCCGGCCCGGGGTCGGCTGGGTGCGCGTAGTCGAAGACGGGGGCTACAAAAGTTTGCCCGTCATCGCAACGGGGCGAATTGGGTCGTCCCGGACCGCCCGAATAGGGTATGTTACCCTCCTGGCAGTTCCAACCGTAATTTAGGCCGCCGGCGCTACCGGCCGGTTCGAAGTTTATTTCCTCGCGTTCGATCTGCCCTACGTCACCGATCCAGAGATCGCCGGTGAGACGGTCGAAACTGATACGCCAGGGGTTGCGCAGCCCGAAGGACCATATTTCCGACAAGGTATCCGGAGAGTTCGCGTAAGGGTTACTTTCCGGGATGGCGTAATTTAAGCCGTCATCCCGCGCATCTACGTCCACGCGTAGCATCTTGCCCAACAATCGATCCGGGCGCTGAGATACCGTATCCGGGTCCCCTCCCCCACCGCTGTCACCCAGCGGGATGTACAGAAACTCATCGGCCCCGAAAGCTAAGTCTCCGGCATTATGATTCGAGCGCGGTTGATTAATCGTAAGTAGGCGCACTTCACTCGCCACGTCAACGGAGTTACCCGCCGGGTCGGCATTGGTGAACCGGGCGATAACCGTGGTACCGGTAGATAGGCCGGTGGTATTATTAGCGGTGTAATTGACGTAAAAGTACCCGTTGGTAGCATAGTCAGGGTGAAAGGCTACGCCTAGAAGACCACGCTCCTCGACCGACTCGACCCTATCCTCAATATTCAGGAAATCATCGGGTAATTCCGTTCGGGTGGCCCGATCGAAAATCCTGATGCGTCCATCCTGTTCCACTACGAATAGCCTATCGCTATCATCGCCGGCACCGGTCACGTCGACTGGGCTACTAAAATTTACTCCTTGATCGTCAAAGGCTAAGGTTTGCGCGGAGGCAACGGTACTTGCGAATAGTAAAAGTGAGGCGATGAGGGTTTTCATGAGCGCACGTTTTTGCAATCCTCTAATTACCGTACTACCGAATTGTTTGCTCGTAAACCTGGTTTAACGGTCTAGCTACTTACGGGTAGGTCTTCCTCGTCGGTAGTCGGGTTCCAGTCATCGTTGAGTTTAAGCACCTTTTCGATTACGTCGCGGACCGCCCCGGCGCCACCGTTCGCCGGGCTGACGTACTGACTGATCCGTAATACCTCGGGGCAGGCATCTTGCGGACAAGTGGGTAGACCGACAAGCCTCATGACGGCTAGGTCGACGATGTCGTCCCCCATATAGAGTACGTTCTCAGGGGTGTAGTCCCCTTCGTATAGCGCCATGAATTCTCGGAAGGCGGCTACTTTGTCCTGTACGCCGTAGTAAAGGTCTACTACACCGAGGTTTTGTAGGCGGATGACGACCCCTTCGCTTTTACCTCCGGTGATGATGGCCACTTTGTAGCCTTGCTGGATGGCCCACTTGATGGCGTAGCCATCGCGGACGTTCATACTTCTAAGTAAACTTCCGTCTTCCTGAACAAGCACCCGAGAGTTAGTGAGTACTCCATCGACATCAAAGATGAAGGTAGTGATAGAGTGGAAGGCGGTGAACGGGTCCATCTGCTCTACTGGTTATCGCGCCATTCGTACACCCACTTTGCCTGGATCTGCTCCAGATGTTCTTCGGAGGACTGCTCGCGCGACCCGGTAAAGTTAGGTATGGCCACGATCCAGTCCAGTAAGTCCGTAAAGCGAATGCGGTATATTTTGTCCTGCCCGAAATCGTCCCCAAAGCGGTCATAGAGGGCCATGGCGATGTCTTCGTGGTCCGTCCAGGCAATGGGGAATTCGTCAAAGTCTTTAAAGCTCATAGTGTACGTTTTCGGCGCGGGGCCGTAGCGGATTAGTGTTCGTGGCCGATGATGTTACGTTGGTCGGGAATTTTGACTTCGAGTACGGCGTCCGCCTCGAGGATGACGGCCTGGCAACCGAGCCGACTTTCTATGCGTGGGTTGATGGCGCGGTCGATAAAGTCTTCTTCTTTATCGCTAATCTCCTCCAAGGCATCCTCGCCGGCGAGTACGTAGACGTGGCAGGTGCTACAGGCACAGACCTCACCGCAGTTGTGGTTCAGGTGAATTTCGTTTTCTTCGGTGACTTCCAGGATGCTGGTATCCACCGCTACGTCGGTGACGGTCTTGGGCGCGATGGTAACGTCCTTCGAAAGTAAATTTGACGGTGGCCATAAGTGAGTATCGGGGTAATTTGACTAAACAATGCGCAGTCGCGGTACTTGGTTGATGCCATCTTTAGCAAGCGAATGACTACCAATAGCAAAGCCGCTGCTGAACGAGATCAGCAACGGCTTAGACTTTGTAGCGGGGACAGGACTCGAACCTGTGACCTTCGGGTTATGAGCCCGACGAGCTACCAACTGCTCCACCCCGCGAGGTTATTTTTGTGATCCCTTCGTTAAGGGGCTGCAAATATACGGACAACTTTCAAACTGCAAAGGTTTACCGATTAAAAGTAGATTTTATTTCCTGGTTTATTCCTCGGACTCCGGAGCTAACTGAATGCGTAAGCCGTCTATATCGTCGGTAATGCGTAGTTGGCAACCCAGGCGGGAATTGTCCTCGACGAAAAATGCCTGGTCGAGCATGTCCTCCTCGTCTTCCCCCATTTCCGGTAGCTCAATGGTGCTTAGGATGTAGCAGTGGCAGGTACTACAGAGCGCCATACCACCACAAGTGCCCTTTACGGGTAGCTCGTAGGCTTTACAGACCTCCATGAGGTTCATGTTCATGTCGGTCGGGGCCTCCAGCTCGTGTGCCTCCCCGTGGCGATCAATTACCGTTATCTCTACATTGCCATCAGCTGTCATACGGGGCCATTTACTTTGGCGGGCGAAGATATGTCACTACCGCTAATCCGTACCACTAGCGCTTAATCAAGTTTCCGGTCGACGCCTTGCTGTCTACCCGGAAGTTGACGCTGTAGTAACCGACTGGTAGCGTGGAGACGTCGAACGCCAGGGTAAGCGGTGCTACGCTGGTTACGTCCGGAATCGGTTGTAGTACAACCCGCCCTAATGCATCCCGTAACGTTACCTGAACGTCAGTCGAAAGCGCAAGAATGTTCGTTTTCAAAACTACGCGGTCGCTCGTGGGATTTGGGGAGAGCGTGATCTTTAAATCGACTTCACCTTCCAATGCGTCACACTGCTCGAGTATCTCCGTTTGGCTGGCAGCGACGTCCACTACCCCACCGGTTGCGGTGCGAAAGGCTAACAAAGGGCTGGGACGGACCCCCGATAAAATTACGCTGCGGACGTAGCGTGCGGCAGCGGCCGGATCCCGGCGGGTCAGGTCGTCAAAGGAATTACAGTCCGTAGCATACAGCAGAGCGATTGCGCCGGTGACGTAGGGTGCTGCGGCACTGGTACTTCCGAAACTGCCGTACCGTGATCCGGTCAAGGTACTGTAGCTGCCTTCCCCCGGGGCTACAAGGTCGATACTGATACGGCCGAAAGCGGAATTCCGAAAAAGACCATCCGTAGTGTTCGCATTGGCGACGGTAATGAGGTAGTCGCTGGGGCAATCCGTCGGCATATCGCCGTGGATGTCTACGTCCCACCTTCTGTTGGCGGTTGCAGCGGCGGTCAGAATGCCGACCTTTCCGAGCTCTTCGTACATGGTTGCCCAGACGGGGTAATCGGTACAGGTCGCACCTTCGATCCCAAAGCTGGCGTTAGTTGCGACGACGAAAGCTCCCTGCTCCCCATCCGTACGGTTCCACAGGTCGCGTTGCTGGCGCACGTACTCGTACGCCTCGATAGTTTGTGCGATGGTGGTAACATTTCGTAGTAGCATGATGGAGCTCCGCCAATTCGTACCCGAGATACCGATGCCATTGTTCCCTTCAGCGCCGAGTAGGCCGAGCACCTGCGTCCCGTGCGTCGTAGGAGGAAATTTGCCGTTTCCCTCTACGAAGTTCCAGCCGTTCACGTCGTCAATGAAGCCGTTATCATCGTTATCAATACCGTCCTCAGGAAGCTCACCTGGATTCATCCATAAGGCACCCGTCAGGTCTTCGTGTTCCACGTCGAAACCGTCGTCAAGGACGGCTACGA
>OY764617.1:0-66987 GCA_963668285.1 uncultured Lewinella sp. | reverse complement strand
CCTACGTTTTTCGCCTGACGAGTCGAAAAATAGCGTCGCCATAATCTTACAATTCCAAGGCAGTTCAACTATAGCTCGCAACCGTGGGCGGATCAACAATAGCCTTGCGGGCAGGTTCTATGAATCCGAGCGGGATAATCCGCAATTTAGGCAGCGCGGCAGGATGTACGAATTAATAAGAAATAATATCGAATCGAAGATAGGTCGTAAAATGGCCGACGGGGACTTCGATAAACTCGTTGCGCTTACGCGGCCGATCGGGGTAAAGAAAAAGGAGCGGCTGGTCAGGGAAGGCGATTACTGCAAATATTTATACTATATCAATAGTGGCCTGGTCTACTCGTCCTACACCGACGTTAAGGGATTGGCGCACGTGGATCAAATTGCCGTCGAGGATTTTTGGATTTCCGATATGCACGGTTTTTTCTCGAAGAAGCAAGCCATATGTGACGTTATTGCTCTGGAGGCTACCTCGGCTATTGCCATATCGATCGATAACTTCGAGGAAGCCTGTAGGACGATACCGCAAATCGAACATTTCTTTAGGATCCTTATCCAAAATGCCTACGTCTCAAGTCACTACCGAATGGCGCAGACCAGGATGGCGGATGCCGGCACGCGGTATTTAGATTTATTAGCCAAGTATCCGACCATTTCGCAGAGAATGCCGCAATACCTGATTGCCTCGTTTTTGGGAATACAACCGCCGTCATTAAGTAGGATACGGAAAGCCCTACAGCGGGACAAATAAACTTCGTTCGCAGCAGCGTATCTTATACCGCATCGGTCCGCGGGTGCGGACCTACCGGGTTTGTTAACCTAGGTGAACGAAAAAGACCCGGTTTTCTCCGACCTTCGCCTGGCGTACTATAACTTAAAACTTAGTTACGTCAGCATGTCAAAGTTAATCCTGTTGTTGCTTATGATCAGTCAAACCGCCCAGCCGCCGCACCCCACGGGGAGTAGCCCCGGTACTCGAATATAAAGTCAGTGAACCGAAGATCGCGAGTGATAACCCTCCATTACTCCTGTTACTCCACGGGGTAGGCAGTAACGAGGACGACCTGCTGCAGTTGGCCACTCATCTACCGGATAACTATTTAATCGTCACCGTACGCGCGCCCTACACGCAAGCCAGGACGAGCTTTAAATGGTACGACGTCGATTTTTCGAGCGGCCGCCCCGTTATTAATTACGAGCAGGCCCAGGAAAGTCGTTTGCTACTGAAGACGTTCGTGGAGCAACTTAAGACGCTGCATGATTTCGACCACGAAAAAGTCATTGTGGGGGGATTCAGCCAGGGGGCGATCATGGCTTATAACTTAGGCATCACGGAGCCAGACCTAATCCACGGGGTAGTCGTTCTGAGTGGCAGGCTGATCGACGAGATCAAACCCAAGCTCGGCAAAGCGGGTGAGAATGCCGCCAAGATTCTACTCATCCACGGTACGCAAGATCGCCTACTACCGCTTACTTACCCCCGCCACGCCAAGGAGTACCTGGAAGCGCGTGGGTACGAGATAGATTACTACGAGATCGAGGCGGGCCATACGATCAGCGGTGAGGCTGTGCAATTGATGAATACCTGGCTTTCGAAGGTGTGAAAAATTTATAGGACGAGCCGCTAGCGGCTTGCAAGCAAAACGAGGAAATGAAGCGTAAAACGTTCTTAAAGTCACTGGCCGCGCTGCCACTAACCGGAGTAGTTATGAATTTACAATCATTAGGTAAAGTAACGGGCTCGTTGGAGGGTACGGCCACAATGCCGGTTTTGTTCCTGGGGCACGGCAGTCCGATGAATGCCATTTTGGAGAACGAGTACGTGGCGAAGTTCAGGGAATTAGGCCGTGAGCTGACCAGGCCCAAGGCCATCCTCTGCGTATCCGCCCACTGGGAAACGAACGGCACCTACGTAACCGCCATGGAAAACCCGAAGACGATCCACGATTTCGGCGGGTTCCCGCAGGCGCTGTTCGACGTTCAGTACCCGGCAAAAGGATCTCCCGAAATAGCGCAAACGACCAAAGACCTCGTCACGACTACGGAAGTCGGGCTAGACGATAAGTGGGGCCTGGACCACGGCTCGTGGAGCGTGATCAAGCACCTGTATCCGAACGCTGACATACCCGTCTTACAGATGAGTATCGATTACGGTAAGCCGCCCCGCTACCACTACGAATTGGGCAAGCAGCTCTCCGCCCTGCGCGAAAAGGGCGTACTGATCGTGGGGAGCGGAAATATGGTACACAACCTGCGGCTCATCGACTGGAAAAGGCTGAACGACAACTACGGATACGACTGGGCCGAAGAGGTGAACGAGAAGATGAAGGCCTTCATAACTTCCGGAGATCACCAGTCTTTGATTGATTTTCAAAAGCAGGGAGAAGCCTTTAGGATGGCAATTCCCTCGCCCGAGCACTATTTGCCGCTACTCTATGCCCTGGGCCTGAAACGGGAGAATGAGGACGTTGAACTCTTCAACGATCAGGCAGTGGGTGGCTCGGTAACGATGACCTCCCTTAAGATCGGGTAGTAGGTCAGCCAACTCTACGGATACAAGACGGTCAAGTATGAAAGCAGCTGTAACAACGCGCTTCGGGGCTCCCGACGTAATCGAGATCCAACACGTCCCCCGGCCGAAGGTGGAAGCGGGGTGGGTACTCATACGGGTGAAGGCGTTCGGGCTGAACCGGTCCGAGCTTTACACCAGAAGGGGGGATTCACCCGGGGTAGCGGCCCCCCGGATACAGGGGATAGAGTGCGTCGGGCTTATCGAGGAAGACCCCTCCGGTACCTACGCCAAGGGCCAGCAAGTTGCCGCCATGATGGGTGGGATGGGCCGGTTCTTCGACGGGGGGTACGCAGAATACGCCGCCGCCCCCCTCTCGATAGTACTGCCGTTCGAGAGTAATCTGGCCTGGGGAGTCATCGGGGCCATCCCCGAAATGTTCCAGACCGTTGCGGGCTCCCTGCACCAGGCACTGGAGATCAAGGAAGGGGACACGTTGCTCATACGGGGTGGGTCGTCCTCCATCGGCATGTTAGCCTGCCAGCTCGCCAAAGCCAGGGGGGTGGTCGTAATCGCTACTACCCGTAACCCCGCCAAAGAAAGCACGCTCATTGACAACGGGGCGGATCACGTGATTATCGACCGGGGCGGTATAGCGAAACGGGTACGGGAGGTTTTTCCGGACGGCGTCAACAAAGTTCTCGAACTGGTCGGTACCGTCACCCTCAAAGATTCCCTCCAGTGCCTTGCACCGAAAGGAATCGTCTGCATGACTGGGATCCTGGGTGACGAGTGGACCATGCAGGACTTCACCCCGATGGGGGATATCCCCTCACTGGGGAGGCTGACCGTCTATATGGGGGAATCGGAAAACATCTCGAAAGAACTGCTACAGGAGTTTATCGACGACGTGGAGCAGGGGCGTATCGAATTGAATATCGACAGGCAGTTCGGGCTCGACGACCTAGTAGCGGCCCACCGGTATATGGAGGAAAACCGGGCTAGCGGGAAGCTCGTGGTGGTAGTTTGACGCTTGTGCCCGGATGCCGGACGATATTAACCCCCGTCACATACCCCGTTTACGACGCAATTTACTCAGATATTCCGGGGTCAGGCCGAGGTAACTGGCAAGTAGGTACTGCGGGACGTTGCGGGTGAACTCCGGGTGGGCATCCCGGAAGTAAAAGTAAATCTCTTCCTTCGACCAATTCGCCATGTACTTGATCCGCTGCAGGGCCGCCCCGTAGGCAATCTCGTACACCTTGCGGAAATACGTTTCCAATACCGGATGCCGACGGAGTAGCGTGGTTTGTTGTTCTTTATTGATCTCCAACACGACGGAATCCTCTACCGCCTGGATCGAGAACTCGGAACGCTCGCCGCCCCGCCAGGCCAGATAATCCGTCATCCACCAATCAGTAATCGCGAATTGTAAGGTACTCTCTACCCCGCGTTGGGTGATGAAGTACATCTGCAGGCAGCCCCGGACTACGAAGTAATGGTGCAGGTTCGGCCTGCCCGCTCGGTAAAGCTCCTGCTTCTTGTCGACGTGCCTGAGTTTAAAGAACGATTGAATTTGCCGGAATTCGTCCCGGGTAACGTCACAGTACTTACTAAGGTGAGCGAATAGTTCTTCCATGATCAAAGATAAGCAGTCGCACAACTTACGACCAGGCTGAGCGCTCCGGTTGGCGTATGACCAAACCTCAACTGACCTACCGCAATTCCGTCCCGTATCTGATATTCGACCGCTACTCGATGAGGAGGCCGTATCGGGGTCGACCCCAGGGTACAGTTTCCTCGAGTCTAAATTTACCACTAGGCTACGATCAGGCGCGATTCATGCAACAACGCTAAGATCAACTGACAAAGCTAGTTTCAAAATGTACAACAAGATAGTTGTTTTGTACAATTTCAGATAAAAATTTGGGTCTACTTTTACCGAAGCAAATTATACAAAGCGAAGGCGTACTTTTTCAAGCCTTAATATCTCAAATTTTTAGATGGACATAACGAACAGAATTGTAGAGACGTCGTACCCAACGTATATAAACGAGACCGGTACCGAACACAAGGAAGCTATCCTTTTTCTTCACGGTTCGGGGCCGGGCGCATCGGGGTTTTCGAACTGGCAGTATATCATGCCCGAATTTGGAGAAAACTTTTATTGTGTGGCCCCGGATCTAGCGGGCTTCGCAAAGAGCTACCATCCTGAAAAACCCCCGGTAGGCATGCGTAAGTGGATGCGTATCTGGACCGATCAGATCATCGGCTTGCTCGATCATTTAAATCTGGACAAGGTACATTTGGTCGGGAACTCTATGGGCGGGGCGATTGCCCTCCAGGTGCTGATGAACCATCCCGAGCGGTTTAAGAAAGTGGTCTTGATGGGCGCGGCCGGGGCGCCTGCTACGCTTACGCCTGAACTTGATCGTACCTGGGGCTATTACGATGACCCGTCTCCAGAGCTTTTAGCTAATATGATCTCTTGGTTTTCGTACAATCAAAATACGATCAAGGGGCAGTTGAGCGAAATTGCCAAGATGCGCTACGATGCCACCATGCAACCCGAGGTGCGGAGTTCGTTCGAAGCCATGTTTCCCGCACCGAGACAGAAACATCTAGATGAGATTGTGATACCCGAAGGATCGCTTCGCAATATGGATCATCCGTTCCTGCTTATTCACGGCCTTCAGGATCTGCTGGTCCCCGTAGAAACCAGCTACCATCTGATTCAACATCTGCCAAAGGCGCAAATGCATGTTTTTAACCACTGCAGCCATTGGACCCAAATTGAATTCAAAAAAGAATTTCACGCGCTTTTAGAACTTTTTTTCACCAACAAAATCTGAGAACATTGATTGGAAATGTTCAATAAGTCGAAATAAAACAATGCAATATTATGGATTCTAAATTAGCCACCTTAGGGCACGTAGCGTTAATTACGCCCGATCTGGAAAAGTCTCACTGGTTTTTTCACGACATCGTCGGTCTGAACGAACAAAAGCGGGAAGGAAACAAAATTTATTACCGGGCCTGGGCCGATTTTGAGCACCATACCCTGATACTTATCGAAGGGGAAGAAGCGATGCTCGACCACATTGCCTGGAAAACGGAAAAGCCGGAGCACGTCGAGATGTACGAGAAGAAAGTACGGGATGCCGGTATGGAGACCCGCTGGGTAGAAGCAGGCGAAGAAGCCGGTTTGGGGAAAGCCTTCAGGTTCACCATTCCCACCGGTCAGACTTATGAGATCTACCATGAGATGGAGCGCCCTCTAGCGCCAGAAGGAAAACGGTCCCGTCTGAAAAACCAAGTGTTCAAATCATTCGACCATGGCGTTTCTCCGCGGTGTATCGACCACGTAAATTTCAATGTCGGCGACCCCGGGGCGTCCATGAAATTCCACAACGAACTCTTCGGCTTTAAAAGCCGGGAGTGCATAAGACTCGACAACGGGTTTGAGCTGGCCCACTGGTCGTCGGTGACCAGTTTGGTGCATGACCTCGCCATCATGCACGATGCGGAAGGCAGACAGAACAGGTTGCACCATACCGCTTTCTACCTCGATAATTTCCAGGACGTGGCCAGAGCGGCCGATATCTTTAAGGAAAACGGAATCGAGCTCAGCGTAGCACCGGGAAGACACGGTATTACGCAAGGGTGTTTTATCTACGCTATCGACCCGGGCAGTGGGCACCGTCTGGAATTGTTCAGCGGCGGATATCACATTCACGACCCATCCTGGGAGACCGTGGTATGGGAAGAGAAAGACCTGGCCGAAGGAATCATCTGGTGGGGCCCCGAACTTGCACCGGACTTTTTAGCGGACTCTATCGGGCCGAAGTAAAGAATGCTTAGAGCTTGTTCGGGAACCGAGTTCCCGAACAAGCTCTTATTCAGTATAAATTTAATGACAGCAGCAAAAATAGCAGAACGTTTTCGCAAGGCGGCGTTCTCAAAAAAGGCAATCGCCCCCATCAGCGAAGAGATCGGAGTCGAAGATATCGCGCTGGCCTATGAAATTCAGCGCGTAAATACTTCGCATCGAAAGAGCAGTGGAGCCCGTGTAGTCGGAAAGAAGATTGGCTTGACCTCTAAGGTGGTACAACAACAGTTAGGGGTCGATCAACCTGACTTTGGCGTTCTTTTCCATGATATGGAAGTGCTTAACGGATTATCGGTCTCCATGCAAGAACTCATGCAGCCCAAGGTAGAAGCAGAAATAGCTTTCGTCTTGAAGCATGATCTCGATCAGCAAAATATGACTATTGCGGATGTCATCGGGGCTATTGATTACGCGCTACCGGCCATCGAAATCGTAGGAAGCAGGGTAAAGGACTGGAAAATCAAAATTACCGATACCGTGGCAGATAATGCTTCGGCAAGCCATTACGTATTGGGCCACAGCCCAAAAAGACTTGCCGAGGTCGATGTAGTGGGGACGCAAATGAAACTGTCGAAAAATGGTGAAGTAGTTTCGGAAGGCACCGGAGCCTCCTGTTTGGGGTCTCCCTTGAACGCGACGCTTTGGCTGGCCCAAAAAATGGTCTCCGTAGGTAATCCGCTACGTGCCGGTGAGCTCATTCTTTCAGGCGCGGTAGGGCCCATGGTTTCCGTTGCCAAAGGAGACGTCATTTCGGTACGGTTCGAAAACTTAGGTAGTGTATCCATTGAATTTTCCAAGTAAAGCTGCACAATGAAAACTAAAGTAGCCATTATCGGGTCCGGCAACATCGGAACAGATTTGATGATCAAGATCTTGCGGCTTTCCACCGTTCTTGAAATGTCAGTACTAGTAGGTATCGATCCGCAGTCAGACGGACTGGCCAGAGCAAAACGCATGGGGGTCGCTATCTGCCACTCCGGGATTGACGGTCTGGTGCAGATGGACGAATGGTCGGAGATCAAGATTGTATTCGATGCCACCTCGGTCAAGGCACATACCTATAACTGGGAAAAAATAAAGGCCTTTCCCGATAAAAGGATGATTGACCTGACCCCGGCGGCCATCGGGCCTTACGTGGTGCCTGCGGTCAATTTTCCTGAAACGATGAATCTCGCCAACGTAAATATGGTTACCTGCGGCGGGCAGGCCACCATTCCCATCGTCGCAGCCGTTCGTAAGGTGGCAAAAGTGCATTATGGGGAGATCATAGCGTCCATAGCCAGTAAATCCGCCGGGCCCGGAACGAGGGCCAATATCGATGAATTTACGGAGACCACCTCTACCGCTATCGAAAAAGTAGGCGGGGCCGATAAGGGCAAGGCGATTATCATTCTGAATCCGGCAGAGCCGCCCCTGGCCATGAGAGATACTGTTTTCGTATTATCGGAGCAAGCGGATAGAGCTGAAATCCGGGCCAGCGTCAAGGCGATGGTGGCGGAAGTTCAAAACTATGTACCCGGGTATCAATTGCATCAGGAAATTCAGTTTGAAGATATTCCGGAATCCGAACCCGTTTATATTCAAGACCTCGGGTATCGGCACGGGCTGAAAACCTCGGTATTTCTGAAAATCATCGGGGCGGGGCACTACTTGCCGGAATACGCCGGTAACCTTGATATTATGACGAGTGCCGCGCGCGCCACCGCCGAGAAAATGATCGAATCTTTATAAGCTTATACCCCTGTGAAAAAATTATATATTCAAGACGTTACCTTGCGTGACGGCATGCATGCCATCAAACATCAGTACTCCAAGGAAAGCATTGAAAAAATTGCCCTTGCCTTAGATAGTGCCGGAGTCGATGCCATCGAAATAGCGCACGGTGACGGCCTGGCGGGCGGTAGTTTTAATTATGGTTTCGGGGCTACTTCCGATTGGAAATGGTTAGAGGGCATCAGCGAAAAGCTGACTCATGCAAAACTGACCACTTTGGTACTTCCCGGAATCGCCACGATTCACGATCTAAAGAAAGCCTATGACCTTGGGGTACGATCGGTACGGGTGGCGACCCATTGTACCGAAGCCGATACCGCCCTGCAACACATCACGGCGGCCCGCGAGATAGGTATGGATGTTGGCGGGTTTTTAATGCTGGCCCACATGAACGAACCGGCCAAACTTGCCGAACAGGCCAAAATAATGGAGAAGGCGGGGGCCCATTGTGTTTACGTTACCGATTCGGCGGGCGCTCTATTGATGGACGGCGTAGCTGACAGGGTCAAAGCATTTAAAGATGTCCTCGACCCCGAAACTGAGATAGGCATACACTGCCATCACAACCTGTCATTAGGCGTGGCCAATACGGTTACGGCCATGCAGCACGGTGCGAATCGGCTTGATGCATCCTTGTTGGGTATGGGCGCCGGCGCCGGAAATGCTCCGCTAGAAGTATTGATCGCCGTTTTGAATAAAATGGAAGCGCCCCATAATGCAGACCTTTTCAAATTGATGGATGCCGCGGAAGACCTGGTGCGTCCGTTGCAAGTGCGTCCGGTCAGAGTAGATAAAGAGACCCTATCCCTGGGGTATGCCGGGGTGTACTCCAGTTTCTTGTTGCACGCCGAAAAGGCCGCCAAGACCTATGGGCTGGATACCCGAACGATTTTGATGGAATTGGGAAAAAGAAACATGGTCGGCGGTCAGGAAGATATGATCATCGACGTGGCCCTCGACCTGGCATCAAAAAATTAATGTCTAATTATGCCTTATCTTTCCGATCGCTCATTTCAGAAATCGGACATGAATTTCAAGGGAATCCCAAATTTCAGCGAATACGGTAAGAGGGCCATCGGCGATGTAACGGACTACTTTTCCATCAAAACGATAGAGAGTATCATGACCGCCCATTCGGTTCATAAGCCTCATTGTCATGCCCTTTTGTTCCAAATTACGTGGATTACCGAAGGGCAGTATTATTTGACGGTCGATGAAATGCAATATCAATTGCGAAAGGACCATCTGCTACTGCTTCAGCCCAATACGATTCACGCTACCAACTTTTCGGACTCCCTAAAGGGATACGTCATCCACTTCAGTGTCGATTTTTATCACGCCCTTAAAGTCATGAACCCTCTTTTTTCGAGGATCATCAACAAGGACATCTCCCATCGGCTTATTTCCATCAAAACGATACCCAAAGAGTCGGAAGAAATCGAAGAACTGTTCAAACGGATGAAGTCCATCTCCGAAGGCAATTCCCTGTTAAAGAACGACATCCTTCGGTCGTACGTGAATATCATATTGCTAAAGATATATGAGCATTACAGCCTCAAAAGTAAGAACAAACTTTATAACGCCTCCCAGACCTTGATGAACCGGTTTTATCACGCTCTCGACCAACATTATATCGACAAGAAAGCGGTCAGCGATTATGCCGAAATATTGAATATCTCCCCTGGCTATCTTAATGCATTATCCAGAAAAGAGGCCAACAAAACCGCGGGGAAAATCATTCAGGAAAAAGTCATTACCGAGGCCAAGCGACTCTTGATCTATTCCGAAAAAGACATCACTGAAATTTCGTACGCGCTGAACTTTTCAAACACGTCCTATTTTTGGAGGATATTTAAAAAGCATACGGAGTATACGCCCAAAAAATTTAGGGAGAAATACAAATAAAAATGGGCGATGGGACACGTGAAGTTCGATCGCTGCTAGTGGCCGGCGAACGAAATACCGCCAAGCTTGAGCTTTGTGTCTCGAACGACATCGGCGTAGGTACTTAACGCTACCGTAAATCCGGACCCCACCACCCGGTACTTCCTTCAAAGTATAGTTGAACTGCCTTGGAATTGTGAAATTATGGTGACGCTATTTTTTCGACTCGCCAGGCGAAAAACGTAGGCGAAGCGGTGGCTTCGACGAGGCTTTTCAACGCAGTGAGGCGAGAAAAGAGCCAGACAGAAATCACAAGATCAGGGTGGTTCAACTATAAGTCCTCAGCTGGCTTACCCGATGCTACGATTTCCTGAGTGTTCGTAACCGCCCCGTTGGGGTCCTGGATGTACGCCAACGCTGCGAGGTGGAGCGTTAGGAAGAGTAACGACGACCAGCGCGGTTAAGATGGGCAGCCAAAAATCCCAACATCAGGGTCGCTCACCTATTTCGACAAGCTGTCCCGCTTTTAATATTTACCTTTACTCGTTCTCCGGCTTATGGAGAATTACGGTGAAGAAAAAACGACTGACATGTTGGAAAAAAGAATCAAAATCGATAAATTGGAACCCGCTGCGTTCAAAGCAATGTACGGATTAGAAAAGTACCTGAACGAAAGTGACTTATCGGAAACACATAAAGACCTACTTAAAATAAGAGCATCACAGATAAATGGTTGTGCATTCTGTATCCATATGCATACGACGGATGCTTTGAAAAGAGGAGAAAGTAAAGAACGCATCTTTTTGCTGCAGAGCTATAAAACAACCGACTTATTTACGGAAGAAGAAAAAACGATCCTGCGAATGACCGAAGAAATTACCATGATCCACGTTGATGGACTTTCGGCTGACACCTATGCCGAAGCTGGCAAATATTTTAGCGAGAACTATATAGCCCAAGTTATAATTGCCATTAGCACGATAAATGCATGGAACAGAATCGCGATCAGCACGCATATGCCCATGACTTAATAATATGGCTATAGTTGAACTGCCTTGGAATTGTGAGATTATGGCGACGCTATTTTTTCGACTCGCCAGGCGAAAAACGTAGGCGAAGCGGTGGCTTCGACGAGGCTTTTCAACGCAGTGAGGCGAGAAAAGAGCTAGACAGAAATCACAAGATCAGGGTGGTTCAACTATAAAACACTTACAACCATTATCCATGCCCTTCCCCCACTAATAAAAATTAAGTTCGTATCTTCTACTTGAACTAAAGCTATGGCCGCGATGCTGCTATAGATCGAATCATCGACCCGCTTGCTTTCAACTATGCCAAGCTTCATTTAATACTGAATAAGCAATGAAAAAAGATGAAATTATATACTGGGTAAGTACTTGCATTGTAGCAATCTCACTACTGATCAGCGGTGCCATTTATTTAATAGACCCCGCAATTATTGAATCACTTCATCCGGATATGGGGTTCCCGGACTATTTTAAAACGCAATTGGGCGTTTGTAAGATATTGGGAGGTTTAGCTATTCTGTTACCAAAAGTTCCGAAGAAAATTAAAGAGTTTGGCTACGCCGGACTAACTATTGTACTATTTTCGGCTTGTTATACCCATATAGCCATTCAAGATACATTGAAGGATACCATTACGCCATTGATAATTTTTGGCATCTTGGTTGTTTCCTATGTCTATGGGAAGAAGTTGGAAAAAGTATAACGTCCGCGTTGATCCTTACTAAGGTGAGCGAATAGATCTTCCATAATCAAAGATAAGTAGTCGCATAACTTAAACCAGGTTAAGCATTCCGATCGCCGTACGGCCGAACTTTGTAGCAACGATTCACTAAAACACTGAAGAATGAAAGTTGCAAAGAAAATTGTCGTCGTAGGTGGTGGTTTTGCGGGTCTGGCACTGGTCAAGAAACTGGGGAACGCCAGCGGAGTGAATGTAGTGTTGGTAGATAGTAACAACTACAACTTCTTCCCCCCGCTGATCTACCAGGTTTCTACCGGCTTTATGGAGCCATCCGCCATCAGCTATCCGTTTCGCAAGATCATCCGGAAGTTGGCCAACGTGCGATTTCGGCTGGGTCGTCTGCAACGAGTAGTTCCGGAAAAAAACAAGATCATCCTCGATAACGGCGTACTCGACTACGATGTATTGGTTATGGCCACCGGTACGGAACCTAACTTCTTCGGCAATAGCAACATCGAGGAACTCAGTCTGCCCCTAAAGACCATCAGCGATGCTTTGTCCTTGCGCAACGTGATTCTCACGCGCTTCGACCGGGCGACCCGCCTGAGCGACCCGGAAGCGCGACGCCGGTTGCTCACCTTCGTAATTGCCGGCGCGGGGCCCACGGGGGTGGAACTGGCGGGCATCCTGGCCGAGATGAAGACGTCGATCCTCCGCAAGGACTACCCGGAACTGAGCCACGAAGATCTTGGAGACATCATTCTGGTCGACGGGCAGTCGTCCCCACTGTTCAGCATGTCGCCGGCCTCCCAGGAATACACTTCCAGAAAGCTGAGTCAACTCGGCGTGAGGCTGCTGATGAGTACGTTGGTAGCGGACTTCGACGGCAATACCGTCTACCTGGCGAACGGCGAAGAGATCCAGACCAAAAATCTGATCTGGGCCGCCGGCGTTTCGGCCAGGACGTTCGCAGGCTTTTCCGACGACAGCTTCGGCACCGGCAAGCGCCTGAAGGCCGACCGATTCAACCGGCTGATGCACTACGACAACATTTACGCGCTAGGCGACTGCGCCCTCATCGGCGGCGATAGCGACTACCCACTCGGCCACCCACAACTCGCTCAGCCGGCTATCCAGCAGGCCGAGAACCTGGCGGCGAACCTGTTGCGGGGCCGTGAGGAGTGGAAGCCGTTCCGTTACTGGGACAAAGGATCCATGGCCATTATCGGCAGGAACAAAGCCGTACTGGACTTTCCCGGAAATAACTACACGGTCAAGGGATTGATCGCGTGGTGTATCTGGATCTTTATCCATATCGCCGGCCTGATCAACTTTCGAAACCGCATCAGAACCCTGCTGAACTGGCTGGGCTACTACATCAACAAAGATCAATACTTCCGGATGATCATCAAGCCGAACCAAAAGCCGGATCGCGACGATGACGACTACCGGAAAGCGGCATCCCAGCCCGACCCGGTGGAGGTAGCCGAGGTATTCCCGTAATGGTCTTGCCGGGTAACATCACAGAAGTAGCCCCCCCGGAACCGGCTGGGAGCGTTGGGGGGGGGGTACTCTATTATATGGTCTGCACCAATTCCGTTACGCGCTGGCTCGCGGTTGTGGCTGAATCGTGGGCCTCGCTGGCGCTTACGTCCAGTCCGTTAGCCACCACGGTTTCGATATTTTCGATACCCAGGGTGCGCAGCACCAGCTTTAGGTACTGGGTTTGGAAGTCCATGTGGTGAAAGAATTCTTCGCTTGCGTACCCCTTGCCCCCGCGGCTGAGGAGGAGCACCGCCCGCTTGTTTTTGAGCAGCCCCCGGTAGGGGTCCGTCGGGGTGGTTGGGTCGATGGATAGGGTCTCGTTCATCCGGATGGCCTGATCGAAGTAGGCTTTCAGACTGCTGGGGATGGACCAGTTGTACATAGGGGTAGCGATTACGACTACGTCCGCGGCGTGCAATTCGGCGACGACCGCATCACTGTAGCTCAGCGCCTCCGCTTGTTCGGCGCTACGGCTCGCTTCGGGGGTAAAGGCGCCCTGTATCCACGCTTCAGTCACGTGGGGAACGCGCTGGCCGCCGACGTTGCGATGCACGATCGTGGCTTCGGGATCACGGTCTCTGGTCGCGCGTTCGAAATCCGCGGCGAGCCGCCGGCTGACGGAGGCTGCGCTGCGCGCACTGGCGGTGACGATCAAAATATTCTTGCTCATAGATTATTATGGTTAACCGCAGCTACCGGAAGAGTAGGGTAGTGCGAGATTGACTGGATGGGGGGGCATACTAAATGTGGGTGAACGGGGCACTACCATTTTGTAGCCGATCGGGTATAGGCATTCACTCTGGTCGTTATGCTAATGGCAAAGCTAGACGTGACAATTACGGCATTTCTTGAACTAGATCAAGAAAGATCCCTTACCCCATACGCCGTTGGTATGTTACCCCGCCGGCCGAAACAACCCCCGCCAAAAGTTACCGTAACCTTGCACCATGTCCAAACCCTGCACCTGCGTTCTCGCAAAAATGAGCGTAGCGATCACGCAATGCGTACTTATAGTATCGTTCAGCAGCCTCCTCTCCGCCCAGACCGTTAGCGATAGCCTCGTCACCTCCGACCTGCCCCCCACTACCGTGACGGCCTTCGGTCAGCCGGGTACCGACCGCCAACCCGTTGCGACTATTAAAGTCAATAAAGAAGAACTGCGGCGCTACGACGAATCTTCCCTCGTTGCTACGCTCAATCGACTACCGGGCGTCCGGTTCGAAGAGCGGGCGACCGCCAGCTACCGGGTGGCTATTCGCGGGGCTTCCCTACGCTCCCCTTTCGGCGTGCGAAACACGCAAGTGTACTGGAACGGCCTACCGTACGGCGAACCGGGGGGTGACGTGCCGCTCAATTTCCTAGACGCCAGTAACATCGACGGGGTAGAAGTGCTGCGCGGCCCGACCGGCGGATTTTACGGGCCGGGGACGGCAGGTACCCTGCTCCTCAACACCCAAGCCCTCAAACCGAGGCCAAACCACTCCACGAACGCGGCGGCGAGCCTGACGGCCGGTTCGTACGGGTACCTAAGGGGCGATCTGCAGGTCAGCAAAACGGGTAAGGAGCGTCGGCACGACGTTCGGCTGGGCTTTCAGTCGACTGACGGCTACCGCGACCACAGCTCGATGGACCGGATCAACGCCCAGTACAGCGGCTACCTGGACGGAAAGGGCAAGACGGCTTTACACGCGCTGTACACCGACCTGAGTTATGACCTCCCCGGTGGCCTCAACGCCGAACAGTTCGCCGAAAACCCCCGGCAGGCGCGCCCCGGAAGCGAAGAGACCGATGCCTCGATCAATTACAGAAACATCTTGCTGGGGCTAACCGACCAGCGCGCGCTCGGTACCTGGCGATTGGAATCCGCCCTTTACGCTACCGGCTTCTATTTCGATCACCCCTTTAACTTCGACTACAAGCGAGAAATCAATTTGGGAACCGGCGGCCGCCTCGCCCTACGCCGCTTGCTGCGCGACGACCTCGACCTGACCCTGGGTACCGAAATTCGCCTGCAGCGCCGCTTCGCCAACAACTATACCAACCCCGATGGGGGGAGGCGCCCCGGGGCGCTCAACTTCAGCGACGAACTGCTGGGCCTCGAGCAGCTCTATTTCGGTCAGCTGCGCTACCAGCCCGGGCCCTGGGATTTTACCGTCGGCCTGAGTAACAACCAGTTGCGCTACACCGTAGATCGAACTTTCAACACCGACGGGGAGACCGGCCTGACGGAGTTCAACAGCGACCGCCCCGTCAGCCTCCGCTTGGCCGCAGGCTACCGATTTGGTGACGGGCAGTACGTCTACGCCAGCCGGGCGGATGGCTTCAGCCCACCCACCCTCGATGAGTTCCGCACGAACGAGGGGAGCCTTAACGTCGAGCTGAACCCCGAGATCGGAACCAACTACGAGATCGGCTACCGCGCCTCCCCGGGTAAGTGGCGGCTCGACGCTACGGCCTTTTACTTTCGACTGGACGAAGCGATAAATGGCTTCGCGGACGAAAGGGGCACGCAGCTGTTCCGCAACGCCGGCAGCACCACCCAGTTGGGGGCCGAGCTGGCCGTCCAGTACGCTACCGACCTGCCCGTGGCGGGCTGGCGGCTGTGGCTGTACGGGGCCTATACCTACTATGATTTTACCTACGATGAGCTCGAACGCGGGGGGGAGGACTTCTCCGGCCAGCGCATCCCCGGTGCCGCGCCGCACACCACGAACGTCGAGGCTTTACTGACCGTAAAGGATAAGGTAACCTTTGGGTTACTACACAATTTCGTCGACGCCATCCCGCTCAACGATGCGAACGACGTGGTGGCGGAGTCTTATCATTTAGTACGCGCAACGGCTTCCTACCGTATTCGCAGGGTACGGTTTTTTGCGTCCGTTTCCAACCTGTTGAACGAAAGGATGAGCTTCGGCAACGACCTGAACCCACGCTTCGGAGGGCGGTATTTTCAACCCGCGCCGGGCCGCAATTTTCAGCTTGGCGTACGGTTCGGGGGGAATACTGAATAGCTTATTACTGTACGGTTATTCCCGGATAATACTCGCTCCCAGCGCCCGTAAGCGCCCGTCGATGTTTTGGTACCCGCGATCTATTTGGTGAATATTATCGATACGGCTGGTCCCATCGGCGGAAAGGGCGGCAATCAATAAGGATACACCGGCGCGAATATCCGGCGATGACATCTTGATGCCGCGCAGTTTAGCCCGCCGGTCGAGCCCGATTACGGTAGCGCGGTGCGGGTCGCAGAGAATGATCTGCGCGCCCATATCGATCAGCTTATCGACGAAAAACAGCCGCGACTCAAACATCTTTTGGTGGATCAGTACCGATCCCTTCGCCTGGATGGCCGTCACGAGGCAGATGCTCATCAGGTCGGGCGTAAAGCCGGGCCAGGGCGCATCGTAAATAGTCATCAGGCCGCCGTCGATGAAGCTCTGGATCTCATAGTGGTCGTGGGCCGGGATGTGGATGTCGTCGCCATCGAAATTCAGCGTGATCCCCATCCGGTTGAAGGTGCGGGGGATGATGCCGAGGTTATCCACGGATGCATTTTTGATCGTTAGCTCCGATCCGGTCATGGCGGCCATCCCGATAAAGGAGCCGATCTCGATCATGTCCGGCAGCATCCGGTGCTCGGTGCCGCCGAGGTAATCGACGCCCTGGATCGTGAGTCGGTTAGAGCCGAGCCCCTCGATCTTTGCGCCCATGCCGTTCAGCATCTTGCAGAGCTGTTGCAGGTAAGGTTCGCAGGCCGCGTTATAAATGATGGTTTCCCCTTTGGCCATCACGGCGGCCATGACGATGTTGGCCGTGCCGGTCACGCTGATCTCATCCATGTGGATGTAAGTCCCCCGTAGGCCGGCGGTCTTGAATTCGTAGATGTTTTTGCGGCCGTCCAGATCGAAGTCGGCGCCGAGGGCTTGCAGGCCGAGGATGTGGGTGTCGAGGCGGCGGCGGCCGATCTTGTCCCCGCCGGGCTTGGGTAGGGTGGCGCGGCCGTAGCGGTTCAGGAGGGGGGCGACGAGCATGATCGAGCCGCGGATCCGCTGGGCGTCACGCACGTAAGCCGCGCTGGACATGTATTCAATATCGATGTCCTTTGCGGTGACCCGGGCGGTTTGCCGGTCCACGCGTTCCACGGTGGCACCGAGGCCGGCGACGAGGTCGAGAAGTTTGTTGACGTCCAGGATGTCCGGCAGGTTAGTAAGGAGTACCGGCTCCGGGGTAAGGAGGGTGGCGCTGATGATTTGCAGGGCTTCGTTCTTGGCGCCCTGGGGGGTGATCTCCCCCGCAAGCCGGTGGCCGCCTTCGACGATGAATGTTCCGTTGTCCGTCATGGGCGCGAAGGTACTATCTGGGGCCATGGGTGACCGTTCTTGCTTTAGCATGTTTTCTGTTTTTTGCTGCCAGCAAGTTGGGCGAGTACGCAGGTGCGAGGTATCGGGGGATTAGCAAGCGTGGGTAAGGGGGGAGGATTAGCCCGAGAGGGTGGCCTTCGCGCCTTTTAGCCCGTTAGTACATTAGTTCCGACATAACTAACGGACGAACATCCTATTACGCTCCCGAACTTCCAGCTTACCCCACACCTGCCTTCACCTCTTCCCCGATCAACCGAATGGCTTCCATCTGCCCTTCGTGGCCGCCGCCTTCGGGGGAGTTCATGACCGCGTCCATCTGGAAGGTGAAACGATCGATTCCGCCCAGGAACTTGCTGTGGCGGAGGATCTTCTCCGCGACTTCCTCCGGATTGCCGACGACTAGGGCGCCGGTGGGGCCTACCTGCGCGTAGTAGCTGGATTCAGTTACGGGGCTGCCGCCGCGCTCTTTACCGATCTTGTCGAACATCTTTTTGTAGCCGGGGTAAAAGCCCTTGTGTGCTTCTTGGCTGGTCTTGGCGACGAACCCAAGGCTGTGCAGCCCTACGCGCATCGCTGCTTCGGGGTGGCCGGCTTTGAGGTAGGCCTCCCGGTAAGCATCCACCAGCGGCGCGAAGCGGTAAGTGTGTCCACCGATCACGGCCACCATTAATGGTAAACCGAGCGCCCCGGCGCGTACGAAGGAAGATGGCGTACCACCGACGCCCAACCAGATGGGGAGTTTCGTTTGCTTCGGTCGGGGGTAAACCGCCTGTTGGCGTAAGGGCGGCCGGAAGCGGCCCTGCCAGGTGATGACCTCCTCGTCACGGATCTTTAGTAACAACTCCAGTTTCTCCTTGAACAGCTCGTTGTAATCCTCCAGCCGATGGCCGAAGAGGGGGAAGGCCTCCACGAAAGAGCCGCGCCCCGCCACGATTTCCGCCCGCCCGTTAGTAATTAGGTCGAGCGTGGCGAAATTCTGGAATACGCGGACCGGGTCGGCGGCACTGACCACGGTCACCGCGCTGCCAAGTTTGATGCGCTCCGTACGGGAAGCCGCCGCGGCCAGGTACATATGCGCGGCGGAGTCGAGATAATCCGACCGGTGGTGCTCACCGAGGGCGTAAATATCGAGACCGACCCGGTCGGCGCGTTCGATGCGCTCCAGCAGCTGGCTGACGGCTTGGGTATCGTTCTGGCCCGGCCGGGTAGCGACGAAAGAGTCGATGCCGATTTCCATTGGTCGGTTGTTTAAGAGCGGGTACACCGCCCGGGCCGGCATTGTTGCGCGCTACTTCCCTACTACCCTCACACGAACGATGTACTATGTTTTTCTCGACGGGGATGTTCACACCAACCGCACTTTATGGATGTTATGTATTGTGGATGACTTCCTACGGCAGGAAGTTGATTACTTTAACAGCAATCGTTTGCTTATTAAGCTTTCGCGTGGTTAATTTGATGGTTAATAAAAGTAATTCGTTGCTTAGTCAATAGGCGAACGGTCTTGATCCCGACAGGTGAAGCCGATCCGTCAGTTAGCTAAGTGGCATCTCTAGACAGGTATACCCCTCAATCATATGCAATCATTATTTACCCTTGTTTTATTCTCCATCCTGGCACTGTCCTTCTCGACTCCGTTGGTCGCGCAGTTGGAAGATCCGCCGGAAACGATCGTGGACGGCATCCGTGACGACCGACCCACGGTCACCCGAGCTTACTTCGACGGCGACGTTGCCCTCTATCTGGGTGGCGCGCTCACGCTCGAAGAGACGCAGTGGATGATCGAACCCATCCGCACTACGTGGCTGTACATGCAGGAAACGTACGGCGACTTCGGGCCCGACCCGCGGATGTACGTAGTCGTACACGAAAACGATCTATACCGAACCGCTACCATCAACACCCGCTTCGATGCCGGGATGGGCTACCGGAATACCATCAACCTCGGTGGCGCTTGGAACTGGCGAGATTCCACGGCTCGCGTCAACTACGAAGTGTTCATCCACGAGCTCTCCCACATCGTGGAGGGTGGCAACAATAACGTAAAGGAAAGCCCCAGCTTCCGCTTCTGGAACGACGGCCCCTGGCCCGCCATCTTCATCTACGACGTTTACGTCAACGCATTTCAGGACAGTACGCTGGCCAAAAATTGGTTCGACGTGCAGGTTGAGAACACCACCCCGCACCGCGCCGGTGGCGGAGACGGCCAGTACTATTTCTTCCGCGATTGGTTCTACCCACTCTGGAGGGACAACGGTGGAGGTGCTTTCTTCGACCGCTACTTTAAAGCACTTTCCAATCACTTCCGGACGATACCGATCGACGATCCGAATGTACCGGATAGCATTCCTACCAGCGCCAGCCGCGCGAGCTTCGGTGAAATATTGTACTTCTCCAACCTAGCTTCCGGAACGGATAACAAGGAGTTATTCACCAACGCCTTCGGCTGGAATGACGACCGGGAAGAAGAACTATACAACGCACGCTACCTCTACGACCTCCCCGAGGCAGGCGACACGATCGACTTCCCCGATTTCGAAGACATTACCGCAGATACCCTCGGCGTTATCTCCTCACAGTACCCCGCCGAACAATCACCGGCCGGTGAGCAACTCGTCAACCTCTTCGATGATTCGTACCAGACGAAATACCTGACGTTTAACTCCAGCACCTGGGTACAATTTTCTTCCGATAAGGAATACGCCGTCTCGGGTTACACCATCACCTCGGCTAACGACGCCCCTGGGAGGGACCCCATTTCATGGAACCTACAGGGTTCTAACGACGGAGAAACTTGGGCGACGATCGACGAGCGGACGGATGAGGATTTCATCACCCGCTACTACCAGCGGCTGTTCACCTTCGATAACGACGAAGAGTACAGCTACTATCGTTTTAACATCGACACGGTAGCTTCCACCATCGTACAGATCGCGGAAATTGAACTGTTTACCACCGAAAAGTCCGTAAGCACGCGTGAAGGTCGCGTCGTACAGACCCTGGATTTCAACATCTACCCCAACCCGGCTTCCAGCCGACTATACGTCGACCGGGTCGGCCAGTATCGGGCACCGGAAGTCCGCGTGTTCAGTTCACTCGGGCAGCAAGTATTGCACTTCAAGGGTAACCTGGGTAACGGTATCGACATCTCCGCACTACCCAATGGTACGTACACTATACAACTTGAGGATCAGGCCCGCGCGGGGGTACGCAAGTTTATAAAGCATTAAGTCTTAACGGACACTATCGCTTTAGGGAATTCGGGTTAGGTGCCAGCACCTAGCCCGAATTTTTTTTGCCCGCAAGTGATTCGACGGTGATCCACCAGGCGGGCGGGCTAGCGCTCGACGCTGCCCCGACCCTCGCTGTGCATAAGTGATTCTACTTCCTCGACGGTGGCCAGGTTAATGTCACCGACGATCGTGTGCTTCAGGCAACTAGCCGCGGTCGCGAAGTCCAACGCCCGCTGAAGATCGTCGGGGTAGGTGAGTACGCCATAGATGATGGCCCCCATGAAGCTATCCCCACCACCGATACGATCGACCATATCGGTAATTTCATACGTGCGGGCCCGGTACAGTCGATCCCTGTCATAAAGGATACCCGACCAGTTGTTGTGGTTGGCGTTGATACTGGCACGAAGCGTCATGGCGACGTACTTACACCGGTCGAACCGCTCCGTCAGGCGCTCTACGAAAGGCCGGAAATTGCTGTCTTTGAACTTCTTCGATTTTTCTATTGGCGCCACACCCAGGTCGAAGAAAGTATTTGCGGTGTCGGGGTCGGCCTGCATGAAGTCGCAACACTCGCCCAAAGCGGGCATGATTTCGTTGGGGTGCTTTCCGTACTGCCAAAGCTTGGAGCGGTAGTTGAGGTCGAGGGAGACTTTGACGCCCAGTCGGTTGGCCGCCTGGCACGCCTCCAGGCAGACGTCGGCCGCCCCCTGGCTCAGAGCGGGGGTGATGCCCGTCCAGTGAAACCAATCGGCGCCGCGGAATTCCTTCTCCCAGTCGATCGTACCGGGTTGGATGGTGGCCATGCCGGAATCTTCCCGATCGTAAATGATGTAGCTGCCACGCTGGACGGCACCCACCTCCAGGAAGTAAAGGCCGATGCGCTTACCGCCGGTATAGACGCCGCTTAGATCGACTTTGAATTGCCGTAGGTGCTGTAGAGCGGCCGTAGCCAGCTTGCTATCGGGCAGGCGGGTCACGAAAGCGCAATCCAGCCCCAGAAGGGATAGGGTAGCGGCAACGTTAGCCTCGGCACCCCCGTAGTAGGCCTTGAAGCGATCGGTCTGTTCCAGCCGTAGGTAGCCGGGAGGGTTTAACCGCAATAGTATTTCGCCGAAGGTGACGACGCGTTTGGGGGAAGCACTCATAGCTTAAAATCGAAATAATTTCTGGCATTATTATAGCTGATATCCGCGCATATCTTACCCGTCCATTCGATATCGTTCGGAATCAGGCCGCCTTCCATATCCCGGCCGAATAGGTCGCACAATAGGCGACGGAAATACTCGTGGCGGGGGAAGCTCAGGAAGCTGCGGCTATCGGTCAGCATACCGACGAAGCGGCTGATCAAACCCATATTGCTCAGCACGTTCATCTGTTCGCGCATCCCATCTAGTTGGTCGTTGTACCACCAGCCGGAGCCGAATTGCATCTTGCCGGGGATGCGCCCGTCGCCGAAGTTGCCCATCATGGTGGCGAATACGGCGTTATCGGCGGGGTTTAGATTGTATACGATCGTCCGGGCCAGTTGGTCGGTCTCGTCGAGGCCGTTCAGCAATCGACTCAGGCCACGGGCGCTGCTGAAATCGCCGATGGAATCAACGCCGACATCATTACCTAATTCTCGCAGTAGGCGGCCGTTATTATCCCGAATGGCGCCGAGGTGGAATTGCTGTACCCAGCCGCGCTCGTGGTACATCCGGCCGAGCTCGGTTAGTACGGCGGTTTGGAAGGCCCGCTTTTCTTTAACGGAAGGCTGTTCTTCTCCACGCTTCGCTTTCTTAAAGATGGCTTCGGCATCTTTCGCCGTGCAGGTTTCGTCGAATAGCTGTTCCAGCCCGTGGTCACTTACCCGGCAGCCGCGCTCGTGGAAGTAGGCTATCCGCGATTCCAGCGTATCGAGTAATTCCGTGTAATTACCCGGGTTTCCTAATTTATCGAGGTAGGTTAACCAATTTTTATCGATTACTACCGCCTTATCCGGGCGGAAGGAAGGGACCACGGAAAAACCGGTGTCGGCACCCGCAAGCTGTTCGTGGTGCTCAAGGCTATCGGTGGGGTCGTCCGTCGTACCCACGAGTCGAACGTTCATCATCCGTAGTAGGCCACGGGTAGCGTGTGATTTTTTTGCGAGGACGCAGGTGCAATGCTCGTAGACGTCATGAGCATTGCCGGGGCAGAGGAGTTCGTCGACGTCGAAGTACCGCTTTAGCTCAAGGTGCGTCCAATGGTGGAGGGGGTTGCGGAGAGTGTAGGGCACCGTTTCGGCCCACTTCAGGAATTTGTCGTAATCGTCGGCCTCCCCGGTGATGTAGGTTTCGTCGACGCCGTTGGCCCGCATGGCCCGCCATTTGTAGTGATCGCCGGCTAACCATACCTGGGTGATGTTTTCGAACTGGCGGTCGCTCGCTATCTCACCGGGGGGCAGGTGGTTGTGGTAGTCGATGATGGGCAGGTCCTTCACGCGGCCGTAGAGCTCGCGGGCCTGGCCGTTACTCAGCAGGAAGTCTTCATCGATAAAAGGGGCGGTCGTCGGGTTCATGCTTGCTATAAAGTGTAGGGTAAAATACGGTTCACGACCGCACCATTCGCTGGCGGAGGGCCATGTCGGCCAGGACCAGGGCAACCATATTATCCACTATGGCTACGGCCCGGGGCAGAACGCAGGGGTCGTGCCGCCCTTTACCGCTAACGGTGACGCCCTCACCGGCTTCGTTGACCGAGCTTTGGTCTTGGATGATGGTGGCCACCGGCTTGAAGGCGGCGCGAAAGTAGATGTCTTCCCCGTTGGAGATGCCGCCCTGGATGCCACCGCTTTTGTTGGTGTGGGTGCGTACGGTGCCGTCCGCCTCGGTGTAAAAGCCATCGTTGTGCTCGCTGCCCCGCAGCGTGATGCCGTCGAAGCCGGAGCCGTATTCGAAGCCTTTGCAGGCGTTGATGCTCAGGATGGCCTTGCCCAACTCGGCGTGCAGCTTATCGAAAACGGGCTCTCCCCAGCCGGCGGGGACGCCGCGCACGACGCAGGTCACTACGCCCCCGATGGTATCGCCGTCCTTCCGCACCTCACGGATCTTTTCCTCCATCAGCGCCGCCGCCTCCGGGTCGGGGCAGCGGACGGGGTTGCTCTCGATCAGGTCGAGGTCCAACTCCCGATAGTTCTTTTCCAGCCTCACCGGCCCGACCTGGCTAACGTAAGAGGCTATGCTGACGCCCAGGCCCCTCAGGAACAACTGCGCCACGGCCCCCGCCGCCACCCGGGCCGCCGTTTCGCGGGCGCTGGATCGACCGCCGCCCCGGTAATCCCTGAAGCCGTATTTGGCGTGGAAGGTGTAGTCGGCGTGGCTGGGGCGGAATTTGTCGTAGATGTGGCTATAGTCCTTACTCCGCTGGTCTTTGTTGAAGATGATCATACCGATCGGCGTCCCGGTCGTCTTGCCCTCGAACACGCCGGAGAGTACCTGGACGCCATCGTTCTCCTTGCGCTGGGTGACGATCTTACTCTGCCCCGGTTTGCGGCGGGTGAGCTCGGACTGGATGAACGCCTCATCGAAGGTGATGCCGGCGGGGCAGCCATCGACGATAACCCCGAGGCCGACGCCGTGGCTTTCGCCGAATGTGGTGATGTTGAACGCGCGTCCGAAGGTACTGCCGGCCATGGGGTTAGTTTGGCGGCAAAGATAAGTTGCCGGTCAGACTAAATCGTCCTCCCGGTAGAGGGGTTCCTTGCCGCCGGCGGGGTGGGATCCACCGTCCGACTGCCATTCGCTGCGGTCGTAATCCTGATGGCTACCGGTTGTGGATCTGACCGTCACGATCGCTTCGGCGTTTCGCTTTCCGGCGTGATCGAGCAGGCATTCGTCGTTGCGGTAGATGGCTACGGATACGCCCCACAAGTTGGACATACTCATCGAAAAGTCGACCCTGAAGCGATCGAGGTGGCCGGTCACCGGGTCTTCGACGTTGAAGTGGTGGGTGCCGCTGAATACGTTCTGCTGCCGGCTCACTTCCTGGCCGTTGAAGAGGACGGTCTCCTCGCCGGTCCACATACTATTGTGCGCTTCGATGAGGTCGTTGCCGAGTTGGAGGCTGGCGATTTTCATAATTGGCCGGGTTGTCACGGGCAAAGGTAATTCTACGGGCTGAAGCAGGGGGGGAGGGTGCGCGGGGAAAAGCCCGTAGCGGACGGCGTGAACACCCTGATTTGGTCAAAGCTTGCTCTTTTCTACCTTTTCCTTGCACCTGCGGCCTCGCAAAACACTTTTTATGAACGCGCTACGCTCTACCTTCGCGCCTGCCTAACCAAAAGCCCGGTAGTATGCCCCGTTCGGTTTGTGTTGTCCTTTTGTCGTTGCTTCCGTACCTGCTGTTCGCGCAAGGCCCCGAGCCGCCCGCTGACTTTTTGCGGAGCATCAATAAATTGTACGTCGTCGTAGCCGTGATCGCGTTGGTGTTTCTGGGTATAGCGTATTATTTATGGTCACTGGATCGCCGGATGACCGAGCTTGAAGACCAAATCGATAATCATGCCTAAAGAAGTTTCGTTTTTAGATAGCGTGAACCGCTATTTCGACCGCGCCGCGCCCCACACCGGGCTCGACGAGGGCTTACTCAGCCAGATCAAAGTTTGCAACAGCGTTTACCAGGTGCAGTTTCCGGTCAAGATCAACGGGGTGGTGCAGGTGATCGAGGCCTACCGCGCCCAGCACAGCCACCACCGTAGCCCGACCAAGGGCGGCATCCGCTACTCCAACCACGTTAACCAGGACGAAGTGATTGCCCTGGCCACCCTCATGACCTACAAGTGCGCCATCGTCGACGTGCCCTTCGGCGGGGCGAAGGGCGGGGTGAAGATCAACCCCTGGGAGTACGGGACGGAAGACCTCGAGCGCATCACCCGCCGCTACACCACCGAGCTGATCCGCCGCAAATTCATCGGCCCGGCCGTCGACGTGCCCGCCCCCGATTACGGTACCGGCCCGCGCGAGATGGCCTGGATCTACGATACCTACCGTTCCTTCCACCCCGATGACATCAACGCCGCCGGCTGCGTCACCGGCAAACCCGTGAACCAGAACGGGGTGCGGGGCAGGACGGAAGCCACCGGCCGCGGGGTCTATTACGGCATCCGTGAGGCGTGCAACCAGCCGGATCTGATGGACAGGCTCGGCCTTAAGCTCGGCATTAAGGGCAAGACGATGGTCATCCAGGGCCTCGGTAACGTGGGCAGCCATACGGCAACCATCAGCCAGGACGAGGGCGGCGTCAAGATCGTCGGCGTCAGTGAGGTCGAAGGGGCGATCTATAACCCGGACGGTATCGACATCCACGCCCTGCTACGCCACCGAGCGCACCACGGGAGCATCCTGAGTTACCCCGGCGCCCAGGTATTCGGCAAGGGCAAACGCCGCGCCGTAATGGAGTTCGAATGCGACATCCTCGTGCCCGCCGCCCTCGAAAACCAGATCGATGCCGACAACGCCCCCAGCGTAAAAGCCAAAATTATCGCCGAGGCAGCTAACGGCCCGGTTACCGCCGATGGCGCCGACATCCTCGCCGAACGGGGGGTCATCGTGATACCCGACATCTACCTGAACGCCGGCGGCGTAACCGTTTCTTACTTCGAATGGCTGAAAAACCTGAGCCATATGCGCTTCGGTCGCCTGGAAAAGCGTTTCGACGAGCGGGTGTACACCAATATCGTCGAACAGATCGAAGCGACGACCGGCAAGGTCATCAGCGAACGCGATCGGGAGATGATCACCCGCGGCGCCGAGGAGATCGATTTGATCCGCAGCGGGCTGGAGGAAACGATGATCACCGGGTTCCGCGGTATCTATTCGCTGTATAAGAACAACGACAAGATCAGGGATTTGCGAACCGCCGCTTTCGCGCTGGCAATCAGCAAGATATCCAGCGACTACATCGCGCTAGGTATTTGGCCGTAACCCAAATGGCGTGAAATAATATGTCTTTTTGTGAGGAATTATGAAATATTTGTTGGTGCGGCTATCTTCGTTGCACCATTACCCCTCTACCCAGTATGTCTGACAAACTCGATAAAATAGACCTGAATATCCTGCGAATCCTGCAGGAAAACAGTAAGATCACGAACCTGGACCTTTCGAAGCGCATCGGGCTGAGCCCCGCCCCGACCCTCGAGCGCGTAAAGAAGCTGGAACAGAACGACGTGATTGAAAGCTACCACGCCCAGGTCAATCCTTCGTCGATCGGCCTGATGGTGAAAACCTTCGTGTTGGTGAGTCTGGACTGGCGAAAGGACCACGCCCGGGAAAGCTTCCTGGAGCAGGTAAATAACATCGCCGAGATCACCGAGTGCTACATCATCACCGGGGAGGCGGATTTCCTGATTAAGATCGTCTGCGAGGACATTCCGACCTACGAGCGCCTCCTGTTCAAAACGCTGCAGCAGATCGACGAGATCGAGCGGCTCAAAACACTGATGACGCTTTCGACCGTCAAAGACAGTAAAACACTACCTTACGACTACAGCGGAGACGAACGTTAACCTTAAATGCTTTAGTGGACCAGGCTTACGACATCATTGTAGCGGGTGCCGGGCCGGGCGGAAGCACGCTGGCGCGCCACTTGCGCGGGGCGGGCCTGCGCATCGCACTGATCGATAAGGCCACCTTCCCACGCGATAAGATCTGCGGAGACGCCATACCCGGAACGGCGGTCGCGGTCGGCAAACGAATGGACCCGGGCTTTTGGCGGGGCCTGCCCGCGCTACACCGCATCGGCCGGGCGCGGGGCGTCGCACCGAGCGGTGCGAAGATGGACCTCAGCTTCGTGACGGAGGGGTATAGCTGCCCGCGGTTGGCTTTCGATGCCTATCTGCTCAGGCAAGCGGAAGCGTCAAGTACGGTCACTACGTATCTGGGGCAAAAGATTCGTCAGGTCGCGCGAACCGCTGGCGGCCACCGCGTAAGCCTGGCCGACGGTACGTTACTGACCGCAAAAATGATCGTCGGGGCCGACGGCGCGCACAGCGCCGTCGCGAAAGCGTACACCGATACTAAACTGGACCGCGATCACCATTGCGCCGCCGTGCGGGCCTATTACCGGGGGGTCACGGGCATCGGCCACGACCGGCTGACCTTCTACTTTCTCAAAGATTACCTGCCGGGTTACTTCTGGATCTTTCCGTTGGCCGACGGCTTATTCAACGTGGGCTTCGGGATGCTGAGCCGCCAGATCTCCGAACGCCGGGTCGACCTGCGGGCGAGTCTGGACCGTATCGCGTTCGAGGACCGCAACGTACGCCACCACTTCACCCGGGCCGAGCGCGTGAGCCCGAACGAAGGCTTCGGTCTGCCCCTGGGGTCCCGCAACGTACCACGCTCAGGCGACGGTTTCGTGCTGCTGGGCGATGCGGCCGGCTTGGTGGATCCGATCACCGGGGAGGGCATCGGTAATGCGATGATCAGTGCGGAGTTGGCGGCCGCGACGGTGCGGGCCGCCTTCGCCGCGGGGCGGTTCGACGCCGGCTTTCTGGCGGCTTACGACCGGGCCGTGCGCAAGCGTTTCGACCGCGATTTCCGCAGAAAATACTTAGCCCAAAAGTTGGTCTCGACGCGCCCGTGGCTGTTGGACGGGATCATCCGCGCGGCGGCGGGGACGCGCTTGGGCAGATGGGTAACCAAACAAGTCGTTTAATATGTCTACACTACGGGTCGGAATCGTGCAGCGCGCTAACTCAGCGGATCGGGCGAGCAATCAGGAGGAGTATGCGGGCGCGGCGCGCAGGTGCAAGGAGGGGGGGGGCGAGCTAGTGGTTTTTCAGGAGCTCCACGCCGGCCTGTACTTCTGCCAAACGGAGGACGTGACCGTCTTCGACCAGGCCGAAACCATCCCCGGGCCCAGCACCGAGTTCTTCGGAGCGCTTGCCCGCGAGCTTGACGTGGTCATCGTTACCTCGCTTTTCGAGCGGCGCGCCCCGGGGCTTTGCCACAACACGGCCGTCGTGATTGAGCGAGATGGTAGCATTGCCGGTAAGTACCGCAAGATGCACATACCCGATGACCCCGCGTACTACGAAAAATTCTACTTTACCCCGGGGGATCTGGGCTTCGAGCCCATCACCACCAGCGTGGGCAAACTCGGCGTATTGGTTTGCTGGGATCAGTGGTACCCCGAGGCAGCCCGCCTGATGGCGCTCGCCGGTGCCGAACTACTGATCTACCCCACGGCCATCGGCTACGACCTGCACGACGATGCCCCCGAGCGTGGCCGCCAGCGGGATGCCTGGACGATCAGCCAACGCGGCCACGCGGTGGCGAACGGGCTACCGGTCGTAACGGTCAACCGCACCGGCTTCGAGGCGGACCCGAGTGGGGTAACTGGGGGCATCCGGTTTTGGGGCAGCAGCTTTGTGTGCGGCCCACAGGGGGAACTGCTCTACCAGGCCGGCGAGGATGAGGAGACAGAATCGGTCGTGACGATAGATCGCAGACGCACGGCGGAGGTCAGGCGTATCTGGCCGTTCTTTCGCGACCGCCGCATCGATGCCTATGGCGATCTGAGCAAACGCTGGCGAGATTAGGTCGACTTACTTGCCGAGCAACCGCTGCTTATGCGTGTTGAACTCTTCTTCAGTCAGAATGCCGGAGGTCTTCAGCTGCGCTAGTCGTTCGATCTGCCCGATCAGGTCACTGTCCAGTTCCATGCGCGGCTCGTCTTCCAGGATGAGTCGTTCCGCCTCCGGCATCTGGTAGCCGTTGGCTTTGAAGCGGGGGTACTCCGGTTGGGCGCGCAAGTAAGAGAGGTGCTCGTGGGTATTGATGCGTTGAAAGTCTCCGTACCCCTGGTTGATGGCGGTCTCCAGGTGGTGAAGGGAGCGTTCGGTATCTTCGTGCATACTGTAGATGCAGGCCAGTTTGAAGTGCAGCTTCGGGTTGTGCGCCCGTGCGTCGAGCGAGCGTTTGTAGAGCGGTAAGGCATCCTGCGTTTGGTAGCTGTGGTAGAGTCGATCCGCTTCGGTCTCGAACTGGTCTTGTTGCGCGGGCGCGGGCGTGGCCTCCCGGTACACTGTGGTCGGTTGATCTGCGTACTTCTCGAATTTGTCCGGATTGTACAGCCGGTCGAACTTCTCATCGTCCATCACTAGGAACATGATGGTGTCGATGAAGGCGATGATGGCGGGGATGAACGTCCAGAAGAAAAGCAGGTAGAATATCCCGCGCGTAGTTTCGCCCAGGTAGAAGCGGTGGATACCGAGCCAGCCTACGAACCAGGCCAGTGCTGCGGCGACGTATTTGTTCTTCATCGGATAGTGGGGCGTTCGGGCTACAAATTAATTGAATATTGGGAATTAAGGGCTAGGGTACCTGCTTTGTAATTCTTACGCCCTCCTCGCTAAGGTTCGCGCCTACAGATCGAACTTGATCCCCTGCGCCAGGGGCAGTTCCGTAGAGTAGTTGATCGTATTCGTCTGCCGCCGCATGTAGGCTTTCCAGCTGTCCGATCCGGACTCTCGACCGCCGCCGGTATCCTTCTCTCCGCCGAAGGCACCCCCGATCTCCGCTCCCGAGGTTCCGATGTTGACGTTAGCAATACCGCAGTCGGAGCCAGCCGCGCTGAGGAACCGCTCGCTGTCGCGCATACTGGTCGTCATGATAGCGGAGCTCAGCCCTTGAGGTACGTTGTTCTGCAACTCGATGGCCTCTTCCAGGGTAGCGTAGGGCATGATGTAGAGGATGGGGGCGAAGGTCTCGTGGAGGGTCATCTGGCTTCCGGGTGCCATTTCGAAGAAGGCGGGTCGGACGTAACAACCGCTGCGGTAACCTTCTCCATCCAGCACGCCACCTTCCACTGCTACCTTCCCTCCTTCCGCTTTGATCTTATCGATGGCGGTGAGGTAGGTAGCCACGGCATCCCGGTCGATGAGGGGGCCTACGTGGTTATTTTCATCGAGTGGATCGCCGATGCGGAGTTGGCCGTAGGCGGCCTTTAGCTTATCGCGCACCTCCGCGTAGCGGCTTTCGTGGACGATCAGCCGGCGCGTAGAAGTACAGCGTTGGCCGCAGGTACCGACGGCACCGAATAGCGCTCCGGTAAGGACGAGGTCCATATCGGCGGATTCGGTGATAATGATCGCGTTATTACCACCGAGTTCGAGTAGTACTTTACCTAGGCGCGCGCCAACGGTTTGCGCAACCAGTTTACCCATGCGGGTAGAGCCGGTAGCTGAGATGAGGGGGACGCGGGTGTCCTTCGTCATCCATTCGCCGACCTCGTAGTTGCCGTTGATCAGGCTGGATAGGCCTTCGGGGAGATCGTTTTCGGCGGCTACCTTAGCCCAGATGTTCTGACAGGCTACGCCGCAAAGGGGCGTTTTTTCACTCGGCTTCCAGATGCATACATCACCGCAGACGAGGGCGATCATGGCGTTCCAGCTCCAGACGGCAACGGGGAAGTTGAAGGCGGAGATGATGCCAACGATACCGAGGGGGTGCCACTGCTCGTACATGCGGTGTTTTGGCCTTTCCGAATGCATGGTCAGGCCGTATAGCTGACGGCTCAGGCCGACGGCGAAGTCACAGATGTCGATCATTTCCTGTACCTCGCCGAGCCCCTCCTGCAGGCTTTTGCCCATTTCGTAGGAGACCAGTTTGCCGAGCGCGCCCTTGTGCTCGCGCAGGGCATCGCCGTATTGCCGTACGATCTCGCCTCTGCGAGGGGCCGGCACGGCGCGCCAGTATTTAAACGCCTTTTGGGCCTGTTTGACAACGCCATCGTATTCTTCGCGGGTGGTTTGGCTTACGCGGCCGATCGTTTCTCCGTCTACGGGGCTTATGGAACTGAGGGGGTTTGCCGCGCTCCGGTACCCACTCCGGCCGGTGCTGGTACCATCATTAATTTCGTTGAGGCCGAGTTCTTTCAAAAAGTCTTTGGTCATATTCGTACGCGTAGTTTAGAGAGCACGAAGATACGCGTGTTTACCAATGGATGCGTGCGCCGCAGGTGGCGTAAAAATGTTGTTCGCCACCGATAAATTCAGCTCCGTTGCGGACGGCGGTGCATTCCAGGGCCAGCCCGCGATAACGCAGGTCGAACGATACGCGTGATTGGGCCACCACCGGCTCGGGGTCGATGGCGGTCCGGTAACGCGCGTCGCGGTTGAGTAGGCCGCCCGTTAGCGTTGCGTTGTAGGCAACGGCACGAACTTCGTAGGCCACCGAGGCCGTCAGGCGCAGTTTACCGGCAAAGAGCGGGTAATCGCCGCCCAGTTCACCTCCGAAGGCTGCGTTGGTAAATAGGGTACCGAACTCGGCTCGCCCGTAGGTAATTACGTTGGTGCCGGAAGCAGGAAGCCAGTCCTTACCAAAGCGCATCCGATAGTTCAGGGCCAGATCCGGCTCCACTTCGTTCACCCAGCCGGGGACTTCATCCGCATAACTCACTATACTATGCACCTTATTCTGCACCTTGCCGCCGCCCGCGTGCCTGCCTAGTACCCCGACCGTCAGCTCGGTGGCGAAGTCTATGCCACCCTCACCGAAGCTTCCCCACCCGAAATTGAAAAGGAGAGTACCCGCAAAGGGCCGGTCGTTGTGGGTTACCTCCACGCTTTCTATCTCCTTAGGGGTGTAGATCTCCTGGCGCACCCCCCAGGACCTATAGCTCCGATCGCTCCGATAGCGCACGTACTGTACGCCCATGCCCGCGCTGTAGTATTGATCGCTCCGGATGGGGAGGTAGAACATATCGTTAGCCATCCACAGCCTGGCGTAGCCCTGGTCTTCCGCGAACGGCTCGGGCACCGATAGCCGCATCTGTGCGTACAGAGCATCGGTACTTCCCGCCACTAGCAGGATCAGAAACGTATACAGACGGAAAGACATGGAAAGAAACCGTTAGTGGAAAGAACTACAACACGCTAATAGACAGCTACTAATATACGGTTTACGATCCGTAGCTACTTGCGCGGCCAGTACTTTCCGTCAGTTAGGGCCATTACCGCAGGGTATTTAAAAAGCCGTACCTTTGCGCCCAATTTCAGGGCCACCCCCGTTTACCTAGTTGTTTGCAGCGTCCGTCCCATCCCCGCATCTTGCGTCGTGATGGGCAGAGGACTGAAGTAGGCGTGTCGTAAACCCGCGCCCGTTTCCCCATACCCGCCTCGCGCAGTCAAGGCAGTGCCGCCGCGGGTAGCCAAACAGGCGAATACTATGACCGATTACCAAAGCTCCGACCTCCGCGACGAGGTCAAACGCGCCGTAGCCGACCTCGGCTTTACCAAGCCCACCCCCGTTCAGGCGGAGGCTATCCCGCTAATCATCGCGGACGACCAACGCGACCTCGTAGCCCTGGCCCGCACCGGTACGGGCAAAACCGCCGGCTTCGGCCTCCCCATCGTCAATGACATCAAAGCCGACGCCCAGGGTATCCAGGCGCTCATCCTCTGCCCGACCCGTGAGCTGTGCCTGCAGATCGCCAGAGACCTGGCCAGCTACGCCAAGTACCGCAAAGAAGTGAAGGTTACCGCGGTATACGGTGGCGCCGCCATCACCGGCCAGATCCGGGAGATCAAGGCCGGCGCTAACGTCATCGTCGGTACCCCCGGTAGAACGCTCGACCTCATAAACCGTAAGAAGCTGGACTTCAGCAATCTACAGCGGGTCGTACTGGACGAGGCCGATGAGATGCTCAACATGGGTTTTCAGGAAGAGCTCAACGCGATCCTTGCCGCTACGCCCAAGGAGAAGCAAACCCTGCTCTTCAGCGCCACCATGCCCCGGGAGGCCAAGAAGATCAGCGAAGACTACATGACCGACCCGGCCGAGATCAGCGTCGGCCACGAAGACGTCGGTGAGTCACGCGTAGAACATTTCTATTATAAGGTGAAAGGTAGCAGCCGCTTCGCCCTCCTCCGCCTGTTGGTCGAGCTACACCCCGACCTCTACGCGGTCATCTTCTGCCGTACCCGCCGCGAGGTCGACGGCGTCAGCGAAGACCTCCGTTTCGCCGGCCACGCCGCCGATGCCCTGCACGGGGATATGAGCCAGGCCCAGCGCGACGACGTCATGCGCCGCTTCCGCAAAGGCCGTATCAAACTCCTGGTCGCTACCGACGTGGCCGCCCGCGGCCTGGACGTGCAGGACCTTACCCACGTCATCAACTACAACCTGCCGGATAGCCCGGAGGTCTACGTCCACCGCTCCGGCAGAACGGGCCGGGCTGGCAAGGAAGGTACCGCGCTGAGTATCGTGACCGGCCGCGAAGTTCGGCACATCCGCGCCATCGAGAAGTACGCGAGAGATGGAGTTCAAGCAGGCAACCCCGTTCTCCAGCCAGGGAGGAAGTGTATAAACTGCGAGCAGCTCCGCTTCGCCGAGAAGGTCAAAGAAGCCGAGCTCGACGATAAAGTCGCCGCCTACCTCCCCGAGGTCATCGAATCCTTCGAAGGCCTGGAACGGGAGGACCTCATTCGCAAGATTCTCGGTTACGGCCTAAATACACTGAGCGAGCAGTTGCGCGGCCAGGGTACCGTTCAGACGGACAACTCGAAAGATAACCGCCTCGAAAAGGGTAGTGGTAGCTTCACCACGGTGTGTATGTCCATCGGTCGTAAGCAGGGATACACCGTGCCGCAGATCATCGGTATGATGAACCGCCGCCTGCCCGGTAAGAAGGTCAACTTTGGCAAAATCGATCTGCAGAACAACCTGACTTACGTTGGCGTGGATAGCAAGGCGGCCAGGAAAGTCGTCGCTGCCTTCGAGGGGGCGGCCGATAAAGGGCACGACCTCAACGTGCGCATCTTCGAGGGCGGCACGAACGTCGACGACGGAGGTAAGCCCTTCAAGGGCAAAAAGAAGTACCGCCCGGGTAATTTCCAGCCGCGGCAAAAGTTCGGCAAAAAGAAAAAGCACCGTAAGGGATAGTAGCTACTCACTCATTGCAAAATCGCAGAGGTGAGCGACTAAGCATGCTCCGCAGTTCGGCCGTCGGAAGGTGCATACGCGCTGACCGTGGCGCATAAAGCCTTGGTGGGAATCGTACACGCGCTGACCGTCCCACTCCGCTGGCAGGTAACTTTGAAGGATGGCGGCCGTCTTTTCGAGGCTCGACTTTGCCGGGGCGACGCCAAGGCGTAAGGCGACCCGGTGGTGGTGGGTATCGACGACTAACGCTTTCATTCTCAGGTGGCTGAAACTGAGTACGGCGGCGCTGGTTTTTTGCCCCGACCCCGGGTATGGCCTCCAGCCACGTGCGGGCGTCCGCCACGCTTACTTCGTTCAAGCCTTCGAGGGATAGCTCCCCGTCGTTGCGCTCCGCGACCTGACGTAAAGCTTCCTGTATGCGCGGCGCTTTGATTTCGGGGAAGGTAACCGCCCTGATGGCCCGTTCGACTGCCGCCGTATCGGCACTAATCACGTCTTCCCAGGTCGGGAAGGTCGCGCGTAAGTTCTTGAAGGCACCGCGGGTGACCGCGTTCTTGGTACGGTGGCTCATCAGTGCGTTCACCAGCTCCGAGAGTGGGTCGCGGTAAGAAAATGGAATGAAGGGGGCACCGTAGTGCTCCGCCAGTAGGTCGTCGATCAGTAAAGCCCTCTCCCGGCGTTCCGTAGCCAAGTCGGTTGTAGTATCGGTGGGCTGCATGTAAGGTATAAGCCCGTTTCACCGGTGATCGTTCGTGGGGTCGCCGTCTCCGCGGGCTAATTACCTGTAAATACTACTCATCCAGCATCAGTATCTCTACGTTTCGAAAGTCGATCGGGTGGCTCTCCGCCTGCAACGCTATGTAGCCACTCGTAATGGGCTCCCGGTCGCGTTCGATGTAGGCCGCCGTATCCTCGGTCATGCCCCACTGCGTCATGTGCGCCGCATCGTTCTTTCCGGCAATTTGCGGCCGTTGAAAGGTAAGTACGGTGTCGCCCTCGATCAAGAAGTGCATGCCCTGCCCGCCCATGACTACCGCCTCGGCGTGTACCCAGCCATCCCCGTCGTAGGTCTTGGAGCTGGAGGTAATGCAGTGGCGGTACTCCATCGTATCGCCCATCATCACCGCCGTCCCGGGCGTGCAGAGGTTACCCGTCGTACGTGGGTTCCCGTCGCTCAGGCCACCCAATAATTGCAGTTCGAGCGATACCGGGAAGTCCTGATCGTAAGAGTTGGAAGCCGCCGATTGGCTGTGCAACATCACGCCGCTGTTGCGCACGTTCCAGCTCGCGCCGCCCGGCGTTTGCTCCCCCGTAAAGCGATAGTCGAACCGCAGTTTGTAGTGGGAGTAGGGCGTGCTGTAATAGAGGTGGCCGTACGCATCGTCGAAGGTTTCGTACGCGTCGTATTTGATCCGTAACATATCGTCCTCCCACTCAAAGGTGCCGCGAAAGTTCTCGTTCAGCGCTTTTCCGGAGAATTTGACGTCCCAGCCCGTTAGGTCCTTACCGTTAAAGAGTGGTTGCCAGTCTTCGATCGGTTCCGGGGGCGTCGCGGGGCCGGCGGTATTGCCGCACGCGTAGCAGAGTACTGCAATTAGGAGTAGGTTCAGAATCTTCATAAGGCCGAATGTATAGGGCCCCTAACATACTACAATTCAGCGCGCTAGATCGCTAAATCCTCTTCTTCCTCCGAGTGCTCGTCCGCGGTAGAGCTGAATACGGCCATGCCGAAGGATAGCGGCCCGACCCGCCCGAGGAACATCAGCAGAATCACGATCAACTTACCCATCACCGTCAGAGTGCCGGTAAGGCCGGTAGACAGGCCCACCGTGCCCAGTGCCGAGACGGCTTCGAAAACAACGGTCGGGCTGGGTTCGTCCTGCACGAGTAACAGCAAGTAAGACCCTACCGCAAGGGTAAGGATGTAAAAGAAGAAATTACTCGTGGCCATCGCCACCTTGCCGGGGGGGATGACGCGGCCGAGGTACAGCGCACGGGCATCCCCACGAAAGGTACTTTTGAGTTGCGCGTAAAGCGCGGTAAAGGTCGTCGACTTCATGCCGCCACCCGTACCGGACGGGCTGGCCCCGACGATCATCAACATAACCAGCGCGAATAAGGGCGCCGGAAAGATAACGGCGATGTCGTACGTATTGAAACCTACCGTAGTGAAGGCCGTCATGGATTGAAAGAAAGCCGTCATCAAGCCGATCTCGGGCGGCAGGTCGTGTATGTTCTCATCGCTTAGGTACAGGACGGCCATACCTACCATTATCCCGATGAAGGTGAAACGGATGATGATGCGGCTCGTGTAGGTAATATTCGGCTTCCGGTTGGTCGCGCTTTCGTACAAGTCGGTAAAGACAATGAAACCCAACGCCCCGGATATGGCGAGCATACTGATAACGGCGTTAAGCCCGAAGTTGGCCTGAAAGCCCGCGAACCCATCGGAAAACAGACTGAAGCCCGCAGTACAGAAAGCAGAGATACTGTGGAAGATGCCCTTCCATATCACCCCCTCCGCCCCGGCATCGTAGAAGATGTAGATAAGCAGGGCGGCGCCAATCAGCTCGATGGTGAGCGTGAAGTAAACGAGGCTGGTAATGAACCGGGTCACGTTGAAGCCCTCCGGCAGGCTAAAATCGTGGCTAAGAATAGTCGATTGGTTCTTACTCAGGCGCCGTTTCCGGCTCAGCACGAAGAAGCTGCCCAACGACATGTACCCCAGCCCACCGATCTGAATCAGGAGGATGATCACCAACTGCCCCCAAAAGGTATACACGCGCGATACGTCAACCGTCGATAGCCCAGTCGTCGATAGGGCCGAAGTAGCCACGAAGAAGTTATCCAACGTACCAACGGGGCTGACTTGGCAGAAAGGCAACTGAAGCAAGAGAAACCCGATGGTCAGGATGAAGAAATACCCATAAATCAGTAACTGTAGCGGGTGGAGTCGTTTGATGAATTCTTTCATAAGTATTGATGCTCCGGTTAGGAACTGCCATGTAGGCACGGTGTTCGCAAGTCCCTCAAGGTCTTGCTAGCGAATTTTCGCTAAAGGCTTATCTTCGCCGTATACCGCTTGCCCCCATGAAGTACATATCGACCCGCAACCTCCGCTTTCTGCTGAACGAAGTATTGGACACGGATCGCCTCCGCACCTACGAGAACTACGCCGCCTTCGACGCCGACACCACCGAGATGGCCCTCAACGCCGCCGAGGACTTGGCCGACGAGCACTTCTTTCCGCACTACCGGACGATGGACCGCAACAAGGCCTACTATAAAGACGGCGAGGTCCACGTCTTACCCGCCGTCGGGGAGGGCATGCGGGCAATGGGCGAGGCGGGCTGGATCAGTGCCGCGTGGCCCTACGACCTGAACGGTCAGCAAATGCCCCTTACCATCCTGAACGCGGGCAGCCTGATCTTCCAGGCAGCGAACGGAAACATCGCGGCCTACGCCTTCCTGACTACGGGCGCAGCTAACCTCATCTTAGAGTTTGGCAGTGCGCAACTTAAGGCGACCTACCTAGAAAAAATGGCGCTCGGTGAATGGCAGGGTACCATGGCCCTGACCGAGCCGCAGGCCGGCTCTTCCCTGAGCGACATCACCACGACCTACGAAACCCTGCCGGATGGTTCCTTCGCCATCACCGGCCAAAAGATCTACATTAGCGGGGGCGACCACAACGCGGTCGACAACGTTGTGCACCTACTGCTGGCGCGGAAGAAAGACGGCCCCAAGGGTATGAAGGGAGTGAGTCTTTTCGTCGTTCCGAAATACCTGCCGGAGGGCGGGGAACTGAAGGACAATCACGTCACCACGGCCGGCATTTACGGTAAGATGGGGCAGAAAGGTTACGTAGCCGCCCACCTCATGTACGGCGAGCAGGGCACCACGCGCGGCCACTTGGTAGGCGAAGAATACCGGGGGCTCAACAACATGTTCAAAATGATGAACGAGGCGCGCATCGGTACCGGAATGATGGCCGCCGGCTCGGCCTCCGCGGCCTACTACACGAGCCTCCAGTACGCCAAGGAACGCCCGCAGGGGCGTCACCCGGACAACAAGGACGTCAATTCACCCCAAGTGCTGATCTCCGAACACGCCGACGTCCGGCGGATGCTGCTGTTCCAAAAGTCGGTCGTCGAGGGCAGCATCGCGCTGCTCTTACAGTGCAGCCTTTATTACGACGTGAGCCAGGCCGACCCCGACCCCAAAGTGCGGCAGCGCGCGCACCTTTTGCTGGAATTGCTGACCCCGATCGCCAAATCATTCCCGAGTGAATACGGCAACGAAAGCGTCAGTACGGCCATGCAGGTACTCGGCGGGGCGGGCTACACGGACGACTTCCCGATCGAGCAGATCTTCCGCGACATCCGCGTTAACAGCATCTACGAAGGCACGACGACCATCCATGGCATGGACCTGCTCGGCCGCAAGATTCTGATGAAGGACGGTAAGGCGTTGCAATTCTTACAGCAAGAAATTTTAGGCGAGATCGCAGGTGCAAGGGCACTAGGTAAGAGCAATGTTGAAGGGGCGGCCGAAGCAAACGAACGGATTGGGCAACTCGCGCAAACCCTGGGCGCCAGCTTGGAGAAGCTCCAACAGGTCCTCGGGTACTTACTAGGACTGGCCCAAACCGAAAACCCCCGGATATTCCTGGCCGACGCAACGGTTTTTCTGGATTACTTTAGCCTCCACGTGATCGGCTGGATGTGGCTACGGGAAGCAAGAGTTGCCGCCCAGGCACTACCGGATGCCGCTTCCGAATCCGATCGCAACTTCTATCGGGGCAAGATCGCTACCGCCCGCTACTACTTCAGTTACGTGTTCCCCCGCGCCTACGGCCACCGGAAGGTCCTGTTGAACAAAGAACGCATAACGCTGTCCACGCCAGTAGAACAACTCGATTAAACAGACCAACACACTCACATGCGCTACTTCCCCGCCATACTCCTCCTTTTCGTTTTCGCCTGCAGCACCCCTAAGGCGGCCACCGAAGCTATGGCTCCCAAAGCTACCTACGCCGGCACCTACAACCTGATGGTAGCGGGCACCCCCCTCGGTGACGTGCGGGGCGAACTGACGATCACCGAATCCGCCGAAGGGCTGGGCGGCACCTTCGTAAGCAACGGCCAGAACTTTAAGCTGAAAAACGTCGCCCCTACCGATGACGGCATGACCGCTACCTTCTACTATGCCGACTACAGCACCGACGTGACTATCGACCTCGACGGGGCACCGGGCGCCGCGACCTTGACCGGACTCACTATGGGCGAGTTTAAGACTACCGCCGAGCGGCAGGAGTAAGGCGTTTAATTACTGCCCTCCCAGAAGAACGATCCACAGTCTACATTCTGTATCGGTACCGTATTGCTGGACGTTGCTACCTCACACGATTCGGGGATCGCATCGGCTTCGGTACCCAGCGTTAAGGTCGCCTCACCCGAAGACCGCTCGACGGGCCCGGGCCGGTAGGCTACCGCCTCGTCGTAGCCCACCGGTTCGGTAAGCACCGTCCCCGTCGCATCGACGAAAGAGCCATCTCCGTCGGTAGACCAGAGGTAGTCGAAAAATTCCGGTGCCAGGATGCTGTCTACCAGCACTGCCAACGCTACGGAATCCGCCCCGCAGGTTGCCGGCTGGGTGGGCGCTAAGTCTACGAAGGGGCAAACCCGTTTGAAACCGGCATCGAAGGTGTGGTTCGTACCGCTCCTCAGTTCGCCGGCTTGTGTACAGTAGGCGGGTAGCAGCTCACCGTCAATATCCAGCACGGTAATGTCGCTATCGTTACGGTCCGCGCCGACGTCGGCCGGGCTCGGGCAAAGCAGTAACCCGCCGCTAGTGAGTTGATTGGTCGCCTCGTCGAAGCCATCGTCACCGCAAAACACTATGAAGTAAGTATCGTCGCGGTTGACGATCGTATCGCCTCCGGTTCCCAGCCAGTTCTGGTCGGTATCCCCGCTAGCATTATCGGCCGAGCTGAAATAGTAGTTGCCCGTAGCGTCGGTCGTATCCGTAGCGATCAGCACGGGCGCGCCGCCGCCGTCGACCTTCCGGTAGAGCTTGACGGCCAGGCCACTCAGCGGGGGTTCGCAAGCGTCTTGCACGCCATCGCTATCCTCATCCAACCAGGCGTAGTTGCCTAGCTGAACGGCGGGCGGCGCGCAGATTATTTCGATGTCCGAAAGGGCCGCACCCTTACCGAAATCCCCCGTAGCAGCCCCGGAAACGAAGGTGAAACCGCCGAGGTAGCTACCGTCCTCCAAACTCAGATAGCGGATTCCCTGAGAGTTAAGAAACCCACCGTCTTCGCTTGCCGTGGGGTCGAAAGCCGTCGAGATTACCTCGTTGGTGCCAGAATTGTACACCAGGGCTCCGGAAAGCACCTCGCCGTGGTAAACGAAGGGTTGCCGGTAGTCGTCCCCGTGAAAGAATTCCCCCGCCCCGCTCGGTCCGTCGTCCGTACGTGAGGGTGGCTCGGTGGTCGTATCGTTAACCGGGCAGTCCGCGTTGTTTTCCAACACGTAACTGCCCCCCACCAAACACGCTTTGAGTAGATCCCCCGCGGTTACCGTCCCGGCGAGCAGTTCATCCGTTCCGGCAACGGCCGGGCGCTGCATGATGGCGGCCTGGTGGGCGAAACGATCCTGAAAGCCCAGCAACATCGTACCGTCATCGGTGAATTCGATGTCCGACAGGATCGGCTGGGGCAGGTGCAAGTCCTGCCCGTTAGAGAGGGACAGTACCGATGACCAGTCGTCGGACCACGGAGCCCAATCCGAGCCGTCGCCGACGAATGTATTACTAGTGATTTCTTCCCTGGCGTAGCCAAGGGGGAAGTTGAGGACGATCGTCGCGCCGCCGGTCGGGTTGGTCGGGTCGATCGCCAGCACGTACGCTTCCAGGTCCATCGCGGTGCCACCCGCCCCGGCGTCGCAGACCGCCCCGACGTACAGTAACCCATCCTGAAATTTAAGGCCGTAAGGGCGTAGCACGCCGTTGGTACAGGTCGGCGCGCCGGCTAGGTCGTCGATCGGGAATTGTTGTACGCCACCCGGCGGGGGGCCTCCGATGGATGGGGTGTAACCGGCTACGGGTACCCTGACCAGGGCCCGCTGGTTAAGGTTAACCGTCCATAGATTGCGCGCGCCGTCGATATCCGTGTCCCCGAAAGCGGTCTTACCTACCTTCCCGAAGGCATCGAGATCGATCGATGCTTCGGTAGGGTCGCTCGGTAGGGCCAGATCCCCCCCGACCGCTCCGCTACGGTCGACGGTCCCCACGTCGATACCACCGACGTTCTGTAGATCGAAACTACCGATAAGTCCTTCTCCGAAGGGGTCGAGAACGTACACCCCGCCTTCGCCCAGTGGCCCTAATCCTACGTGTCGCTTTAGTAGCGCGGTAGCGTAAACCAACCGTTCGGATTGGTCTATGCCCTTGCCGTAAAGGCTACCGACCTCCCCGACTTCGGTGACCGCCAGCACGGGGCTCGCATCCGTCCCCTGCGTACCGTAATCGAATACGAGCGTCGCAGGGTTGGCGTTGGCCTGACCGTCGCCGGCCTCGAAGCAGGAGAGAATGGTCAACTGCCCGGCCTCGCAGAAGTTAAGCCGGTCGAGAACGCCGAAGTCAGCGTCACACACGCCACCTACCACTACTTGGGTACTCGTCTTATTATCCGGGCCGGCGAAAGTCGAGCCCAGCCCGGGGGTGAGCGGTAGGGAGTATTCGACCCGGTAGTCATCACCGGCCACGGCACCGTCGCAGCTCCAGTCACCGTCCTCATTGGTGAAGACCTCGCAGAGCAACGTTTCGCTACAATCGTAAACCCGGACGAGCACATTGCCCTGCCCTCCCTCCGCGGCATCCTCCACGCCGTCGTTATTTACGTCGAGGAACACGTTGCCGCCCAGCTCATCGGCCGCCCCCGTACACCCGGGCGTACAGGCGATCAGGTCGATTGTCGTTACGGTGGTGCACTCCGGGTTGGCGACGAAGTTGGCTTCCAGTAATACGCCGAAGGCGGGGCCGGTCAGCGCAACGTCGGTGAACGATTGGCTACCCATCACGTCGGCCGGGGTAAAGATCTGCGCGTCACCGTCGATGGTCACCTCGATCATGTCGCTGGTCGCCTCCGCAAACTCCCAGTTTACCGTGAACGACGCGGTGAAGTCGGTACCATTACTACAAGCCACCGAAACGTCGGAAATGCTAAGGGCGCAGCCGGTCCTGTCGCAGGTACTCCCGTCCAGGACGGTACTGGCCATACAGGTCGGCTGGTCGGTATCCACCACCGATACGCTTACGCTGCCGTCGGCCGGTAGGGGCGGCGTGACGGTAAAGGTGGCCGGTGCGCCGTAGGTACCCACGTTGTCCGTACCGTTACTCACGGTATAGCCGGGTATGGTCAGCGCGTAACTGTTCGATGCCCCGGGCTCGCTGCGCGTGACTGCTACCGTGATGGTCGTGCCCGCGCTTGAGGATTCTCCGCACGTTACCGTCAGATCCGTAATGACGCAAGTAGGGTTCAGTACACCTAACTCCACGTCGCCGAGGGCCAGCCCCTTGGCGGCTACCCGCGGTTGGGTGCCGGCATCGACCACGTCCTGGTTATCTATTCGACTGGGGGGATTGGTGAGGTTCATAACCGTCATCCCGTTCTGGTTGGCGCCCGTCGGGTCGACGGCCGAGCCGATGAATTCGTCGCCGGTCAGGTTCGTCGGGTCATTTTGCCCCCGCTGGTAGGCTACCGTGCCCAGGGCCGCCCCGTTTTCGAAAACGGAGAAGTAGTCGCCGAACAGGTTGGTGGGGGCGTTGGGTGGGTCTTCGCGAATGTCCTCGCTGTGTGGCGTGATGTCGGGCAACCAGGTACCGGGCGCTGCGGGGTCGGGCGCGAAGAGGATGGCGTCACCGCAGGGGCGTCCACTCTCCTGCTCGGGGCCGGTTCCGGCCAGGGCCGTCTGGTCGGGTCGAATATTCTGGGTGCCCGTCTGTAGCCCGAAACGATCCAGGAGGCCGACGAGCATCGAGCCATCGTCGAGGATCTCCACGGTAGCGATCAGCGCCTGCGGGTATTGCTGGTAGAAACGGTTGGCGAAGGGTGGGGGGAGAATGGTGTAGTCGTTGGAGTTGTTCCACGGTTGCCATTCGGCGGTGTAGTTAAGCCCCACCCCGCCGTTGCGCTGGTAGTTAAGGGGGAAGGCGAGTGCCTCCTCGAAGCCGGTGGCTGCGGCATTCAGGCGCAGTACGTAAGCCTGCAGGTCAGCGGTGGTACCTCCATTCTGTCCGTTACAGGTGCAGCCCAGGTAGACTTCCCCGGTCGACTGGTCGACGCCCAGGCCGAAGGGCATCAATTCTCCGTTCGCGCAAACGATGCCGGTCGTTGCGGCATTGATGTCCAGCGTGCCGCTGACCGTGGGGTTGGCCTCGTCGGAGATGTCGATCGTGACCAACTTCTTGTCGTTCAGGCTAACCGCGTACAGGCTCAGGTTGTCGGCGGAGATGTCGATGTCGCCGATGGAGATGCGGCCGGCGGTGTTGTAGGCCGTCAGATCGCGGTTCGGGTCGTTGGTCGTCCCGAGGCCGCGCTCCGCCCCGGTGCCGATCGTGCCGGTGCTGATGTTAGGGTCGGCGTTGAGGTCTAGCCAGGTACCGCCGAGTACGCCGGTTGGCGTTCCATCGACAACCTCGGTCGAGATTCGGTAGATGGCCCCGGTGCCCCCCGGGCCGATATCGGCGTGCCGCTTAAGGGTGGCCGAAGTATAGAAGTTACCGGTGTTGTCGTTGTAGGCGACCCCGTAGGTACTACCGATGTCGTCATCGGTAGCCAGGGCCGTGATGCCGCTGCCGTCTGGTTGCAGGGCATCGGCCGCCGCGCCTACTTCGTAGTAGACGACCAGGAAGGCCTCGTCGGATTGGGTGGTGAGATCCCTGCGTCCGTTCACGTAGCAGGGTATGCCGACCACCGATACGTTCTCCGGGTCGGGCGGGTTGACGGCGCAGGACGTTCCGGCCGGTGGGATGACGGTGATCGGGCAGCGGGCGCCGCCGAAGTTGCCGATCGTGACGGTAAACGGGTCGCTGCCCATGCGCTCCGCGTACAGATTGACCGGCGTGCTGTTGGCTATACCACCGCTAGGTTGCTGCCCGGCGTTAGGCCCGTCGGCGTAGAAGAGCGGGAAGCCGTCGCTGGTTTCGGCGGGGAAGAAGAAGTAATTACTGGCGATGACGGCTTCACAACCGCCGATGCCCGGGTCGATGGTGAACTCGGTCCGTGCTGGGTCGGTAGCCTCGTTGCAGGTGGCGTTTACGGTCTGAGCCAGTACGGAGCTAGTAAATCCATAGCTCAGTACCAACCACCCGAACGTCAACAAAAGCCCGCTTAGGGTAACCCGAAGGCCCGAACGGGGTAGTACTATGTCTTTCATGAGAAGTATTTACGGTCGGCCCGGTAACATGGCGGCGATCCTGGCAACGGTCTGGCCGTACAATCGCCCTCAAACGGACCGGGTCGCAAAAGTCAGGTGGGGGTACATAACAAAAGGTCGTCAGTCTATACTTACCCTAATCATAATCACTGGCGCCGACGTAGCGGTCACCGACCACAAGATATAATATGTTTGCCATACCATTCGACAAATAAGAATCGAACGCGGGGGGGGGGTGGGGGAGGCCGGGCGGCACTACATCGCATTTTAAGTTAGTATAAGATGCAATAATTTATTAGTTTTGACTTGACCTAAATTTCGTGAGCCTTACTTGTGATGACGACGAACCGTGAGGGGGGGGGAAGACCACTTCGGATAGATTCTATCCTCCACCCTCCTACAGTGACCATTCACGTTTAGCTTATGCTGGATGCTAACCCGAGGGGCAGTATCCGTTGATTTTTAAGCGTTCTCATGATGAAAAGTGTGTTAACCGACCTGTTCCTGTGTTCGCTGTGCCTGCTGGCATCCATACCCGTGGTCGCTCAGCAGGCTTCGATCGACTGCACCAACGTACTCAATAGTAACGGCACCTTCAACGTAGGGCAGGTAGCTGTGGCGGATGGCGATACCTACGTGATCGGTGTCACCGGCGATCCAACGCTTCCCGTCACCAATGGCTCCACGCTTCAGGGGAATGATGACTTTTACCTGGCACGGTTTGACGAAGACTGCAATCTCGTCTTCGGCGCCTTCCTGGGTAGTACTCAGAATCAGCGGACGCGCAACATCGACGGGTTTCCATTTTTTATTGAAAATGGCACCATATATCTAGTCGCGCAATCGGATGCCGGGACGGTATTGCCCGTCACTGACGGGAGTAGCCCCGGTGGAGGCACCGATTTCGTCTATTATCAACTGGATGCGGCTACGGGAGATATTCTCTCAGGCACCTATATTGGAGGCTCGGAGAATGAATTACTTCAGGATTTCGACGTCGTCGATGGAGAAGCCTATATTCTAGCGGTATCGAGATCTCCTGATTTTCCCGTTACGGACGGAAGTACGCGCAATGGCACCGGAAGCCAGTTCGATCACGTGCTAGCCAAATACGATGCCGTCGGCAACCTGGCCTTTTCCAGCTATCTGGCCGCGGGCGGCGGTGACAATACGGCGGCCCTCGAGGTAGATGATGATGGCATATTTATCTCAGCGATATATTCCCGCCTAATTACACCTACCTACTGGCCGGTTACGGATGGCAGCCTTTCACCCGCCGAAGGGACGGCCATCGTCGTGGCCAAATTCGAACTGGATGGTACCCCCGTGTACGCCAATCAGGTTTTGAGTAGTACGGATATCGGATTCAGCTTTACAAACCTGGCCTTCCAATTTTTACTGGAGGCCGGCGAGCCTTATCTGGTCTCACTCGTCAACGGAGAGCTTTACGCCAGTACGGACGGTACGGTGGAAGGCGGCCCCGAAGGCATCCGAGAGGACGTCGTGGCCATCAAACTAGCGGCGGACGGAAGCGTCGCTTACAGAACGTTCCTAAACATCGGCGACCCTCGGGTAAATATTATATACGCCAGCTTGAGTAACGGCAGCTTGGTAGTAGGCCAAGAAACAGAGGATAATTCGGCCACAACGAACGGGACGGTCTTCAACGGAGGCTCGGACGTGTACCTCGTCAGACTGGCCCCGGACGGTAGCCTTATTTACCGGACTACTTACGGCGGTGATAATCGGGATGCGCCCCGGAACCTCCTCATTGATGCTACGGGCAACGTGTATTTCACGCACGACGTAGTTTCCGGTTCCGGGCCGAATTCTACCGATGGGTCGAGTACTTCCGATTCGGAATATACCCTCACCAAGCTTGACCCCCGGGGCAACCTCAGACTCAGCACGTACCGCAGAAACGTAGGCAACCCCAGCTTTATATTTACGGACGGTGAAGTAGTTACCGTTGTTGCTGAAGGCGCCTTTTCGTCAGATACCCCACTCACCGGCCCCGACCAAAGTATTCCCGGTGTCCCCACCGGCCTGATTACGAAGTTCGATTTGTGCCCGGACTTCCCGGAGGCACCGAACACCCTCACCCCCTCCACGCAGACAACCTGCCTGAGCGGTCTGGTGCAGGCCATCGACGGCGATCGGGTGGTTCTACCGGGTAGCGACTTGCCGACCGTATATGTCGCCGGCGCCGCCGAAGACCAGCCCGACGTCAACGTCGCGAGCTACCAGTGGGAAGAGGCGGCCGACCCGGCGGGCCCCTGGTTGGTACTTCCCGGGGCCGTTCGACGGTTGTATTCGCCGCCGCCCCTGGGGGCCACCCGTTATTTCCGACGTTTAGCCTTCAACAGCCCCTGCTGCGGCTCACAGCTTATCGCCACCAGTGAAGTTGCCGAGGTGATCGTTACCGATCAAGTCGCCCCCACCGTCGACGGTGGCGCGCCCTACAATACCTGCCCCGGCACGCCGCTAAGCCTAACGCCGACGGTATCGGGGGGTGCACCGGGGTACACCTACGAATGGGACCCGGGCCTGGATCCGGTAGCGATGCCCACCGCCGCCCCGACGGAACCTACGATCTATACCGTCACGGTTACCGATGCCAATCTCTGCCGGCGAGTGGGTCAGCTGCTGGTCAACACCTACAGCGCCGATGCCGGTGAGGACCAATCGATCTGCGCCGGTGCGGGCGTTGCCCTCGGCGGCCCGGCTATCCCCGGGGTACCCGGGGTGGTGTATGCCTGGGCGCCCGCGGCGGGCCTTAGCTGTACCGATTGCCCCAATCCGATCGCTACCCCCGGGTTCGTCACTACATATACCCTCGAATTGACCGTCCCCATCACGGGAGGGGCTACCTGTACGACCACGGATGACGTGACCGTAAGCCCCGTAGCACCGCCCCGGGTGGATTTTGGTGGCCCGGACGTTACGATCTGCCGGGGAGAAACCGCTGCCCTGGGTACGCCCGCGGAAACCGATTTCAACTACGTGTGGGCACCCGGTAATTACCTGACGGACAACAGTAACGCCGAAGTCACCTTCCAACCCGGTAGCCTGGACTTCCCCGAGCCCAATCCCATCCTGTATTTTGTAACGGCCCAGAAGGATGGCTGCTTTTTCGTAGATGACGTCCTGGCGCAGGTGATTCAGGCCGAGGCCGACGACGACGGCTGCGGCCCCCGGGAAGTCGGTAGGCCCGACCGGACCCCGGATGTCGACGAAACCTACGAATGGGTCGTAATCTCCGGTGACGGGGTGATCACCGGGCCTACGGATATTCCGGTAACCACCGTTTCGGCCACGACCAGCGGAGAAACGATCTACGAAGTACGCGTCACGAACGACGGAGTTACCTGCACCGACCGCGTCGTCGTTCCGGTAGGCTGCGATTGCAGCATAGACATCGAGGTATTAAGCCCCTCTTCCTGCGCCAGCTTCGACTTGAATAACGGTAACGTGCAACTCGTAGCGACGGACCTTGCCACCGGCGGCGGCATCAGCGAAGCCTCCCTCGTCTTTACCTGGACGGTAGAGAGCGGCCCCCCCGGAGGCCTCGATCGGACCGACGGTATAGTCGTTGCACTAACCGACAACCAGACACGCACCTTCCGGGTGACGATGACCAGTACGGACAACCCGGAGTTCATGTGCTCGCACGACATTCTGGTCAACGGCCCCGCCCTGGCCCTGCCCGTGTTCGACGCGGTCGACGTGGTAGGCTGCCTCGGCGACGTAATCAGTATCGGTGACGTCAACGTATCGGACTATACCTACGAATGGACGCCCGCGGCGGGCCTTAGCGATCCAACCGTTTCCATGCCGGACTTGACGGTGGGCGGGAATAATGCGTACGAGGCGCTGGTAACCGATACGCGCTCCGGCTGTACCGCCGTTGCCGAAGTGGCCGTCACCTCCAATACCGTACGGGCCCAGGCGGGGCCGGATCAACAGATCTGCGACAACGCCACCTTGATCATCGGCGGCGCGGCGAGTTACCCGGGCGCAACCGTAGAGTGGTCGCCCACCGGGGTAAGTATCTACCAGAACGGTACTACCCCTAATGACCCGCAACCCGAAGTGTTGGTCGCAACCGATACGCGCTTTGTTCTGAGGGTGACCAGTAACACGAATGGCTGCGTAGCCGTGGATACCGTAGACATTGCCGTCGGTTCACCGATCACGCCCTTTACACTGCCGAACATCGACTACTGCCCCGCCGACGGAAGCGTAACGCTGGGGGCGGACGTTCCCGCCGGGCTCACTTACGAGTGGACCCCCGCCGGCCTGCTCGTGGACCCAACCGTTCGAACGCCGCTGACCAACGACCCGCCGCCCTCCCGACAGACGACCTTCAATCTCGTGGCTACCAATTCCACCGGGTGTGAGTTTGCGACTACCCAGACTATCGACCCGCTCGATGCCCCCCCTATCGCCGGGGCGAATCAGTTGATTTGCTTTGGGCGATTCCGTCATTATCGGTAGTACCGACAACCCGGCGACGGCTACCTTCGCGTGGTCCGGAACCGAAGTCGGTGCCCTGAGCGATGCAACCGACCCGGCACCAAGCTTTACGCCCACGAGCCCCGGCACTTATACCTTTACCCTGACAAAAACGGAAGCCGGGTGCAGTAGTACCGATGAGGTGACCGTCGTGGTCAATGACTTCAGCCTCCCGCCAATCGCCTCACCGACCATCTGCCAGAACGCCACCGTTCGCATCGGGCCAACTCCGGAACCGGGCGTGACCTACATCTGGTCGCCCGTTGCTGGTCTATCGGATCCTAACGTTGCTAACCCCACCGTGAGTGGATTGACCGCTTCGATGACCTACAGTGTGACCGCTATCGCCGCCAATGGCTGCGCTGACGAGGCGGCTGTAGTAGTTGGCATTAACCCCGCCGCCGCCCCGGCGGTAAGCGTTCCGACGGTTGAAGCCTGCCTCGGCGACGGCGGCGTCACGTTCCAACCCGACCTTAGCCCGGCGGGTAACTATACCTACCGATGGAGCCCGAACGACGGCTCCCTCAGCGACGTCACCGTGGAAAGCCCGGAGGTACGGCTACAGCGTATCGGTACCCGGCAGTATTCCCCTGACCGTTACGAATGAGGCCGGTTGCAGCAGCGTTGCGGACGCTACGCTCAACGCAGTCGCGTGCCCGGCGATGCTCTGCGCCATCACGGACCCCGGTTTGGCGAACGTAGCGTGTAATGCGGGTACTACGAATACGGACCCGGCCGACGACTTCACCTCCTTCACGCTGACGCCAACGGTAGAGAACGGTAGCGATACGGATACCTACACCGTAACGGTGAGTGCGGGAACGATCACGCCTGTGTCGGGGGTTTATGGCACGGCCACTGATTTCCAACTACAGGCGGGGAGCGCCGGTGGGGGGCGACGTCACTGTTACCCTACGCGATGGAGATGACCCCAGCTGCGCCACCGTTTTCACGGTTACCGACCCCGGGGTTTGTTCTTTTCCCTGCGCATTGAGCATCACCCAGGTCACGCCGACTTGTACGTTCGACGCTACTACCGGCCTGAGTACCTACTCGGTGGATGTGGCGCTCAGCTGGGATTTTGCTAACCTGACTGTGACGAACGATAACATCATCGTGACCATCGCCGGTCAGACGGAAACTTTGGACCCCGACGGCGTGGCTACGGGAAGCGGAACCGTGGTCTTTAACGGCCTTACCGGCCCCGCCTCCGGGCAGTCGGTAGAGGCCGAATTCGCCGCCACGCCCACCTGCAACGCTACCTCGACGGTCGACTTGGTCGACTGCGCCCCCGACTGCATTACCGTTACGGTAGCCGAGCCGTTCACCATCTGTGCCACCGGGGCGATCGACCTGAGGGCGGGCGTCACCGTTGGCCCGGACGCCGGCACCGCCCTAGAGGCTACCTGGACGACCCCCGACGGGCAAGGCGACTTCCTCGATGCAGCCGGTAACGTACTCTCCGAACCCTACCGCTACGATACCGCCTTGACCTACCGCCCGGCTACGACTGACGGAGGGCGTGGCTCGGTGACCCTGATCCTGACTACCGACGACCCCCCCGGCCCCTGTGAGTCGGCCAGTGATTCCGTTACCGTCGAGGTACTTAAGGTAGATTGCGGTTCGCTGCTCTGGGACGGACAGTAGTGCGGCCTTTACTATCTCCAGTATGGATTAATAATTTTTGCGAGTACGCAGGTGCAAAAGGGAGAACGAAATAAAAAGCACCTTCCATACCCCCGGTAAATAGGTAATCACTGTCGTTGTACGTGGCTACCGAATATAGGATGACCTCGCGAAATCACCGCCAACGTCCCTAATTGCTACTGCCTTCCCAGAAAAAGGCTCCGCAGTCTACATTTTGTATCGGTACCGTAGTGGTGGATGTAGCTACCTCACATGATTCCGGAGTCGCTGACGGTACGCTACCTAACATTAAGACCGCCTCACCCGAAGATCGGTCGTCGGGCCCGGGCTGGTAGGATACGGCGTCGGCGTAGGCCACCGGCGCGCTCAGTGCTACCCCCGCCACGTCGACGAAAGTGCCGTCACCGCTAGTAGACCAAGCGTAGTCAAAAATGTCCGGTGCGAGAATGCTGTCGACCAAAGCTACCAAGGCAACGGAGTCCTCGCCGCAAATCACCGGCTGACTGGGTACTAGGTCCACGAAGGGGCAGACTTCTTTAAAGCCCGCATCGAAGGTATGGTTAGTACCCGGGTTGAGTTCGCCGGGCTGGGTACAGTAGGCGGGGAGTAACTGCCCGTCGACGTCGAATACGGTGATGTCGCTATCGTTCAGGTCGTCGTTGGCACCCTGGCCGGCATCAGCGGTACTCGGGCAGAGAGTGGCACCGGCCAGGGTAAGTAGATTGTTGTCGGGGTCGAAGCCGGTCTCGCCGCAGAAAGCAATGATGTACTGGGCGGAACTGGTCAGCGTGTCATCCTCTACACCTGCTTCCCAGGTAGCGTCGTCGATATTCCGGCCGGCAAAGTAGTAATTGCCCGTCGCGTCCGTAGTGGTCGTAGCCAACAATTGGGGTGTGGCAGTCGCTTGCGTGGCTGGTGGTTTAGCGTACAATTTGACGGTCATACCGGCCAGGGGTGGTTCGCAGGAATCCTGGATACCGTCCTCATCCGTATCGAGCCAGGCGTAGTTGCCGATCTGGATGGGCCCGGCGCTACAGAAAACCTCGGTATCGCCCAGTCCGGCGGCTTTGGATTGGAAGCCCGTCCCGCCGGCGAACCCACCGGCGTCCTGACCGTAATAGACCAGATAGCCCCGGGTTGCGCGCCTCACCGGTAGTGTTGTTGAACCAGTTGATGCCGCCCGATAGGAAACTGGTCCTGAATGGGTCGTAGGAGGTTACCGCTACCTCGTTGGAGCCGGGCAGAACGGCCAGCCCGCCCAGGGAGGTCTCGCCGTGCAGGACGTCGGCAGTGGGGCTGAACGAAAAGAAATCCTGATAATAATACTCGCCGCCATTCGGCCCCCCGATGTCGAATCCGTTGTTGGCGGCATTATTCGCGCAGCCCGCCCCGCCCTGTAGCACGTAGTTACCGTCAACGTTACATACCCGCAGTACGTCGCCCCCGCCGTGGTAGTTTTCGAACGTGGTAGGATCGAAGTAGTCGGCGTTTTGCCCGCCGAACTGGTGCGCCGAACGGTCCATAAAGCCTAAGATCATGGAACCATCGACGTCGAACTCGATGTCCGATAATATGGGTGTGGGGTGCACGTATAAGTCACTATTTCCACAGCGCGGCGTAGGTACATCCCGCCAGACGAACCATCCCGTCTTATCCAGGCAGGGAGAGTTATCGTTGGAGGGGATTCCTTTTTCGTAGGAAAGGTCGAGCGCCTGCTGACCGTCGATGAACACGGGGTTGAACGTCGCTCCGTCAAAGCGATAGATGTACGCTTCGAGCGCATCTTCGCAGACTACGCTTACGTAGACGTCCCCCCGGTAAAGTTTCGTGGCGAAGGGCCAACTCATGCCGTTACCGCACGGGTCGGGGACGGTGAAGGAATTGACGTCCGCAGTGGTCGGTGGAGTAGCCGGGTCGTTATCCGCATCGATCTCGATCGAGTTCAACGATTTGTCGTTGGGGCTGACGACCCAGAGGAATTCACCCCTATCGTCGACTTCGAGATCGGCCAGCCCGATCTTACCCACCGCGCCGAATGCCAGGGTATCTCCGGTGGCACTCAGCTCCCCCGTTTCGGCCGATAGGCCACGGCTCTGGTTACGTTCGGCGGGGGTAGCGCCCGTACCGACCGTACCCGTCGAGATGCCAATGGTATTGACGTCCACCCAGGGGGCGACCGTAGGGTTGGCCGGGTCGGAGAAGTCCATCCGGTAGATGCCCCCTTCGCCCAGAGGCCCGATGCCTACGTGGCGTTTGGCGAAGGCCCCGGCGTACGCTACCCGGTTTATGCGGTCGTGAGCGACGCCGTAGACGGCCCCCATTTCCGAACCGGCTGCTACTACACTGGGCCCCGGTGCCTCGAGCGGCGTACCGAAGGGTGCATTACCGCCGTCACCGGAGTTCGTATAGTCGAACGAGATGAATACCGGGCGGCTACCGGCACTCCCACCCGCCAGAGGGTCGCCGGAGAGGTAACACGGGGTAGCCATCGTCGGGTCTTCCTCCAGGCAAAAGGTGGCGGGGTCGAACAGCCCGTAGTTCGCCGTGCACGCTCCGCCGGTGACGAACTGCGTGCTCGTACCATTATCCGGCCCCGCGAACGATTCCTGCAAGAAGGAGGTGAGCGGGGTACTATACTCGACGCGAACGGTATCGCCCGCGGCCGCGCCGGGGCAGCTCCAGTCGCCATCGGAATTGGTGAATACCTCGCAGACTACCAGGTCGTTGCAATCGTAGACGGTGACCAGCACGTTACCCTGGCCTGCTTCCCCGGCACCCGCATCCGTACCGTCGTTGTTGACATCCAGGAAAACGTTACCGCCAACCTCATCGGCGGCTCCCGAGCAGGCGGGCGTGCAGGCGATGAGGTCTACGTTCAGGGTACTGCTACAGTCCGTGGTAGTGGCAAAGGCGACATTTAATACGTTGTCGAAGCTAGGGGCTTCGCCGGCGAGTTCCAGCGCGGTAAAGGTTGCCGTGCCCGCCGCGACGGGCCCCGTTCGACCGACCTCGTTTCCGTTGAACGTAACGATCAGGTCTTCCCCGGCCGGCCCGTCGGTAACGGTGGCGGTTACGTCGAGGGTAAATGCGTAGGAACCGTCAGCGCCGACCGTGCAGTTCACGTTGGTGGTAAGGCTCACATCACTCAGGGTGCGAGCTAGCGGCGGGCCGACCGGTTCTGCGAGCGGCGGCGGAGGTAGCCCGCCGAGCGCTGCGTGATCCTTCGCCCGTTCGACGAATGCCTGAGGGTTGCCATCATCGGCCGGTTGGTAAACACCGAGGATCTGCGTTAAACCTAATAAGTATACTATTGCGGCCAGGGATAGAACCCACCGATTCGATCGGTTAAGTTCAAGTCTTAGTTCGTCTTTCATGAGCTGAAAATCAAATCTGTAGTCGTAGGTCCCCCGCAAGCAAGGCGGGCTTAATCGCTGAAAAGATACGGTTAACCGTGAGAATTATACTAACGATTTAGCACTCAACTCAGGCAACCGGTATCTTCACAGGAACGGGTGGCTTATAAAACCGGTAGGTCGGGTTTAGAAAGCCTTCTCTTTACTCCCTATATTCTGCACCTGCGTACTCGCCCTAATTAAAATTTTATTGCCGCGCGTGGCTAAGTTCGGCTAAAATCCCGCTCGGCCAGCTCTTCCACCTCCCCCGCCGCTAGCGTACCGAGCCTGACCGCCCCTATCCTTACCCGTACGAGGCGGATCACCGGATGACCGACGGTGGCTAGCATACGCCGGATCTGGCGGTTCTTGCCCTCTCGCAGGACGATGCTGAGCCAAGTCGCCGGCCCGTGGTTAGGCCGGTGTACGCGCCGCGGCGGGAAGGAGAATTCGGGTGGGTCGGGTAAGGACTTTACGAGGCACGGTTTGGTGCGGTAGGGTTTGCCGGATAAACTGATGTCGACGCCGGCACTCAGGCGGGCAAGGGTTTGGGGGGTAAGCGTACCGAGGACCCTGACGTAGTATTCCTTGTCGAGTTTGGCGGAGCGCACCCGTTCGCTCACCCGCCCGTCGGTAGTTAGCAGGAGCAAGCCTTCCGAGTGTTCGTCGAGCCGGCCGATCGCCATGGTACCGGCCGGGAAGTCGTAGAATTCACCCAGCATCCGCTTGTTGCGTCGTTTGGCATGCCGGTGGGTAAATTGGGAAAGGGTGGCGTAAGGCTTATTGATCTTGAAATGTCGGTGCATCCGGTGGCAAAACTACCTCCCGAAGCGGTAGCCGACCAATAGGCCTAATCTTAAATCAAGCGTACCCAGCGCCGAGCCGGATTCACCACTAGGTAGGTCGCTAGCGAGGAGCGTACCGGCACCGATGCCGGCGTTCAGTTCGAATACCACGCCCCCTTTAGTAATCCATTTATTGCCGGTCATGACCCCGAGCACCGCACGGACGGCAGTGCCCTCTTGGGACTCACCGAAAACAACTGTTTCCGTGTCGACCCGGTTGAGCTTACCGTAGCCGCCGATGAAGAAGCCCTTGGCCCTTGCGTTAGATTCCGGGCTGGATAGGTAATAGCGGGCCTCGGGGACGAAGCGCAGCCGACGCATCGTCGATCGAAAACTGAACTGAGGATCGGATAGTTGGAGTACGAGGCCGTCGCTGGCGTAGCCGAAGCCGGCGGTGAGGGAAAAGCGGTCGGAGACCACGAATTCCCCCTGTACGTTGATGCCGCCGGTGGCGAGGGAGCCGACGTTCACTTTGGCGTCCACGGTAAGTTGTCCGTAGGCGAGTTGGCAGGCGAATAGGGATAGGAAAAGAAGAAGAGTCTTAAGCATTGGTTGGGTATTTGTGTGTGACAAAGGAACGCTAAGCCACGGGGCAATCTCCCGCCCACGACCCGCTTTACGATAGACTTAAGACGTATTCAAAAGGACGTCCTAAAACCGTGAACCGGATCGGCCTTACGGTAATTAAATAGATAAAACCAGCGCAATGGCAGATAAATCGCACGAAGAAATTTGGGACGCTTTCAACGACCGGGTCAATATGGCACCGAAGGAACTTGAAGACTGGCTGAAGACCGAAGAAAGTAAAAGCGTCGGCGACAGCGACGGCGGGGAAAGTACCGGCCACGAGAGCGGCCGGCACATCGTCAAGATCAAGCGGAAAAAGAAGGCGGAACTGACGGACTCGGATTACGACCATATGAATAAAGTAGTCGGCTACGTCAAGCGCCACCTGGCGCAGGAGCCCAAGGAAGTGGAAGGCTCGAACTGGGCTTACTCGCTTAAGAACTGGGGGCACGACCCGACCAAATAGCGGGGTAGCGTAATACCGTCAATTTACCCGTACGACGACTTTACCCGTCGTGCGGCCACTTTGAAATACCCTGATTGCATCGTGCATTTCCGTGAATGCAAATACGCGTCCGACTCTTGGCCGGCCGATATCCAGCGACTGCAACTCACCGAGTATCCGGTGCATCAATTCGGCTCGCTCATAAAGCCAGATCAGGTTGAACCCCATCAGTGACTTATTGACCTCCGGCAGGTGCTGCGGGTCGATCTTCGGGCGGGTTACGTACTGCCAGAGGAGGCGGAGGTAATTCGGCCTATTTCCGACGGAGCCGTAACGCGCCGCACCGTACACGACGTGCCGGCCCATCGGTGCGAGCTCATCGAAGCCAATGGAAAATATCTTTCCGCCGATGCATTCCATGATGACATTCAGCTCCCGGTGCCCAAGTGCCGCGCGCAGATCGCGCCGAAACCGCCGCGGGTCGCGGACGATCCAACCGTTATAACCCTCCTCGCGCAGGTAATCCACCTTGCCTTCGTGCCCGACGGTGCCGATCGTGAACGCCCCAAGCTGGCGGGCGATGCGGCCGGCAAACGTACCGACACCCCCGGCGGCGGAGTGGATCAGGACGGTTTGCCCCGCCTGAATATCCGCTAGATGGACCAGACCGTAGTAAGCCGTCAGCACCTGCACGAGGTAACCGGCCCCTTCCTCCACGGTCCAACCTTCGGGAAGGGGTAGCACGTAACGACTGTCGACGTTGAGTGCCGTCGCGTAGGCACCGAAGCGGGTCACCCCCATTACCGTCTGGCCGACTTGGATATCCCGCACCTCTTTACCGACCGACGTGACGATGCCGGCAAATTCCAGACCGGGTGTAAACGATCCTTCCGGTGTGGCGCCGTACAGGCCCCAGATGGCGAATACGTCGGCAAAATTAAGGCCAATAGCTTCGACGGACACGGTTACTTGCTTATTGGTCGGCGGGGGAAGTTCGGTCGTTACAACCCGCATATTCGCCAGCGAACCGGCTTTCAGGGAATAGCTGTGGGCAACAGTTTTTTGATGAGGCATGGCGAAAGATATATCCTAAGCACGCTTATCTGATTGTTTCGAAAGTACTTCCTGCGTAACCGCCTTGATGCCTACCTCAATCGGCGTCGCTTCCCAACCGTAGCGCGCCGAGAAGGCAGCGGAATCGAAGCGGTAGGGCCGATCGTATTGATAGAGCATCTCGTGCAGGTTACGCACGTCTTTGTCGAAGAGGCCGATTATCCGTAACAGCCAGGCGGGGAGCGCCATGACGGACGCCTTATCGTGGCCGGCGGCATTCGCAAACCGTCTTGCCCAGGAGCGGGCGGTCGGTGCCTCCTTATCGGTCGGCAGATGCCAGATACGACCGTAGGCTTCCGTATCGAGTGCCAGTTGAGCGAGCGCACGGCCGACGTCAGGTACGTAGGTGTGGGAGTGGGGCATATCCGCGTTGATCAGCCACTGCCCGCGTTTACCCGCGATCACTGATTTTGCCAGTAACTCCTGCAGCAAGCTGTTCCCGGCGCCCGGCCCGTAAAAGTCCGCCGAGCGGGCGATGAGCGATCGAACGCGCCCCGCATGGTGTGCATCCAGCACGGCCTTTGCCACCCGAGCGCGCACCTTGCCTTTACGAGAGGAGGGTCGGATAGGGCTGTCTTCCGTTAAGTCACCCACTTGCTCCGGGGCGTAGGAGTAGACGTTGTCCAAAAATACCAGCGAGGTATCGGATGACGCGCAGGCATCGAGCACGTTGTCAATGAGCCGCGGCCAGGCTTCTTCCCAAAGTTCGGTGCGGTAGGGGAGGCCTACGAGTAAGTAGGCAACATCCGCGCCCGCGGTGGCCGCGTGGGCTTGGGCAGGGTCGAGCAGATCGGCGGCAAAGGCGGTCTCGTTGGGACGCAGGGCAAGCGGTTTGCGGCTGACGAGGCGGACGGCGCGGCCTTCAGCCGCCAAGATCTCAGTTAATGCGTTGGCGGTTCCTCCGCCGGCTCCCAGAATAACTTCCATGGTGGTGGTTTTGATGTACTACAAAGGTCAGGGGGAAGGGTAGGCGGGCGGTAGGACAAATGTCCATTAACCGGTGGCAAGGGATTTTCGTATCCGGCTGAGGTGACGGGGCGCTATACCGAGCATTTCGGCGACGTACTTCTGCGGGACTTTGAGTACGAATTCGGGGTAGTGCTTTAAAAAGTACTGGTAGCGTTCTCCGGCGTCGCCGATCAACAGGCTGTGCAGCCGGCGTTCGTAGCAACCGCAAAGATCCATCACGGTACGTAGCCAGAAGGTACGGAGGGGCGGGTAGTTGGTTTGTGATAGCTCCCAGTCCGCGAAGCTGATCTCGAGTAGCTCTACCTCCGTCTCGGCAACGATGTATTCCTCCGCGGCGACCTGCAGGCCAAAGCTGCGGATGGAGGTCAGGAATGTCCCCTCCACGAATGCCCAGCGGGTCTGATCGGATTCGGGGCTGGTAACGTACGCACGGAGTAGTCCGCTTGCCACGTAAGCAAAAGAGGTGCAGACGTGACCGGCCCTCAACCAGTGCTCACCGCGCTTCAGCCGACGGGGGTGGAAGCGGTTAATGGCTTCCGCGGGAAACTCAAGGCGGGGGCCGCCGGCCGTTTGAAGGAGTTGGGAAAAATCTGGCGTGGCTTCCATGCGGTCAAGGTAGGGAGTATTGCTAAGAGCATGGCGCCGCAAAACGTGGCTTCTTACTTTCCAGGCTGCGCACCTGCCACGAGTAAGTACGCGATTGCGCTTAGCTGCAAGTCCGCGCAAAAAATCAGTTGTATTCACTGATCATCCGGTAGTACGCTCGGTCGGCCAAGTCTTCCAGGGCATCTTCCAGCATCGTTTCATCCCGGGGCGGCGAGCGCCAGATGCCGGAGCAGCTGAATGCCGGTAATGCACGCCGATCGCCGGAGCAATCTTCGTAGTCGTTGGACCAGCGCTCCTGGCTAATTACTTCATCTAGCCAGATCGCCGTATTCTTATTTGTGGGATACACGGATAAGTTACCATAAGCACGCAGGTCTTTTTGCTGACTGGTCGTAGTGACCGTAGCGGTGATTGTTTTGTAATGCTTTACTTCTACGGTTTTCGTCACTTCGGTCGAGTCATCTACACGCACCTTTATTTTCCTCTTTTCGATATGGTCCAAAATTTCTTCCGAGTAGCAATTCGAGGTCACGGTCTGCCTGGGGCCGGTCACATCGTAATCATTAAAAATAAGCTCGGCCTCTAAATCTATCCGCTCAAGTGGTAGTGCGGTATGTATTTCTACCCAATCCTGAACCCAGGTGTCTTGCTGCTGTAATCTTGCATTAATTACTTTGGCATACTCCGAATTCGCGGCGGAAAGGTAGATCCGTAGGGTGCCTATGTCCGTCAGGCTATCCTGTAAGGGGGTCAGTGCCGCCTCGCGACCGGGCAGGTAGTCAAGTGCGTGCTGCAGATGGCCGTACGCGACCCGTGCCGCTGCCTTGTCGCCCCGCCTGGCGGCGGGCAAGCGGGCCGACAACAGGTAGAGGTAGTAAGATCCGGCACTGCGCCGAGCCTCTTCCACCTTGGCTTCCAGGGTCGCAGGCAAAAGATCCGCGTGGCCACCGGCGGCTAGCGTGTCCGACCTGAGACTAGTCAGACGAATACTGCGTTGAAGTAATTTTCGGTATAGCTTATGAAGCTCGGGCCACCTGTCCCCTTCGTGGTTTGCGAGTATATCATTCGCGCGCAACAGTTCCGCCTTTTGCACAATAAAGTATGCCGATTGGTATTCGTCAATTTGTCTTTGTCGCCGCCTGCTTCTCTTCTTTCCGGTGGTGTCGACTGCGTTTGCTAGTCTTTTTGCGGCAACGGAATACGCTTGCTCGTACCTGTTTTGCTCGAGGAGTTTGGGTACGCGCCGTTCGCAACCGTTGAGAAAGGTGAAAACAATAAAAATAAGGTAAACCGGGTATTGGTGTGCCATATCAGAGGCTTTGCGCCAAGGTCGCTGCTTCCGACAAGCCATAGCGTTAAGGCCCCGCTAAGAAGGAACTGGATTCGGTTAAAGGTCTGTTAGCGGATAGGTGTATTCAACCCGGCGGAGCGTCTTACTTAACGGTAGTACTTTTATAGCACCCAATAATACTGTCAATTGCGCCTACTTTTTGTCTCTTTATTGAGCTGTTTGCACTGCCTTGCCTTCGCACAGGAGGTGCTGGACTGTGGCGCCCAAGACATTCACGAGCGCCTGCGAGAAGTATCTCCGGACCTGAATCGACTCGAACTGGAGGACGAAGATCACTACCGTAAGTACCTTAAGCAAAGAAATGCTAAGGCCTTGCCGCCGCCCTTTATTTTGCCGATCGTCTTCCACATCGTACACGGCGGGGGGAGTGAAAACTTATCGGAAGGGCGGGTGCTGGCGGGGCTGAAGCACGCTAACGAGGCCTTTGCTAACCAGGGCTACTACGACCCGGCGACGGGGGTAGATACGCGTATTCAGTTCTGCCTGGCTCAGCGTACGCCGGATAACGGGCCTACCGGTGGCATTACCCGCCGCACCAGCGCGCTGACCAACCTGGAGTACAACCTCGAGGACCGGGACCTGAAGGCACTCGTGCAGTGGGATCCGCTTTCGTACATCAACGTGTACGTGGTCCGTGACATCTGCCGTTCGCCCGGGAATGGGTGCGAGGTGGCCGGTTATGCTTATTACCCAAATGCTCACGGTCTTGCCATCGACGGGATCGTCATGGAAGCGCGCTGGTTGGGTAGCAGTGAGGCGAATGCCGGCGTGCTTGTCCACGAACTCGGCCACTACCTCGGCCTGCGGCACACCTTCCACGACGGTTGCAACAACGACGACTGCCTGAGCGATGGGGATGCCGTTTGCGATACGCCGCCGGACAATTCTACCGCGGCCGTACCCTGTACCGGCTCCGTAAATACCTGTTCTACCGATACCGACTCCGGCTTCGCTACGGACCAGGACGATATGACGGAGAACTACATGGACTATGGCTACTTTAAGTGCTACTCCGCCTTCACCCAGGGGCAGACGGATCGAATGCACTCCTTCATCGACGGGCGCAGGCGTAGTTTGCAGGAAAGCTTTGGCTGCCTCCCGCCCTGCCCGGCCCCCGTAGTAGCGGACTTTGCCGGGGGGGGCGTGACCGTGAACGTCGGTACCACGGTCGATTTCATCGATCGGTCTAGCAACGGGGTCACCTACAGCTGGCGAGTCGATGGACTCGAGGAAGCTACTACGGAGGACTTCAGTCGGGCTTTCCCCACCGAAGGCACCTTTAGCGTGCAGTTGCTGGTTGAAAGCTCCGATCCACTCTGCATGAGCGACAGCATACGGGCGACGGTGCGGGTAGTCTGCCCGGTGACCGCCGACTACGACGTACCCACGCCGATCACGGAAGGAGTACCGGTGACCTTTACCAACAACAGCACGAACGCTACCGGCTTTTCCTGGGCGGTGGATGGGGTGACCGTCACCAGTGGTCGCGCAGACCTGGTATTCACTTTTCCCGACGACGGCCTCTACCGTATATGCCTCACGGCCGACGACGGGAACTGTAGCAGGGAACGGTGCCGCAGCGTCTTCGCGCGTAGTGATACCCCGGGTGGGGGAGGGGGTGGACCGGGCGGCGACTGTAACGAACCCTTCACCGCCCTATACGGACTGGACGACCCCGATCGGCCGCGAGAATTTACCTGCCTGCAGGAAAACGGCGACGGTACATTCTACGTGGGCGGAAGTTCCCGCGATCACCCACTCCTGGTTCGCACCGACCCGGCTGGCCAGCCAATCTGGTCGGTGGAGCTCTTCCCGGACGCGCGGCTCGGCTACGTTACCGGCCTGACCTTCGATCGGGAAGGCATGTTGGTCGCTTTCGGCGCCACCCAAAACGAAGGTACCGGCGGCCCGAACCGGAATGGATGGGCCGCACGGATCGACCCGGCGGATGGCAGGGTGCTTTGGTCGCAGGAATACACCTCGCAGACGGACGAGCGGGTGTTCAAGGAGTTGTTGCACCCCCGGCCCGGTGGCCCTTACCTGGTGGTTGGCGAATCCTTCAACGTAGCTACCGGAGCTACCAGCGGATTAATCACGCGGATCGACGCCGCAAGCGGGGCCATTCAGAGCGAGTCGCACCAGGATAACGGTGCCAGGATCACATTCGGAGGAGCCGCCGCTGCGGACCTTTCGGGTGCCGTAATTGCCGCGGGGGTGGGTGAATTCGGCCTGTCGAGCGCCAGCGGACTGCGGCTAGCGAGCATTTCCGCGGCCGGGGTACTTACGAGTGATCGTATCGTACACGACGACGCGCGTGTCGCCCTCGGAGAACAGCGGGTCGTGGCCGACGGCGGCGATGTAGTTATCGTAACCGACTACCGGGTCAGGGGCGGGCGAGGGGGCTTGCGTGTCTACCGGCTACGACCGGATGGCGGCGTGGTTTTCGCCGTGCAGATCACGGGCCCGAATCAGTCGATGGACCTGCGGACCTTACGGCTGACGCCGTCGGGCTACCTGATACACGTTAACGCCGGGGGGGTAGTAGATCAACTGATCTTATTGGATAAGGCGGGTGCCGTGATCTGGTCCTCACGCTACGAAACCGGTGTCGGCGCCCCGTATGCTGTCGGGCAGGCGCTCGTCGTTTCGGGCGGCATACCGGCACTGGCTACCAGCGATCCTACCGCCGATAACGTAACGTATCTATCTCGCTTCGACCCTTCCGGCGTGCCGGTAGCCGGTTGCCTGGCTTTTGAAGCAGTCGAATTGAACGTGACTACGCTGGACGTCGTGGGTGCGGACTTGACCTACACCGACCGCCCCGGTGAATGGGGGGAGTCTTTCCTCGGGTGGGAGCCTACGGAAATAGTGCTTGCCGACCAAAAGCGGTTAAAAGGGTGAATCATAATATCGGTTGATACTATGAAAAATTATAGCCAAGCATTAGGCCGGGCCGACTGTAAGTTGATTGGACCAAATTACGGAACGTTCTTGAATATTTCAGTAGCTTCTGAGAATCAATAAAATAATAGTGGTATTACCTGGACAAGAAAGACGTACTGGTTGGATATGTACTACTTTGTTAGACATTCCTGCCTTTTGATTTCGTTAGTTCCATTGCTATCGGTTCACTGTTTATTCTTTTCCGAACTGGATCAATAGAGAGTTGCTGCTGTGGTTTTTTAGGATCGACAATTTTAACTCTTTTCAAAAACTCTTCAATCTTATCGTTCGTCCAACTTAAATAGCTATCTAGGTTTTCCAAATTTATGGTGGTGGCAATCTTACGTACTAAGTGCCCGAACAATATTAATCACACTGGTAGATTTTGACCGCCATGTGAATTCCATCCAACGATGCGATTCAATCCTTTGTCGATTTTCAGATATGCTCTGTTTCCGTTCTCCTCAGAATCCAAGACTACTACCTTTCCACTTCTAAGCAGTATTTGATTTTCCCTTGATAATTTCTTGCCGGCACCTTAGAGGTTATGTCTAACATTGCTGTTAATGACACGGGCTGCATCGTGGTATGCCGCTTGAGTTTGTACGTTCGCAGTGCGTGTGTAAACGTCAACGGCATTTAGTTGAATTTCGCGATTGTAAAATGAATGCGAAAAGCGATAAAAAAGACTGTCAACCCGTATGAGGTCGGACCCATGAACTGGTAGTTTATGCCCTGCTCAATTTCGCTCTCTGGTTATTATGCGAAATCCACGCAGGCCTTGACCGTAAGGAAGTGTCTAAAACAACTTACTCACATATTACGTAAATACTATATCTCCTCATCTTCATAGATACCTCTCTTGCCTATACTATTAAGACGAACGTTCTTTTTCGCGCTTATCTACCTCACGCCGTTAAGTAATGCACTCTTTGCACAACTATCGATTGCCGAGCGATTGAACGGCGGATTTGAAATGTGGGAGTCTATAGAATACATCAACAACCCCAGGCTCCTCCCCAACGTCAAATTTAGGGGGACCGTAATTGGTTGGTATCCTGAATTTGTAACTCACGGAAGTGAAGGCAATAACATTACCGGTAGATCTGCGATGTTGACAGATCTCTATCAGACTGGAACTGATATGCTTACGACCATTCCCTTTGGTGGAGACCAAATTGTGAAGTGTCCCCAATTATTAAACCATGCGGTGTGAAGAGTTAAGACAACGTAGGGTAAATAATTAGTTGTGTTTGGGGTTGGCAGCTCTGATTTTTCCCTTTTTGATACCAGTCCCGGGGATAGTCATCACCGATGGATGAGTGGCGACGTGCCGTATTGTAGTAGTTTACATAGTCGTCCAGTAAATCGTACAACTCCTTGCCTGTCTCGTACTCATGAAGGTAAAGCTTTTCGTACTTGACGCTGCGCCAGAGCCGTTCGATAAAGGCATTATCGGTAGCCCGCCCCCGTCCATCCATGCTGAGACGAATGCCCTGTTCGACGATGAAATTGCTGAATAGCTCCGACGTATACTGTGCACCCTGGTCGGTGTTGAAGATCTCGGGTCGCACCCCTTGTAGCTCAATGGCTTCTTGCACCAGATCCCGACACCAACTGGCTTCCATGGAATTGCAAACCTTCCAGTGCACTACGTACCGACTGTACAGATCGATGATGGCCGTCAAATACAGAAAGCCCCGCTTCATAGGGACATAGGTGATGTCGGTAGCCCAGACTTGATCGCTCCGTTTAATTGTAAGCTCCCGCAGCAGGTAGGGGTACACCGCATGGTCGCGGTACCGTTTAGAAGTGTGAGGCCCCGGTAGCAGTGACTGTAGACCCATAATGCGGTAGTACAGCCGCTCGATCCGGTTGCGACTTACGGCATAGCCTAGATCCCGTGTCAACCACACATGCATGCGCCGGGCACCCTTATAGGCATGGTCCAGGTAGTGCTCGTCCATGAGGCGCATCAACTTCAAGTTGAGCTCACTTTCTCCACGAGGTTCATAGTAAAGGAGCGACCGACTGATGGAGAGTAACTCGCACTGACGGCGCAGGCTAAGGTCCTCGTGATCAGAGTCGATCAGCCCCCTCCTAAGGGTAGGTGACAAGCTCACTTCAGCGTTTTTTTTAGAAAGCTATTCTCCACCTGCAACCGTCCAATCATGCGTAGCAGTTCATCTTCCCGTTTCTGGGGATCGGGTCCCTTGGGCTTACCGGATTTTTGGAAGACTTGAGCTCCGCGTGCTAGTAGTTCCTTTTTCCAGGTGCTAATTTGGGAGGGAGCCAGCTGGTACTTACCGGCTAAATCCGGTAAACTGCGCTGTTCTGAAATGGCCTCTACGGCAACCTTAAACTTGAACTCGGAGCTAAATTTGCGACGTTTCATACTTCATGGTAGAATTATAACGAAGTCTTGTTCACTGGTCCAAAATATTGGGGGTACATCATTGAAAGAGGAATTCCACTTGGTGATAGCTTAATTCAGGACTTTAATATGGACTATCAGTTTGTCACTGCGGAGAATGCTGTTTACACAAATCTGACTGGAATTGGTCGCGTAACGATTTACCGACAGGGTGATGGTGGAACCATTGATACCGTAGGTACTGGCTTGGCTACTTTAGATGGAGAGTCTCGGGCGCTCGAGAGAATCGTTACGGCTATTCAGTATGATGAAAATGCTAATTTGACTGACCTTTATGCTTCGGTTACGATTAGCTTTTCTGGTGAGCGTACAGAAATTCCATTCACCTGCGCGGACTGCCTCTTACTGATTGTGGATAACATTGAGTTTACTGTAAGCGACAACATTACTTCCGATTGGGAATTGTGATGTGTACCCCAATCCTCGACAACTTATGACAGAGATTTAGGTCCAGTTGGATAAAATTGGTGAGGTAATCCTGGCCCTAGAGAAGAATGGTCTCTAGCCCAGTTGTAGTAGTCAAAGTAGGCATGCAATCCTCTCTTCAGCGCACCCCCATCGCTAAAGTCATGTAGGTAAATATATTCATATTTTACGGTTCTCCAAAGCCGCTCGATGAAGGCATTATCCGTAGCTCTTCCTCGACCATCCATACTCAACTGAACGGACGAATTGTTCAGGACCGTTCCGGTGAAGATAGCCGATGTGTATTGGCTTCCCTGGTCCGTGTTAACTATTCGTGGCGACCCCCATTTTTCGCTAGTTTGCTCGTATACCTCGGCGCACCATTCGGCCGTCATTGTATTGCTTAATGACCAGTTTAGCACGAAGCGGCTAAAGACATCGATCCAGGCAGTTAGGTATAAATAGCCACCACTCATTGGAATGTAAGATATGTCTGTTTGCC
>OY764616.1:0-76096 GCA_963668285.1 uncultured Lewinella sp. | reverse complement strand
ACCGCAGCCAATCAGGCCGATCTTAATGGTGTCGTCGCCCGATGCGTATACGATCGCGTCGCGAGTTGGGTGCCGATGGCGAGGCCGCCGGCCAGTACCGCCGGTTTTTCGGATAAAGTCCCTGCGGGGTGCTCATAGTTAAGTGGTTTTGCTGATCGTAATATAATTAATCGACTATAGCCTTCCCGAAGTAGGCCGCCACCTCCTTCTCGGTGGGTTGTGCTACGGGGCTTACCAGGCGGAAGCCCAGGAAAGGGCTGTCGACGTTCCCACCATTTGGATTTTGGGATCTGCGGGTCGCGCGCCTGCCATTTTGCCTGCGACTTCTCCCGTACGCGGCAGCCCGCTTCCGCCCGGTCCGTATCGTAGTGCCCCCCCACGTACCCCGCGCGAATGCTTGCGGTCGGGTTGCATCCAGGGGTCATTTGGGTTATCGGCGACGATGGCTAGGTAGTCGGCTTCGTAGTCGTCGGCCGTCCATTCGCTTACGTTGCCCAGCATGTCGTAGAGGCCCCAGGCGTTTGCTTGGAGCTGCCCGGTGAGGTGGAAGGTCTCTTCCCCGTTTTCGTACAGCCAGGCGTTAGACTCGGTCGGGCTGCGGCTCCCCCCTCCTGCCCGCCGGCCAGGCAGGCGTACTCCCCATTCCGCTTCCGTGGGTAGGCGGAAGAAGCGGCCGGTCTTGTGATAAAGCCATTCGCAGTAGCGCAGTGCGGCCTGCTGGGTAATGTTGACTTCCGGGTAACCGCCGCGCGTACCCATTCCGTAAGTGAAGTCGAGGTAGGGCGGCGAGGGGCGGGTTACCGCATCCGCGTCGTATTCGGCGGGGCCGGCAGCGTCCGTATCGTTGTCCCGCCGCTGGAAGATGCGGTACGCATCGTGGGTAACCTCGTGCGTACCGATCGCGAACGGGCTCAGGGTGACGGCCACCCCTTCCCTCACCCATACGGAAAGCCCCGCCCGGTAACTGCGCCAGCGAAAACGTGATCTCGGTGCCGGGGATGGCGATTTCGATAATTTTCTGCGCTACGCCCCCGCGCGGTAGGAGGAAAGCAAACGTGCCGAAGAACAGCGTAAGAAAGAGGTAGTACAATGGGCGCAATTCGGGTCAGTGGGTTATACTTCAACCCGGGTAATATACGGACTGTACGGTAAGCTCGTGGCGCCAAAAGCAGGCCCCCGATCCAACGGGCGAATTAAACAACTACCGACCTTGTCCGTTTCAGCGACACCTATCTATTTACGTGTACTCATTGCTGGCATACTTGCCTCCTATCGGACGGCCGGGGCAATCGATCACTAATCGTCGGGCGCGTTTGCGAATATGGATTCACGAACTGCCGGGCCCGCTTAGTCAAGCGCGTAGATTTCAAGCTATGGTGTTATGACACACAGAGATACCCAGTGGGACGAAGAAGATACGACCTCCAGCCAGCCCTTACTACCCGGTGAACTCGGGTCGGCCATTAAATCTTCGGAGGCGATGGACCTTTACATCCGGCGCATTTATTCGGAAGGGGTATCCGAAGAGATCGTAAGCATGTGCGAAGACCGCATCGAGATCAACAAAATAATCGACCGGGTCCCCCCCGTGCGCCAGGAAGGGGAAGCCCTGATCATCCCGGTCGTGGTGGAAAAGATGGTCCTCGTCAAAAAAACCATTCTGGTCGAGGAGATTGTCCTGTCTCCCCAGACCGTAGATGAGCAAGGAAAATTAAAGTGCTAGGTCGCGTCTAATTAGTGTTATACCCAATTGCCGGGAAATCATATCCAGATTCGAACAAATAGTAGCCAATCGTCCGTTGTAATAAACGATGGCAAGACAAGATCAATCAATCACTGGCTCCGAGACCCGGAAGATTAAGACCCTTCCGGTAATTAAGGAAAAAGCGATTATCAGTAAGCTTGATACCGTTACCGGCCGGGTCGACGTCGCAATTACGACCAATACCGAGCGCCACGCTGAAACTATCGATCTCGTATCCACTTCCGTTCGCGAAACACGTGTCCCCATCGATAAAATTGTCGAGGAACGTTCCGCAGTTCGTCAGGAAGGAAACACAACCATCATACCTGTCTTCCAGGAGGAAGTCGTCCTCGTCAAGCGCATTCGTTTGGTCGAGGAAATCCACCTCACCCGGGAAGAAAGGACCGAGACGGTAACCGAAGAAATCGATCTACGGGTCGATGAAGTAACCGTGGTCCGTAGTTAGGTATACGCTTTCACTCACCAACAAGAATTTATCCCGAACGCTCACTTGAGCGATCGCATTATTATAACATTTTTTAACCAAACCTGCATTAGTATGAACCAGACAGTAATCGGTGTTTTTGACACCAACAACCACGCAAACTCAGCCCGCGAAGCCCTCGTAGACGCTGGATTCACCAAATCCAATATCGACTTCTCTACCTACGGAGAAAAAGGTTACGCTCACGACGAGTACAACGACAACCACTCCAACTCGGTAACCGGTTTCTTCCGCGATCTATTTGACACGGATGACCATACCGCTACTACCTACGCCGACGTAGCCAGCCGTGGTACCGTCGTCACCGTACACACCACAACGATGGACGAGGCCAAGCGCGCCGCCGCCATTCTGGATAGCTACGGTGCGATTGACTTCGACAACCGCGCAGCTGCCTACAAGCAAGTCGATGTCAACAGCGGCAAGCTCGCCGGCGATACCATCAAGGTGATCAACGAGAACATCGCCGTCGGTAAGCGCGACGTAGTGACCGGAGGCGTAGAGGTACGCAGCCGCATCATCGAAAAGCCGGTAACCGAAACGCTCCGCCTGCGCCAGGAAGAAGTGTTCGTAAAGCGCACCCCCGTCGACCGTGTGGCCACGGAAGCCGATATGGCAGCCGGCACCGGTACGATCTCCGTAACCGAAACCGCAGAGGAAGCCGTAGTGGCTAAAGAAGCCCGCGTCGTCGAAGAAATCGAGGTCGGCAAGAACGTCACCGAACGCTCCGAAACCATCAACGACACCGTTCGGGAAACCGAGGTAGACGTAGTCGAAAAAACGGGTGAAATCGTCCGGGAACACGACAAGTCGCGTAAGCTAAGCTAATCGCGAACCCCTACGGGCCGAGGCAGTCGTCAGAATAGTCAGACTGCCTCGGCCTTTTTACCTTATTTGTAAAACACACAAAAGAAATTGTAATGGCACGAATTAGAATAGAAGAAAAGAAAAAGGGAGGCATCCTCCCGTGGATACTCGGTCTACTGCTGCTCGGCCTCGCCGTATGGGGTATCGCCGAACTGTTCGAGGAATCGGACGAATACCTCTCCGATGACATCGAAGCCGTAGAAGAATCCTCCGTACCCAGCCAAGAAGTCGGTAACGACCTCGCGGACGTAGCCTACAGCGGCCCCGTCGCGGCTTACATGCAAGCAACGGAAAATATGAAAGGCGAGATGGGTCTGGACCATGAGTTCAGTCACGACGCCCTCACGAAACTAGCCATGGCCGTAGATGCCGTTGCAAGCGATAAAGGCGTTGCCCTGCCAACTGATATGGCCCGCGTGACCCAACTGGCCGACGACATCACCAAAGACCCCACCGCAACGGACCATGCCGACAAGATCAGAATGGCCGCCCTGCAGATCACTGACGCCTTCGAAGCCATCAACGATGCGGCATACGACGGTAAGGGAGACGTAAGTATGCTACGTAAAGAAGCGCAAGACATCAGTGGTAAATCGTTGACGCTCAATCAGAAAGAAGACGTCCGTTCGTTCTTCGGCGCGGCAAGATCGCTTTTAAGCGAAATGAAATAGCTGAGGACACCGCCAAAGCATTAGTATTAATAATAGAAAACACAAGATAAAATGAGTACGATTATAAATAGTAAAACAGGTGGGTCCGACGTAAATCACAACGGAACCGGTGTCGTATACAACGGTAGCGGCACGCGCAATAAGAACCTTAAGTTCGTCGACAACCTCGCTGAATATCAGGTACACCACAACGACACTGACATCCGCGGCTACAACGTTCGGCTCGCTTCGGGCGAAACGATCGGCGAGGTCGAAGGCCTGCTGGCTGACGTGCCTACGCGGTTGGTCCGATACGCAGAGGTCGAACTGACTGATGACGTCATCAACGGTCACACGGCCGGTCACTATACCGAAGAAGATCGCCACGTCCTGATCCCCATCGGGCTGGTTGAGATCAACGACGACCGCACCGTATCGATTCTCGGAATCGGACTTGACCAGATGGTTGACTACCCCCGTTACAACCGCGTGAACGGATATACGACCAACTACGAGATGACCACGAACCAATACCTAGGCGGTTTTCATGACTACCGGGACGAAAAGGTACTGGCTACCTTCAGCGACGAAAAGTATCGCCAAGCAGATTCACTGGACGATACTTTCTATTCCTCCAAATTCTATACCGGCAAGTGGACTACTAAGTAAGTCCGCGGCTAAACGCAACCGACCCGACTGGTGTACGCACCGGTCGGGTTTTTTTATGCCCACTCCCGATCCGTATCGAGCTCCGGCCACTGCATATTCAGTCCCTCCAGTGCGTCGACAAGGATTTCGGTCATTAAATAATCCCGGTACCAGCGCGAGTCGACCGGGATGATGTGCCAGGGGAGTTCGCTTCGGTTCAACACGTCGTTATAGGCCGAGCGGTAATCATCCCAGCGTTCGCGTTCTTCCCAGTCCCCGTCGTTGTGTTTATAATTTTTTTCCCGCTCGTCGAGGCGTTCTCGCAATTCTTCTTCTTGCTGTTCCTTACTTAGGTGAAGGTAAAATTTGATTATGAGCGTATTGTTATCATAGGCTAACAATTTCTCAAAAGCGTTGATGCTCGCGATTCGCTTGTCCACGGTCTCTTCGTCGATCCACCCGTGCACGCGCTGTATGAGCACGTCTTCGTAGTGGCTACGGTTAAAGATTACCATTTCCCCCTTCGCGGGCGCCTGCCGGTGTATACGCCACAGAAAATCGTGGCTCATTTCTTCGTCGGTGGGCTTTTTCCAGCCTACGGCACGGAGGCCGAATGGGTTGCATTCGCCGAATACGTTACGCAGCGCGCCATCCTTACCCGAGGCGTCCATGCCCTGCAGGATGATCAGTACGCTATGTTTCCCTTCCGCAACCAATTGTTGGTGTAAGTCAGCGATGCGGTCCGCTCGTTCGCGCGCTGTTTTCTTAGCGGCTCCTTTATCCAGGCCCGCGGGCGGGCGGGTAGAATAATTACTTAGGTCGATCTCTGTCATTTATTTTTTATTGCGAGTGCGCAGGTGCAAGCACGGGTAGTTAAAAAGAATGCTGGTAATACAGCTGCGGCTGCGGTCGGTTCATCGTTTTATCACCAGAAGTACCCCACCAGGATGGCGGTTACGATGAGTAACAGAGCCGCCTGAATGCGGTAATTCTGGTACCAAGGCAGGCCGGCTAACTCCTGTGTTTCAGCTTCGATCAGTCCGCGGTTCCAGGTATAAGCTTCGACTTTCTCCGCCGGGGGTGGCGCGGTGGCCGAACTCACCACGACGTGAATGATCGCGCAGAGTGCAAACAGCAGCGCGGTACGGTGCAGGAAGTGCATCGTGGTGAATAGATTCTCCACCCCGAACCCCCTCAGCGCAACTAGGTAAGCAACCGCGTACGCAAAACCGAACAGTAGGCTTACGATAGAGCCCGTTCCGTTAGCCCGCTTCCAGAACAATCCGATGATAAAGGTGCTGGCCACCGGCGGGGCGATGAAACTAAGTACGACCTGCAAGTACTCCCAGAGGCTTGCGGCCTTTTCGATCTGCGGGGCCCACAGGCAGGCCAGTACCACCAACAACAACGTGCTGATCTGGCCGGCCCGCACCAATTGCTTACTCCCCATATTGGGGTAGAACTTCTGGATGAAATCCATCGTGATCAGCGTGGAAGCCGAGTTGAAGGTGGCCGAAACCGACGACATCATGGCGGCAAGCAGGCCGGCCAACACCAGGCCGAGGACGCCCGTCGGTAACAGTTCGAACAGTAACAACGGGTAGGTGGCGTTCGGGCAGTCGATGAGGTTCTCGCATACGGACCGGTCCGGCAACTGGTAGTTCAGCGACGCGACGTCGAAATCCTTAAAAAGCAGGATAGCGATCGTGCCCGGTAGCACCATGATGAACAAGACGGGAAGCTTGAGCAGACCGGCGAAGAGCGCCCCCCAGCGGCCGTGGTTGATGTCCTTGGCGCCCAGGACGCGCTGGACCATAAACTGATTGTTCGCCCAAAAGTAGAAGCCCAGGATGGGGGCTCCGAAAAGCAGCCCGGTCCAGGGCATAAAACGGTCGTCGTGCGGCCGTACCAGGCTGAGCACCTCATCTGCATTGCCGGGCTGAAAGTAATCTTCCCGGTACACCCGGTTCTCGATCGGGATAGTGGCCAGGTTGGTGCCCGTCGGGTAGCCGGTAGCCACCGCATCGACTTCATTGATGTTGGGTAATTGCCCCGCTGCGCCTAGTTCGTTCAGGCCGGCTATCAGGCCATCCCAACCGCCTACACCGTCAAAAGCGTAGTAGGTGATGAAGCAGCTACCGATAATGAGGAGGATGGCCTGAATGACCTCGGTCTGGATTACCGAGTTGAGCCCGCCCGGAACGGTATACGCGGCGGCGGCAACGGCCAGAATACTGACGATCTGAAAGGTCGACAAGTCCGGGAACAACAGCTTAAGCACCACGGTACCGACGTACAGGCCCGAGGCGGTATCGATCAATACGTTACCGACGATCGTAATGAAACTGAAGTAGTAGCGCGACCGCACGTCGTAGCGTCGCTCCAGAAACTCCGGCATCGTGTACACCTTCGAGCGCAAATAGAACGGCAGGAAAAAGATGGCGAAAAACACTAAAACGACGGAGGCCAACCATTCGTAGTTAAATACCTGGGTATTCGTTTTATAAGCATCCCCCGCCAGGCCCACCAGGGTCGAACTGCTGATGTTTGCCGCGAACAGAGATATACCGACGATCGGCCAGGTCATGTCCCGCCCGGCCAGAAAGTATTCTTCGGAGCTTTTCGCCCTGGCGCTGTACAGCCCGTAGCCGATGATGAATACGGCGTATATCGCCATAACGACCAAATCGGTCGTCGATAATGCAAATGATCCCATGATCCGGTCGTACGAGCTTTAAAAGTTTCTATTTCGCTCCGCGGCGGGCTGCGCTAGAGCAAGGGTAAGTATACAAACTAAGCCGCAACATTCGGCAGGCAGGCCTAAATTAAGCCGAATCGGATTTTACCCGCTTTCCCTGCCCGTCGTCCAACTTTTCCCCATCTTTGCCGTCCACTACCCGGACACAACCAAAACTGAACCCAATGACCTTGAATGACGCCGACCTGAACGAAGCCGCTACCGCCATACGCCGCGGTATGGAGGTCTTCGTACACCGCGAGCACGGCCGTTTACTGGTCGTAGACGACCCCGAACGCAACGTGCGCGCCGACCCCGAAGTCTACGAAGTCATCATGCAGGAGATCAATCAGGACCGCGACGCCTACGTCCACATCGAACGGCTCGAAGCCAACGCGGCACTCGATATCATGCGCTCCTTCACCGACCGCGTCCGCAGCCAGGAACTCTGGACGTCCCTCACCTACGCCCTCAAACGCCCGCGCCCCTTCGTAACCTTTAAGTCAGAACTGACCAAATTCCCCAAAAACTACGAAAAATGGCGGGAATTCCGCCAGCAGGCTTACCGCACCTACGTGCAGAAGGTACTCGCTGAAACTAAGACGGACTAAGTTGCGCGTTTTGCCGCAAGCCACCTTACTGCCCCGCGAGAAAATCGACACGCTACGCTGGGACGCCGCCTGCGCCCGCGACGCCAACACCCAACCCTACGGAACGTCCTGGTGGCTTGATGCGGTCACGGACCGCCACTGGCAAGGCATCATCCTCGATGACTACCGCGTAGTCCTCCCTATTCATACCCTGCGGCGCGTGGGCCCGCTCTGCCAAATCGCACCGCCACCCTTCACACAAATCGCCGGCCCCTGGGGCGACCTGCAGCCCCACGACGTGCCGACCCTCCTTTCCGAAATTCCCGCCGGTACCGTACGCCTAAAACTTCGCCTGCGTGACGGTGCACTCACGGGGGGACTATCCGGCCAGTATAGAATAAGGCGACGTACAAATTACGTCCTCCGCCTGGTAGCGGATTACGAGGAGCAACGAAGAGGCTACTCCAGGACCCTTCGCCGCCGGCTCCGACGCGCGGGCCCCACCAGGCTGCGGCCCGTCGACCCCGCCGACGCCGTAACCCTTTATCTAAAAAGTAGTGGAGTAAAAGCCGGCTTGGGAAAGGCCCAGATTGCCGCCGTCCGTCGGCTCTCCGCCGCCCTGACGGATGAAGGGGCGGTGCAGTACCTGGGCGTCGAGAACGCAACCGGTCAACTCCTGGCCGCGGGGGCCTTCCCCCGGCACCGCCGCCGCCTGATTAACCTCCTACCCGGCGCAACCGAGTTAGGCTACGCGCAAGACGGCGCCCTCCGTTTGCTGGACAAGCTCATCGAATCCAACCTGGGTGATTGCGACCTACTGGACTTCGAAGGTTCGGAACTTCCCGGCGTGGCCTGGTTCTTCCGCCTGTTCGGCCCCGACCGCCTGGAATACTTACAGTTAACGCGCGGTCTATGACTGCCTCCGCGACTACCGTTAGACTACTGCCCCGGCGTGCCATTGACGCGGGGAGGTGGGATGCTGCGGTAGCTTCGGATGCCTGCGCGCTACCCTACGGCCTAAGCTGGTGGCTGGACGCGGCTACCGATAGTCGCTGGTACGGTATGGTGCTGGACGATTACCGCGTGGTGCTTCCCCTACCCTACACCCGCAGCTTACTCGGTGTGCGCAATGCGGTGCGGCCCGACTTCACCCAACAGCTCGGTCCTTGGGGTGACTTACGGGCCGGAGATCTACACACGTTACTGAAGGCAATTCCGTTCACCGTCTATCGAACGCAATTATCTCTCCGGGAGGGTACTCCGCCATCGGACATCCCCCCCACCCCGTTAATGGCGAACCACAGCCGACGAACGAATTTTCTATTAGATCTTTCCCGATCTTACCCTGAGATAAGCGCCGCTTACCGTAAGAGCCTCCGCAAGCAGGTAGGGCGTTACCCGGGGGATCGTCTACTGCCGGCCAGCCACGAAGAGATCATCGACATTTACCGCGCGGGCTCCGGGCTGCGTTCCGGTTTGCAAGCTAAGCACTACGCTTCAGCCTCCCGCCTCATGGAAGCTTGCGCGGAGCGTGACGCGGCCTTATTCCTCAAATTGGTCGATGAAGAGCGGCGTACCCTGGCGGCGGGCTTCCTACCCTACCGCCGGGGGCGCATGGTGTACGCTTTCGCAAGCTCGACGGCGGCGGGAAGAGCGGCGCGGGGGGAAGCCCGCCTGCTCGACCGGATCATCCGGCGGTACGCGGGGCGGGCGGGGCATATCTTGGATTTCGAAGGGTCGGACATTCCCGGTGTCGCTAACTTTTTCGCCGGCTTCGGCCCCGTGAACCATCCTTACCTGGAGGTATCAGGGCGACGTTGGTAGTACTTGCCGCCCCTCCACGTAGTAGGTCGTTCTGCCGGCCACCTTCATAATCTTTACCTCCCCGCCGGTTTCGGATCGGCCTGACCTTCGGTGCGCCACGTATGCCAGAACCAGTTCTCCGGGTAGTCGTGGTAATACGGGGCATTTTCGGTAGCGTAGGTCATGATTTCGATGATCTGACGGTACACCGATTGGAGCTCTTCCTCGCTTAGGGCGTTCACGCGGGTAGCGGGGTGGATGTTACAGCGGTAGCATATTTCGTCTACGTACAGGTTGCCCAGGCCGGCCACTATATTTTGGTTCAGCAGGATGCCTTTGAGAGTTGCCTTTCTGCCGGCCAGTCGACCCATAAAGTAGTCGGCCTCCAGATCCAGGGCGTCCGGGCCGAGACCGATTGCCTCTATGTAAGCATCTCGATCGCTGAGGTAGAGGATACGCGCGAACTTCCGCGGGTCCTCGAAGCCCAGAATATTACCGTCGGCGAAGTGAAAGGCAAATCGTTCGAAGCGCCCCTTGTCTACCTCATCCTGGTAAAGGTTCAAATCCCCCGTCATTCCGAAATGAAGCAGGATGGCCTCGCCATTATCCAGGTCGGCGAATAGGTATTTACCCCGGCGGAGGGAACCCCGGATGGTACGGCCCCGGCAAGCGTCCGCAAAAGCCTGCCCCGGCATGTTTCGGATGATCTTATCGTCGTGGACGATCACTCGATCGATTGTCTGCCCCGTAGCCGCGGCGTCGAAGTAAAGTTTGAAATTGTGTACCTCGGGTAGTTCGGGCATTGGATCGTGATTATGGCTTATTCCGTTAAGCTTCGGACGTTAGCCATTGTTCAACGGACAATGCTCCTATTCTCACCTCACCGATGCGGGAGTCGCTGCGCTGACCGCTGGCGGTTGGCGATCGGCTACGCGCCTGAGTAGCTTACCGGGCCGTTTACCGCCTAGCCTGACCGTAATTCTGTGCTCCGTCTTCGACCGTAGGACGGTGAGGTCGACCTGATCCCCCGGTCGGTACTGACTCAGGACTTCCTGTAGTTGCTGCGCACTCGCTACGGGGAGGCCGTCGATGCGTAGGAGGATATCCCGCCGCCGCAGCCCCGCCCGCCGGGCGGCCCCGCCGCTTACCAGTTCACTGATCAGTGCGCCCCGGGCGTAGTCCAGTCCGGCGCGGCGGGCCTGGGCCGCGTTCACCGTCTGTAGGTAGGCACCCAGCTTCGCCCGCCGTACTTCACCGAAGTCCCGGAGATCGTTCAGCACCCTTTCGGCGAGTTTTGCCGGGATGGCGAAATTAAAACCTTCGTGCCGCCCGCTCTCGCTGAGGATGGCGGTATTGATGCCTACCAATTTTCCGGCGGCATCGACGAGCGCGCCGCCGCTGCTGCCGGGGTTCACCGCCGCGTCCGTCTGTAGAAAGCTCTCGATTCGGTCCCCGTGCCCGTAGGCATCGATCCTACGCCCCCGGGCGGAAAGGATACCGGCAGTTACGGTAGAACGCAGGCCGAACGGGTTACCGACGGCTAATAGCCACTGCCCGACGCGGAGAGAATCGCTGTCTCCGAATTCAATGGCGGGTAGCTCGGTTTGCGTTGCGACGCGTAGCAGGGCGAGGTCGGTAGCCGTATCCGCAGCAATAACTTCGGCCCACAACTCCTGACGGTCATGTATGGTAATTAAAATGCGCTCACTCCCCGCCACGACGTGCTGGTTGGTAGCGATGTAACCCCGGGGGTCGATGAGTACCCCCGAACCGTTACTGTTACCGACTTGCGGAGCACCGATGCCCTTCACGGACACAACCGCCGGGATGACCGCCGAGGCCGCCGCCTCCAGATTGGTGAACTGCCAAGCATTGCCCGTTTGCGAAGGCGCAGACTGACGCACTGCTTGCGCCGTACCAGCTTGGAACGCTGGCCTAAAGTGAATATAGAATACTACCAGCAACGCACCGCCGGCAAGTAGTGAACCGACTACCCCCCCGATCAGCGCGGACTTGAATCTTCTATTGCAGGGTGATTGGTTCATGCGGCCAGACAACGACGCCGTAGAAATCGTTGTTGCCCGCATTGTAATCAACGAAGTCTACGGATATACCTTTGTTACATAAAGATCAACTATGCCCTTAAAGGATCAAGCGTCATCGGAGGACAAGCGCGACCCGTACGATGGTGACTATATCGGCAACATCTTCGGCTGGAAGATCAGCGCCATCGGGGCGGCGGTCATGCTTTTCTTCATCGCGGTGATCGCCTACCGCCACTGGGCGCTCGACGTTCCCGTCGGCTTCGACGACCCGCTTGAGAGTGAGGAAGAAAAGGCGAAATACGCCCCCGCGCCCCGCCGGGCGGATACCACCACGATCAGTCAGTAGGAATGGACCAACAATTCTTCAAGTACGAAGGGGCCGGAAACGATTTCGTCCTGCTCGACGATCGGCGGAATACCCTCCACGAAACGTTCAACCGGGCGAGCATCGCAAGAGTCTGCGATCGTCACTTCGGGGTCGGTGCCGACGGTCTGATGTTTCTCCGCAGCCACCCCGCGTACGATTTCGAGATGATCTACTACAACTCCGACGGGGCCACCAGCAGCATGTGCGGTAATGGCGGAAGGTGCATCGTACGCTTCGCGGCCGATCTAGGGCTGATCGAGGGCAGCTGTAATTTTCTTGCCGTCGACGGACCCCACGAAGCTCATTTACTCGAGGGGGGGCGGGTCAGCTTGGGCATGTCGCCCGTGACGACCTGGAAGCGGCTTCCGGCGGGGCAACTCGTCCTCGACACCGGTTCTCCGCACTACGTCACGACAAGCGAGGATCCGAAGACGGTGGATGTAATCGAGGTTGGCAGAGCCATTCGCTCGTCACCACCCTACCAAAAGCAGGGCATCAACGTCAACTTCATCGCCCGCGAGGCCGATAAAAGCATCATCATTAGCACCTACGAACGCGGCGTGGAAGACGAGACGCTCGCCTGCGGCACCGGCGTAACCGCGGCCGCCATCTACGCCGCCGAGGAGGACGGGGTACTGCCGGGAGCTGAGTGGCACTACATCGTCCGCGCAAAGGGGGGCCGGTTAGCGGTAAGGGGCAAGCGTGGGCCGGACGGTTACGAAGACCTTTGGCTGGAAGGGCCCGCCAACTTCGTTTTCAGGGGCCACTATCGGCGGTAAGCCCCGGCTTCAGGAACTAGCGGGCGAACTACCGTAACCAGCTACCGTCGGGTCGTTCGCAGAGCAGGGCGGCATCTTCCAGATAATCGAGATAGTCGTCGTACAGATCGGCCCTGCGATCGAGTAGGCGCTGCCGATTGCGGAGATTACGTTCCCGGATGCGAAGCAGTAGGAGGGGATTGACGCTAAGGGCGGCGCTGAGGTTGGCGGAGATGGTGGCCAGTTCTTCGGCCTCCGTGGCGTAGGCGTCGTTTTGCTCCTGGATCAGTTGCAGTTCCTGACGGAGGTAGTCGTTCCAACCGGTTTGGAGGCGGTCGCTAACGAGTCGGTTCAGTTCGCGTTCTCGTTCCAGTTCCAGCCTATCCAGTTCGAGTTCGCGTTGTTTGATCTTTTGCCCGCCGCTGTTGGGTAGTTGGAAGCCTACGCTGAGGGCGAACTCCTCGCGAAACGGATCGCGGTCGTCACCTTGGTAGCGTGCCTGGGCGTAGCGGAAGTACCGTTTCCTTTCGGCCTCTTCGATGGCCAGTTCGCCGGCAACCAGAGCCAGTTCGGCCTCGATCTCCCGTTCGTCTGCCGTGGCAATACTCTCGCGTCCGGAGGTCAGTTCGTCGGGCTCCCGGAAGTCGTCGAACGACGGCGTTCTGCCGGAGAAGCCGAAGCGTTCCAGGAGCAACTCCCGCTTGCGGCGTAGTTCGCTGCGGCGAATGGTCAGGTCGGTGAGTTCGGTGCGGGCGTCGATCAGTTCGCGCCATTCGAAATCGAGCGTCTGGGCCAGGCGGAGCAGGACGGTTTGTTTGTCGGTCAGTACTACCTCGAGGTCGTTGAGTAGTCCGTTCAGTTCGTCGATGCGGTAGAGCTCGAGCCAGCCGGCGTATCGATCTTCGGTTTCCCGGCAGGTTACGCGGAACGACTCCGTATCGGGTAACTCGTTGAGCCGCTGGTAGTACTGGGTCTGGGCCCTACGGAGACCTGGGGTGCTGAGGCGGGTGCGCAGGGTGAACTCCTGGCGGGTAGGTTCGAAATCACGGGTTTCGGTGCGTATTTCGTAGCGTTCGATCCACGGCATCCGGGGTGCGGTACCGGCAGGGTTACCCCCGAGCGTTCCGGCGGCCGCGAGGAGCGGTTGATTGAAGAACTCTTCGGCGGCGAGGCCCTGCCCGTAGGTGTAACTCACAAACGTCAGGCAGTAGGCGGCTAGTAGTATTGAAATGGATGTTCTGCTCACTTCGTAACGGTTCCCGCGTTGGCTAACTTCCTCAGGCCGACCTTCTCCTTCTGAAGGAATACGTTATCGGCGGGGATCTGCAGAATGACTTCGCGGCCGAACGTCTCGAAATCCGCTAATTTCCGCAGCCGCCTCGGGATGGATACGATGCGCGACCCCAGGCCGGTCACTTCGGCCGGATACGCAACGGTGGGGTCTTTGAGGGAATAGGCCTCGAAGGCGTCCCCGAGGGCAACTCGCGTAGTTTGGTCTTCGTGAATGTAGCCGCTCACGAGCTGAGAGTGGGGCTCATAGAAGCTGAGGAGGGTTTCGTAACTGGGCACGTGTTCGTCTTCCTTTACCTGGATGTTGCCGATCAGGCCATCGGCCGGTGCTACGACGGTGAAGGGTTGAACGCGCCTGGTGGAATCGAAGACGGCCTCCGCCCCCAGCCGATCGATCTGTGCCTGGTAGGGGCTGCCGCCGATAGCCAGCTCACGTTCGACTCTGCTCTTTTTTTCCTTTCCTTGCACCTGCGTCCTCGCCCGCTCTTGTATAAGTCTCGCTAATTTGTCTTCCAAGGGCCGGTAGCGTTCTGGTTTTACGGTGACGGATTCGAGGTCTTTAAGCAGTGATTTCGCGAAAGCGATCTCGCGCTCCGTATCCGCAATACGGGTATCGAGTTCGGCTATCTGGTTGGCGGTACGTTCTTCGATGGCCGCCAGATCATCGTTTTTTCGCTGCCGCCAGATCCGTTCTTCCGCCCGTAATTCCTGGATGCGGTAGGGCTGATCGGTGAGGCGCTCCTTGGCCTGCATGCGGCTGACGGCGAGTAGCGGTTGCCCCGCCCGGACTACCTCACCCGGGCGGACGAGGATCTCGTTGACGACAACCGGGTAGTTGTAGTTGACCGCCGTTTCGTTGCTCTCGGCGAAGCCGAAGAAGCTGACGTCGCTGGCATTCGGGGGGCGAAAAAGCACGACCAGGGCGATCCCCAACACGACGACCGCCGGATAAAAGAGGTTGATGCGCATAGTGGTTTAGAGTTTGGTGGGCCGCTGCTTGAAGTTCAACTTGACTGCTTCCTGGCCGGGTATGGCCTCCAGGGTCTGCCCCAGCTGCTCGATGGAGCCTTTCGATTTTAGCTTGATCAGGTAGGTGAATTCCTGTAAGTCATCCCGCGAGTACTCCTCGTAGGTCGGGACGCCCTCTTCGTTGTAAGTCTTGATCCGTTTGGGGTTGAGGAAGCGGATCTGTTCCAGTTCGATGTCGCGGCAGTGCGCGTACAATGCTTTTTCGATCAGGGCTTGGAGGTCGTCCCGCTTAGGCACCTGGAGGCGTACCTCCCCGATGAGTTCATTGGCGTTGGACCAGCTCGAAGCGCGCAAAATGACGGCCCCGAGGCAGAAAACGATCGTACCGGTGAGCGCTACGCCGAAGCCGAGGACCCCGGCGGCGATACCGGCACCCAGGGAAGCGAACATGAAGGTGATGTTCCTCGGGTCGTCCAGCACGGTGCGGAAGCGAATGATGCTCAGTGCCCCGATGATGCCCAGGCCGCGCGCCAGACTGTCCCCTATGGCCTGCATTACGGTTGCGGCGACGACGCCAATCAGTACGAGGGCCTGTAGGAAGTGCGCGCGCCGGTAGATACTCTGCGTCGTGAATTGATAGGTGATGGCGATGATCGCGCTCAGGAAGAAGGCGAACAGCGTAGTCAGCAACACTACGTAGAAGCTCGGGGTATCCGGATTGTAATTGAGCCACTCGATATCGAACATAGGCGCCAGGTTAAGTCAGGGTTAATTCAAACGGCCGGCAAAGGTAGTTTATGTTTACGCAGGGTTAACGCCTTAAGTGTCTTAGCCTTCGTAGGTAACTATCCAGGCGACATAGTCGAAGATGGTTTCGCGCCGCAGCGTAATTTCGTTATCGATGGCCCAGCCGTTCTTGACCAGGGCATGACGATACGCCGCGGCGTCGTGTTGTTGGGGGTGCAGAATATCCCCCGGCAATGCCCGAAAAAATGGTAGAAGCCAGTCGTGGCGGTGTACGTCACTACTCAGGATCATACGGGTGCCGGGGCGCGCATAGGCCGTGAGGCGATCGAAAGCCAGCCACCAATCCGCTACGTGGTTGATGGCGTTGAGGCAGTAGATGGCGTCGAACGGCTTTTCGGTGAACGGTGCGTCTTCGAGTCGTTGCTGCCGAAAGGTTACCGCCGGGTAGCTACGGCGGGAGAATATGGGTAGGTTGCGTTCGTAGTTATCCAGCAGTGGGTCGAGGGCGGTGAACCGCTCGGTGTGGTGGAGGTGGATGAAGATGCCCGCCGGGCCGCAGCCCGCGTCCAGCACGTTGCGATCCGGCACCGGCTGCCAACCCAACTCCAGGAGGGTGCGCTGCCAGTAGGCAGACTTTTCCGCCAGGTACTGCGCGGGGGGTTTTGCTTTAAGGTAGTTCCGCCACCATTTACCTTCGACGTACTGGGCGATTTTCCAGCGGAGGTTGGCGTACCAAGATATCTGGGACATTCGGGGCCAAGGTACGCCGGGGGGGCAGAATTTCCCTTACGTTTGTCGTGACCATGTTCGTGTCATCGGCCTCCCGTACTTTGGCCGTCAATTAGCGTTTAACTATAACGATCCGTACTATGGCATTCAACATCGGCGATCGCGTAAGGATGAAGCGGACGGAGAACGGTGGTACCGTGACCCGGCTGCTACCCGGCGATCTCGTCCAGGTCAAACTGGACGGAGGCCTGGGTCATCTCCCCATCCCGGCGGAAGCACTGGAAGCGGAAACCTCCGCTAAATCCCGGGCCGAGCAGGAGCCGCCGCCCGCTCCCACAGCGGACGCGGTCGTCAGTAAGGCTAATCTACACGAAGGGCACGGCGTGCAGTTGGCTTTCGATCCGCAACTCAATAACGAAGCGGAGCCGGTAGCTTTCGAAGTGTATCTGCTGAATAGCACGGGGGCGAAGATCATCTACGAGTTGAACGTCTATACCGGGCAGACGCGCCGGTGGACGAAATCCGGCCTACTCGACCCCACCTCGAAGAAGCGGCTCGACGCGGTTGAATTCCGCTGGCTGAACGAGAAACTCCAGGTGACGGTCGACGCCCGGGTGGTGGAAGCCGGCGGGACGGGGCCGCGTCACTTCGAGAAACTACGCATCAAACCAGCGCAGTTTTTCGCCAGCTACGTGGACGTACCTCAGTTGTACCGGGATGCCCACCTGTACTCCGTTTTCGGCGAACTACGTAAGACCGGAGTGCCCGACCCGGCCGCGGCGCCCCCTACCCCATCGCTACGGGAACTTACGCGACGGGAAGCCGCCAAAAGGACCGGCAGGGCGACGCGGAAGCCGCCGCCGACCAACGAGGTAGCCGAGCGCGCCGCCTTCCCGGAAAAACTGGACCTCCACTTAGCCCAATTGGTCGATGACCCCGACGAGGTACCTAAACACCTGGTTTTGCAGTACCAGATAAAGGCCTTCGAGCAATATCTGGACGAGGCGGTTCGGCTGGGCGTCGATAGCGTCTGGATCGTTCACGGCGTGGGGAACGGGGTGCTTAAACGGGCCATCCACCGGCAGTTGCACCGTAAACAATTCATTCGGGATTTCAAAAATGAGTACCACCCGAAGTACGGCTTCGGGGCCACCGAGATTTTATTTGACTAGCCTCGGTGGTGCTAAATCGCGTGAGGATTGCGTTATTGCGTAGACCCAAAATTTTACTATGAGACCCACCCTTATCCTCAGTCTATTCGCTTTCTGTCTGCTCTCGGCCTGTAACCAATCGAAGGTCAAGGAGTTAGAGGTGAAACTACAAGGTAGCGAGCAACAGCGCGAAATGCTGACCTCCCAACTCGAAGCCGTGCAGCGAACGAATGGGGACCTGCTCGCTCGCATGGAGGACCTATCCGTGATCAGCAAAGAAGGCGCGACCAGCATTCGGGAAAGCCTGCAGAGCATCAGCGGGCAGACGAGCTACATTACCGAACTCAACCGCTCCATTGCTCGTAAGGACAGCCTGAATATGTCCTTGGTCATGAACCTGAAGCGTTCGCTCGATAACATTGACGACGATGACGTGCAGGTAGAAGTACGCGGAGGCAAAGTGCACGTGAGCATCAGCGACAACCTGCTCTTTTCTTCCGGCTCGGCACGGGTGAACTCCGCCGCCGACCGCGTACTGGCCAAGGTGGGCACGGTGCTTAATGACCACCGCGACCTCAACATCATCGTTGAGGGGCACACCGATAACGTACCGGTGAGCGCCTCGGGCATACGGGATAACTGGGACCTAAGCACGCAGCGGGCAACCGCCGTAGTCCGCAAACTGGTCGATAACTTCCAAGTAGACCCCGCCCGCCTTTCCGCGGCCGGACGCGCCGAGCACGACCCGCGGGGGGATAACAATACCGCGGAAGGCCGCGCCCGTAACCGCAGGACCGAGATCGTCATTACACCGAACCTGGAAGAATTCTTCGACCTCGCCAAACAACAAGGCTACGAGGGCTAAGGCCGCCTGGCCCACGTATTTGGTATTCCGCGTTCTATTCGCCAATTTTGTGGGTCTGGCGCGCACCTTCAGCAGTTTGCATTAGGTACCGGGTAGCGGGGCACCACGCCCTCGCCCAGCGTACGCTTCCACTCGGCCGGTTCTAGCCTGATAACTGGCACTGTCAATATTTACACAAACCTCTTTTCACGGTCGGCGAGTCGCTTCCCCCCCCCGTAGTGACACTTGAAAGTCCTTACTTTCCGTAGCCCGGCCCGGTCTTACCGTCGGCCCCGCTGCCCGGTCGCTCAAGGGCGAGCGAAGGCACGCATTCCGACAGTCACCCTCCTAAAAGTTAATACTATGATGCTTACTCAGACGAGCACGGAGATGAAGCTTAAGCGCATCTTCATTCAAAATCAGCTGCCGCAACCGTTGGCGTTCTTACAAACCCTCAGCCACAATATTTGGTGGTCGTGGAACGCCGGCGCGCAAGAGCTATTCGAGCGGATCGAGCCTACGCTCTTCGTAGAACTGAACTACAACCCGGTAGCCTTACTGGACAAAGTCGACCCAAGTCGGTTGCAGGAGCTTTCGCAGGATAAAGATTTCCTCAAGGCCATCAAGGCCGTGCGCAAGGATTTCGAGGACTACTTGGCCGTACCACGCAAGGACGGCCCGCGCCTGGCTTACTTCAGCATGGAGTATGGCCTGCACATCAGCCTGAAGCTTTACAGCGGCGGGTTAGGCGTTCTGGCCGGCGATTACCTCAAGGAGGCTTCGGACAGCAACGTCGACCTCTTCGGGGTGGGGCTCCTTTATCGCTACGGTTACTTCAACCAGGGCCTGAGCATGAATGGTGACCAGATCCACCACTACCCCGCCCAGAAGTTTACGCAGCTACCCGTCGAACCCGTCCGCGACGGGGATGGTAACTGGATGAAGGTTACCGTACCGATCCACGGCCGAATCGTCCAGGCCAAGATTTGGAAGCTCCCCATCGGCCGCATCAATCTCTACCTGTTGGATACCGACCACGAGGACAACAAGCAGGAAGATCGCGCCCTCACGCATATGCTGTATGGTGGCGACAACGAGCACCGGCTCAAGCAGGAGATCCTACTCGGGATCGGTGGCGTTCGCGCGATCGAAGCGATGGGGCTCGAGCCTGAGGTCTACCACCTCAACGAAGGCCACGCCGGCTTCCTCAGCATCGAGCGTCTCAAGAACCACGTCGGTAACGGAATGCACTTCGACGAGGCCAAGGAGGCGGTACGGGCCAGTAGCCTTTATACTACGCATACCCCAGTGCCCGCGGGCCACGACCACTTCCCCGAGTACTTACTACGTAACTACCTCTACAACTACGCCGCCGAGCTGGGCATCAGCTGGGAAGATTTCGTAGCGCTCGGCCGAACGAACCCGAACGACGCGAGCGAGGACTTCAATATGTCGAAACTGAGTATCGCGCTGAGTCAGCGGGTAAACGGTGTTTCCAAACTTCACGGGGAGGTGAGCCAGGAGATGTTCACGGAGCTGTACCCCGGCTACACGGCCGAAGAAGTGCACATCGGCTACGTGACCAACTCCGTACACTACCCTACCTGGATCGCCAACGACATCCACGAACTGTACAGCGAAAAGTTCGGCAAGGATTGGGTGGCCGACCAGTCCAACAAAAAGATCTGGCGCAACATCCATAAGATCGACGATAAGCGGTTGTTCGACGTGCGCCATCAGTTGAAGGTTCGCTTACTCGACTACGTACGCGAAAAGCTACAGGTGGACATGCGCCGCCGCGGCGAAAGCCCGAGGATGATCTTCGACATCCTCAGTAAGATCGATAACGACGCGCTTGTGCTTGGTTTTGCCCGTCGTTTCGCCACCTACAAACGCGCTACGCTGCTCTTTCAGGACGAGGCTCGCCTAGCGGAACTCGTCGGTCGCGCGGGCCAGCCGGTCATCTTCTTGTTCGCCGGTAAGGCCCACCCGGCCGACCAGGGCGGGCAGGACCTGATCCGCCACATCATCCACGTCAGTAAGAAGCCGGAGTTCGCCGGTAAGGTGATCTTCCTGGAGGATTACAATATGGAGATGGCTAAGCTGCTTACGCAGGGGGTTGACATCTGGCTGAATACGCCGACGCGCCCGCTGGAAGCATCCGGTACCTCCGGCATGAAAGCCGCGCTGAATGGCTCGGTTAACTTCTCCGTGCTGGACGGATGGTGGGCCGAAGGCTACCGCCCCGACGCCGGTTGGGCCCTCCCGCTAGAGCGGACCTACGAGGAGCAGCACCTGCAAAACGAGCTCGACGCCGAGTTGATCTACCATACGATGGAGGAAGAGATCATCCCGATCTACTTCGACCGCGACGAGACCGGCATCAGTAAAGAGTGGATGAGTTACGTCAAGCAGATCATCGCCGAGGTCGCCCCCGACTTCACCATGAAGCGAATGATGGACCACTACTACGAGCGTTTCTACATCCCATTGGGCGAAAGTCAACGGGCGAGCAGCAAGGACGCTTACCGACCAGCGAAGGAGTTTGCCTCGTGGAAAACAAAAGTCAAAGGGGCCTGGGAAGGTATTGACGTGCTTACGAACGAGTCGCCAGACACCGCCAACCACGCCTTACCGGTGGGAGAGCCTTTCGTTGCCAAGGTGACGCTGAACCTGAACGGCCTGAGTAAAGAGGACGTCGTTCTCGAATGCTGCTTTTACGAGCGGCAGGACCAACATAAAGTCGAGCTTAGCCGCTCGGACGTGTTCAAGGCGGGTACCGAGAAAGACGGAGAGGTAAGCTACAGCCTTACCGTCGACCCCCACCTGGCCGGTGTTTACGAATACGGCTTCCGCTTACGGCCCACGCATACGATGATGCCGCACGCGCAGGACCTGAATCTGGTGCGCTGGATCTAAACCACCGCGTCTACGTCGAACAGCCGATTGGTCCTCTAACCAGTCGGCTGTTTTCATTTTACCTTAGTGCTACTTATCAAATTCCGAGCCATGACCGCTACCCCCGCTACCGTCCAAATGCTTCAGCTTCAGCTACCGACCGATCCGCGCTGGGTCAATCTGGCCGAAATGGACCTGGAGGAGATACTCACGGACCACGCCTACTGCGAGCAGAAAGCGACGACCAGTTGCATCTCCTTAGTACAAGCATACCCCGACTACCCGGAATTAGTCGAGGCCGTCGCACCGGTAGTCACCGAAGAGTGGGGGCACTTTCGGATGGTACTGCACGAATTGGATCGGCGGGGCCTACGACTTGGCCGGCAGCGGAAAGACGGCTACGTCAACGGATTGATGAAGTTTCAGCGCCGCGGTGGGGGCCGGGAAAAGTCCTTACTCGATCGACTATTGCTTTGCGCGTTGATTGAAGCGAGAAGCTGCGAACGCTTTCGGTTGCTGAGTCTGTACTGCGGCGATCAAGACCTGAGAGCGTTCTACCACAAGTTCATGGTGGCGGAGGCCGGTCACTACGTACTCTTCATCGAGCTAGCGCGCAAGTACTTTGACCGTACCGTAGTGGATACCCGCTGGCAGGAATGGTTAGCCTTCGAGAAGGAACTACTCGAAGGTATGGACGTACGGGGGGATCGGATGCACTGATCGTGAAGCTACTAGATCGGGTTGAGCAGTTCATTACCGAGCGGCGACTTTTCACGCGGCAAGACAAGCTGCTAGTCGCCATGAGCGGTGGCCTGGACAGCACCGTTTTAGCGACGGTACTACTCGATCTGGGCTACCCCATCGGCGTAGCGCACGTTAATTACCGCCTGCGTGGCGAGGCTTCGGATGGTGATGAAGCATTCGTGCGTGCGTGGGCACGGCGGGCGGGTATACCGGCTTTCGTACACGTGGTTACGTCAGACAGTGAGCAAAGCTCGGAGAGTAACACGCAGCTTTGGGCGCGAAATATACGATATGCTTATTTTCAGAAAATCTTGGATGAGTACTCCTACACCTTTGTTGTCACCGCTCATCAGCTCGATGACAGTCTGGAAACCTTTCTGCACCACTTTATTCGTGGTACGGGGTTGAACGGCCTCACCGGCATTCCCGCCAAGGCAGGTTCGGTGCGGCGGCCACTTTCGTTCATCAGCCGTGCTACTATTCAGCGGTTCGCCGGGGCGGAAGGAATAGCCTGGCGCGAGGACCGCAGCAACGCGTCGGATGATTACCAACGCAATCGTATCAGGCACCAATTGATCCCACGCCTGCGAGAGTTAGGGTTGAAAGATCATTCGTTCGGTAACACCCTCCGACATCTTCGCCAGACACGCGATTTGGGCGACAAAGCGCAGGTGCAAGGTTTGGAAGAAATGCAAGCTACCGTCCCCGGTACGCTCGTTGCCCTGAGCTTAGCTAAATGCCCTGTCTTCGTCGATCTGACCGCGGCCGTCTACACAGTCTTAGCGCCATACGGGGGGACGCGCGAACAGGTACGCCAACTTCTCAGCCGCTCTGATTTACAATTAGCCGTAGGTGACTATCTCTTCACGCGTCGGGCAACGCTGCTTACCGTTAGGGCCCGGATGGATACGAGTAGCCTGCCTTCCTTGCCGGTCGATAAGCTGCCATTCGACTTCGTTTCCGGGGGCCGGGGCTACCGGCTTCGCGAATGGGACGCTAAGGCCGACGCGACTCCTACGCAACAACGCATTGCTCTACCGACCCCGACCGTGCGGGGCCTGCGCCTGCGTACCCGCCTGCCCGGCGATCGCATACAGCCTTTAGGGATGGGTGGTCGGAGCAAAAAGGTTCAGGACATCTTCGTAGATAAGAAAGTACCGGCGTCGGTACGGGACCGGCATTATCTACTTTTGGATGCGGTAGGGGATATTCTGGCTATTCCGGGTATAGTAACCAGTGAAAAAGGTCGCATAAATTCTATTGGTGGGCTTACGCTACTACTGGAACCAAAATTTCCCTAGAGCCTGGCGAGGTCGCCGCAGGCTTACCGAATGCTTATCTCGTTCGTGGACTATGCTTAACCGCGAAAAAGATTTCCCGCCCTATCTGACGCGTTCTCTCATCGTAGCGAACGGCCTCGACGTGAGTATCGTCCGCTACCTTCGGATCTTCGTAAGTTAAGGCCAATCGCAGCTCCGCACCGGGAATGAAGGGGCAGTTTTCGTCGGCGTCCGAGCACGTCATTACGGCTGCGAATTGCTGGCGCGGGTTGGCGGGATCATCGTAAGTCTTCGACCAACATTCCAGCGGTGGCGAGTGCTCGGCGTAAGTTAGAAAATAGTGCGGATTTTGCCCTTCAGCGCTGGATACCTGAAAGCCGGACCTACCTAGGGCGGCTACCGCCCTGGGGTTGAAAGCGGTAGCCTGCGTGCCCCCCGAAAAAGTGTTGACTCCATCGATCTGAAAGTAAGCTACCGCTACGGCGGCCCATACTTGCGCTAAGTGACTACGGCGGGAGTTGTGGGTGCAGATGAAGTTCACCCCCTTCGCGTGTACGGGTGCGGTACGCAAGTAATCACTCAACCGAAGCAAAAGCTGTTTACGCCGCTCCGGGATGCGATCGGCTTCGGCAAGTAGTTCTTCGACGTAATCATTTAACGGCGAAAGTAGCTGGGCGGGCATAAGGCGCTGGTTGATCAAAGTTCAATAGAGTACCGGACGCAAGCCGGCCCCGCAGGAATAATTAGCAGCTAGCATCCAGGTCGTGCCTATAGGCGTCGAAAAAAGTATTCAGGAGCTGTTGGACTTCGCGCCAACGGCGGGGGTCGATACAGTAATTCATGCTGACCCCCTCGATGGTGCCCCGGATGATGCCGATCTCCTTTAGCTCTTTGAGGTGCTTAGAGATAGTTGGCTGCGCCAGGGCGATTTCCCTGGCAAAGTCGCCACATATGCAAGTATCCAGCTTCAGGAGCTGCTGAATAATGGCTACCCTGGCCGGATGGCCGAGCGCCTTGTGGACGCGCGCCAACTCATTCTGCTCGCGCGTGTAATTTTCCGATTTGGTAAGTCCCATCGCTCGGCGGTTAGCAACAGCCACCCCCCGGCGTACAGGCCGATGAGCTGGCAATCGAGATGATCCGCTTGGCGGGCTGAGGAACTTCGACGTCGCACCGATCTGCCGCCAGGCAGGTAGTGAGTAGCCCCTCCAACACGAGGTCGTCGTCAACGACCGCCAAACCAAACTTTTCAATGGTTTTGTCCCCCTGATATTCTACCTCGATCTCCACGTCCCGTAGTCCGAGCTTAGCTTCGGAAAGCTCGATGATCTCCCTCAGCTTCTCAGGATGGAGGCGGTGGTCGTAGTCCGTAGCACTCCACAACTGCAAATTGATACGGTCTTCCGAGCGCAGGGTGCCACCGCAATCGATGAAGCTTTTTGTGGACGTACCGACTTCCGTCACGTGAAAATGGGCGGGGACGAGCGCTCCATCGGGTAGCTTGATCGATAGCCGCTTCCGATCGGTCAGGAAGTTCTTGAGTTCCGTAAGTTTCATAATTAGTGGTTTTGTCATGCAAATATAGCAATATGGCTATATAATGCGAAACTTGCTCTTCCTAATTTTTGGCGCAGTCGTAGTTGACAAGATTGTATGGGAAAGGAAATGGCAAAATGCTAGGGAAATAAGCTTCCCGTAGATGGGCGAACGATTAATTCCCAAACAACTGCCCCCCGTCGTACCGATTCTGGTTGACCGGCAGATTGATGAAGTCCAACGTACCCGGCTTCACCGCAATGGAGAAGCTGTAGGTATTCCGCTGAGGCGCCCAGCTGAAGCGCATCTCCCAGCAGTGGAGGTCCCGGACGAAACTCAGGAAGGGATAAGTGATGCGTTTATCGGTGAAGCTGTAGCCAATCTGGCCGATGTTGACGCTCCAGTTATTGGTAAGTTGGAGGCTACCGCGAAGTTCGATGGAGTTAGCTACGGTACGGAAAGTAGGCGTACCCCGGTCGGTAGTCGTCGGGTTCTCCTCGTCGAATTCACGGACGAAGCCAAAGTTGTAATTATGGCGGATGCTAAAGCGCTCGAACAGGCTGAGAATGTCCGTCTCTTCGAAGAGGGTGTTGTCTTCTTCCCGCCGCTGGCGGCGCTCTTCGGCCAGGTCGGTGACGACTTCCTCCTCGGCGCCCTGGAAGAGCTGCCGGAATTTATCTACGGTCAGGTTGGTGGAGATGGTGGTGGAGAAGCGATCCAGTGCGAGTGGAAAGCGACCCTCGTCGAAATTGAATACGTCTGCGCGCCGGAAGCTGTTGGTCTCGGCGTCGAAACGCGAGATGTAGGGATCGAGAATAGCCGAAACGTTTACGTTCGTGACGCCTTTGAACAAACGTGTGCCACCGCTCACGCGTACGGGGCTCCACTTAAATTTTGGCGCCGCCGGATTATAACTACCATTAACACTGATGTTTTGGAACAGGGGGACGTTCTGACTTACGCTGTCGGTTTTGTTCCAGACTTTCGCTTCGAAGAGGTTGGCGATCGAGTAGCCGATGCCGATGTTGCCCTCAGAGGCCCGGGGCACGCCGAATATCTGGCCGTCGAAGGGAGACAGTAGCTGATCGCCACCATTTAGTGGGTCGATCTCGTCCCGTCGGATGAAGTAAGGCAGGCCACTGATGAAATCACGGGCGTTCTGATTGTTCGGCCGGTAGCTGACCGAGATGCTGGGCTTCATGACGTGCCGCAGGCCCTGCAAGCCAAAGATTCCTTTTCGCCTGAATTTCACCTTGCCGAATAACTGGGTCCTCACCGACATACTGGCCGAGTACTCTCGAAAGCTGGCGATACCCGGGTTCAATTCACTGATGACGTCGCCAAGGTTGGTTACTACAATCTCCTCTTCACCGGTCACGGGGTCGACGATTGTATCCTGCTCAATATTACCGTCCAGATCGAAGGTGCTCGTTTTGCCGTAGTATGTTTCCGCGTAGTTTATACTGGGGCTCGCATTAAAATACTTCAGTACGTTGAAGGACAGGCTGGCGCTTGCATCGTGCTGAAACCCATAGCGCGCATCATCGAGCGTTTGGGCGCTGAAGAAGCTGGTATCGATGGCGGATAGTCGATTTTCAAGCGAGTTCCTGTACCGTACGGCCAGCTTTTTGTACCAGGCACTCTGTTTTCCGGGAAGCTCGCGCAGTGGATAGATGGTCTGGGTTTGGAATTTTACGTTTGGCAGGGTTACGTTGATCTCGCGGGTACTGGCATTCTGGCTATGCGTCAAACCGGCGGTGAGGGTTGATTTCAGTTTGGGGAACGTCTTCGTCAGGTTCATGGACGAGCGGGTCGTATTCCGGCTGGCCGCTTCGTAGCTGTTATCGAAGCGCTGGTCTACCAGGTTCGTCGAGAAATTGATGGACCCGCCGAAGTTGAACGTCGGGTGCGCACGCTGATCCTGCCGGTGCGACCAGTTGACGGAAATGCCCCGATCGAAGCGTTCGACTAGCTCCCGGCTCTCCTGACGGAGGCTCCGGAAGCTGGCGTTGAAGTTACCGCTGTATTTGTAGCGGCGGCGATAGGTCACACTCGTATTGGCGGTGAACGTGCCCTTGATGTAATAATCCGCCGTAAGCTGTAGGTTGACGTGTTCGCCGATGGGGAAGAACCAGCCTACGCCCTGAAGGCCGAACCCCCATTGCGGGCTGTACTGATAATCGGAGGGAAATAACAGACCGGTACTGCGGCCGCTCTTGAGGGGGAAGAAACCGAAGGGCAGCCAGAAGGGCGTCGGCACCCCCATGATCTCGAGGTTGCTGGCACCGATCACCGCCAGTTTGTTCGGGATGACCTTGGCACGCTGCGTACGGATGCCGAAGTGGGGGTGCTCGGCCGAGCAGGTAGTGAAGATGGCACCCTCGCTGTAGATGACGTCGGCGCTCGTCGTGTCGTCGATGGCCACCGCGCCGCTGACGAATTTGGACTTTCCACCGCGGACGAAAATATCTTCCTGGGTAGTCGTCGTGTTGTGCACGATGCCCTTGCGCGATTTGAAGTTGTAGCGCATCTCGCGGGCGGTGAAGGACTGGCCGCCGTCACTAAATTCCGGGATGCCGACCAAGCCTACGCTATCCGGGTGCCTGTAGCCCTCGGCGTTCACGATGTTGGTACCGTAGTTCAGGATGATGTGGCCGGCCTTCAGGTTGATGTCCTGGTAGGCCACCGCCGCCTCGCCGAACAGGTGGATCTCTTCGGTATCGAAGTCGACGAACATACTGTCGCGGGCCTCGTAAGTGACCGGGGCGGTCAAGCTGTCCTCGCTGATCTTATAGCTGGCCGTCGAGCCGAAAAACTGCGGGGGGGGCAGTAGGGTATCCCGTTCCCCCACCAGGCTATCGGAGGGGGGAAATGCCTGCTCTACTACCTGACCTCGCACCTGCGCACTCGCAAAAAGAAGAAAAAGGGGTAAAAACCTAATGAAATTCAGAAAAAGACGTCCGCCACAATACGAAAAGGCGATAATTAGCGGATATATTTGTCCGAACTGATGCCAAACGCCGCACCCCCGGCCTGATTTACTACTAGACAACGATGAAGGGTACGCTGACACTACTATTATTACTATTATTTACCGGTGCGAACTCCCGACTGACGGCGATGCCGGCGGATGCGTTGCCGATCTCGGAAGCCTTTAACAACACCTTAAGGCCGCGGGCGAGCAAAAGTACACCGCTACCCCGGAACGGTGTACGCACCGTCGTGATCGACCCCGGGCATGGCGGCAAAGACCCCGGTGGCATCGGCAAGAACAGCCGCGAAAAAGACATCGCCCTCCGTGTATCGTTGAAGCTCGCCGCCGGCATCAGATCGCAGTACCCCGACGTGAACGTACTACTGACGCGCGACGACGACACCTTCGTCACCCTCTCGGGGCGCGCCACCTTCGCTAACCGCAACCGCGCCGATCTCTTCATCAGCATCCACGCAAACATCGCCCCCCGCAACCCCGAAGCGCGCGGTACCGAAACCTGGGTGATGGGAGACAACGCCACCGCCTACAATCTGGAAGTAGCCAAACGGGAGAACTCGGTCATTCAGTTGGAAGACGGTGATAAGTCCGCCTATAACTTCGACCCGTACAGCGACGTCGGGCACATCCGCCTGCAAATGTCGCAGGACGAGGCGCAGCACCGCAGCATCAAATTCGCCGGCCTGGTCGAGAACGCCTTTAGCGACGAGGGGCGCAGGAGCCGAGGCGTCAAGCAATCCGGCTTCGCGGTACTGAAACTAACGACCATGCCTTCGGTCCTCGTCGAACTGGGCTTCATGACCAACCGGCGGGAGGAAGGCTACCTGCTCAGCAACAAAGGGCAGGGTGAACTGGCGGCCGCCTTACTCGACGCCTTCGGGGAATACCACACGCAGATGGGTGGCGATCGGCCGCTCACGAGCACGCAGCCGGCCGCCGTAACGCCTCAAACCTCCGGCGAAGCCTGGCGGGCGGAAGGCGTCAGCGAAACGGCCATTCGGTACAAGAAAGAAGAAACCGGTGCCGCCCCCGCCACCGCCGAAGCACTCGAACAATTGGAAATCAGGCTACAACTCGCCGCCCTGGGTAAACCCTGTGACGTGGCACAGCGCGGTTGGGATCGCCTCCCCTACCCCGTTATTATGCTCCGCGACGGCGCCCTCTATAAATATCAATTAAGGGGCTTCAAGAATGGCGTCGAAGCGCGCAGCACGCAGGCCGACCTGAAAGCACGGGGCGTTGATGGGCTACTGGTAGCCTACCGGGGCGGCGAGCGGCTACTCGGGCGGGAGTTGAAAGCCGCCTTATCCGCACGCTAGCGGCTAGTAAGCGATCTTTTGACCGCGCTTGCGCTCGGCTTCGCGCAGGAAAATCTTACGCAGGCGGATGCTTTCGGGCGTGGCTTCCACGTACTCGTCTTCCTGGATGTATTCCAGCGCTTCTTCGAGCGTGAATTTGCGGGGCGGTACCAGGCGGGCCTTATCGTCAGCGCCGGAGGAGCGCATGTTGGTCAGCTTCTTGGTCTTGGTGACGTTGATCGTCAGGTCGTTATCGCGGCTGTTCTCGCCGATCACCTGGCCTTCGTAGATCTCTTCGCCGGCATCGATGAAGAAGCGGCCCCTATCCTGTAGGTTGTTGATGGAGAAAGGAATCGCCTTGCCATTTTGCATGGAGATCAACGAACCGTTCTGGCGGCCGGGGATGTCGCCCTTGTGCGGCTGAAACTCCTTGAAGCGGTGCGTCATGATCGCTTCGCCCTGGGTAGCGGTCAGCATATTCGAGCGCAGACCGATGATGCCGCGGGAGGGGATTTCGAATTCCAGCGTGACGCGGTCGCCCTTCGGGGTCATGCTCAGCATAATGCCTTTACGCTGGGTGACCATGTTGATGGCGGTGCCGGACACGCTTTCTGGAAGGTCGATGGTCATCTCCTCGACCGGCTCGTGCTTAACGCCGTCGATCTCGCGCACGATGACCTGCGGCTGGCCGATCTGTAATTCGTACCCTTCGCGGCGCATCGTTTCGATGAGGACGGAAAGGTGCATTACGCCCCGGCCGAAAACGCGAAATTTATCGGCGCTGTCGGTCTCCTCTACGCGCAGGGCGAGGTTGCGTTCCAACTCGGCGGTCAGGCGATCGTTGATGTGGCGGCTGGTGACGTACTTACCTTCCTTGCCAAAGAAGGGCGAGTCGTTGATGGTAAAGGTCATCGACAGCGTCGGCTCGTCGATGGCGATGGTGGGGAGCGCCTCGGGGTCTTCGGCGGCGGCCACGGTATCACCGATCTCAAAACCTTCGATGCCTACGATGGCGCAGATGTCACCGGGGCGCACTTCCTCGACTTCGACGCGGCCGAAGCCCTCGTAGACGTACAGGTTGCGGGCCCGTACCTTGGTTTCCACCCCTTCGCGGTTGATCAGAGTAAGGGCCTGGTTGGCCTGCAGGGTACCGCGGCTCAGCTTACCGATCGCCATACGGCCGATGTATTTGCTGAACTCGATGCTCGTGATCAGTAACTGGGTGTTACCCTCGGAGATCTTCGGGGCGGGGACGTGCTCCAGGATGGCATCGAGCAAGGGCTGGATGCTGTCGGTTTCGTCTTTCCAGTCCTCACTCATCCAGCCGTTCTTTGCCGACCCGTAAATGGTGGGGAAGTCGAGTTGCTCCTCGGTAGCATCCAGCGTGAACATCAGGTCGAAGACCATCTCGTGGACCTCCTCGGGCGTACAGTTGGGCTTGTCTACCTTATTGACGACCACCAGCGGGTTGAGACCCAGCTTGAGGGCTTTGTCCATCACGAAGCGGGTCTGCGGCATGGGGCCTTCGAAGGCGTCGACGAGCAGAATGACGCCATCGGCCATATTCAGGACTCGCTCTACCTCGCCGCCGAAATCGGCGTGACCGGGGGTGTCGATGATGTTGATCTTCGTACCCTTGTAGTTGATGGAGACGTTTTTGGCCAGAATGGTGATGCCGCGTTCGCGTTCCTGGTCGTTGCTGTCCATGATCAGCTCACCGGGCTTTTCGTGGTCGCCGAAGAGCTGGCCCGCGAGGAGCATTTTATCGACCAGGGTGGTTTTGCCGTGGTCGACGTGCGCGATTATCGCGATGTTACGGATGTCCTGCATGGAGCTTGGTTTCATTAAGGCCGCAAAGGTACATTTATTCGGCGCAGCAAACTCGATTTGCCGTGCTTAGATATGCGATTGCCGATCGGCGGTGCTTGATTTATGATTCAGCTACCGCGTAGGCTCGAAGTACCCGATGCTTCCACCCACCCAGGTTTTGCCCTCGTTGTAGCGCACCCCGATCATTTCTCCTTTCGAAAGTCGAACGAGGTTATTGAGCAGCACCGGCCGGTCGCTGTCCTCCGGCCAGACGAACATCATGCGCATCTCTACGCGGGCCCTGCCGTCGGGGGTCTGGATGAGGGGGGCGTACTCGACCTTCTTCTGCAGGATGTAGTGCTCCGGAGTTTCCAGGGCAGCGATCTTTTCGGGGGTCGGGTGAAGGTCTACGCCGATGCCGGCAAAGCTGTACAGTGGCTTGAGGACGTAATCGTTCAAATTCGCGGGCAGCTCGCCGAGCTGATCGACGAACTGGGTGTCGGGGACGTACTTGCTCTCGAAAAGTGGCAGCGTGTGCTTGCTCAGCAGAAAGAACCAATTGGGGTGGCCGGCCCATTCGACGTCCACCCGCTCGATCAGGTTAAAGGTGCGCTTGAGGTCTTCACGCTGCTTTAGCTCGTCGAAGATCACTCGGTTAAAAATGCGGTGAATGCGGGTGCGTTTTCCGTCGAGTTGATAGTAAAGCCGGTTACCGGCTACCTCGACGTCGCTGATGCACACCTCCCGGATGCCGAGTTCGGCGCAGCAGATGGTAAAGTCTATTCGGGTTTTCTGCTTGCGGGGGTCGACTTCCAGTAGGACTACGTTTTCCTTTGCGTGCTCCCCTACGATCACTTTTCGCAGTAACTCCAGGTAAGCGTCTTCGCCGATGCCATTGAAGCGACCGACGAAATCTTCGGGGATGTTAAAGAAGCGCCGGTAGGACTTATTCAACAGATACTGAAAGAAATACAGCGAGGGGAACCCCTGCCCTTCGACCAGTTGGGGGATGATGTCGCCCTTCTCATCCAGGCAGAGCCCGAAATCAAGCTGCGCGAAAAGCGGTCGGTCGGCCTGGTTGGGTACGTTTTCGCCCGGGGGGATGGCCGAAGCGGCCCTGGCGATGAAATCCGGCCGGTGGAGTACCTCGAGGATTTCGGCGCAGGCTTCGAAGAGCCGGTCGCGCACGTCGTTCGGAACGAAAATGGGCGTTTCGGCAACGCTGAAGTCAGGTAGTTCCCCGTACTGCCCCCCCATCCAGTCCAGCATCGCACGGTAGGCTTCGTTGGTGAACAGGTGATTATACTCTCGGCGTAGTTCGGGGATCATGTAGTGCGTGGCTTACTGTACGCCCACAAATGTAACTACCGCTCGCCAGCTTCGATTTCTTTCAGTACCGGCTCGCCCTTTACCGTTCCGATGCCCCCGTCCTCATCCAGGTCCTGCTCGAACATGTGCTCCATCAGGGCGAAGATGCGGGGGTGGTTGGCGGCAAACTTATGCGGGCTGTTAAAGAAATATTCCGAGGCCACGGCGAGAAACTCCGCTTTATTGGTCGTTGCGTAGTCATCTATATCGCTTTTTCCCCGCTCGATGGCCTCCATCTCCCCGCGCATCATCTCGACCCAGGGGATGACGTAAGTGTTTTCCAAGAAGTATTCCGGTACGCCGTCCGTATTCCCGTCCGCCATATCCAGCAGGTGGACGAATTCGTGGATGCCGGTATTATTACGGCCGATGCTTCCGAAGCCCTGCCGCAGGGCCGGTTTGGAAAGGAGCAGTTTACCGCTCAGGTAACCGCCGCCTACCATACCGCCGATGTTGCGCCCCTCCCCCGTCGTAGCAAAATCACCCCGCCGAAAACTCGTACCGTAGACCAACACTTCCTTCAATCGTGGGTAGTGGTTCCAGGCCTCGAAGCCGAAGGTCGGTATGATGCCGCTCGCCGCCACCAGCAGTTTGTCCTTTACGTTGATCTCCGTCTCTACCCCCGTGACGGTCACTTGCTGCAGAAAGCGTTGGATGCGCGTATGGAAGCGTTTGCGCTCCGCCTTATCCAGGTGCCGGTAATAGCGGACGTTCTTCTTCAGTATTTTCTTCCATTTGCGGGGGAAGGGCCCCAGCGGGCCGGGCTCCGTCTTGCGAAAGAGCAGGTACCAGATGAGCCCGATGGCGGCAAGACACACGACGATAGCGATCGTCATCGTAGGGGTTGGAGTCATGCTCGCTACAACGCAGCCCGGCTTCGCGGTGTGCGCTTAGCAGTCGGGCAAACGGGCGAGTAGTTCGTCCAGCAGCTCGCGGTGGTTGGCCAGGCGGGGCACTTTGTGCTGCCCCCCTTCCTTGCCTTTGCTGCGCAGCCACTCCCGGAAAAAGCCGGTGGGCACGACGGTCGTTTCCTGCCGGGCCATTGCGTAGTTCACCGAGCGCTTGGCCTCGTAATTGTAGTTCAGGCTGCGTAAGGATCGGTCCAATTCGGCGTTGAAGCTTTCCTCGTCTCTCGGCACGGCGTCGAACTCGATCAGCCAGTGGTGCTTACCCGCCCGGTCGAGGTTGATGTACACCGGGGCTACGGTAAAGTCCCTGACCACCGCCCCCGTAGCTTCGCAGGCTTGCAGCAAGGCGGCCTCCGCCTCCGAACGCAGCAGATCCTCCCCGAAGGCATTGATGAATTCTTGCGTACGACCGAGAATGCGCAGCCGGTAGGGGTCCGTCTCCGTGAATTCCAGCAGATCGCCCATGGGGTAGCGGTACAGACCGGCGGCCGTAGTGATGATCATTACGTAAGTCTTGCCCGTTCGTACCTCCCAGAGCGGGATTGCCCGGTCGAAGTCTTTCCGCTGGTAGTCCTTCCACTCTACGAACTCGTAGAACACCCCGGCATTCAGGATCAACAACATCGTACGGAGGTCGTCATTGTCCTGTACGCCGAAGAAGCCCTCGGTCGCATTGTAGATCTCCTGAAAGATGAAGTCGTCACGTGGGAACAGCGCCGAGAACTGCGCGCGGTAGGGGCCGAAATTCACCCCCCCGTGCTTGAAGACCCGGGCGTGCGGCCACACTTCGAGCATCGACCCGGCACCCGCGATTTCCATGATCCGCCGGTAGAGCGGTAAATTCCAGGTCGGCACGCCACCCAGCACGGTGATGTCCCGCTCCTTAGCCGCCAGTTGTGCGATCTTCTCGATCTTATCCTGATAATCGACCGCCGTAGCGAGCTCTAGATCAGGGATGTAGAAGGACCGCATTAACCAAGGGATCGAACCGATGATAACGGCCGATATATCGCCCTGCGGAAGACCACATACCGGGTGCCTGCCCTTAAATGCACCACCGATCAACAGATTTTTATTGCTGAACACCTGAATATCGGCGTCCTTCTCGTACAGGCAGGCCAGGCTCATCCAACTCCCCTTGAGATGGATCTCCTGCACCGCTCGGTTGGAGTAGGGCAGGTACTTCGTGGCCCCCGTCGTGCCGCTCGTCGTAGCGATCCAGTCGGGGCCCTCGGCGCTCAGGGCGTGCACCTCCCCGTGCAGGACGGCCTGTAAATAGGGTAAGTGATCCTCGTAGGTCCGTATGGGGACGGAACGCTGAAAAGCCGCCACCAACGCCCGCGCATCGGGCGGTTCCGTCAGTGCGGCGAAGTGGTGTTCCTTCCCGAAGCGGGTATCCGCCTGTCTGATCAATAGATCGCGCAGCAGTTCTTCCTGCAGTGCTTTTGGTTCTTCGTAGTGCCGCTGTAACTCCCGCCGGTACCGACCGATGTAAGTGCGAAATAGCGTGTTGATGAGTTTGAGCATACGGCCGGCGGTACGAGGTCTACCACCGTTTATACGGCGCGGCTGGTAACGAAGTTTGTTAAAAGTAGGTGGGGAATGATTTTTGCGCGTAGCGCAGGTGCAGGGCTATTGAAAGTAAATAGCAAGGTATAAGCCCGTCAAACCTCACAGCACTGCCTGAGGAGGTCGGTATAGTTCGGTCGGTCCCCGGCTAACTTATGGATGAACTTTCCACGCACCTTCCCTTCACTTACGACGAATACTCCCGGCATCTGAAAACCGTCCCCGAGCTGCTGCAAACCGACCCCGTGCCCGTCCAGAACGCCCGCCTCGAACCCGCGTATCCAGGAGTGTAGGCCGAATAACTGACGCGCCGTGCCCTTCGAAAGCCCGAAGCCCTGATAGAAGTAACAACCCGGGTCCGATACCGTCGGGACGTCCTTCAATCCGTACTTGGTCAGGTACTTATCCGCCGTTTTCCGGTCGGACATATGGACGAGCACCAGTTGAGCGCCCCCCCGGTTGATTTCCTGCAAGCGGTCGGATAGATCCTGCAATGCCTCCCGGCAGAACGTACAGCCGAAGTGGCGTAGGAAAACCAGGAGAACGGGGTGCCGCCTGCTGAGCTCAAGCACGGAGGCCCCGTCGGTGGTCTCCATCTTCGGCAAAGCCCGCTGCGCACGATCTACGGCTGAGATAGCTTTCGTCATCCTGTTAAGAGTGTTTGAACTGTAATGTCGGATGAAATTTAAAGTTGTTGCAGCAGCTCCCTTTTCATCCGTAGGCTGCGCTTGATGGTCGGCATCATGGCCACCGTGTGGGCGTAGCCCAGGTCATGCAACTCCGTAAGCCGGTTGATGCTAAAGATGTTGAAAGCGTTGATCCTGGCCGGCTCGATGACCACGTCGCAAAGGTCCAGACTGGGTAGTGTATTAGACATAATACCCAGATCGAAGCACCTCCAAACGATATTGACGACCGTACCCGTATCCGCCGGCGGCAGCAGCCCGTAGGGCATCAGGTTACTACCGATGATGAAATCGACCTCACTCAGTAGCGGCGTAACGGGCATGTTGCAGATCACGCCCCCGTCCACGCAGTGGCTACCGTTTACCAGTACCGGTTTGAATACGAAAGGGATGGAACAACTGGCCGCGAGAATGTCCGCCAGGTCACCGTCGTTCCTCAGTTCCAACTGCCCGGCGTTGAGGTTGGTGATCCCGATGTGCAGGGGCCGCCGTAAGCTGGCGAAAGAGTTGCTGGGGACGACCTCCAGCACCCGCTCCCGCAAATAATCGAGTTTGGTCAGCCCCGTGGTCGGGATGCCGAAGCGCACCAACTTCACCAGGCTGGTTTCGGCCACCGCCGTCATCATCGCGTCCGGCTCGAGCCCGGCGGCGTAGAGGGTGGCAACTATCGCGCCCGCGCTCACGCCCACCAGGTGCGTCGGTACGACGTCATGCTCCAGCAAAGCTCTGAGCACGCCGACGTGAGCGGCGCCCCGCGCCCCGCCGCCCGAGAGCGTGAGGCCGATATTGATGGAGTCAGGCATGAAGCAGTATACGCCGAAGGGGAAGGCAGGGTTCTAAGGGCGGGGCGCTTGGTCGGGCCACTCAATCCTCCAGAATAGGCTGACCGAGTACGACGCGGACCTCCGGCGGCACTTTCACGATCACTTTGAGGATCAGCGGGTCGCGTAGTTCGGCTTTGGTCTGACGCTGAAGCCGGTAGGCGGTGCGCACGGTCGTCAGTACCATCATCATGGCTGTTTCTCCCTTGTGTTTTTTAAGGCGGTCCGCTATGGCTACATCCGACCAGTCTCCGTGCCGGCCGACCAACTCCACGTTTAGCGCCGGGCTCAGCGCGAGGCTCATGGAGAAGCTGGTGATTTGCAGACCGTAAGCTTCCAACTCCGGGAAGATCTGTAGCCAGTCCTCGATCAGTTGCAGCCCCTTCTCACTCGCCCCCTGCCCTACCGAACCGGCAAGATCGGCCAGACTTGCACGGACCGATTCGATTATGTTGTTGAGCATAGTGGTAGTTGTTTGCGGTGTTGTAATCCGCGTCGGGTTAGTTATTGACCAGGGTTTCGCCGATGTCCGTTCGGGCGGCCTGCATGGCGGGGAAAAAGGCGGCCAACAGCCCCAGCGTTAGAGCGCCCAACAGTAGAAACCCTTCCGCCGGCAAGAATTTCAGCGGATCCAGCGTATACCGGATCTCTTCGCTGATGTTACCGGCTAAAACGGCGAGTACCCCGTGGCTTAGCAGCATCCCCAAAAGATAACCCACCAGCGCTACCAGCAGTCCTTCCAAGATAATCAATCCGAATAACTTCAAGCGCCTGGCGCCCATCACCCGCATTAGCGCCAACTCGTAGCGGCGCTCCCGCAACGAAGAATACAAAGCGATAAAAACACTCAGGGCGGATACCACCGTGATGGCGATCACGAGAATACCCAGCAGCCGCTGACCGGTATCGAACTGGCGGCGTACCTCACTGATTTCGTAGGCCGGGTTAGCGGCGAGCAGTTCCGTATTCTCATTAATGTTCCGGGCGAAGCTGAGCGCCTGAAAGGAGGAGGGGTTTTTGTAACGGACCAATAGGCTGGTAATCTCTTGTTCAGGGTCTTCGTCCAGCAAGGTCGCCGCGCTGTTCTGCGCGTGATCGTGGTGGTCTTCATGGTCGTGGTCACCCTCGTGTTCGTGATGGTGGTCGTGATCGTGACCGGCGCGCTCGTGCTGGTGCTCTTCCCCCCGGGCGTGCTCGCTGTCGTGATCGGCGTGCGAGTGCCAGTAGGTTTGATTGGTCGTAAGTGCCAGCTGATCGAGCACCGTGCCGCTGGGGGCCAGTACACCGACCACTCTAAATTCATCTTCGTGCTCGATGCGGTCTTTTCCTTCGTCGACCAGGCCATGGCTGGAGCGAAAGCCATCACCGACCCGTAACCCTTCTTTTCGCGCCAGGTCGGCGCCGATAACGGTTTCGAAATCCGCTGCGAACACTTTACCATCTGCTACGGTAGCGCCATACCACTCAAGCAGGGTGGCCGTCGTACCGACAATACGAAATCCCCGGTAGCTATCCCCGAGGCTAAGCGGCACGGCCTCCTTCACAATCGGGTGCTTCGGGTTGAAGAATGCCTTGATCTGCCCGAGTTGCACGTTTCCCGTAGGGTAGCCTACGTGATACATACTGTTCAGCACCAGCTCCAAAGGACTGCCCTTAGCACCGACGACGAGGTTGATCTCCGCCAAATTGTTATCCAGCTGCTCGTCGGCCTGCTCCCGGAGGTTAAGTAGCAACGATACTAGGCCGATCGAAAGGGCGAACAGTAAGACGCTTAGCAGGCTCGTCGCGGGCTTGTGCAGCAGATTACGCAGGGCCAGATAAGCGGTACTCATAAGCTGATCTTTTGCCCGACCATGCGGGTGAGTCGGTTATCGTGGGTAACGATGACTAAGGCCGCACCGACTTCCTGGGCCCTGGACCGCAACAGTTCCAATACGGCGTAGGCATTTTCATCGTCCAGCGCCGAGGTCGGCTCGTCGGCGAGGATCACGCGTGGCTTATTCAGTACGGCACGTGCGATCGCGGCCCGTTGCTGCTGCCCGACACTGAGCCTATTGGGTAGCGAATCGGCTTTTTCACCAATATCTAAGGCCGTGAGCAGTTCGTCGATGCGCGCTGTATCGACGTCCATTCCCGCTAAGTCCTGCGCGAGTCGGAGGTTTTCGCGCACGGTGATCGAGCGTACGAAGTGGGCCGTTTGAAAGACTACGCCGATGTTGGCCCCCCGAAAGCGGTCGCGAGCGCTTTCGCCCATGATCTGCAGCTCCGTACCGCCGATGGATACCGTTCCGGAACTCGGGGTACGCAGGCCGGCAAGCAACTGCAGCAGCGTCGTTTTACCACTGCCCGACTTGCCCAATAGCAACAGGGTTTCGCCGCCGGCGCACCCTACGTCGGGGAAACGAAGTACTTCCCCACCCGGGTATCGGTAACTAAGATCGTGCGTCCGCAGCATCTGTCACAAAGGTAGCCCCGCCAGCTTTTAATCGGACTATGCCCCTGCGCCTTATCCAACCCCTGCGGGTAGTTTGTCTACTGCTGCTCGCTATCCCCTTAATCAGTCAGGATACCAGCTTTGAACAACCCGCCCTGCAACGCATGGCCGGCGGCACCGGTCTGGCCGGAAAGGACGCCTCCATTTTCTACATTAATCCTTCCTTGCTCTCGAACCTCGGCGCCGGGGGCGCTACCCTGACCGCGAGTACCGAACTCCGCTTTGGATTGGCTGACCTGACCGCCAGTTCCGTCAACGTGGCGTTGGGCACCGCCTCGGGGGGTTGGGGCTTACGGGCCAGCGCGCTTTCCGCGACACGCGATTACACCGCTACCGAGGTGAGCATCGCTCATGGCCGGCAACTCAGCCAAACACTATCCGTCGGCGGTCGGCTGGGAGGTGGTTGGATGGCCTTGGCTAATACTACGACCAGCTTGCGCACCACGCTCCAGATCGGTGCCCGACTCGAAGTCAGCCAACGATTGACTGCGGGGGCAAGCATTACCGTACGCACCTTCGGTACCGACGAGTCCCCCCGGCGGCGGCGTACCGAGGTCAGCCTCGGTGGGGGCTACTACCCGGCGGATAATCTCAGCTTTTTATTCGAGTTGCACTGGGGCGGCAATCGGCTACCCGGTGCACGCTGCGGTATGGTCTACCTCCCGGGTAAGGCAGTCGAGCTACGCGCGGGCGTTGCCACGGATACCCGGGAGGTGAGCCTGGGCGTCGGTTATCACGTACGGGATCGACTGTGGATTCACTTCGGTGCCGTGCGCCACGACTGGCTCGGGGTCAGTCCGATGACCCACCTACGCTACAGTCTCGGAGGCGGTAGTTGACTACCGAAAACCGATGCCCTTCTTGCCGCCCGCCTGCTTCTTTGAGAGCGCTGCCATGCGGATGCCGGTTACGCCGGCCTCAACCCCCTTATTCCCGTGCTTCCCACCGGCCCGTTCCTGCGCCTGCTCCGGTGTATTCGGCGTAAGTACGCCAAAAATGTGGGGGGTACCGGTCGCTATGGTGAGATTGATTAAGCCCTGAGCCACCGAATTATTGATGTATTCGTCGTGCTTGGTCTCGCCCTTGATCACGCAACCGAGGCAAATGATGGCGTCCAACCGGCCTTTGCCGCTCAGCAGGCGGGCACCCGCCGGAAGCTCGAACGTGCCCGGAACCTGGAGGACCTCGATTTTATCTTCGCTAGCACCGTGCTTGAGCAAGGTCTCCAGACAGCCTTCGTACAGCGCGTGAGTGATGTCGTTGTTCCATTCGGATACGACAATACCGAATCGAAAGCCGCTGGCATCGGGGATGTTAGCTTCGTCGTAGCTGCTGAGATTTTTGAGGGCGGATGCCATGGGTACTGCTTTGTTGTGGGCAAGTCTACGCGCTTACCGCCGGTAAAGTTGGTCGATGGGTGCTGAAAAGATGCTTTACGCCTCCTCCGGTTCCACGCTCCTTCCCCTCCCTCCGTACGGGACCTCCACCGAGCATTAAACATACCCATAAAAGAAATCCGGTCACCAGAAAAATTATTCCTACTACCTTTGCCCACCCAAAACCTTGGCCTAATTGATGGATTTTGATACCGCGGAAGTAAAACGCCTCCTAGCCAGGCCCCAGGATATCGTAATTCTTAGCCACCGCAATCCTGACGGCGATGCGGTAGGCAGCAGTCTGGGCTTGTCACATTATCTGAAAAGCCAGGGCCACTCCGTCAAGATCGTCCTTCCCTCCGAGTACCCGGACTTTCTGGGTTACCTGCCGGAAGTAAGCAACATCATCATCTACGACGACGAGACGGAGGTAGCCAAGAAAGCCATGCAGCGGGCCGAGCTGTTCTTCATTCTCGACTTCAACTCCTTCGATCGCATCGACAAGGTGGCGGACGGGCTGGATAAGGACAAGCGGCCGCGCATCATGATCGACCACCACCTCTACCCCGAGCCGGTGGCCGACCACATGTTTTCGGATACCACCTTCAGTTCCACCTGTGAAATGGTGTACCAGTTTTTGGATGACCTCGGCCACGCAGGGTGGGTCAGCCGTGAGGTGGCGGACTGCCTCTACACCGGCATCATCACCGACACCGGTGGTTTCCGGTACGCCACTTCCTCCCGCCTCTTCCGCATCGTGGCCAAGCTACTCGAAGCCGGTACGGACGACTACAAGATTCAGGATTCCATCTGGAATACCATGACCGAGAAGCAACTACGCATACTCGGTCACTGCCTCGCCAACCGCATGGAACTCCTCCCCGAGCAACGCACCGGGATCATCTGGCTTACGCGGGAAGACTACGAGCACTTCAGCATCCGCCGGGGGGATACCGAAGGCATCGTCAACTACGTACTCCGTATGCCGAATATGATGATCGCGGCCTTCATCCACGAGCAGCCCACCATCGTGAAGATGAGCTTACGCTCGAAGGGAGAGATGGACGTGCAGCAGATCTGCAAGGCGCATTTCCGCGGGGGCGGTCACCGGAATGCCGCGGGCGGGGCCAGTTTCTCTTCCCTACGGGCAACAATCACCCGCTTTAAAAAGCTGTTACCAGATTATGCCGCCGACATCGACGCGGCCTACCTCAAATTCAACAATTGAAAATTATGCGTTTAATCTACTCCTGCCTGATGGCGAGTCTCGTGCTCTGCCTGGCAGCCTGCCAAAGCGAAGGCGGCGGCGAAAAAGTCACCGATAAGGGAAATCGCTACACGCTTTACGAGAACGGCTCCGGCGAAGTCATCCAGAGCGGTGAATACGTCTATTTCCACGCCGAATTACGCAACGAGGCCGATAGCCTGGTCTTCAGCACGCGCGATGCCGGCGGCGACATGCCCGTCGTGCAGGCAGCCGGCCCGGAAGTCGATCAGATCAGCCCGGTCGAAGACGTTCTCCGGTACCTCCGTGCGGGCGATAGCGCCGTGGTACGCGTCAACATCGAAGGCGAGCCACGCCGCCCCCCCGGCTTCGAAGAGGATAGCGTCATGATCTACACCCTCAACGTAGAGGAAGTACTATCGGAGGAAGAAGGCGAGGCCCGCCGCGCCGAAAAGCAGGCGGAAGCCGAAGCCAAGCGCGACGAACTGATCGCCCGCGGTGAAGAGCGCCGCGAATTCGCCGAAGCCACCCGCAAAGAATACACCGCCGGCAACATCGGTGACCTACAGGAAACCGAAACCGGCCTCAAGTACGTCATCCACGAAGAAGGCACGGGCCCGATGGCGGAAGCCGGCAACGGCGTGCTGGTACAGTACATCGGTATGTTGGCCGAAGACGGGTCGATCTTCGATCAGTCCTTCGAACGCGGCCAGGGTATCCCCTTCCAACTCGGCACCCGGCAGGTCATCCCCGGTTGGGACGAAGGCATCGCCCTACTCAAAGAAGGCACCAAAGCCTCGTTCTTCATCCCATCCGATCTCGCCTACGGTGCTAACGGCACGCCGGACGGCAGCATCCCCGCCAACAGCGAGCTGATGTTCTACATCGAACTCGAAGACGTACAGTAAACCACGCCGAAAGGCCTACCGACCTTTGAAGATGGCCGGCCGCTTTTCTACGAAAGCGGCCGCGCCCTCACCAAAATCTTCCGACCCGCTGGCCGTGCCAAAGGCCTCCGCCTCCGCCGCGTAGTCGCTGTGCGCGTAATAGGCATTGATCGCCTTAATGGACTCTCGCACCGCGATGGGTCCTTTTTTTGCGATGGTCAACAGCAATTCTTCCGCTTTCTTACCTGCTTCCTCCGCCGGCAGTGCGTAGTTGACCAGACCTATGCGGTGGGCTTCGGCCGCATCGATCATATTCCCGGTCAGGGTGAGTTCGGTGGCTTTGCCCTTACCCAAAAGCTGGTTGAGCCGTTGGGTGCCGCCGTAGCCGGGTATGATACCCAGGTTAACTTCCGGTTGCCCGAACCGCGCCGCATCGGTGGCTACCCGTAGGTGGCAGGCCATCGCCAACTCACACCCCCCTCCCAGGGCGAAGCCGTTCACCAGGGCGAGTACCGGGGCGTGAAAACGTTCGATCAGGGCGAATACCGCCTGGCCGCGTTCCGCCATGCTCCGGCCGCTACCCTCGGCGGCTACCCCCAGGAACTCTTTGATGTCCGCCCCGGCAACGAAGGCCCGGTCGCCGGACCCGGTAAGTAATACCCCGGAAACGTCGGGGCTGCCCGCATAGTCGCTACCGAACAGTTGCTGCAGCTCCTGCATCGTCTGCCGGTTCAGGGCGTTGAGTGCTTTGGGTCGGTCGATCGTGACGCTGAGGATGCGATCGTCGCGCAGTTCGACTACAAGATTTTCGTAGGAATTCATCGTAAGAGATTTATGACGTTAAGGGAAGCGTTGGAAGGAATATTTCGGAGAGCATACAGCGGGCGCTACCACCACCGTACTTTTCGATAACGGGGAGGGGGACGTGTAGGATCGGTGCGCTCAATTGTTCCCGCTGCGTCGCGTCGAGGCTACCGAATGCGGAGGAAGACATGACCCAAAGCGGCCCTTCCTTCGTGCGGAGTTCGAGCATATTGCCACCGAACCGGTCCATCTGATCCAGGCTGATCTCGATCAGTCGGCGGCCGCTCGCAGTGAGGCTTTCCCTGACTTTACGCTTATCGGCCCCGTCCGGTATCGCGCCGAGACAGACCACGGCTACCTCCGTGCCGACGGCGAGCATGACGTTGGTATGGTATACGGCGGTGCCGCGTCGATCCACGGCGTGAAAGGCGATCGGGGTATAGTCCATAGCGGCGCACCAGTCGTCGATGGCGGCTTCCGTAGCGCGTTCCGAGAAGCAACAGTAGGCGGTGCGGGCCCGGCGGTCCAGCACCAGGCTCCCCGTCCCCTCCAGGTAGCGGCCTTCGTTCTCCCAGTGCTCGAGGGCCAGCGTACGGTTGATGAGGTGGCGTTCGTCGAGTAAGTCGAAGATCTCCCGCCTGCGTTCGAGGCGGCGCTGCGGCCAAAACATGGGGTAGGTAACGTACAGGCCGTCTTCGTGCGTGCTGAACCAATTGTTCGGAAAAGTAGCGTCGGGGGTGGGTACGGCGGGGTCGTCGTCCACCACCGTGACGCGGACGCCCACGCGCCGCAGAGCCGTTACGTAACCATCGAACTCGGCCCGCGCCAGTTCGGCGATCTCGTGCTGCCGCTCGGGCGGCGCAATCGACTGAAAGGCGTTGTCGTAGTGGGTCGGGCTGCCCATTGCGAAGCAGCTCGGGCGCACCATCAACACGTGGTCGGTAGTTTGATTAGGCATCAAAGTGGTTTGGGTGCAATATATAGTCCAGGCGGTGATAGTAAAGGCTAACAAGGCGCAGTCTTCGCGTGGGCTCCGCTACCTGTATCTTTCCCGGATGAAGCACCTGTTTGGCGTCCTTAGCGTACTCATTCTGTTCACCGCTTGCCGTTCTGAGGCGGATATACCATTATCCTACTCGGTACAACGGAGTGGTACGTTCGCCACGGCGGCAGTCGTCGGCCCCCACCCGCTCGCGACCGAGGTGGGCGAAGCCGTGATGCGGCGGGGCGGGAATGCCATCGACGCCGCCGTTGCCGTACAGTTCGCCATGGCCGTAGTGTACCCCCGGGCCGGCAACCTGGGTGGTGGGGGCTTTCTCGTATACCGCTCCGCCGACGGGGAGGCCATGAGCCTCGACTATCGAGAACGCGCGCCGGCCGCCGCCAGCCGCAACATGTACCTCGACGGGGAGGGTAAGGTCGTCGACGGGCTCAGCACCCTGGGGCACTTGGCAGTAGGCGTTCCGGGCACGGTGGCCGGTATAGCCGCTATGCACGAAAAGCTCGGTTCCTTACCCTGGGCCGAACTGGTGAGCCCCGCAATCGCGTACGCCCGCGACGGCTACCAACTGAGCGCAGCGGAAGTCAGCCGCCTCAAGCAGTACCACGCGGACTTCGTCGCCCTCAACGAAACCACCCCTTTTTCGGATTCTACGGTGCGCGTAGGCGCCACAGTCCGGCAACCTGACCTGGCCGCAACCCTGGAGCGGATCCGGGAAGTCGGCCCGGCGGGCTTCTACACCGGTGAAACCAGCCAACTGATCGTCGCCGAAATGCAATCGGGCGGGGGGCTCATCACCGCCGAAGACCTCCGCGACTACGAAGTAAGCTGGCGCGAACCGATCCTCAAGGATTACCGGGGGTACCGCCTCATCTCCATGCCCCCGAGCAGTAGCGGCGGCGTAGCGCTCGCGCAAATGGCGAAAATGCTGGAGCCCTACGATCTCGCCGACCTGGGCTTCCACTCCGCCGCGGCCACCCACCTGACCGTAGAGGCCATGCGCCGCGCCTACGCCGACAGGGCGGAATACCTGGGTGACGCGGATTACTTCCCCGTCCCGACCGATAGTTTGCTCGACGATGCTTATCTGGCGGGGCGGATGCAGGACTTCTCCGCCGACTCCGCCAGCACCAGCGGCGGGGTAGAATCAGGCCTGCGGCTACTAAAGGAGACTTTCGAGACCACGCACATCAGCGTCATCGATAGCCTGGGCAACGCCGTGAGCATCACCACCACCCTGAATGGCAACTACGGCAGCAAAGTCATGGTCGACGGCGCGGGCTTTTTCCTTAACAACGAGATGGACGACTTCAGCGCCAAGCCCGGCGTACCCAATATGTTCGGCCTGGTCGGGAAGGAGGCCAACGCCATCCAGCCGGGTAAACGCATGCTGAGTAGTATGACCCCGACGATCATTGAACGGGGCGACCGCCTACACATGGTACTCGGCGCGCCAGGTGGCTCGACCATCATCACGGCCGTCTTGCAGACCTTTCTGAACGTGACCGAATACGGCATGTCGTTACAAGCGGCGGTTGACGCGCCCCGCTTCCACCACCAGTGGTTACCGGATCAGATCCTGCACGAGCCGAACGCGTTCACCCCGGAAGTCCGCGCCAGGCTGGATTCGCTGGGGCACGACTTGCGCGAAGTACGCTCCATGGCGGTGATCAAAGCCCTGAAAGTGGAAGCGGACGGGTCCATAACCGCCATCGGCGACGCGCGGAACCCGGATGACGACGTGGCGGGCTTTTAACTACTCTTACCCAACACGTGCACTACCCCGCGCAGCGGGATACTCAACCAGGCGGGGCGGCTATTCAGCTCGTAGGCAACCTCATAGATCGCTTTTTCCAGCGTAAACAGGTCGAGGAGAAGCTCCCGATCTTCCTCACCCTCAGGCAGAAAGGGTGCACCGCCGCATTCCGAATAGTAAGCCCGCAGGAACGCCCCGCTCACTTCATCGAACCACCGCTCGGCGGATTGCTGGAGTTCGCCGCCCGCCGCCGCCCCGTACTTTCGGTTGAGCAGTAGCTGACCGTGGGCGGCGTAGTGAAAACTGCGGACCATGCCGGCTACGTCCTTGAGCGCCGGGCGTTTACGCCGCCGTTCGGGGATGGAGAGCAGCGGCTCCCCTTCGAAGTCGATGATGTAATAGTCGTCATCCGTTACCAGTACCTGACCCAGGTGGTAGTCTCCGTGAATGCGGATCAGATCCAGCTCCATGGGGCGGTCGGCGAGCTTGCGCAGTTTATCGTCCAGGCGCGACTTCAGCTTCAGGACGCGTTCCGCCAGAGCGACTTGGTCTCCGTTGAGGGTGGGTACTTTGGCCTTCAGCTCGGTCATTTGCCGGGAGAGGAGCTTGCGGGCGGCAGCGGTTATTTCCTGGCGGTAATCAGGGGACATTGCTTCCGGTCTTAACCCTGCACCTGCGTCCTCGCCATGCTTTGTATCATTTGCGCCGCCGTGTAAAGCCAGGTGCATTTGCGCCGTCCGTTTACCGAGTAGGGCGGCGCGATCCATGGTGCGTTGCGCTACCTCGCCCTCGCCCGCGTAATGCGCTTCGGTGAGGGTCTGAAAATACTCCCACGCATCGCCGCGGTTGTCGACCTTGCCGCTCATCATGCCCAGGTTGAGGTAGTCCTCATCACCCATTTCGCCGACGCCGATGCTACCACCGTAGGGCGGGCAGTGCTCAAATCCGGCCCGCTCGGAGAGGTGGCGGACGAGTTCCAGATCCGGGTTAAGCCCCTCGTCCAGCTTGCGGAATAGTTTGAAGAAATAGCGATCGGAGTAAACGATGGCGGTGTTGCTCGTATCCAGGGCGGGTACGGTGCTTGGCGAGGACGCAGGTGCGGAGATCAGGAGCCGCCCGGCCTCGCAGGTCAAGCCGTCGGCCTTGGTGGCGCCCCGGTGGATGAGTTCGTACACCGCCGTGCGAAAGTGAAGCAAGGGTACGGCGTCCACCAGGGCGGATTGCGGGAGGCGTACGGCGACGTACTGCGGGTACTGCGCCGCGTATTCTTCCACGGCCCCGTCTTTCAGTTCAGCGATCGGCATCTGGAAATACTCCACCGAGCCGTCGTCGAACGCCAGGCGGATGACCACGATGGCGGTGTCGTCGGTGACGGATAATACCCGCTCGATACCCGCCGAGGCCAGTCCTTTGCCTTTGGCCGTGAACCAGCGCTGGCGGGGCAGGTATTCCGGTAGTCGGTCGGTAAATCGTTTGCGGTAGGTGGATTCGGAAAACTGCTGCGCTAAGGTTTGGCTCATTAGTAGGCGGGTAGTCTTTGTCATGATTTCTTAATGCAGCGTAATAACGGCATCTTTGTTGAGTTCCCCCACAAACCAACATGCGCATTACCATCTTTTCCCGTGGCCCGGCCCTCTACTCTACCGCCCGGCTGGTTGAGGCGGGGGAAGCGCGCGGCCACGCCGTCGAGGTCGTCGACCACGCCTTTCTCACCCCCGCCCTCGAGGAAGGCCGCCACTGCTTGTTGGTGGACGGGAAGCCGATGCGTACGCCCCGGGTGGTCATCCCGCGCATCGGGGCCAACATGACGGTGCGTGGTGCCTCCCTACTCCGTCAACTCGACGTCATGCGCGTCCCGCACACGATGAACGCCGACGCACTGTTGCTGGCGCGCGATAAGATGGGTAGCCTGCAACATCTCGCTACCGTCGGCCTGCCCGCCCCTTCCTCCACGCTTTGCTTTAACCTGCGCGAGGTACGGCTGGCCGCCCTGCGCATGCGGGGCTATCCGATCGTCGTGAAGATGCTCGAAAGCACCCACGGCGTCGGCGTCGCGCTGGCGTACAATCTGTTTCAGCTAGAACGGGTAGCCGAAGGCTTTCTGCAGCTACAGCAACGGGTCCTGATCCAGGAGTTCATCGAGGAAAGTGACGGTAAGGATATCCGCGCCTTCGTGGTGGGTGACGAGATCGTGGCCACGATGGAGCGGGCCGCCGCCGAGGGGGAGTTTCGCGCGAACATGCACCGCGGGGCCTCGGCCACTTCCATCGAGCTATCCGACGCGGACCGGCAAACGGTACTGACCGCCGCCCGGTCGCTGGGCCTGGAGATCGCCGGCGTCGACCTTCTGCCCAGCGACGACGGTTATCTTTTAATGGAAGTCAACGCCAGCCCCGGCCTCGAAGGCATCGAAACCTGTACGGGCGTCGACATCGCCGGGCGCATCATTGAATACGCAGCAAACAAAGCCAGCGAATGAGTGACATCCAGCCCTTACTGATCGCCGGCGTCGAATTCTACCCCGGCCAGTCCGGCCCGGTCGAAGTCGTCGCGGGGCAGTTGCCGAGCGGCAATCAGGTCTCCATCCAGGGCCACATCTACCGCGCTTATAAACCCGGCCCGACGGTGCTCTTCCTCGGGGGCGTGCACGGCGATGAGATCAATGGCGTAGAGATCATTCGCCGGGCGCTCCGCAGCAAACTATTCGACGGGCTGATCGCCGGCAACGTCATCGCAATCCCCCTGCTCAACGTCTATGGCTTCAACAACTTCAGCCGCGACGTACCCGATGGCAAAGACGTCAACCGCGCCTTTCCGGGCTCTCTAAAGGGGTCGCTCGCCGCCCGTATCGCCCACGGCCTGGCCAAGAACATCCTCCCCCACGTGCAGTTGGTCGTCGATTTTCACACCGGCGGGCGGGGTACGTACAACTACCCCCAGATACGCCACAATACGGAAGACGAGGCAGCGCGGGAGGCCGCCGAAGCCTTCAACCCTCCAGTGCTGATGGCCAATCGCGCCCCGGCGAAATCCTTGCGGCGATCCGCCCAGAAGCTGTACCAGCTTCCGGTACTGACCTACGAGGGTGGGGAAAACCTGCGCTACGATGCCCTCAGCATCGACGTAGGGCTGGCCGGCATGAAGCGCCTACTCCGTATCAAGGGAATGCTGGAGGACGTACCGGAAGAGAAACCCAACTTACCCATTCGCCTCTCCGCCAGCAGTTGGGTCCGCGCGGGGCGGGCGGGGCTCTTTCAGTGGACGAAGAAGAGCGGGCACTGGGTACGCAAGGGCGAGCCCATCGGCTTCGTAGCCGACCCCCAGGGAAAGCTACCTACCAAACGCATCCTCGCCCCGCGGGATGGCTTCCTGATCGGCCACGCCAACTCGGCCGTCGTCAGTCAGGGAGACGCCCTTTTTCATATCGGGAGCCGGGAGTAATTTGTAGTAGCAGATTACGGTCCGCATTGTTAACTTGCGGGTATGACCAGCACCGAAGCTAGCTCAAGCGTGGCCACCGCCATCAAACTGATCCTGATCGAAGAAGGTCGCGTGGCCGTACCCGCTTTGGGCACGCTGGTCCGGGAGCAAAAGCCTGCCAGCCTCGACGGGGCCGACCGTACGATCCGCCCCCCGTCATCCACCATTCGGTTTAACGGGAACCTGACCGCCAGCGACGGCCGCCTCGTTACCAAACTAATGGACCTGGAGGCGCTGAGCCAACGGGATGCCGAACGCGCGATCGTAGGCTTCGTATCCGATATAAAGGGGCGCATGACGGACGACCGCGGCTTCGAGATCGAGGGGGTCGGCAGGCTCTACCGGCAGTTCGACGGCCGCGTGAATTTTACCTCCGTCAAGGAAGGCGTCAACAAGGAGCACTACGGCCTGCCGGCGGTGACCTTCTACCCCATCCAGCGCCCGCGCATCCCCGAAAAGGAAGACGTGATAACGGTTGCCCCCGTAAAGCGGGTCAAGCCCCCCCGCCGGGCCGCCACGGAAGGCGAGATACCGACTGGGGTCTGGATCACCCTCGGCCTATTGCTGTTGGCCACCCTGGCCGGTGCCGGTTATTTCCTACTGGGCACCTCAAAGGCCGAACCGGTACGCCCCACTCGACAGACCGACGCCCGGTCGGCAACGCAACCCAAGACGGTAACACCCCCCGGGGCGGCGAACGACCGAGTTGGCACCCCGAACGCAAACGGGCCGAGCGTCGTCCCGGCCAGCGCTATTGCCCCGGAGCCGCCGCCGACCATCCGCCGCTACGTCCCTAACCCGAACGCTCCCTTCGACCCGACGGTCGGGGCACGGGAACGCTACATCGTGATCGAGGAGCCCGTCGCTCCGATACGTGACGAGCGATCCGCACTGGACGCATCCTCGCCGAACGCCCCGCGAACCGTAGCTTCGGACAATACGGCGGTGTATCCCCAAACCGTCGAGTCCCCCATTATCGCCCCGGCAACCGGGCGCAGCGCCCCGGTCACCCCGCGCGAGACTACACCGGCGCGTGACGGCTCCGGGCGCGTTCAGATGATCATCGTGATCGGCGCGTTCAGGGACAACCAGGGGGCGGACGAAAAACTAGCGGCCATTCGCGCCGCCGGCTATACCCCGTACTCGAAGCGCATGGAAGAGTTTACGCGCCTCGGGGTCGTTACCTCTTACGCTACCGGGGTGGAACGTAACCAGATCCTGAAGGAAGTCCGCGAGCGGATCGCCCCGGAAGCCTTTATCATGTTCGAAGACGGCCGGTGGTCGGGCGGGGACGGGAACTAACGCGACTGCGCCAGCTCGATCGCCTCCGAAAGCTGGTCGACTTTGATATTTTTCGAAACGATCTTTCGCTCGGCATCGAGGAGGTACAGCTCCGGGGTATTATCCACGTAAAAGGTCTTGAAAATTGAGCGGTTCGTGGGGTCAAATACATTCGTAAAGGCACCGAAGTCGTACGCATCCACGAAGGCTTTCCATTTAGCCGGTTCGGTGTCGAGGGCGATCGCGTAGACGTCGAGTAGGTCCTTATGCCGTTGGTACGCCGCCGTTAGCTTCGGGGATTGCTCGATGCAGTGCTCGCATTCGGGGTTGAACATAAAGACGGCGATGAAAGGCTTCTTCAGGTCGTACAGCCGCTTACCGGTACCGTCCAGGCCCGGCACCGTGATGTCCGGTGCTTGCTGGCCGACGAGACTGTGCGCCATGGTTTCGGCGCGTTGTTGCAGACCGTACACCGTCATGCTGTCCGACCACACCGCCCGCTCGCGCGTAAAGTAATTCTGAATCATGTGGACGTGAATCGCCTCCGCATCCATCACCGTGCTTTTTCCGGGCTCGTACTGCAGCGTGATCCAGTTTGCGAAGAATTCGTAGAACTTGCCCCGGTAGTTTGTCTTGGCGAGCAGTCGATCCGCGGCTACGTTGATGCTATCGGCGTTCTGCGGCGTCAGTTCCTTGATGTAGCGCGTCAGTTTATTCTTGATGACCGGGGTGCGCAGCAGCCGTGGGTCGTTGAAGTTCACCCCGTCCCAGAAGTGGTAGCGGAAGTCGGCTACCTGCCGTTGCTCGTCCGCCGCGCCGGAGGGCAGGGTGAATTCATTTAAAGGCGGGTTCTGCCCGGCACGCTTGAAGGCCGTGAATAAGCTATTGGGGGCTTCCTCGAAAAGTTTTCCCAGGTAGCTTATCCGCTCAAGTACCAGCTCACCGCGTCGGCGTGCAATGTCCTCGTATTCGGGTGTACCCGGGCTGGCCGTCGCCCGCTCGTTACCGATGGCTTCGAACCGCGGTTGCAAGCCGGCTTCGTAGGCCATCGCTTCATAAAGCAAGCGGTTGTCCTCACTTCCTTCGACCTGTACGGTTGCGTTGAAATCCGTCATATCCCCGGAAATACTAAATGTCTGGTCCTCCCCTATCAGCAGTTGTACCCCGCTGCCGCTGGGTAGATAGGCATAGTAGTGACCGTACTGGTAAGGCTCCGCGCGCGAGAAGGTCAACGTATTGCCCGCCACTACGGCGCTATCCACCTTGAATTGCTGATCCATGAACTGACCGATCAGCAATGCCCCGTTTAGCTCCTCGGCGTTCCGTAGCGTGATTCGGATGTCGGGCGCCTCCGCGTTCTCTAAGCTGGTCGTAGCGGAAGATTGAAGCGTACTGGAAGTCGCGGTGGCTGTTTCACCACAGGAATAAAGCGATACAGCAACCAGGAGAGAGACGATTAGACGCATAAGCCGTGCTTGATTATGCCGTACAAGAAATAAACTAAAACGCAGAAGGGCCACCCCCCCGAAGAAGAATGGCCCTTTTAACGCGTATAGAGCGGATTACAAGATTCGAACCTGCGACCTCAACCTTGGCAAGGTTGCGCTCTACCAACTGAGCTAAATCCGCGTCTGCTGGCTGCTCAGCCAAATGCCCTATTTCGTAAGGCGCTGCAAATATAGCGTCGATAAAAACACCCCTGCAAGAATTTACCGGTAAATGTTTACGCCCAACGCCCAGCCTACGGCTTAAGGGCTTGACCGTCAAGCACTACAACGGCCTACTTTTCCTACTCCATCATTCCGCCCGTAGCAGATCGGTAACTTCCAAGCGTTCGGTTACCGGGCCGAGGCGGGTCAGCTTCCGCTCGGCTAAGGAACGACCGCAAACGGCGCAGTCGTAGGGCGGGTACCCCTGCACGTAGGCCGCCAGGAAGCCCGACCAGAATGCATCCCCCGCCCCCGTCGTGTCTACCACGTCTACCGGCCGCGCGGGTAGCTGACGGCCCTCCTCACTCGTAAGCAGGTATACCCCCCGGGCACCGAGTGTCAGGCAGACTACGCTGGCCCCCATGCCCAGCAAGCGGCCGGCGGCACCGGCGGGGTCCCCGACCGGTTCGTCAAAGAGCCGCTCGTAGTCCACGTCACTGAATTTGAGTAGCGCGCCCCGGCCGGCCACGGTACGCAGGCAGCGTAGGGCAGCCGACCGGTCGCCACCCCACACCTTATCCGCGTAATTAAAGTCGATGCTTAACCGGGAGCCCCCACCCGCCGCGGCTTCCATTGCGCCGAGGATGGCGGTGCGGGCGGGTTGCTTACTCAGTGCGAAAGCCGTGGTGTGCACGACCCCCGCCCCATCCAGCCCCGCGCGGGACAGTTGCTCGGCAGTAATGTGACAGTCGGCCGAGCGGTACACCTCAAAATCGCTGGTGCCCTGGCTTTTCGTAACCAAAACCAGTGTCGTGGGTGCCGCTACGCGGCGGACGTGCGCGCCGTTCACGCCGGCTTCCTTCAATGCCGCTAGTACGAAGTCTCCCGCCCCGCCCTTACCGATGGTGGCAATGAGGTCGGATGGGCAACCGAGGCGGGCCAGGTTCATGGCTACGTTGGCGGGGCTCCCGCCGGCAATCCGCCGGAAAGTGGTGGCTCGTCGAAAGTCGTCCACGTAGTCATCGCTGATCAGGTCCACCAATAGTTCGCCGATGGCTATGATGCGCTTTGAAGGTATTGTATGCATTCTCCGTAGATTACCGTAAATGTAAACCTTCGTTGTATACTGGTATTCTATTTTAAAGCTAACCGAACCCATCATGCCCGACACTACCGATCGTAAGTCCGCCCTGCGTAAGGCCGCCGCCCACAAGTACGACCTGATCGTTATCGGTGGCGGCATCACGGGGGCCGGCGTTGCGCTCGACGCCGCGAGCCGGGGTTTGGATACCCTGATCATCGAAAGAAATGATTTCGCCTCCGGTACCAGTTCCAAATCTACCAAACTCATCCACGGAGGCCTACGCTATCTCAAAAATCTGGAGATCGGCCTGGTAAGGGAGGTAGGTCAGGAACGCGCGGTCGTCCACGAGCTCGCGCCCCATCTGGTGCGTCCCGAAAAGATGCTGCTACCACTGGTCGAAGGCGGCTCTCTGGGCAAGCTCTCCACCAGTATGGCACTCTGGGTGTACGATTTTCTCGCCGACGTGGAGGGCGACGACAAGCGGGTTATGCTCACCAAGGAAGAGACCAAAGCAATGGAACCGCTCCTGCGCGAAGACATCCTCAAAGGCGGCGGCTTCTACGCCGAATACCGCACGGACGACGCCCGCCTCACCATCGAAAACATCAAAACCGCCGTCACGCACGGCGCTACCGCACTGAATTACGTCGAAGCGGTCGATTTCACCTACGACGAAGAAGGCACCATCGACGGCGTCGTGATGCACGATCGGGACGGCGAAGCACCCATCACCGTACGCACCGATCACGTCATCAGCTGCACCGGCCCCTGGGTCGACGACCTGCGTAAGGTCGACAAAAGCATGACCAATCGGGGCGTATTCCTTAGCAAGGGCGTACACATCGTGGTCGCCCGCGAGCGCCTGCCCCTACAACATGCCGTCTATTTTGACGTGCCGGACGGGCGGATGCTATTCGCCATCCCCCGCCTCCGCTGTACCTACATCGGCACGACGGATACGCCCTACAAAGGCGACCCCGACCGCATACCTACCTATCTTGAAGACGTGCAGTACCTGCTCGACGGGCTTAATACGATATTCCCCGAGGTAGATCTTAAGGTCGAAGACGTGGAGTCGAGTTGGGCCGGCGTACGCCCCCTCATCTTCGAGCAGGGTAAATCAGCCGGTGAGATGTCGCGTAAAGACGAGATCTTCGAATCCAAATCGGGCCTGCTGAGCATTGCCGGCGGCAAACTCACCGGCTACCGAAAGATGGCCGAACGCGTCGTCGACCGCGTCGGAAAGCAGATGCGCGGCAGCGGTAAGGGCCTGGAGAAAACGCAGACCAAAGAGATCATCCTCACCGGCGGGCCGTTCAAGAATTTCGACGCCGTGCTGGCCTACGAAAAAGACGTAGCCGAACAACTCGAGGCAGCTAGCCTGGCCCCCGATCGCGCCGCCTACCTCGTGGCTAATTACGGTACCAACTCCCCCAAAATTATCGAATTGGCTACCCAGCGCGACGAAGGAACCGACGTCGCCCGCCTGGCCTGCGCCGAGGCCGACTATTGCATCAAAAATGAGTTTGCCCTCTATCCCCTGGACTGGGTCGAGCGCCGTAGTGGCAGGCTGTATTTCGACATGCCCTCCATCGAGCCGATCCTGGAGCAGGTTACCGAAGTATTCGCGCGGGCAAACGGGTACGATGACCCCAAAAAGCAGCGGGAGATGGAGCGCGTACGCGCCGCCATCGACTGGGTCAGTAAGTTCGACGCCGAACCGGTAGCGGTGTAGCTACTCAATGGCCCGATACGCCTCGTCGTAGAGCTTGACCAGCAGCGCGTTTCCAGCGCCGTCCACGCGTAGCCCACCGTATTTCGCCCGTTCGTAATCCGCCGCCCGCCCCTCCTGGAAGAAGTACGATTCCGCGCCGATCGTCAGCTGCCACCGGCGCTTTCTGTAGGGGATGGCCAGCTCGCCCGGTGAGAGCGGTTGAACCTCGGCCTGTAGCCGCCGTCGCTCCCCTACCCGATTCGCACCCGGCCGCACGATTAGGTAGCCGGCTTCGGGCGTATCCCCCTCTTCCACGTTGGCGGCGGCGTAATTTAACCGCATATAGTCACCCTGCATCAGGGAGCGGGGGTCTACCGGCGCGAGCTCCAGCAGTACCAACTCCCCTTCCCTGAGCAGTCGCTCGTTCTTCCAGGTCGACCGGCCGACGAAGGCGAGCAGCACCAGTAAGTTAGCTACGATGAGCGCTTTGGATAAAGGCTTCATGGGTAGGAAATTTATTGCGGAGGATGGCGTAGGCAAGCAGAAAATACAGCCCGCTGCCCACCAATACGCCCGACTTAACGAAGAGGCTTAGATTTAAGTCGTAGTAGTACTGCCCGACGAAATAGACCAACGCCACGGCCGCAATCACGGCGCCCAAGCGATAGCCGGTTTTCACGCTCAACACCAATATTAATAAAGCGGGCGAGGCCGCAGGTGCAAGGGATAAGGGGAATAGGAGCAAGGCTAAAACGGGCCCCCACCGACGCACGGTAGCGGGGTTCGTACTCAACCCCCTAAGCGTCCGTACCGCGATGACGATAGCGGCAACCAACAACGCGACCATGCCGGGCAAATACTCGAAACCCATAAAAGCGGACCCGCCGTCGTAGTATCCGTAATACCAGGGGATGGACGCGGTCGCCAGTATAACCAACGTGCTAGCCGCCCGGGTAGGGCTGAACCGAGCGGACCAAAACGCGGAGGCACTGACGATCCGGTGCTCCATAAGCATCAGGTACACCAAGCCCAGGCCGACCGCCAGCAGGTAATACTGCAAATACTGCACGCCAATGCCCTCGACGACCAGATAGATAACGGATAAATGCATACCCACCACCGATAAAAGCAGCAGCAGTTTATTGCGCCCCGTAAAGTACACCCCCGCACACAGGGCGAGTGCACTCAGCGAGGACTGCCACACCGCGGGCTCGTACGCAGCTACGTACAAGAACAGTAAGATCACCCCGGTGGTCATCGTAGCTACGATCAGAGCGTCCAGAAACAAACCGTGTTCAGCGTGATCAAAATGATAAGCGCCCCCCACGAAAACGAGCCCTACTATCAGATAAGACAGCTCGCCGTCGAATAAACCCAGCGCGAACAATACCCCCATTAGGGTAAGGAAAGTCAGGATACCACCGAAAAGACTGACAAGTTGGATGCCGAGCGGTTGCGACTCGTGCCGCTTTACCGACCAGGCTATTCGATCGTTGTCGGTACCGATCGGAGGTACGCCCGGTAGCTCCCCCGAAGGTGAAGCCGCGGATTGGTCCTCTTCCACGCCTTCCCCGGGCCGCTCGGTGCCCAACCAGGAAAGCCGTAGGGTATTGAGCACCATGCCCGCGGCGGTGGTCCCCCCCAGCGCCCACCCCGCCGCCAGTAACCAGATACCGGGGCCATCCGATACGCCGAAGATCATCACGGTAACGCTGGCGATGAAGGATAGCGCGAACACGCTCAGTAAGCCCAACCACCGCCGGAAGTAGCCGATAGCCAGGCCGGCGGCTAACAGCCCGACCATACCGAAGCGTATCACGTAAAGGATGACCGTCGACTCACTCACCCAAGTCGTGAGAAAGACGACGGAAAAGATCATGATGCCGACTGCTAGCGCGACGGTATTCAGAAACCACCTTGGGTACGCCCCGCCGCGGTGGCGGCTGAAAAGAGAGAGCCCCAACAGAACGCCGCCGGTAACGATGGTCTGCATACCCAGTGTCTGGTAAGTACGCCAGCCGTCCAGCACCTGCTCCCCGTAAAAATACAGGGTGAGGTTCCCTACGGTGATCCAGACCAGCCACAGGAGCGGGAAGTCCGCTACCAGCGTCCATACCGTAATAAATAACCACCAACTGAGTAGGTAGGTATAGTTGTCCGCCCCGGTCTGGTAGATCTGCCCGAATACCGCCAATAGGCCGCCGACCATGATGGCGGCGGCGGTCAGAAACACCCGCCTGGTAAAGGATCCTACCCACCCGGCGAGCGATAGAGCCACCGGCAGGGCGACCGCCGTAGCCGCAAAACCCAGTTGCTGCCCTTTCGTCAGTGCATCCCAATTATAGGCAAGCAGAAAGAGGATGCCCGATACCACCAACAGGGACCCGGCGCTTAGCAATCCGATCCGCAAAAACCGTAGCCAGTCTCGTGCGTCCGCGTGAACGGTTGACTCGAGGTTTGCCCTGAACGCATCGGCCGTCAGGCGACCGCGCCCGGCCAGAAAGTGCAGATAGGCTCGCCTTTGGTTCATACGCATTGCTTCGTCGGGGCCCGAACGGGTGGCACCGGCCTTCGTTTGTTCAGTCTCCTTTACGGTAGGCGAAAGATAATGCGCGACGGAAGAGGAAAGGCGGGGCGGCCGTCTGCAAACCAAGCGGCGAATGATCGCGTTACGCTACGGAATCGGGGCAGGGCTACACAAGCTGCGATAGCCTACCTTCGCCCTCGATTACCCCACCAGATCCCGGCTATGAAGTACGAAGTTAAAATTGGAATCCTAGCCATAGTGGCCATCGCCCTGGCTTTCTGGGGGTTCAAATATATTCAGGGCACCAACCTATTCTCCAGCTCGAATGCCTATTACGCCGTTTACGACGACGTTGCCGGCCTCACCATCGGCACCCCGGTCCAGATAAGCGGCGTAGCCGTAGGCTCGGTAAGTGAGATCCAGCTCGATCAGCAAACCCGGCAGGTACGCGTCGAAATGGACATCAAAGACGGCATCAACGTACCGAAAACCACCAAGGCCTACATCGTATCCGTCAGCGTACTTGGTGAAAAAGCCATCGACCTGACCTACGACAAACCCTGTTTCGGGGAAGGCGACTGCGCCGGTAGCGGTGCCGAACTAGAAGGCGCGACCCGCAGCATCCTCGCCGGCTTCCTCGGTACGGACGGGGACACCAACCCCGTGGATGACGTGAAAGGGCAGCTAGATGGTGTAGTCGATAGCCTACAGTACACCCTCTTTAGCCCCGAAAGCGACAACCCCATCGCCCGTTCCACGAACGACCTGGCCAAAACCATGGAAAGTCTCAAGTACACCACCGGTCGGCTCCAAAACATCATCGACGCCAATGCCGGGGAGATCAGCGAATCGATGGACAACATCGCCCAGATCACCAGTACCCTGGCCAGCAAACAGGAAGCCCTGAGCGGTATCATCGACAACGCTGAAGGCTTCACCCAAAAGATCAACCAACTGGAAGTCGAACGGACCATCGAAGAAATCAACACCGCCATGGTCGAACTCCGCGGTACCGTACAGAAAGCCAACGGTACCCTCGATGGGGTGGCCAACGTCGTTGCGGACGTCCAGAACGGCCGTGGTACGCTCGGCAAGCTCCTCACCAGCGACGAACTCTACGACAAGATCGACGGTGCTACCTCGGAAGCCGATACCCTATTCAGCGACTTCCAGGAGCGCCCCTATCGCTACGTTCCCTTCAAAAGCCGCCGCAAAGTATTACGGCAGGATCGGAAGGACCGCGCACTCGATAACGTCGGCCCGAAACAATAGGGCCCGATCGTCTATGAAGATCCTTACCAGCCATCAGTTACGCGCCCTCGATGAGCTCACCGTCCGCGAACAAAGTATCGAGAGCCACCAGTTGATGGAGCGCGCCACGGCGGCCTTCGTACGGGCCTTCACCGGGGTCTTCCCGCAGCGAAACCGACCGATCGTGCTCGTCTGCGGCACCGGCAACAACGGCGGCGACGGCTTCGTGGCAGCGCGCCTGCTGCACCAAAAAGGGTACCGGGTGCAAGTGATCGCCTGCAAGGTCGGCGAGCGGAGCGCCGATAACGAAAGACAGTACGACGCCGCCCGCCGCCTCGATTTTTTGGTAGACGAACTACAGGCCGGCGATCCGTTTTTCGTCCCCGATCCCGACGTGGTGCTCATCGATGCCCTGTTCGGTACCGGCCTGACCCGCCCCATCGCAGACTATTGGGGCCGGCTGGTCACGCACCTGAACGGCAGCGAACGAATCTTTACCGTAGCGCTGGACGTACCGAGCGGCCTGCACACCGACGCGCCGTCGACCGGCCCGGTCGTGGAGGCAGACGTGACCCTGACGCTCGGCTACCCCAAGCCCGCCTTGTTCGCGCCGGAAAATACATCCTACGTCGGTGAGCTGCGGATCGTTCCATTTGAGCTGAGCTCCCCCGCCGCAGTTGCCCGACTACGCGCGGGTGGCCCGGCCTTACCGGATCATTTACTGGAAGCAGACGAACTGGCCCGCCTCGTAAAGAAGCGTAGCGCGAACGACCATAAAGGAACCTTCGGCCACGCACTACTCGTAGCCGGCTCGTTCGGCAAGATGGGGGCGGCGGTGATCGCAGCGCGGGCCATTCTCCGCACCGGGGCCGGCCTGGTCACCTGCCACGTCCCGCGCAGTGGCTACGAAATCATGCAGATCAGCTTCCCGGAGGCCATGTGTACCGTCGATGCACACCGCTACCACCCTACCGAGTTGGGTGATCTGAGTAGCTACCGCACCGTCGCCATAGGGCCGGGGATAGGTACCAAGCAACTCACCGCCAAAGCGTTGCGGGACGTGTTGACGAGGTTCGCACGACCGATGGTCATTGATGCGGATGCCCTGAACCTGATCGCCCGCGAACCCGAGCTGATGGCGTTGGTGCCGGACGGCAGCATCCTTACCCCCCACCCGAAGGAGTTCGAGCGCCTGTTCGGCCCCACCGATCATTCGTTTCAACGCTGGCAACTACTGCGGGAGAAGGCAGGTCAGTACGGTCTGACCATTCTGCTGAAGACCGGGTACACTACAATAGCCACTGCGGACGGTCGGCTTTACGTTAACCCGACCGGTAACCCTGGCATGGGTACGGCCGGTACCGGCGATGCACTGACCGGCGTGATTACCGGGCTGTTGGCCCAGGGCTACCTACCGGAGAACGCCGCTAAACTGGGGGTGTACCTCCACGGGTTGGCGGGGGACCTGGCCGCCGAGGCGCTCAGCCAACAACATCTGCTGGCCGAAGACGTCGTAGCGCACATCGGCGGCGCCTACCGCAAGCTGGCGGAGGGGATTTAACACTTACCGTACCTTGCACGCATGGCGCGACTCCCCGTCTTATTCTTCCTTCTGTTTCAACTGCTTTCCGTAACGGCCATGGCCCAACGTCTCCCCCCGGCTTACAACCTATTCAACGGCAAAGGCAAAGCCGTCAGGTACAAGAAAATGCTGAAGGCCGCCCGGGATGCGGACGTTATCGTTTTCGGCGAATCCCACAACGACGCCCTGGGGCACTGGCTACAGAATGAGCTGTTGCGCGATCTCGTCGCGCTGGACGACCGCCCGATGTCGCTCGGCCTCGAAATGCTGGAAGTCGACCAACAGGAAGCCGTAGATCAGTACCTGGCCGGCAAGATCAGTGCCGAAGACCTGGACCAGGTCGGCGAAGGCCTCTGGCAGAACTTCCGTACCGACTACGAGCCGGCCGTCCGCTGGGCGCACGAGCGCGGGCTACCGATAATTGCTACCAACGTACCGCGTAGGCACGCCCGCACGGTCTTTAAAAAAGGTTTCGAAGGCCTGGAGGAAACTTTGGAAGAATCGGGCAAAGAGTTCGCCCCCTACCCTTTTCCCTACGACCCGGCGCAGAAAGCTTACCGGGAGATGCTCGAAATGATGCCGGGCGGGCACGGCGGGGAAAACTTCCCCAAGGCACAGGCGATCAAGGACGCAACGATGGCGTGGCGGATCGCTACCACCCTACCCGCCGGCGGCCGGATGCTGCACCTCAACGGAAGCTTTCATTCTGACTACCGGCAGGGGATCGTCTGGTACCTCACCCAGCAGTGGCCCGAGCTGAAGGTAGTTACGATATCGACGGCGGAGCAGCTCAACGTAGATACACTGGCCGAGGACCACGAGGGAAAGGCGGACTTCGTCTTTGCCATTCCCGCCAGTATGACGAAGACGTATTAACGACACCGACCGTACAACCAGCACCCCTCCCGAGCTTGTTACTAACAAGACCGAAGACAACGTACCTTTGCCCGTCTTTCCTGACTTTAACCGACCCTACCCGGCACCGAATAGCGATTACAAGCTCCGAATTATGCAGCCGATCATCCGAGGTTTATTATTTGTCCTCCTTCCCCTAAGCTTCTTTTCCTGCGGGGAGGAGGTCAACCCCAACTGGCGCGAGGAAGTAGCCGCCGAGCCCGAGTACTACCACCGCGCCGTCAAGCAACTCACGGACGTAATCGTTCACGATATTTTCAGCCCCCCGGTGGCGGGTCGCATCTATGCTTACTCGAGCATCGCCGGCCACGAGGCCCTGGCTGCCGGCGATGACGCACTACCCTCCTTTGCTGGTCGCATCCCCCACCTCGCACCTGCGCCCTCGCCCGCTTCTGAAATTGAGCTGAGTTACGAAATTGCCGCAATAGCCGCTCAACTCAAAGTGGGTAAGTCATTGATATTCAGCGAAAATCGCGTGGATGAGTTTAGCGATAGTCTCTGGCTAGAAATCGACGATATCGGGGTGCCAGACGATATACTGGTAGCTTCCATTGCTTACGGGGAGCAGGTGGCCGACCACGTGATCGGCTGGTACGACGGTGATCTGTACAAGCAGACGCGGACGTACCCGAAGTACTCCATCACCAGCGACCCGGCCAAGTGGCAACCCACCCCACCGGATTATATGGACGGCATCGAACCGAGCTGGGCCAAAATTCGCCCCTTTGCGCTGGAGCGCGCCGACCAGTTCATCCCCCGGCCACCGACCGCCTACGACGAAAAAGAGGGCTCGGCCTGGTTCGACGGCGCCCTGGAAGTCTACTCCGCCCTACAGTCCGAGGACCCCGAAGAGGTAGCCGAGCGGACGGCCATCGCTAAGTTTTGGGACTGTAACCCCTACGTAAGCCACCACATCGGCCACGCGATGTTCGCCACGAAAAAGATCACCCCGGGCGGGCACTGGATCAACATCACCGCCATCGCCTCGCGCAAAGCCGGCGCCGACTTTGCAACCGCCGTTTCGGCCTACGCGCAGGTGGCTATGGCTATGCACGACGGCTTCATCAGTTGCTGGGACGAGAAATACCGCAGCAACCTCGTCCGCCCCGAAACCTTTATCAGTGCATTCATCGATGAGGATTGGAAGCCGTTACTGCAAACCCCACCCTTCCCCGAGCACACCTCCGGCCATTCGGTCGTCAGCCGCGCCTGCGCCATCGTGCTCACCAATATTTACGGTAACGACTTCGCCTATACGGACGATTCGGAAATGGAATACGACCTACCGAGCCGTGACTATACCAGCTTCCTACAGGCCAGCGAAGAAGCGGCCCTGAGTCGCCTGTACGGCGGCATCCACTACATGCCCTCCATCACCTACGGCATCGAGCAGGGCGAACGGGTCGGCCTTCACCTCATAGAAACCCTCGGTGATGGAGCAATCAGTAAAAAGTGATAGGTACCTAAACGGATTATTGCTGGCGACGATCCAGCTGGCGGTTTACCTCTACCTACTCTACGCCGATGAATACGCCGGGTCGCTATTCGCCGTAATCATCGGTAGCATTTGCTTTTCTATCTGGGTACTTAGTTACGTGATCGAATGGATCGAACCTAGCCGGGTACCAGTAACGTATTATCAGTACCTCCTGACGGCCTGGCTAGCACCGGCCTCCGCGCTCATCGTTTACGTCATGCTGAGCGGGGGAATCGGGTGGCTGACCCCATGAAGCGACTTGTCACTTACTGCCGTTCCCGCTACACTGCCTTTGGCTTCGCCTTCAAGGGTGCCTACGACCTACTGGCCAACCAAGCCCCTTCCAAGATTCACATCGCCGCCTTTTTTGGTATGCTCGCCATTTGCTGGGGGCTGGATTTCGCGCTTTGGAAATGGTGCGTGGTACTGCTCTGCAGCGGCGTAGTGCTTGCCGCGGAGGCGCTGAACACCGCCGTCGAGTACGTGGTCGACCTCGTTTCGCCGGAATACAACGTGCTGGCCGGTAAGGCCAAAGACGTTGCCGCCGCCGGGGTCCTGTTTGCCTCCATGGCCTCCGGGATAGTCGCTATCTTGCTGATCGTGGATTCCTTACTATGACGCCCCGCGACTACCTGCGTAAACACTGGGGGTACGAAAACTTCCGCCCCGGCCAGGAAGAGATCGTCGAGGCGGTAATCGACGGCCGCGACACCCTCGCGCTCTTACCGACCGGCGGCGGGAAGTCACTTTGCTACCAAATCCCGGCCCTTGCCCTGCCGGGCGTCACGCTCGTGATCAGCCCCTTGATCGCCCTGATGAAGGATCAGGTACGGCAACTGCGCGAGCGCGGCATCGTGGCCGCGGCCATCCACAGCGGCCTGCACTACAACGACATCGACCGGATCGTCGACAACGCCGTCTACGGTAACACCAAGTTACTCTACCTAAGCCCCGAGCGCCTAACCAGCGAGATGATCCGCCTGCGACTGCCGAAGATGAACGTTTCCGTGGTCGCCGTAGACGAAGCCCACTGCATCAGCCAATGGGGATACGATTTCCGCCCGCCCTACTTGCGCATCGCGGACATCCGGGAAACGCTGCCCAAGACGCCCGTGATCGCCGTGACGGCCACCGCCACCCCGGAGGTCGTAAAAGACATTCAGGAGCACCTCGATTTCCGGCGGGGAAGCTTCCTCTACCAACAGAGCTTTGCGCGGGAGAATCTGGCCTACGTCGTACGCCGGCCGGGAGATAAGGACCAACATTTGCTGAAGATCCTGCACGGGGTGCCGGGAAGCAGCATCGTGTACGTGCGCAGCCGGGGGATGACGAAAAAACTCGCCGTGTTCCTACAGCGCAACGACATCCCCGCCGCCGCCTACCACGCGGGCATCGACCCGAAAGAAAAGGACCGCCGCCAGGAGGCCTGGATCAGGGATGAACTCCGCGTGATCGTAGCCACCAACGCTTTCGGGATGGGGATCGATAAGCCGAACGTACGTAGCGTGATCCACTACGGGCCGCCGGATAGCCCGGAGGCTTACTTTCAGGAGGCCGGCCGGGGCGGGCGTGACGGGCACATCGCCTACGCCATCCAGCTGTACGAGCCGAGCGACGGGGCTCGCCTACGCGCTCACTTGAGGGATAGCTACCCGCCCTTACCGGAAATCCGTAGGGCTTACCGGGCCCTGGGGAGTTTCCTGCAACTTGCTCACGGGGGCGGGGAAGGCACATCTCACGATTTCGACATCATCGCATTTTGCAACCGCTTCGACTTTAAGTTACGTCCGGTACTAGCTTCGCTAAAAGCCCTGGAGCGAGCCGGTTACCTGGTGTTGACCGAGGCGGTACATCAATCGGCAAAAGTGCAGTTCCTCGTTAGTAAGGAACGCCTGTACGACTACCAGATCAAGCACCGCCAGACCGATAAACTCATCAAGGCCATCCTCCGCACCACCCAGGGCGCTTTCCTCGACCCGGTAAAGATTGACGAAGGTGCCCTGGCCAACTTCCTCGGGATCGCCAAGGAGGATCTGCAAAGGATTTTGCGCATCATGGCCGACCGGGAGATGGTAGAATACAGCCCGCAAAAGGATGATCCTCAGGTCATTTTTTTGCGCGACCGCGTGGACCCCGATCACCTACACATCGACCAAGTCGCTTACAAATTCCTCAAAGACCGGCAGGAAGTGCGTACCGAAACCATGATCGCCTACTGCGAACGCGATATGATCTGCCGGTCGGTGCTGCTACTACAGTACTTCGGGGAGTTCGATACGGCGCCTTGCGGGGCGTGCGACATCTGCCTATCGCAAAAGACCGCCGCGCGTAGGATCACCCCGACGGTACTTTACAGTTCGATTCGTAACAAACTGGAGGAGGGTGGGTTACTTCGCGTCGAGGAGGCGGTATCGGCGTACGGAAACGTCCACCAGAAGCATACGGAGGAAGCCCTGGCAAAACTCGTCCGGGAAGGGCTGGTGATCAGGGATGGCGATGAACTCCGTAAACCATGAGGGTCGTCTGTACGGTCATCAACGACCTGATTCAGGATCAGCGTATGGAGCGGATCTGCGGCTCCTTAACCCACGCGGGCCACGACGTGACCCTGGTCGGCCGGGAGTTACCAGACAGTTTGCCGCTACCGGAGCGCCCGTACCGCCAGCACCGGGTTCGCTGCAAATATTTGACCGGAAAACGCTTTTATTTGGAATACAACTGGAAGCTCGTAAAGCAACTGAATAGCTGGGACTTCGACGTAGTCTGTTCGGTAGACGTCGATACATTGGCGGCGGGGGCTGCTTTGACCAGGGCGAGCGCCCGAAGGTTGGTCTTCGACGCCCACGAATGGTTCCATATGACGCCGGAGGTGGTCGATAGACCATTGATCAGGGGTTTCTGGCGGGGGCTGGCCCGCGCGCTTGCGCCGCGGGCGGACTTGCGTTACACCGTCGCGCCCCGATTGGCCGGGCGGTTAGCGGAAGACTACGGCGTACCCTTCTCGACGGTACGGAATCTTCCGCTGCGTAAACGGCCACCGGAGCGGGCGACCGAGCGGAAAATTATTCTGTACCAAGGTATGCTGAACCCGGGCAGAGGTTTGGAAGAGATGCTGTCCGCTATGCGGGACTTGCCCGACTGCGAGCTGTGGATAGCGGGTCACGGTCCTTTATTGGGCGAGTTGCGCAGGTGCAGTGAAAGGATGAAAATAGCAGGCAGGGTAAGCTTTCTGGGCTTCATTCGGCCCGAGGAGTTGCCCGCGCTGACGGACCAGGCCTGGCTGGGGCTGAATTTGTTGGATGCCGTCAGCCCGAGTTACTACTATAGCCTCGCGAACAAGGCCCTGGATTACCTACAATCCGGCCTGCCTTCACTGCAGATGAACTTCCCGGAGTACCGGCATATTCAGGAGCAGTATGGATGTTACGTTCTACTAAATGAGTTGACAGCCGACACGATTGTTACGGCGGTTCGCCGGCTATCCAGCCAGCCCCGTACTTACGAAGCGCTACAATCGGCGTGCTTGCGGGCTGCAGAAGATCTGTGCTGGGAACGTGAGGAAGAAGTGTTACTTGCACTGTGGCAAAAGCTGAGGTGAACTAGTATTGTTAGTGTGGTAATAGAGGACGGAGAACAAGGCGTGGAGCGCTAAAGGGATTCATTGATGAATTGCGCCTTCGTTACAGATAAGTTTTGCGAAGCGCCCTTGGCCGAGTGATCGTCTAAAATGATCAGCATGAGAAGTGACTAACCGAGGTGTTCCGAGTCTATAAAACTGCGCTATCTTAGCAATTCGCAACCTTATTACACTACCTTATTAAACACCACCATGATGCGAATCTTAATTTTAAGTCTACTCCTCGTTCACGGTTTTGTGGGCATCGCTCACGCTCAGCAGGCACCCGTACCGAAGGACAAAGCCGTAGTTTACTTCGTACGACCCGACCCTGCGGCCTTAATCATCCAGTACCAGCTCTACGATGGCGAGATGCATATAGGCAACCTAGGTGTCAGAAAATACATTCGGTACGAGTGTGACCCCGGTGAGCATGTATTCTGGGGGAAGTCCGAAAACCGATCGTATGCCACGGGCAATCTCGAGGCCGGTAAGTCGTACGTGATTGAGACGATGACCCTCCCCGGTGGCCTCTCGGCGCAGGTGAAGTTGCTACCAATCGACCCTAGGGACCGCAAGGGTATTCCCAAACGAGTTCGAAACCTTATGAATAAGAAGGAACCAAAGTTCGTCATCGATAGCGCCTCTCTTAAAAACGACGAAAAAACTGCCGGCGTTGGAGAAAGAGGTATGGAGCGCTACAACAAACTGGATGCTAAAGGCAGCCGTAAGGTGGCGAAGATTACGGCTAAAATGGCGGTAAAGCCTCAGGACTTTACTACTAAAAAGAACAAAAAGCGCCCCCGGTAATAGTAATACTGTTTGACCCTTTATAAGTGGGCTAAAGCAGGCGATCGTCTACTTTAGCCCACTTGCGTTTACGATATAGGCTATCTTCACCCGGTGCCCTCCTTCACCGAAAGCGACCTTCACTTCACCTTCCCCGAAGCGTGGGTAGTGCGCAAGTTTGACGATACTACCGCTTATCAGTCCCTCTCCGGGCGGGGGCTGAAGGGGGTCGACTTCATTGCCATCAGCCCCGATCGACAGCTCTGGTTAATCGAAGTCAAAAATTACTATCCTCGGCTGCGTAAGGGTAGAGAATACAGAGCCGGGCGGTATGAGCCGGAGGAGCTTGCCCGCCGGGTGGCGAAGAAGTTTTCGGACTCCCTTCGCCTAGTACGTATCGTACACGCTCACGTACAACGCCACTGGTACAAACGGTTGGTGGTCTGGTACCACCGCCACGTCTGGTTGAATACACAATCGAACTACTGGTTTTGGTCTTTCGCCCACGAGCTCATCCCATCCGATTCAAGCGGGCCGCACGCTGGTATTCGCTATGTGCTTTGGATGGAGACGCCCGAAAAGAACCGCGATTATGACTTATCATGCCAACGCTCACTGACGGAGCTATTAGGTAAGGCTGCTTACGTTAGGGTAGTGGAACTCGATCGATCGCACGATCTACCCTTTATTGTCAGACGCACCGAAGGCCAACCCAAATAAAACCCAGCTTAACGATCATGCCGACCAAGTACGAATTAGACGACCTCGATCGCAAAATCCTGGCACTGCTGATGGAAAACAGCCGCCGCCCCTATACGGAGTTGGGTGCGAAATTATTCGTCAGCGGCGGCACCATCCACGTACGGATGAACAAGCTCATCGCCGCCGGCATCGTCACCGGCCAAACCTTGACCGTCGACCCCACGAAATTGGGTTACGACGTTACCGCCTTTCTGGGGGTATACTTAAAAAGCAGTAGCGACTATGAGCCGGCTACTGCTTATCTGCGCGAGATCCAGGAGATCGTGTCCGCGCACTACCTGACGGGTGGGTACAGCATCTTCCTGCGCGTAGTGTGCAGGGATACCGGTCATTTACGAGACGTACTGGCTCGCATCCAGGCTTACTCGGGGATTCAACGGACGGAAACGTTCATTTCCCTGGAAGAATCCATCAACCGCCCCGTTCAGGTCATCCCGATGGATGAACTGAAGGAGCTGAGTAAGGAGGCTTGATTACTTCTTCGTGACCAGGCGAATGGCCAGGTCGAACTCGTCGTAGATGGTCTTATCACCCAGGTTATCGAAGAAAGAGCCGGATCCGTAGCGTACGTCGAAATCAGAGCGATCGACGTTGATGTCGGCGGTAGCTACGTACTTACCCATTTCCTCAACCACGTTGGCGTTGAACTTGACCTCCTTGGTGGTGGATTTGATGGTGAGGTCACCGGTTACTTTGTAGTCTCCTTCCAGGCCGCGGCTGGTCACGTTGGTGATGTTGAACTTAGCGGTAGGGTACTTATCGACGCCGAAGAAATCTTCGCTCTTGAGGTGACCTTCCAGCTTTGCGGCCGACTCGCTATCGAGGTCGGTGTTGGCGAGCGAGGCCATGTCGATAGCGAAGGCGCCGCCGACGAGCACGCCGTCTTCAAAATCCAGCGTTCCGGACTCAACGCCGATGGTGCCCTCGTGGCCGCCGGTGACTTTGTAACCCTTCCAGGTTACCTGGCTGGCGACCGGGTCGATCTGCACGGTGGCTACGGCAGTAGCGAGAAGCAGGGTAGTGAATAAGATAAGTGACTTGATCATGGTAATTGTAGTTAAGTGATTAGTGGTCCTGAACCCACCGTTCCCGGCAAATTCGATGTATATACATTGATTATTGGCGGATGGTTGACCTCCACCAAAATATTGTTAGCAGAATAATTTGCCGGTAGCAATTGGGCGGGGTACTAAGCCCCCCGTTCCCTTTCGTTACGCAGGAAGTAAATCCGTACAGCTAAACGCCGGTTGGGTATATTTGCGCCCGCCTTCCGCATTGTATTACTGTACCGAATCAACCAAGCCCCAAGCGTATGCTTCCCCTTCCAGCTGTAGCCGGCCGTGCGTTCACGTCGGCCCTACTAGGTTTGTTCCTGCTCTGTTCAACCGCCCTCGGCGCTCAGGCGACGACGGTGTACACGGAGGCGTGGCGGACATATAAACTAGCCGAGGCACACTACGAGGACGACCTACTGGCCAAGGCGCAACGCGAGTACGGGGAGGTCATCGAGCTACTCCTGCCCATCCAGACGCCGGAAGCGGAAACCCTGCGCCGCCAGGCCGAACTCAACCGGGCGAAGATTGCCGTGAGGCTCGATAAGATCGAAGGTGAAAAACTGATCCTCGATTTCGTACGCCGCTATCAGCCGGACCCGATTGCCAACGAAGCCCTGCTTGAAGTAGCCAACTACTACTTCAACGAAGGCGACCTGAAGGCGGCCACCGAGTACTACAAGCGCGTACCGATCGACCTGCTGCCACCCGACCGCCGGGCGGAGGTGAACTTTCGGCTGGGGTACGCGGCCTTCGTTCAGAAGCAATTCGACGAGGCTAAGCGGTACTTTCAGTTCAGTAAGAACGACCCCGGTGATTTTTACTACCCGACGAACTACTATCTCGGGATGATCTACTTCTTCGAGGGTAACTACGATACCGCGGTCGACCAGTTCCGGATCGCGGAGAAAGACCGGCAGTACCAACCTTATATACCGTACTACTTAACGCAGATCTATTTCGCTCAGCAGCGTTACGACGATTTGATCGCCTACGCCGTTCCTAACAGCACCAACGGGCGCATCCGTAATCAGAAGGAGATCAACCAGCTACTGGGGCAGGCTTACTTCGAGAAGGGTAATTTTCAGGAAGCGCTCCCGCTTTTGGAAACCTACGCGCGCAACAACCAACGGATGCAGGCCGAGGAGCTGTACCAACTGGGTTTCACGCAGTACAAACTGGGTGACTACCCGGCCGCCGCCGAGACTTTCCGGGAGCTGGCCACCGAGCAGTCCGTAGTCGGGCAGTCCGCGAACTACTACCTGGGGGATATTTACCTGCGGGCCGGGGACGGGCCGTCAGCCCGCAATGCCTTCGGGATCGCCAGTCGCCTTACTTTCGACCCCGGCATCCGCGAAGAGGCCCTGATCAACTACGCCAAACTCAGCTACGAACTCGGCTACCCCGCGGATGCTACGACGGCCATCGAGGCCATCCCGCCAACCGGCAAGTACTTCATCCAGGGGCAGGAATTGCTGGGTCGCATCTTCAGTTCCAGCCAGGATTACGCCAAAACGTTGCAGGTGCTGGAGGGGATGCCGAATCGCACCCCACAGCTTCAGGAAGCCTACCAACGCGCCGCATTCGGCCGTGCCCTAGAGGTGCTCGGCGGCGGCGGGGCCAACCCCAACGAGGTAGAAGCGCTGCTGGATAAAAGCCTGGCCCAACCCGTCAACCCGAATCTACGCGCCCAGGCGCTTTACTGGAAGGCGGACATCGCCCACTCCCGTGGAGACTACCCGCGCAGCAGCCAGCTCGCCAACCAGTTTCTCACCCTCGCTACGGGGATGCAGGACTTGCCGGACCAATCCAGCGTCCACACCGGCAACTACCTCCAGGGGTACAACTACCTGAAGCAGGATAACTACCCCGCCGCACGGGAATACTTCGTCACCGCCGTCGAGGGTATCGAAAGGAACATCGCCTACATCGAGGACTTCGAGGTACGCGAGCGCATCCTGGGAGACGCGGTGCTCCGGGCCGGCGACGCCTACTTCAGCGGCAACCAATACGAGCAGGCCTTGCGCTATTACGACGACGCCATCAACCGGCAGACGGCCGGCTTCGTATACGCCCTCTACCAAAAGGCGATGATCGAAGGACTGCGCAACAACACTACCGAAAAGGTACTCGCACTCGAGCAGCTCGTACGACAGTACCCGAAGAGCGAGTTTGCCGACGACGCTCTGTTCCAGCTAGCGCTCTCCTACGTCGCCCTCGGGCAGTCGCAGCGCGCCCTGCAGCCACTGCGCCGGGTGGTGAGTGACTATAAGGTCCAGAGTAACCTGGTCAATCAGTCGCTGCTTCAGCTCGGTTTGATCAGCTATAATTTGGGTAATTCCGAAGCTTCCCTCAACTACTACAAGCAAGTATTCAGCAACAACCCTACCGCGGCCGAGGCCGAAGTGGCCCAAAAAGCCCTGTACGAAATCTACGTTAAAAATAATGGCGACTCACAGGCCTATTTCGACTTCATGAATACCATCCCCGGTTACGAAATCGATGCGGACGGGCGGGAGCAGATCTCCTACCAATCCGCTTACAGCCAGTACCAGGGCGGGAACTACGAGCAGTCCGTTCGCGCGCTTACCGATTACCTGCGGCAGTACCCGAACGGAGCGAACAGCCTGGCGGCTACCTTCTATCGCGCGGATTCCTACGTGGCGCTAAAGCAATACGAGCAGGCACTGCCCGACTACGAAACGGTCGTTGCCGCCGGCCCCAGCAATCTCTACCTAAAGGCCCTCAACAAGGGTAGTCTCATTGCGTACAACAGCGTGCAGGACTTCCAGAAAAGCTACCGCCTTTACACCCTACTGGAAGAAGCGGCCGACAGCGAACGCGGCCGACTGGATGCGCAGATCGGTGCCCTCCGCGCTGCCTACCGGCTGGGCGACGTGACGGCCACCGAGCAGTACGCGCGTAAAGTCGCCGACAACCCCGCCAGCCCCCGCGATCAGCAAATTACCGCCAATTTCTACCTCGGTAAGATCGCCTTCGACCGCCAGGACTTCGCCGCCGCCCGCCAGGCGTTCGAACTGGTCAAGGCGAACTCCGACGACGAGCAGACCGCCGAGGCCCGCTACCTCCTCGCCAAAAGCTACTACCTCGGCCGCGACCTCGACACCGCCGAGCGGCTCGCCAACGAAGCCAATACCGAAAGCAGCCGCTACCCCTACTGGGTGGCTAAGTCCGTGCTGCTCCTGTCCGACATCCTCCGCGATAAGAACGACCTGCTCAACGCTCGCGCCGTCCTCGAAGCCCTGCTGGAGTTCTACGAGGGTGACCCGGCCGTCATCGAAGAGGCCCGCACGAAACTGCAGGAAGTACAGACCAGGATCGAATCCGATAGCCGCATCAACCGCCCCGCCGACGCTCGCCCGGGCCAACTGGAATTGGATAACAGTAATTAGCGGGTTGCGGGTAGGCGATTAGCGCCCAATACCCTACCCGCCACTTGACTATTCGCTACTGGTACCCTCCCCCCCCCCCCGCTCCCATTTAATCTTCTGATCGACAACTATGCGTAAGCTCGCCCCCACCCTACTTCTTCTTACATCTCCAGGCAGAGTAACCCCCGCATTGCTCTTTCTTACGCTGCTAAGCACCTGCGTACTCGCCCAAACCGGCGACGGTATTGACGATAGTAACGTGACGGTAATTTCCACTTTCGAAGCGCGGCTGACGGATGCTTCGCGAGTTAGGGTAACGCCTACGCCGCCGGCCCCCGACACGCTGCGCGTACGGCAAGAGTACCTCATCGGCGATCGTCCGTTAACGCTCGACTACCCCGCACCTACGATCCGGCCCCGGGGGATTCAGAAGGAGAAGCTGGCGGATGCGAAGAACGGTTACGTTAGTATTGGGGGCGGGCTACCCAACCTGCTTTACGGGGATCTGAGCTACGACGTAACCTCGATCGACAACCTGGAGCTGGGGTTGTTCGCGCGTCACCTATCGATGAATAACGACGGCAACGTTGAAAACCAGAAGTCGAGCGATACCGACTTCGGGGTGCGGGGGGCCTACCTTTTCGACCAGGGCTTTGCCGTCAAAGGCGGGCTGGGGTACAACACGAAGAGCCGCTACTACTACGGCTATAACTTCAGCCCGACGGACACCGCCGAGACACCCCTGACCTTTACGGACGATCAGGTGCGGCAGCGCTTCAGCACCTTTGCGATGGATGCCAGCATTTTTAACGGCACGCGTACCGTGGCGGATATCGATTACGACGCCGGCCTGTCGTTTTACATCATGGACGGTAACCCCGCCGTGCGGGAAAACAACCTCGATCTGCACGTCGGCGGTACCAAGTGGATCGACGAAGACCGCCCGCTCGACGTCAAGTTCCGGGCCAGCTTCACGTCGTTCAAGGACACCAGCACCCAGAACCTGAATAATCTTTACTTCATGCCCGCCTTCACGACGCCGATCGCCGGGCGCGTGCGGCTTAAGATCGGTGCTAACCTCACCCTACAGGAGGATGATTTCGACGTCTTCCCCAACATCAGCGTACGCCGCACCCATCGTGGAAGGGGTGATCTCCGGCTTCGCCGGTTGGGACGGAACCATTCAAAACAATTCACTCAGGACGCTGAGCGATTACAACCCATGGATCAGCACGCGCTTGCGGGTCCGGACCTCCGAGTATTGGCGCGTGTTCGGTGGGGTGGACGGTAGCTACGGCGGCATCGCTTACCGCCTCGAAGCCGACTACAAAAACGTAGATAACCTGGCCACCTTCCTGCTGAACCGCGGCCGGGACATCCCCACCTTCGACGTGGTCTACGACGACGCCAGCATCATCACCCTACAGGCCACCGCCGCCGCCGACCCGATCGAGAACCTACGCCTTACCGGCAGCATCGCGCAACGCTTCTACGTGATGGAGAACCTGGACAAGCCCTGGCACCTTCCCTCCCTTACCCTGAACCTAGGCGGTGCCTACACCCTCCTCGACGGTCGCCTCACCGCCGGTGCCGACTTCTACGTGGAAAACGGACTGCCTTACGTTAACGCCGACGGAACGAAGACAACCTCAACGCGCTACTCGATCTGAGCCTGAACGGCGAATACACGATCAACGAGATGTTCAGCGCCTGGCTCCGCGTCAACAACATTCTGAACAACAAACGGGAACGCTTCGCGCAGTATCCGACCATCGGCACGAATCTACTGATCGGCGCATCCGCTAAATTCTAGGCCGTGGCCGAAGTAGAGATCATTCAATCCAAAAAGACCGCGCTGCTCTTCGGCGCCACCGGTATGGTGGGTCACGAGTTGATGCATCAGCTCCTCCAGCACCCCGCTTATCAGCGAGTCATCGCCCCCGGCCGCCGGTCCATGAAACTCAACCACCCGAAGCTCGATGCACCCGTCGTAGATTTCGAACAGTTGGAGTTGTACCTGGATCGGCTAAAGGCAAATGACGTCTACATAGCGCTGGGAACGACGAATAAGAAGGCCGGTAGCCAGGAGGCCTACCGCAAAGTCGACTACGAATACATCCTGCGGGCGGCGCGTATCGCCAAGGCCGGTTCCGCCACTCAGTGTCTGCTCGTTTCCTCCGCGGGCGCGGACCCGGATAGTCGCTTTTTTTACACCCGTTTAAAGGGGGAGACCGAAGCGGCCCTGCGGGAGCTGGATTTCTGGTCTACCCACATCTTCCGCCCCGGCACGCTGGTGGGTAAGCGGGCGGAATTCCGACTGGGCGAACGGGTAGCGGTCGGGGTAAGCAACTTCCTACACCGCATCTCACCGGATATCTTAGGCAAATACAACGCCACCCGCGCGGACGTGCTGGCGCGGAAAATGGTGATGGCCGCCCAACGGGTAGAGGCAGGCGTACATTTTTATGATGCGGTTGACCTATTGGGCAAACAATAGCCGCCTCGTTGCTTTACGGGTAGGTGCGTCCATCCGGCCCGCTTCGTGACCGAGTTAAGCCAGGTTTCGTTCGGAGCTAGACGGAGGCAAGTCACGCCTGGTAACGACTCCGTTATCCTCCGTAAGCACCCTGTCACGAAAAGTGGCGCTACTTCACACTGATAACAGCCATGAGACCAACCTACCTACTAGCATTTCTCTGCCTCAGCCTCACCACCACCGCCCAAAGCATCCGCATAACCGGCATTATCGACGGGGGGCTAAGCGGCGGAACACCCAAGGCCGTGGAGCTTTACGTAACGGGGACGCTTGACCTGGACGGCTACGACCTTCAGGTTTTCTCCAACGCCAATACGGAGGCGGGAGCGACCACCGACCTGAGCGGTAGTTACACGGATGCCTTCGTCTACGTCCTCAACAACGGTAACGACGACGAATTTACCACCACCTTCGGCACGGAAGGCGACTTCGGCAATCGGATCATCGGCGGCGTCAGCGTGAACGGCGACGACAAGGTCACCCTCAACCGTGGCGGCGAGGTCATCGACCAAACCGGCGGCGTGATCGGGGTGCAGGAAGCCCTGTACCGCGATGGCTTCCTCTACCGAGTAGATAATACCGGACCGGACGGTGCTTGGATAGCCGAGAACTGGGCCGGCGGCGGGGACGAACCACTCGACGACGTTCCGGCGGAGGACTACCCGACCGTGGTACCCTTCGGGAGTTTCTCCGCCGGCGAGGCTACCCCTACCATTACCGCGGCAGGAAACGGCGATCTGGCGGAGCCGGCTACCGACGGCGGCTTTACGGTAGCACTCAGCGAAGCCGCAGCCGCGGATCTTACCGTAACCTATTCTTTATCCGGCACGGCATCGATTGACGAGGACTATACCGACCCTTCCGGTGGTACGCTCACCGTGAACGCCGGAGCCACTTCGGCCACGCTCCTTCTCGAGGTGATCGACGACGAAGAAGCGGAATTCGTCGAGGCCATTATCCTTACACTTACCGGGGCCAGCGACGAACGCTTCACCCTCAGCGGGCCGGCGGCGATCAACCTACTCGACGACGAACCGATGGGCAACCACCCCGATCCACGCCATCCAGGGACGGTGGCGATGCCAGCACGCTCG
>OY764615.1:0-48181 GCA_963668285.1 uncultured Lewinella sp. | reverse complement strand
CGAACCCGCTTGCGCAAAACTTAACGTGATCGGGCCGGCGGCATCTAGCGCGCCGGAGACAAGCGTTGCCGTCGGTGGTATCTCCCAGGCGAAGCCGCCACCCGCCACGGCGCCCGCGTAGGTAAAGGTGACTTCATCCGTAAGGCATGCCTCGCTTGCCGAAGCCGTGATTGCCGCCACGGGCGCGTTGGCTACCTCAATGACGAGCGTAGTGTCCGACGGGCACGTACCGTCCGGTTTGGTGTAGCTAGCTACGATGGTGTAGCTACCGCTCGCCCGCCCCGCCGGCAGGGGGGGAAGTGACAGATCGATCGAACCGGCGGCAGTCAATCCCGCGTCGGTCAGGCCGAGGTCCGTACTGTTCAGGACGACGTTACCGGCCGCTGCCACCGAAAGCGACAGGGTGAACGGCTCGGGAGCCGGCCCGAGGCAGACCGGCCCGAGGTCTCCGGCCGTCCAGTTCGGGCTTTCACAGTCGTCGATGCTACAGGTCTGTACCCCTTCGGGGCCGATGCATTCGGTGCCCTCGCCCGCACTGAACGGTACGACCCGCAGGCGGACCACGTCGCCCGGGGAAAGATCGGAAACCGTGTAATCCAGTTCGGTATAGTTATCCTCCACGAGTACTTCGGCCCCACCGTTGATGGTGAGGTAGAGGTCGGAGTAGGTCTCCCCGATCGGGCTCCAGCTGTAGTTGACGGCGGAGGTGCCGCTAATGTCGCAGTTCAGGAACACGGGTACGGATGGCGTGGCTAGTGGCGTGACGATGGCCGGGTCGCTGATTACCGAGCAGCCCGTGGCGTCCAAGACCGTCACCCTTATCGGGCCGGCGGCGGCGGCTCCCGCGTCTATTTGCGCGCAACGAGTGGTGACCGTGGCGTCGTGGCTCCAGACGTAGCTGTAGGGGCCCCGGTCGTCGCTGACCGTTACGCACAGCTCAACCTCCCCGCCGCTTTCGCAGACGGCCGCAAGCCGGGGGGCCAGGCTCACCGTCGGCCCACCACCGATGGTGTAGGGTACGTCGAGCTCGGTAGGGCAGCCCATCGGATTTCTGATGACTAGCGGGATGGTGTATTCGCCCGGCGGGCCGTCACCCGGGAGCGTGATGCTATCGGCATTAGATGCGCCACCCCCCCAATCGAACCGCCAACCTGGCGGGAAGGGGAAGTCTTCGGCCAGTAAAGCCCGCATACTTATCGAGCCCCCTCCGCACACCACCGAGTCTGGCGTATACACAATTTTCGGTTCCACGTCGGGGGCCACGTTGACCACTATCCGACCGGGGCAACCGACCCCGCGCGCTTCCACGGTATAGGTTACCAGGCCGTCAGCGGTTCGGCCGGCAACGGTACGTAGGGTAGCATCACGCTGACGCGGGATCGGATTGCCGTTCTCGAACCACTCGAAAGGGCCGAAACCGCTAAGGACCCGGATGGCGATCGGATCGCCCGGGCAATAGTCGGTCGTAGCGGTAGTTATGACCGGCGGGACGCCAAAGACGACGGTAGCCGAAGCGGGGCTTTCCGAAGTGCAGCCGTCGGCCGTGATAAAAACGCTGTACCGCCCGAGGTCCGCCGGGTCGTTGGTAAGAACGAACGGTTCGGTGGTTACGACGGAAAATCCGTTGGGGCCTTCCCAGTTGTATTCGACGTCGGTGCCGGCAGTCGAGGTGGCGTTCAGACGGATCGGCCCCTCCCCCAGGCAGCTCGGTTGGTAGGTGATCCTGGTCGGCAGGTACTCGCCGGGGCCAATGGTAAAGTTCGTATTACGGGGGCAGCTGGTGGTCAGGTTGGTGACTTCCGCGTTGTAGTCACCCGCCGGCAAGCCGGTAAAGGTTTGGTCGGTTGCACAATCGAGGCATTCGGCTACCTTGTTTCCCGCAGCATCCCGGATGGTGAAGTCGTAGGCGTTCCTGCCCGGGTTACCGCCGTTCGGTTGAACGGTCACCCCACCGTCGGACAGTGTCGGGCAGGATTGGTCGGCGGGCGTGGCGATCGGGTCCGCGTCGGTACAGACGGCGAAGGAGCCGGCCGCGACGAAGTGTAACCAAGCAACCCCCGCCGCGGGCACGTCCGCTTCGGTAGCCCCCCACCGGAGAAAGTCGGGGGTATCGTCGCGACACGCCAAGAACATCACGGGCAGCGGCAGGCCGATGGTGCCGGAGCAGTCATCATTTATCGGCCGCGCGCACAGGAGCACGGGCAGAAGCAAGCCCAGGCAGAGCGCATATAAGTAGCGTGTTGTCATGAAATCGGCTTCGGGTCAGGGAAGACGGTGCCGAATTGGCGTGAGATGTTGCGAATAATGGCTTGCCGGGGGTTAGCTACGCTGCTACTTCGTGGATCAGCCCCCATGAGCTTAAAGTCTCCGCAAAATACGTGATAAGTAGACATTTGAGTTCGCGGCATGTTCTGAATGCGTTAATCGGACTTACTTTGTTTCCCGTTGTTGCATCCGCCCCGCGGGCGAGGCGGCGAGTTTTTCAGCTTTTTTATGCTTATTTCCATGCCAGATGACCCCGGTGCGCCCCGTACCCCCTTACGACTCTTTCTCGCGACCTTGATCGCCGTCCTGCTGATGTTCCTGGTCGGCCAGGCCATCCTCGGCGCACTCATCGTATCCAGCGGGGTCGATCTGCTCAACGTAGGCGAAGTGGCCCTAACGAGCGGTCAGCGTCAGGCCCTGAGGCTCGGGCTGTTCCTCAATAACCTGTTGCTTTTCACGGTGGGGGCAACGCTCGGTCTTTGGTACGTCTTCCGCGACGGGTGGGCAAGCTCGGTGGATTTGACGCGGCCACCGCGGCCCTACAGCCTTGGTTACGCCGTCGGCATCTTCGTGGTCAGTTTGCCCGTCGTCAGCTATGCAGCCTACGTGAACTTACAGCTGGACCTTCCCGATTGGGCCATGCGTAGCGAGGCGCAGACGGACGCACTTTTGGTGCAGATCCTGAATATGGACAGCATCCCCGCCCTCATCCTGACCTTACTTACGGTCGGGGTTACGGCGGGCCTGGGGGAAGAATTGCTGTTACGGGGTGTATTGCAGCGCCAAATCCTCGGCCGGTGGCTGCGGAATCACCACGCTGCGATCTGGTTAGCAGCCGCCGTATTCAGCGCCATGCACATCGAATTCGCCGGTTTCGTACCCCGCCTGCTTCTCGGGGTCAGCCTTGGCTATGCGTACTACTGGTCCCGTTCCCTTTGGGTACCGATCGTCCTGCACTTCCTGTTCAATTCGCTCCAGGTTGTGGTCGCCTACAGCGCGGGGGAGTTCGACCCGACCGTGGTGAGTGATGACGTCCCCCCCTGGTGGATGGCCGCCGGCTGCTTGCTGCTCTGTGTTGTCTTGGCAGTAGCGGCGGAGCGTAAACTCGGCCCGGCCACGCCTATTTCGGACGATACGACTGGCTGACGTTAAAGATGTGCTCGAACAGCTTTTCTTCCGCCTCGCCGATCTCGTGGTGCCTGCGGGAGGCCACCCTGCGTGCGGTGGCCAGCGCCTTATCCAGCCGGTAGGTCTGGTACCCCCCCGGCCCACCCCACGAAAAACTGGGGATGAAGGCCCGGGGAAACCCCTCCCCGTAAAGATTGGTGGAAAAGCCGATCACCGTACCGGTATTGAGCATGGTGTTGATACCGATCTTGGAGTGGTCCCCCATTACGAGGCCGTGAAACTGTAAGCCGCTCGGTTCGAACCGCTCGCTTACGTAATCCCAGACCCTTACCTCGCCGTAATCATTTTTTAGATTGCTGGCGTTGGTGTCGGCGCCGATGTTGCACCAGCTGCCGATCACGGCATCACCCAGGTAGCCCTCGTGGCCTTTATTGCTGTTGCTGTGGAGGACGACGTTCTTGATCTCGCCGCCGACCTTACAGTGGGGCCCGACGGTGGTACCGCCATAGATCTTTGCCCCCATCTTAACCAACGCCCCGGCACCTACCCCCAAAGGAGAGCGCAGCAGGGAGCCCTCGAGGAGGATGGCGTTCGCGCCGATGTAGACGGGCCCGTCGACAACGCTGATCACGCACGCTTCCATCTGCACGCCTTCGGCCACGAAGAGATTTTCCGGCGGCCCGATAATCGTATTCGTAGCGGAGGGCGTGCACGACGTCCGCCCCTGAGTGAGCAGCTCGAAGTCCGCGCGTAGCTCGTCCGCGTTACGCATGAAAATATCGGCGGGCCGCCGGATGCTGACCGGTTCGAGATCCGTCAGCTCCAAGGTTTCGACCCCGGGGAAGGCATCGTGATGCAGCAGCTGCTCGAACGAAGGGCTATCGAGGCAGGCGGCGATCAGCTGGCCGTCCTTACGGTAAGCTTGGCCGGGGGTGAGCCCGAGCACCTTTTCGCACAGTTGGGCGGTTGGAAGCACGCTTCCGTCGACGAGTAGGTTAACCGCCCCGTACTCGACCGGGAAGAGGCCCCGCAGGCTGTCATTAGCCAAGAAACTACCGGGTAGGCGCAGGTGGCGTTCCCACTTTTCGCGGATGGTGAGTATACCGACGCGCAAGTCACCGACCGGTCTGCTGTAGGTGAGGGGTAGCAGATGGTCGCGCACGTCCGAGTCAAAGAGGATCAGGTTTGACATGATAGAGGTTCTTGGTACTTAATAGAAACAGCAAAGCCCGAAGCGAAACGTTCGTTCACTTCGGGCTCTGATAAGTATCGGGCGGAGTATACTACTCGGCGGGGGCTTCCTTTTCGGCGGGGGCTTCCTGCTCTTCGGGCGCTTCGTCGGCGGTCTTCTTCGCAAAGCGGGACTTACCGAATTTCTTATTGAATTTATCGATCCGACCGGCGGTATCGACAAACTGCATTTTACCCGTAAAAAATGGGTGGGAGACGTTCGAGATCTCGAGTTTGATCAATGGGTACTCGTCGCCTTCGTACGTATCGGTATCCCGCGTCTTCGCCGCGCTGCGGCCCAGCCAGCTCTCCCCGGCGTTAATATCGCGGAAGATGACCGTGCGGTAGTTATCGGGGTGCAAACCTTTCTTCATCACCTAGTTATTTTCGGAGCGCAAAAGTACGCATAATTCGACTATCCTGCAAAGATGCCGCTACAATTCCGTGAATGCCAACGGCTGCGAAAACTTTGTACAAAGCCATTAGTTTAAATCACGCCCCATCCCTACCCCCTCCATGCGTCAGTTCTTTCTAGCCCTATTTGCCTTGTCTACCCTCGCGAGTTGCGCCCAAAAGACGACGAGCGGTACTACCGACGCTGCTCCTCTGTCCCAAGGCACCGCACCTGCGTACTCGCCAAAATTGTCTGATACGACGCTGCTGTGGAAAATCACCGGCGAAGGAACGGCGGCCCCTAGCTACCTCTTCGGCACCATCCATATGATCCCCGAGGAAGACTACTTCCTGCCGAACCGCGTCGTCGCCGCCCTCAACGAGAGCGAAGAGGTCGTATTCGAAATCGACCCCCGGGATATGCAGGACCCTTCCAAAATGATGGGGCTCCTGACCAAGATCAATATGCGGAACGGGACGACGCTGAAAGACCTCCTAACCGCAGAAAAATACGCTGAGGTAAAGGCACACTTCGACGGCGGCATGCTCCCCTTTCAATTCCTGGAGCGCATGAAGCCCCTCTTCGTCTCCGCCATGGTCGGCCAAGATCTGGAAGGCATGGGAATGGGCGGCTTTGGCGGCGGCGGCGGCGATGCCGACGGCCCCTCCGGCATAAAAAGCTACGAACTCGAACTCACCGAACTAGCCGAGGCGGCCGACAAGCCGATCGGCGGCCTCGAAACGATGGAGTTCCAGATGAGTATGTTCGACTCCATCGACTACGAAGTGCAGGCAGAAATGCTTCACAAAGTCATCGTTGCCGAGAACGACAAAGAAACTAACGGCGGCCTGAGTGAAATGGACCGCATCGTAGCCCTCTACCGCCGGCAGGCAGTCGCGGAGATGGCCACCATGATGAGCGAAGAAACCCAGGAGGCCAGCAACGTAGAAGAGCTCCTACTTACGCGCCGCAACCTCAACTGGTCTCCCATTATCCAGACGGCCATTACCGAAAAACCGACCTTTTACGCGGTCGGCGCCGGCCACCTCGGGGGGGAGAAAGGGGTGATCGCTTTGCTACGCGAGGCCGGTTTGAAGGTAGAGCCGGTCTTTTAGCCCGGGCGTTAGTAGCTGTAGCTCGGCTGTTTCGTAGATGTACCCTTAGTCCTCTCGGGTTTATACCTACCTGCTCTTTAGTCGAATCGCGTTGCCGATCACTACCACGTCCGAAAAGGCCATGAAAAGTGCGGCCCACATCGGGCTCAGGAAGCCCAGTGCGGCGAGCGGAATGGCTACGACGTTGTAGCTGAACGCCCAGAATAAGCTCTCTTTTATCGTTCGTAGCGTCAGGCCGGCAATCCGCCGCCCGGTGGTGAGTAGGCGCAGATCGTCCCGCATCAACACGACCTGGGCGGCATCCAGGGCGGCGGCGGACGCCCCTCCCAGTGAAACCCCGAGGTCGGCGCGCGAAAGGGCGGCGGCGTCGTTGATCCCGTCCCCCACCATGGCGGTAGGGCGCTGCGCGCTAAGGCCGGCAATTTTTTCCAGCTTCTGGGCGGGAAGCTGCTCCGCGTAAACTTCGTCGATGCCCAATGCTTGCGCTACCGCGTCGGCCTTCCTTTGGCTATCCCCGGTCAGCAGTACCGTCTGAATGCCATCGGCATCCAGTTGGCGAAGTACCTCCGCCGCCCCCGGCCGCAGCTCGTCGGCCAGTTGTAGGGAGGCTACCACGTGATCGTTGCGGGTAAGCACCAGGTCGGTTGCCGCCCCGGCGAGCGGTACGTGGCGTGCCGCGCCCAGGAAATATCGGTCTCCACCGGGGCCGGTAGCCCGCAGGCCCCGCCCCGGCACCTCTTCTAAATGCTCAAACGACTGCTCCGGTAACCGACGACCGGCCAGTCGCTCCGCTACGTAGCGACGGACGCCTTGCGCGATCGGGTGGCTGGATGCCTGCTCCAATCCGTACAGGGTAGCCAGCGTTTGCGCCTCGTCTTCTCCGTCGGTTAGGTGTAATTCGGCGACCCGCATATCCCCGGTAGTCAGGGTTCCCGTCTTGTCGAACACGATGCGCTCGATACCAGCCAGGCGTTCGACCGTGCTTCCGCCTCTGATGAGAATACCCAGCCGGGCGAGGCGCCCTACCCCGACCATTACGGCCGTCGGCGTGGCCAGGCCCATCGCGCAAGGGCAGGAGATCAGCAGCACGGCCACCGCGTTCATCGCCGCTTGCGTTGCCGAGGCATACCCCGTCAGCCAACCGAGTAGAAAAGTCAGGAGGGCAATGCCGATGATGATCGGTACGAATACGGCACTGGCGCGGTCCGCCAACCTTTGGAGCGACGGCTTGTCGGCCTGCGCCGTTTTGACCAACTCAATGATCCTGGCCAGCGTACCGTCCTTGTATCCTGCAGTAACGCGGTAGGTAGCCTGGCCGGCGACAACCAGGCTTCCACCGAGTACGGCATCGCCCCGGCTACGGGCGAGGGGCGAGCTCTCCCCCGTCAACATGGATTCGTTTACGCTGAGGTGCCCGCCGAGTAGCTCTCCGTCTAACGGTATACTATCGCCGGTATTCACCTGTAGTCGATCGCCTAAGCCAACTTCCTGCACGGGTACGGGTGCGATCGTTCCACTCGCCGTTAATCGGTTGGCGGTCGGCTGCTGCAGGTCGCTCAGTGCGGTGATGGCGGTTGTCGTGCGCGCCACCGCCCGCGCCTCTAGCCAGTTACCGACCAGTACGAGGGTAATGATCGTAGCGGCCGTCTCGAAAAAGAAGTAGTCCGGCTCATCCGCCACGAAGCCGAAAAGGGAGTAAACAAAGGCGGCGGTAGCACCCAAGAATATGAGCACGTCCATATTGAGTACTCCCCCGCGCAGCCCGGCAAGCGCGGAGCGCCCGAAGTACAGACCACCCACCGCATAGACGGGGCCGGCCAGTACCAATTGTAGCCACTTGTTATGCAAGGGCCCGACCTCCACGCCGACGGCCATCAGTAGGTGAGCGACCAATAAGGGGGCCGTAAGCACGGCGCAGAAGAGTAGCCGGCGGTTCGCCCGCCGGTCTTGAGGGCTGGAACCGACCCGCGCTTCACCCCGCTCGGGCTCTACGACGGTAAAGCCGAGCTTATTGATTCCGGACCGTACCTCCGCCTGGTTAAGTTGCTCGTCGTTGCGCCGGAACCGAACCTCCTTGGTCTGAAAGTTTACGAGTACGTCTTCCAGGCCCTTCCGTTCCAGGTAGCGGTGGATGGACATGGCGCAGTTGTTACAGTCCATCCCATCCACTCGAAGTTCGACGATCTCATCGGTGGGGTTCATAGCCTAATATTACAGAAAGTGAGCAGTTTTAGAAACACCCGGCCCGGTGGATAAGTTATCGAACCAAGGTGAGCGTACGGTGGATCCACATGCGTTTGACGACCACCTTGCAATTTTAACAACCCAGACTTATGCGAACCTCCGAACTATTCAGCCTTCTTCTACTCACTTGCGTACTCGTAGCCTGCGGCGGTAACCGCAACGAAGCCATGGATAACGTCCAGGAAAACGCTGGCAAGCTCGATGATGAGGAGATGATCGGCGCGAACAATAGCGGTGACATCACCATCACCCCGATGCCGGCCACCACGGAGTTTGCCGAGGCCGGCATCAGCGAATGGGTATACGAGGGCGGCAAGTTCACTTACGAGACGACCGGCTACGAGTTCGGCCAACAGACCGAAGATGCGGAGCAACTCATGTGCGCCAACTCCGGCAAGGGGCAGCACATTCACCTGATCGTCAATAACGAACCCTACATCGCTAAGTACGAGCCGACTTTTGACATGGAGCTACCCGACGGCGAGCACCACATTCTGACCTTCCTCAGCCGCTCCTACCACGAAGCCATCAAGTCCGACGCCGCCCACCGTGCCGTGCTGGCCACGGTTGCGAACAACGGTTTCAGTAAAGCCACCGACATCGACGAGCCGATGTTGTTCTACAGCCGCCCGAAAGGCACTTACACGGGCAAGAAAGAGACGGAAAACGTCATGCTCGACTTCTACCCCGTCAACGCCGACCTGGGTGGCGAGTACCATATCAAGGCAACGGTTAACGGCTCCGAGGAATTCGACATTACCGAATGGCAGCCCTACTACCTCAAAGGCTTACCCATGGGTGAAAACACGGTGGAGCTTGCGCTGATGAAGGGCAAGGACGTCGTCGACGCCCCCCTCAACCCCGTCACGCGCAAATTTACCCTCGAAGCCCTACCCGCCGAAGCCGGCAAATAATCACCGGTCGACCTTGACTACATAGGTTTCGGCGAGAATATCGTGCGCGCCCTGCTTAGCCTTATTGCCCAGCATGACTAAGGTCGATAACAACGGCAGTATCCAGGCCAGTTGCGGAAGGTAGGTCAGTATAAAACCACCTTCGCTCATCTGGTACTCCGCAATTGCCTGACTGTAGGCGATGACCCCGTCCGCATCCTGTATGCCGGGGATCTGGAAGGTGAGGTAGTTCGTGTAAAGGCCGACCATTCCGCCGATCCACCAGGGCAGCGCCCGCATGAACCCCTGCAATAAGGTAATCTGACCGCCGTCTTCTCGCACGACCTTTTGTTTCAGTGCCTGCTTGCCGAGCGTGCCGCCGGCGAAGTGGTCCATCAAGGGGCCGTAACAGAGGGAAATCAGGCTGATGAGCACGATCCCATTGTAGTTTGGCGACATCATCAGGAAGTAGGTAGTTAAGCCGAGCAGCGGGGTAAGCACGAGCCAGTCGACGACTGCGGCCCCGAGGCGGCTACCGAAATTGGCGTACACTGCGGGTGCCTTATCGATCATTGATGCGTCCAGGTTGGTATAGGTATCCATAGCGGGTATTTTGTATTAAAAATAAGTTTTGCGAGGACGCAGGTGCAAAAGTTTTTGACCAAAGAGCAAGCTTAGCGGACTAACCCGCCTGCAAAAGACCTTCCACGAACGACCGGACCACCCGCAGGCCCATGTTAAAATCGGTGTTGTTATTCACGATCAGATCGGCCTTTTCTTTATACGGCTCGACGTATTTCTCGTAGGCTGGCAATACGTGGTGCTCGTAGCGGTATAGTACGTCCTCCAGCGGGTAGTTACGTTCTACCCGATCGCGTTTGATGCGGCGGACGACTTTTAGGTTGTCCTTCGCGTGCAGGAAGATCTTCAGGTCGAGCATCTTGCGCAGTTCCTTATAGTGGAACACGAACAGCCCCTCGACGATAATAACCGGCGCTGGCTGGAAGGTGAGCGTTCGGGGCTCGACCAGTTCGTTGTTGAACATGTATTCCTGCCGGTAAACGGTCTGCCCCCGGATCAGTCGCTTCAGATCCGCCACGAAATCATTCCGGCTGATGGCTTTGGGGCGATCGAAGTTGTGTACGCCCCGCTCGTCTATTTTTTGCTGCTCGAGCGGTACGTAGTAGTCATCCATACTGAGGTAGGAGACCTTCGCCGCATCGAGGCCTTCCCGCAACTGTCGAATGAAGGTCGTCTTCCCGGAGCCACTGCCGCCGGTAATGCCAATCAGGAAGGGTTTGCTCATGGGGTGAAGGTACAGCGCCGTGGGCTTCGTAGTCAGGGAGGCGGCCTCCGGAGTCTTAGGCTATCCGACACCCGGGCTTCGAAACTCCCGCACCAAAGCCTACCCGCTAGCCGCTCTTAACTGCTACCTTGCCGGCATGACGATAGCGTACGATCTTTTCCGCTGCATACTCGGCCTCGTGGTGATGTTAACGGTGTGCTATGCGTTCAGCCAAAACAGGCGCGCGATCGATTGGCGGCTCGTCGGGATCGGGGTGACCATGCAGTTCGTTTTGGCGGTGCTGATCCTTAAGGTGAGGTTCGTCAGTGTCGTATTCGACTACGTGGCTACGGGCTTCCGCAAGACGCTGGAGTTCACCTCGGAAGGCAGCCGGTTTCTCTTCGGCAGCATCGTGACGGATATGGACAGCTTCGGCTACATCTTTGCCTTCCAGGTATTGCCGACGATCATTTTCTTCTCCGCGCTCTCCGCCATCCTCTACTACTTAGGTATCCTGCAGAAAGTCGTTTACGGGCTCGCCTGGCTGCTCAGTAAAGCGATGGGCTTAAGCGGCCCGGAAAGCCTGGCGGCGGCGGCGAACGTATTTATCGGGCAAACGGAAGCACCGCTCGTAGTCAAACCCTACCTCGAAAAGATGACGCGCTCCGAACTGTTGTGCGTCATGGTAGGCGGTATGGCGACCATTGCCGGTTCGGTGTTCGTTAGCTACATCGGTTTCCTGGGCGGCACCGACCCGCAGGCGCAGCAGTTCTTCGCCAAGCACCTGCTTACCGCGAGCATGATCTCCGCGCCCGCCGCCATCGTGTGCGCCAAAATGCTGGTGCCCGAAAGCCCCCGGGAGTTGGCCGCCGTGACCGGCGCGGCGCCGGATGCCGACCCCCACGAAGCAAACACCCCGGCGAAGGACGACCGGCTCGAGATGGCCGCCGACGATAGCAATAACCTGTTGGATGCCATCAGCCGCGGGACGACCGACGGCCTGAGGCTTGCCGTCAACGTAGGCGCGATGCTGCTCGTATTCACCGCCCTCATCTTCATGCTGAACGAGTTCTTCCTCGGCGGCACGGACGCCCTGAACTGGCTGGTCGTAACCCTACGGAATTTGAGCTACGAAAGTACCGAAGCCTTACCGACGGCGTGGGATGCGGCCGTAGACAACGGATCGACCTGGAACCAGGGGATCGAGCTTGCCACGGGAGCCCGGTTCGAGGGATTCAGCTTTAGTTACCTGCTTGCGCTCGTTTTCGCCCCGGTCGCCTGGGTCATCGGTATTCCGACTGAGGACATTACGATAGTAGGGCAACTGCTGGGCCTGAAGACCGTCATCAACGAGTTCGTTGCCTACGATACCTTTAGAGTAGTGCAGGCGGCCGCGATTGACGGTACCGGGCAGACGCTGTCACCAAAGTCCGTACTCATAGCGGCCTATGCTTTGTGCGGTTTCGCCAACTTCGCGAGTATCGGCATCCAGGTTGGGGGGATCGGTGCGATCGCGCCGGGCCAACGTAAGAATTTGACCGACATGGGTTTGATCGCCCTGCTCGGTGGTACGATCGCGTGTCTGATGACGGGCTGTATCGCCGGCTTATTCTACGTCGCCTGAGCTCCGGCCTTGTTTTAATAGCCATTCGTACAGACGCGGATCGGCGTAGGCCGGCCCCCAGGCGTCGTGCCCTACCCCTTCGTACACCGTGAATTTCGGGCGCACCTCCATCGTTTGTCGTAGCCTTTCGAGCATGCGCGTGCTCTCCGATAAGGGTATCGCATCGTCGTCCGCTCCGTGGAATGCCCAAATGGGGAGGTCTTTGTCGATCCAGACGTGGTACGGAAACGGGGCGGCCCCGCATACGGGTACCAGCGCGGCGAACCTTCCCCGATCGTGCATGGCGAGCATCCAGGCACCGTATCCGCCACGGCTAAAGCCCGTCAGGTATATCCGGTCTTCGTCCACCCGGTGTGTATCGACGAATTCGCTAAGCAGTTGGCTTAGTGCTACGTGATCCCAAAACCCACTTTTGAAACGGTTCTGCGGGGCGAGGACGAGGGCGGGGAGGTCGAGGCCGGCGTCGATCTCCCTAGGCAAGCCGCTTTCGCGAACCCGTTGTAGTGCATCCCCACTGTTCCCGCCGCCATGGAGAAACAGGATGAGCGGATAACTGACGGTATCCCGTTCGTACCCAATCGGAAAATGGGCCAGGTACCGCATGGTATCTACTTCGCGATCGAGCTGGCCCGCTTCCCACCTATGCATCACGGAGTCTTGCGTGTAGGCGACGCCACCGACTAATAAATGGAGGATCAGGAGCCCCCAAGTATAGGACGTACGGTGATTGCAAGAAGAGTAAGCCATAGTTTGATTATACGCCGCTTCGGTCGTAGTTTTGCGCTCCAATTGAAAAAACCTTGGTGTTATGCCTAAAATGAAGACGCACAGTAGTGCGAAGAAGCGGTTCAAGATTACCGGCAAAGGTAAAGTGAAGCGTTTTCAGGCTTACACGTCGCACATGATGCGCAACAAGTCGAAGAAAGCCAAACTGCGTCTGCGTGACGCTACCTTGGTAAGCGTCGCCGACGAGAAGCGTATCAAGCGCCTACTTTGTAAGTAAGCCCCCCCCGCCCGCGGGCGGGAAACGGCGTACCTAAACGAATTCGGGTTCGCCGCTCTTTTTTCCACGAGAGTACGGGACGTTAAAAGAACCATTTCGGTCTCCGTACTGCACAAAAACAGAGTTTTATGCCACGTTCAGTAAATGCGGTTGCAAGCCGCGCACGCCGCAAGCGTTACCTCAAAGCCGCGAAAGGCTACTTCGGAGCCCGCTCCAAAGTCTACACCGTTGCCAAGAATGCCGTCGAGAAAGGCCTCCAGTACGCCTACCGCGACCGCCGCAATAAAAAGCGCGTTTTCCGCCGGCTATGGATCGCCCGCATCAACGCCGCGGCCCGGCAGAACGGCACAACCTACAGCCGCCTGATGCACGGTCTGAACCAAAGCGGTTCCACCCTTAACCGTAAAGTGCTCGCCGACCTGGCCATGAACCACCCCGATGCCTTCGCCGCGATCGTGAATTCGGCAAAATAAACCCTGCATCTCAGTCAGGAAGTAGAACCCCGCCCGCTAAGCAGCCGGCGGGGTTCTTACATTTACGATAAAATCTACCTTCCGGCGCAGCCCTTTTACCTCTAGGTGAGTACCGGTTGGAAAGGACTATAACTACTCCGTCTTAATAGGACTCATGTCCACGAACCCAGATCATAATCTACCGGGCATTTTAGATGGCTGTTCGCGTCGTAGGCGGGATAGCCAACATGCACTCTATCGACTCTACTATGCCTACGGGATGAGTGTGGCCATCCGGTACGTGCACGAAGAGAACGAGGCGATCACTATCGTCAACGATGCGTTTTTGAAAGTCTTTAAACACATAAAAAAGTTTGATCGGACGAAATCCTTTAAACCCTGGTTCAGGAAAATTTTAGTCAACACCGCGATCAATTATCTCAAAAAGCAACAACGGTACCGCATGGAAACGGATATGAACGAAGCCCCCACCCTGGCTGATCGGGAAGAGATATTGAGCCAGATTAACTACCAAGAGCTGGTTAACCTCGTCCAATCTCTCAGCACCAGTTACCGCGCGGTATTCAATATGTACGTCATTGATGGCTTCCGCCACGAAGAGATCGCCAAAACGTTAGGTATAACCGTAAGCACCTCCAAGTCCAACCTGGTCAGAGCCAGGCGCAAGCTTCAGGAGAAGCTACACCATCAACTCGCCGTGAAGAATGCCTAACCCCGACGATACACATACGGACGAGCTATTTCAGGTTGGCGCCGAGCGGCACGACTTCGCCTATGACCCGGCCGCCTGGGAGTCCATGGAAGTTCTCCTCGACACCGACGCACGTGCCCGTAAAGTCCGCTTTATCGCCATCGCCACGGCAACGCTCCTGCTACTGGCCCTCCTAGCCTACCTGCTATTCAGCTTGAAGGAACAAACGGACTTCGTATCACATCAGGAGGGGGCCACGGTCGATGAAGCGCGTGCCTTAACTAAAGTGGCAGTTGGAGAAAATACGGTTGACGCAGCCAAGGCGACCGTCTTAAGCCTAAGTGTACCGCCAACCAATAAAGCAGTAGCCGGCGATGAAGCTACTTCCCCCGGTCGCGCATCCGTTCAGTCGCAGACAACCGCGATAGATGGTGCCCCCATGGTCGCCTCTACCGGGCGATACGACCGACAAGCCCCCGTGGCCGTCTCTACGTCTACCCCGTCTGCTGACGGGAGCTTCGTCGTTGGCGAGCCGGCGGGAAGGAGATTAGGTATTGCTACGGCAAGGCTGCCCACCCAACCGCTCGATCAACTTATAGTTACTGATAACGATAGGATACTACGGGAACTACCCAAAGTCACCCCACCCGCCGCTTTCGAGAAATCTAAATCATCGCAAAGGCTGGTAGGTACGCTCAGCGCGGGAACCATCTTCGGCCGTTCCGGGTCGGATGCCTTCGATGAACCCCGCGTACGCCTCGGCGCCGAGCTCGAATACCGGGTCGGGCGCAAATTTGCCTTTTCCGGTGGTGCTTACTACAACGCCGTCTGCTACCGCACCGATCAAGAAAATTACAATCCTAAAAATGACTTCTGGCACCAGGACGTACTACCCGATGAGGTAGTCGGCGAATGCACGGTACTTGAAATCCCCATATCCCTTAAATACTACCTCAACGGCAGCGCAAACAACTCCTTCTACGTAGGCGGCGGCGCCAGCTCTTATCTGTTGATCAAAGAGGACTACAAATACCTCTACGACGAAGCACCCGCTGCCGATGCGAAAATGGAGTGGACGGAGCGGATGAATAACCAACACCCCTTAGGTATGGGTCACTTTAGCCTGGGGTACCAAAAGCGGTTGCGTGGCCGCTCCTCCCTGAGGGTGGAGTCTTTCGTGCAGCTACCGATTACCGGAATTGGCCACGGGCACGTACGCCTACGCACGGCGGGCGTTTCAGTCAACTATCAGTTCGGCCTGCGGAAGTAAACGCCCGGCCTGACCGATATCTTCTTACGTATTGACTTCACTCGCGGTAATTATAGTTGAACCACCCTGATCTTGTGATTTCTGTCTAGCTCTTTTCTCGCCTCACTGCGTTGAAAAGCCTCGTCGAAGCCACCGCTTCGCCTACGTTTTTCGCCTGGCGAGTCGAAAAAATAGCGTCGCCATAATCTCACAATTCCAAGGCAGTTCAACTATAAATGTGATGCATTTAGTACCCTATCCACGTGCAGGCCGGAATGTCACATCTTGTAATATCTTGCATATGAATGCAGCGACTCACGCAGCCAGTCTATAGAAAGTGGAGTATGGGGCAGTGAGTGGCGGCGTAGCCATTTCCCATATTTAAAATAATTAATCTTCATTATTACCTACCGGCAGCACCGTACCCGACGGAGCCTGGTGGAGGTATGCTCAACTATCAATCATGATGAATTCCTTACTAAATTTTAATTATCGAACAGCCTATTGGTTGGAGAAGGTCTCCCTACTCCTGGGGCTGGCGCTTGTATTTTTTACGGTGCAGTCGACCGCTAAGGGGCAGTGTGCAGCAGACGGCGGCGCCATTGCCTTAGCTGACGGTACCGTAGCCACCAGCATCTGTATAGACGATACCGGCGACCCTCTGGACGTCACCACGGACGGTAACGGTATGGGTACCAATCGCCAGTTCGTCATAACTGATGACGTCGGTAACATTCTTGCCCTGCCCGATAACGACGGCCCGTTCGACCTTAATGGCGCCGGGCCCGGCACCTGTGAAATTTGGTACCTCGCCTACGAAGACGGTCTTATGAATCTGGAGGTCGACAACAACCTCTCCGAACTAGCAGGTTGCTTCGATCTATCCAACGAAATCACGGTGGAACGCCAGGCCCCGGACGGCGGTATGGTCACGCTAGCCGGTGGAGAGACCACCGCCTACGCTTGCGCCGGTGACGTTATGGTCGACGTGGCACATACGACATCGGCTACCGCCCTTAGCTACTGGTACGTCATCACCGACGATAACGACAACATTCTCGACTTCGCCAACAGTACCGAAACGAGCACGCTCGACCTGAGCGCCGCACCCGTCGGCACCTGCCGCATCTGGGGTTGGAGCACTCGCGGCCTCCCCGCCCCCGTCATGGGTGAACCGATTTCCAGCCTTGCTCCTCCTGGCGGCTGCGCGGCGCTCTCCGAAGCATTCGTTACCGTTATCCGGCAGACGACCGCCGTTGCGGGTACCATTATGCTAGCTAGCGGTAGCGTGGATACCAGCATCTGTATCGACGGTAACGGCGACCCACTCGCAGTAATTAGGGACGACAATGCCATAGGCGTGAACCGACAATTCGTGATCACCGACGACGTGGGTAACATTCTCGCGCTGCCCGACAACGAAGGGCCATTCGACCTGAACGGTGCCGGGCCGGGCACCTGTGAACTTTGGTACCTCGCCTACGAGAACGGCCTTCAGGGCTTAATGACGGGCAATAACGTCGCTGACTTCCAAGGCTGTTACGATCTTTCTAACCCCATCACGGTCGTACGTCAGGCACCCGACGGTGGTACGGTCACCTTGAGCGGCGGCTCGACCGACACCACCGCAGCGGCCGGTGACGTAATGGTGGACGTAGTGCATACCACCACCGCAACCGAGCTCGACTACTGGTATGTAATTACCGATGACAGCAATAACATACTTGGATTTGCGAATAGCGCCGAAACCAGTACCCTTGATTTAAGTTCCGCTCCCGCGGGCACCTGTCGTATCTGGGGCTGGAGCTACCGTGGGCTGGCGGGCCCGGTGATGGGTGAGCCACTCTCGAGCCTTGCTCCCGACGGTGGCTGTGCGGCCATCTCCGAGGATTTTGTAACGGTCGTCCGTGAGGATGGCGGGAGCGGGTTTACTTTCGAGACTGTCGTTATTAACGAATTCGGTAACAACGGCCAGATCGAAATACTGAATGGTACGGATGAAGCCATAGATATCTCTGATTACTGGCTGTGCGATTTCCCGAATTACCAGCAACTGAGTGCCCTCACTCTAGAGTGTGGGGATTTGATGCTTGGCCCGGGGGAAGTAGTAGTCGTAAGCGACTTCGCCTTCGACGTAACCGGCGCCGAATTAGGCCTCTACACCAGCCGTAGCTTCGAAAGCTCCGATGCAATCATCTCTTACGTACAGTGGGGCATGGCCGGTGGCGGTCGCTCGGCCGTTGCCGTCGGTGCGGGCATCTGGGCCGAGGGCTTTCTTGCGCCAACCCCGACCGACAATCAGTCCACACAGACATTCGTCCGCGATGACTCATTATCTTGGAGCTTGGCGGGCCCGTCGTTCTGCGAACTGAACGATGCCACATCTACCGACCTCATTGACCTCGGTGCGAGCATCAGCCTTTTTCCAAATCCCGTCGCTGACTTACTGAGCGTCGACGTTTCCGGCCTCAATAGCGACCGGACTACCTTCCAGGTTTTCGATAGCCACGGTCGTAAGGTCATCGAACGGATAGCCGGATTCGGTAACGGACGTACTACCATCGACCTCTCCGACGTAGCCACCGGTGCGTACCTGCTGCGAATCCTGAACGGTAGCGGATTCGCTACCCGCCGTGTGATCGTCCGATAGCCCCTGAGTTTTGAATATTAAGAGCCGTCGTCCAACCTGCCTGGGCGGCGGCTTTTCATTGGGAGAAATTGAACGATACGTCTAACTTACCGAACCAAGATCTCTCTTTTATGCCAGTCAACGTCGCTCTGTTAGGCTTCGGACTATCCGGCCGCTACCTCCAGTCTCCATTCTACGCCGCTCATCCGGGCTTCAGTATCCGCCACGTAGTTACCTCCAGGGCGGAGGAGTTAGCCGAAGCATACCCCGCGCTGCGCCCGACCGCAGACGTAGCAACTGCCATTGAGGACCCGGTCGTTGATCTGGTAAGTATTGCCACCCCGAACGCGACCCATTACGAATTTGCCCGGGCCGCCCTGGAAGCCGGTAAGCACGTATTGGTGGATAAACCCGCTGCCTCGACGTCGGCTCAGGTAAGGGAGTTGAAGAACCTCGCCGCCAGGCAAAACCGTCACCTCTTCGTATTTCAAAATCGTCGGTGGGATAGCGACTTTCTTACCGTCAGAGAAATATTAAATAGCAATAGTGTTGGACGCCTGGTCGGCTATGAAGCACGCTACGACCGCTGGAAGCCGGCGCCCAATGCTAAACGGTGGAAAGAGACCCCGGGCCCCGGGGCCGGTATGCTCTATGACCTCGGGGCGCATCTCATCGACCAAGCTATAGTACTGTTCGGCCCCCCGAAACACGTGGATGGGCATAGTTGGACGGAACGAGCCGATTCCAGCGTACCCGATGCCTTTCATTTGTGGCTAGACTACGGTACCCACCGAGCGACACTTTCCTGTAGCGTGCTGGTGCGGGAACCTACGCCGCGTTATCGATTACTGGGTGAGGGGGGCAGCTTTACCAAGTTCGGTATAGACCAACAAGAGGACCATCTAAAGGCGGGGTTGCGGCCCGGCGACTCCGAGTTTGGAATCGAAGCGCGTAACTACCGAGGCTTACTCCATACGGATGATGGTAGAGTTGCCGTACCCACTTTGCCGGGTGACTGGATGGCCCTCTTCGATAACGTACACCAGACGATCGAAGGCAAGCAGCTTCCGGCAGTCAGCCTGGATGAAGTTGTTTTACAACTGGAGATAATCGAAGCTTGCAGCTACGCGGGGGCCGCGATCTAAGGTTTTACTCAGCCCATATCCCGGTCTTCAACGTCCAATCATAATCGGTATACTCGCGTTTGAGATCCTTCTTGGCCTCGGGTACTATGTCGTAAGTGACGAGGAAGTCATCAACCCCATCATGGTCCCGAAAGTCTCCCCGAAACCAGCTAAATAGTGGGCTGGTATAGATGACCTCTTTTCCGTTTTCTTCCTTGATCTCGGAATGCTTCGTAAGGTACTTTCGCACGCGGTCCTCGATCTGCTCATTGTAGGTCGAAGGTTGGTAGATCGCCACGGGCGGGCAGTCCGCCGCCCCGCAGTTCAGGGCAAAGTGAACCCGGCTATCCCCCCCGTCAACGCCGAACGTACGTTCGAATTTATCGGTGAACACTTGCGGGATAAAGCCCAGACCCAATCTATTTTCACCGCCGCGAATGATGCCGTGCTCCATTTCGTTCGGGCTCATTTTCCGCCCCGCTACCGTAAAGCTTTGCGAACTGAAAAACTTGCCCCTGTCATCATATAAAGAGGGGTTCTCCGTCAGCAAGTACTGCACCATTCCATTATAAGTGTTCACCCAAAAGGCTAACTTCTCTTCCCGCGTATTCAGCGCCGCGGCGAGTACGCTGGGTTCGTATGCGGCATAGCGCGCTACTATCTCCTGCACGTCTTCGCCACCTTTGAGCCCTCGAAGAAAGGACTCACTTAAATCGTTCGGGTTTATGTAATTCGGGTCCTGCGGGGGGAAGTCGTCGACGGGTTGGTAGGTTCCGCAGGCCATCAGTAAGCCCAGTAGTAGGAGGAGGATAGATCTCGGTACGCGCAGCATAGATGCTTACTTTACCGTAGAACGCAGGCAGCCTGCGTTATGTCTACGCTCCTATTAATCTTCTGTCAACTAACCAGACTACCAGTCGCACCGCGACGACCTACCCTTTATTCCGAAGGTTATCGATGAATCGCGTCAGCTCCATCTCATCGTACACGAGCACCTCACGCGGTTTGGAGCCCTGTGTAGGACCGACCAAACCCAGTTGCTCCATCTGATCCATAATGCGGCCGGCGCGGTTGTAACCGAGTTTCAGGCGGCGCTGAATCATCGAGGTAGATCCATGTTGCTGCGAGATGATCAAGCGGGCGGCGTCTTCGAACTGGTCGTCCAGATCGGCGTAGCTGAGGGCGCCCGAGCCGCTCATCTCCTCATCAGCGCTGTATTCGGGCAGTAGATAGGGCTCGACGTAACCACGCTGCTTGCCGATAAAATTGATCACTTCCTCCACCTCCGGCGTATCCACGAAGGCGCCCTGAAGTCGGACGACCTCCCCGCCGTTGGATAGCAGCATATCACCGCGCCCAATAAGCTGATCGGCCCCGCCGGCATCCAGGATGGTGCGCGAGTCGACCTTGGCGGTGACCTTGAAGGCAATACGCGCCGGGAAGTTAGCTTTGATCACCCCGGTTATGATATTTACCGACGGGCGCTGGGTAGCGATGATCAGGTGTATCCCAACGGCACGCGCCAACTGAGCCAAACGGGCAATGGGCATCTCGACCTCCTTACCCGCCGTCATAATGAGGTCGGCGAATTCGTCGATCACCAGGATGATGAAAGGCAGAAATTTGTGTCCTTTTTCCGGGTTCAGGCGGCGGGCGACGAATTTTTCGTTGTACTCCTTAATATTGCGCGAGGAGGCCTTTTTCAGGAGATCGTACCGCTGGTCCATCTCGATACAAAGCGAGTTAAGGATGTGGATGACCTTCGTCGTCTCGGTCGTGATGGGTTCCGTTTGGCCGGGCAGAAAGGCCAGAAAGTGACTCTCCAATTTCGCGTAGGGGAATAGTTCGACCTTCTTGGGGTCGATCATCACCAGCTTTACCTGTGAGGGGTGTTTTTTGTAAAGCAGCGACATCACGATCGAGTTGATCCCGACGGACTTACCCTGCCCGGTCGCGCCAGCCACGAGCAAGTGAGGCATCTTAGCTAGGTCGGCGATCAGCACCTCGTTTTTGATGGTTTTGCCGAGCGCCAGCGGTAGATCCATCTTCGCGTTACGGAACTTCTCCGACTCGATCACCTCCCGCATCGACACCATCTGCGGGTTCTTATTGGGCACCTCGATACCTATCGTACCGCGGCCGGGGATCGGCGCGATGATCCGGATGCCCAGCGCCGCCAGCGACAGCGCGATGTCGTCCTCCAGGTTTTTGATCTTAGAGATGCGGACGCCCGGGGCGGGGACGATCTCGTAGAGGGTCACCGTCGGGCCGATGGTGGCGCGAATCTTTGTGATCTCGATCTTGTAGTTCAACAAGGTTTCGATGATCTGGTCCTTATTCGCCTCGAGTTCCGATCGGTCCACCTCGGTACTGCCATTGGCGCGGGCGATCAGTAGTTCGATGTGGGGCGGGGCGTAATTAGGCAGGTCGAGCGTGGGGTCGTACGGCTCGGAATGGTTGGCGTTCTGCTGGGTGGCGGCCAGTTCGGTGTTGATGCCTTCATCGCCGTCCGCGATGGTGAGGTTGGACGAGCCCGGTGAGAGTGGGTCGGCGGAGACGAGCGTAAGGTCTCCGACGGATTCCATCGGCATTTCGAGCTGTTCGCCGGGGATCTGCTCGATGCCCTTCTCGGAGAGGGTGGGCGCGCCTTCGATCTCGAAGTTATCGTTTTCGCCCGGTCGCAGCACGTTGGCTTTTCCGTTACTTGGTTTTAGGGTTGTGGGTGCGGGCTGGGCCCTGTCCGGTCCCGTACTAAGTCGAGATGCAGGGTCCGTAGGCGCGGCAAGGGTCGGGGGTACGCGACCGCCGGCATCCGACCAGGAAGCGACGGTATCGCCGGCAGGGGCCGGCTCGGGCCGCCGCTTGCCCAAGCGGTAACGATCCGCAAAGTGGTTCACGATGTCGTTACGAATCTGCTCGGGGCTACCGTTAAAGTCTATTCGCACCTCGAAGATGAGGTATACCGCAAGCAGCCCGATCAGCAACAGGATCACCCCAAAAGCGCCAAGTACCCGCGTCAGGTGACTCACCAGGTAGCTACCTACCGCACCGCCTAAGGGGAAGTTGGTAAACGTGCCGAAGGCGAACTCCAAGAGTACGGAAAGGCCGATCATCAACAGCATCACCTTAACAAATAGGTTAGCCATTTTAGCAATGGGCTGCCTACGCAGAAAATTCAACCCTAGCTCCCAGAGCAGGTACACGACCCCAAAGCTGGGTACTCCGAAAAGGAAGTACATCCAAAAATTGGAGAGGAAGGCCCCCAATCGCCCCAACCAGTTATCTACCGTCGGCCCGTCGTTGAGGAGCAACTTCCAACTGAAACGGAGGACGCGGTCTTGGTCGACCTTCCAGGTAAAAAGATAAGAAACGAGGGCTACCCCCAGGTAGATGGCCACCAGCAACAGGAACACCCCGAAAAGTTTCGGAATGCGCTCGTCGCTCAGCCCCATACGGAGGCCGAGCTGTTTAGTCGGTTTTTTCTTTTTACGGGCCATACAGTAAGTCGGGGCGCGAATTTACACCGTTCGGAGTAGAGATGGGCAGTTCCATCGCTTTATCGTAAGGGTATACCAACGGCCTGCCCTCATATTATAGGTATGCTTACGCACGAAGAATATTCAGCCCTCCACCACGATCGGCGGCATGAGCGAACTAAGATACACCTTGGCAGTACGTTCTATTACATCGAGGGTTGGTTGCGGGGAAAAGATAACCCATACGACTGCGGCGACGTAGGAATAGCCCGTTAGCGCGGTGTTCTGTCGGTCTGTTAGTATGTTAGCACCCAACAGACCAACAGACCGCCCATGCACTACGTAGCCCCCTCCCTCCTGGCCGCCGACTTCCGCCGCCTCGATCAAGCCATCGAACTGGTAAATAACAGCGAAGCGGACTGGTTCCACCTCGACGTTATGGATGGGTCCTTCGTGCCGAACATCTCCTTCGGGCAGTTCATCATCGAACAGATTGCTCAGGACGCGAAGAAGTACCTCGACGTGCACCTCATGATCGATGCCCCCGAGCGCTATATCGAGAGCTTCGCCAGGGCTGGTGCCAACAACATTACGATCCACGCCGAAGCGACCAACCACCTGCACCGCTGCATCGAGATGGTCAAGGAAGCCGGCTGCCAGGTAGGCGTAGCCCTCAACCCACATACTCCCGTCAGCCTGATCGAGAACGTGGTGGAGATGTTAGACCTGCTGCTCATCATGACCGTCAACCCGGGTTTCGGCGGGCAAAAGTTCATCTACCAAAGCATCCCGAAAATCCGTCAGGCATACGACATGATCACCGTTAGGAACAGCTCCGCTCTGATAGAAGTAGACGGTGGCATCGGGTTGCAGAATGCGCAAAAAGTACTGGAGGCCGGGGCGCGCGTACTGGTAGCGGGTAGTGCGGTATTCAAGGCGGACGACCCCGCGGACGTAGTCCACCGCCTGAAGGCTATCTCCGCAAACCCTACCGCTACGATTTAACGCCAGCCAAAGCCACTACCTCCTCGTTGGGTGACAGTCCACGCGTAGCCTCCGTCAGTAGGCGGGCTTCCTTTATCCGTTTGGCCCCTCCGACGATCAGTTCCCAGTCATCGCCTACGGATAGGTAGGTCTGGGCTACCTCCCGAATGCGCTGCGGGCTCACCTCGAGGATGATCTGGGAGAGCCGTTGTAGGTGGCGGTGTGGATCGTACCCTTTGATAATCGCGGCGCGGTGGCGGGAGGCGTGGCCAAGTACGCCATCCAGGCTATTGGCTACCATACCGCTCAGGTAAGCCCGAACCATCTCTAGCTCGGCACCGCCGATCGGGTCCTGCCGCATCCGTTCCGCTTCCGTTGCTATCTCCCGGCGGACGAGTGACAGGCTCTCGTTCGCCACGTCGGCGGAGATGCCGAAATCGCCGTTGTACCGGTAAGCGTCCAGCTCCGATTCAATGCCGTAGGTCAGGCCCTTGTCTTCCCGGATGTTTCGCATCAGACGACTTCCGAAGTAACCGCCGAAAACCGTATTCATGACGACGAGCTCCGGATAGTCGGCCCGGTTGATGTCGATGCCGGCACGGCCGCTACGGATCATCGTTTGCTCGGCGCGGGGGCGGCTGACCTGTAGCAGTTCGCAGGGGGCCGGGCACGGGGGCAGCGGGTGGGGGGCAGCGGCGGGGCCGGTAGGCAGACCACCAAAAGCGCGCTCCAACAGCCGCATTATCGCCTCAGTCAACTTCCCGGTGACGAAGAGCGTGGCGTTACCGGCGTGATAGTGGCTACGGTAGTACGCCCGGATCTGCTCCAGGTCTACCGCCGCGTAGGTATGTGGATAACCGTTATAGCCGTAAGGATGGTCGGCGCCGTAGGTAGCCTCGGTGATGAGCCGGTAGGCCAGCATATCGTTATCGGCCAGGTCTTCGCGCAGTCTCTGCCGTCGCTGACGTAAGACGCGGGCGAAGCTTTCCTCGCTCAGGGCCGCCGTTGCGGCGACCTCACCCATCATCGGCAGCACCTCGGCGGCCCAGCGGTGGGTTACGGATACGCCCAGGTTGCTCGTATCCATCACGTCCGGCTGGTCGAGTTGGGTGCCGAACTGCTCGAAGTAGGCTTCCACCTCGGCGGCGGAGTGGCTGGCGGTGCCTTCCAGTAGCAGATCCTCGACGAAGCTAGACGCCAGCTTTACGGGCTCGAAGGGCCGGCCAGCGTCCCAGATCAACTCTACCCGCAGTACCGGCGCCTCCACGCCGCCGAGAGCAACGACTTTCAGCCCGTTGGTCAAAGTAAATCGTTCGGCGGGAAGCAGGGCGGGGATGGTGGCCAAATGAATTGGCGGTGGGGACAGCTTCATGACCCAAAGGTACGGCGCGGGCAGGTCGAGCAATCTAAGCGCGCACGTATCTTCGCACCCATGATCCGGTTGCTGTTTTGCACGCTGTTCTACTGCCTCGGTTGGTTACCGCTGACCGTCGTTTGGTCCGTTGCGATGGTAAACTATGCTCTTCCCTTCCCGGTGGGGGGTGTGATGACCGCCGAACTTTGCGCCCCGAATAAGTACGGGACCGGCTGGATGCTCGCCTGCAAGCGAGCGGAAATCACTTTCTCCTATAATGCCTTACGTGCCCAAAGCCCGGCCGGGGAAAAGAACCTGGACCGCGCCTTTCTACTACAGGCGGGATACGGTGTGCACACCGCCGCGGGCGACCTTTCCGATCGATTCGACGGTGGTTTTGCAGTGGATGGCGGGGTGGCTTACACGCCTGCGAGAAGTAACTGGCAATTTGGCGTGCGCGCGCATTTCGGCTTCGGCAATACGGTCGAGGACGACGTGCTGGCGGACCTGCGCACGCGGGATGGCTTCCTTATCGGCAATCAACGCACCCCGGCGAATGTACAATTACGGCAACGCTATCTGTTCGTCGGGCCGAGCGTTGGCTATACTTTATCTATCGGCGACAACCAGCGATCCGGGGTACTTCTACGCACCGCGCTCGGTTATCTGCGCCACTGGATCCACGTTCAAGCCGACCCCAGTCAGGGCGTCCAACCCCTTCTGCCTGAGCGCATAGCGGGTTATGACCGACTGACTGGCGGGCCCTCCCTGCACCAATTCGTGGGTTATCAACTACTCAGCCGTAACCGTAGCGTGAACTTCTACATCGGCGTGGAAGCCCTTTTGGCCTTTACCCGCCCCCTGCGTGCATTCGACGTACCCACCGGCACCCCACTACCGGACGCGACCCGCAATGACATCATTCTTGGGGCTCGTGCCGGCATTATCGTCCCTATCTACGCCGGGGAGGGCCGCGAAATCTACTATCGCTGATGGTGCTCTATCGACTCGGTACGTCCGCTTACTTCCTGGCGATTCGTCTGGCGGCAAAGCTTGGTGTAGGGCAAGCCAAAACGTGGGTCGAAGGTAGAAAGGACCAAACAGTACCCCGGAAGCGCGCCGGCCGTAAACGCATCTGGCTGCACTGTGCCAGCCTCGGGGAATGGGAGCAGGGCCGCCCGGTGCTGGAGGCGCTGCGCAAGCAACGCCCGGAATGGGAAGCCGTGGTGTCGTTCTTCAGCCCATCCGGATACGAGCGACTTAGAGGTACCGCGGTAGTCGATCACGTACTCTACCTTCCACCAGACGCCCCTTCCGCCGCCAGAGATTGGCTGGATCAGTTGCAGCCCGACGTGGCCGTCTTCGTGAAGTATGAGTTCTGGTTTTACCACCTGCGCGCCCTCGCCGGCGCGGGCGTGCCGACTTTTCTCGTTGCCGCTCATTTTCGCCCCGGCCAGCCTTTCTTTAAACGCTACGGCAGTCTGCACCGAAAGATGCTCGGCTTCTACACCGCGATCATCACGCAGTCGGCAGCTTCGGTAGACCTCCTGAACGAACTGAACCTACCGGGGCACGTCGCGCTACTGGTCGGGGGGACCCACGCGTCGACCGAACCCTTCACCTTGTGAAGAGCGCGTTTACGGACCCCGTCCTAGCTAATTTCTGCGCCGAAGGGCCGACTGTCATTGCCGGGAGCGTCTGGCCGGAAGACCTAAAAGTATGGCAAAGAGCCTGGCCGGCAATACCGGAGAAATGGCGCATCGTTTTCGCCCCCCACGTGATCGATGAAACAGCCATCACGAATTTGCAGACGCAGTGGCAGGCCCTCCGCTATACCAGGCTCGAGGGGGCGGAGTTGCCGGAAAGTCGGGTCCTGATCCTGGATACCATCGGCATGCTGAGCAGAAGCTATCGTTACGGGAAACTGGCCTACGTGGGGGGCGCATTCCGGACTGGTCTTCACAACACCCTCGAACCCATGGCGTACGGCTTGCCAACGATCTTCGGGCCGAACCACGATAAGTTCCCCGAAGCGGCGGGAGCGCTTGCCGCCGGTGGTGCCTATTCCATCGATAATGGGGATCAACTTGCGGAAGTGGTGGAAAGGATGGACGACGAAGTGGCCTATTACTCCGCCGTCGAAGCACAACGGCGAGTTGCGCTAGCCAATTCCGGCGCCGGGGAGCGGACCGCTGCTTACATTCTTAAGCTACTTCCGGTCTACCTATTGCTCTGCTTACTGCCCGTTGGTCTGGCCGCCCAGCGCGCCCCCCTCCCCTACTCAAGCTTTGAGCAAGGTATACGGCAAAGCAAATCTCGTGACGGCGCTGACGAGCTACAGTTGGCAGCCAGGTATGGCGATGACGGCCGCGGTACTACCGGTCGGAGAGACCATAGAGCGAGAAATCAGTTTAGAGGCCGGGCGTGAGTACGTCTTCATTGCTGCGTGTGGCGCACGACGGGCGATCGTTGATTGTTATCTCCTGTCGGGCGACCGCCCCCTTACCGGTGATGAAGAGGATGACAATAGCCCGGTCTTACGCTATACCCCGGATACTACCGGTAGCTACACCATACGACTGTACGCCCGCGCCGCCGACCGAAAGACGGTCGCTCTGGCACTGGCCATCCTACAGGAAGGCGGGGTGGGGCTGCCCGCAGCCACCTTCCGACGGGTCTTACGCACTTTCAGCCGGGGTAACGAGGCGCTTTTCGAGTTGCGGGAAGCCGTGACGTGGTCGAAGGGCTGGTGCATTTATGCCTTTACGCAGAGGTCGGCCAAACCGCAGCAAATTGAAAATTTGCGTTTTTATACACGTCGACACCTTGCTACGCTGGCCGGAGCCTCGGAGAGTGCGATCTCCGTACTATATTTAGCGGACGAGTCGCACAGGATTGCCGCTTTCTCCGCCGAGCCTACCGCTTATCCGCTGTTGGAAGTTCCTTCCCTGCCAGACTCCTTGTACACCCTACGCATAGAGCCGAAGGTTCGCGATCCGCAACCCTTACTCTTGCTGGGCCTTTTGCAACAGTAAACCAGGTGGCCCTGACTGAAATTCACGGGTCCGCCGCAAACCAACCCCCCTATGGGCAAAGTCCTTAAAGTCATCGAAGTCCTCTCCGAAAGCAGCAATAGCTACGAAGAGGCAATCAAAAACGCCGTCGAAGACAGTTCCAAGTCGGTACGGCATATTCGCTCGGCTTACGTCAACGAGCAATCCGTCACCGTAAAGGACGGTAAGGTCGATAAATTTCGCGTGAACGTTAAGATCACTTTTGAAGTCGACGTATAAACAACGGCGCTTACCAGACGAGGAAACGGCAGCCATCAGAAAGATGAGCTGCCGTTTTTTCGTGCCGGGGGGGGGAGGTGATTTATTTACTCACCAGCTTGGAGAGAAATTTGTCGACTTCTACTTCGCGGCCGCTTGCGTAACCGCTGTATTCCTTTACGATGTTGCCTTCACCGTCTAGGATGTACATCTGGGGAATGCTGCGAAAGCCCAGCTCCTGCTGCAGGGTGGAGTTACTGTCGACCAGGATGTCGTACTTCCAGTTCTTACGGCTCACGAGTGGTGGGATGCGCTTGACCATGTGGCGCTTATCCACGCTGACGGCGAGCACTTCGACCCCGTATTCCGATTGCCATTTAGTGAGGTACTTAGCCATATGGTCGAGCTCCATGTGGCAGGGTTGGCACCAGGTAGCCCACACGGCGATGACGGTGGGCTTGCCCTGCCCTATGCGGTCGGCCAGTTCGACGGGCTCCTGATCGACGGTAGTCAATTGAGGAGTGGGAAAAGTAGTTTGCGCCCGTAGCGATAGCCCCGTTATCAGCAGGAGAAAAGGGAGAAGAATCCGTGTGTCCATAGTGAAAGCTTTGAAGAGAAGGAACGCCCCGGCCCGATGAATATTTGCCTATGGCGGTGTTAAAGTAGTAAAGTTATCATTTGCAAGTATTGTTATCTTTTATAGATTTGCACGCTGGCTTCTCCCTCGCCCCCGGCGTAAGGTTCCTGACCTTTATCGGATGAGATTTTGCTATATGTATAAGTTTTACGTTATTTGGCGCTTGTAGAACACATCGTCAGTTGTATCGACACTATTTACACACAATTTTAGCCGCCGGAGGGTATCCGGTCGGCTAGTTATATAATTTCTACTACACACATGCTGTCTTCCAATTTCGTAGCTATTGCACAGGCTGCGGATCTATCGCCCTACACGGGTAGATGGACTCGAGTTCAAGCCGCACACCTCCTGCGGCGAGCTACCTTTTCTCCTAATCGCGCGGAAATCGACGAAGCCATGGCTCTCGGGCTCAATGCTTCTTTAGATCGCCTTTTCGAAACCATCCCCCTCCCCGGGGGGCCGGTATTTTACAATTACGACGGGCACCCCGAGGCTGGCATCGGCGACCCTTGGGCAGGCCTGTACGTCAATCCGCAGGCCAGAAATGACGACTCGAGCGCCCGCAGCAATAGCCTCACCGGTTGGTGCTTCCTAACGGCTGCCGAGACGAGCTTTAACATTCGCGAGCGGATGGTCCTTTTCTGGACCAATCATTTCGGGATAGGTCGCGTCCAATTTCATACCTCGCGCGTCCGGGTACTCAATCGGTACCGTGAGTACGCTACGGGTAATTTTCGTGAGCTCATCAAGGAGATGACGATCGACCCGTACATGCTGCAATTCCTTAATGGAAACAAAAACAGCAGGCGTAACCCGAACGAGAACTACGCCCGCGAAATACTCGAACTGTATACTATCGGGAAGGGGCCGCAAGTCGCACCCGGTGACTACACCAATTACACCGAGCAGGACGTAGCGGAGCTGGCCCGCGCGTTCACCGGCTGGGTACACAAGAATGTCAATACCTCGGAACCGGGGGCCGTCGAATACGCCGAGTTCGTGCCGAATCGACACGACAGGGACTTTAAGATCCTCAGCGAGCGCTTCAACTTTAGCGTCATCGAGAACGCCGACGAGGAGGAATACGCCAACGTAGTCGATCTGATCTTCAAAAAAGACGAGGTAGCCCGCTACATCAGTCGGAAGCTATATCGTCATTTCTGTTACTTCGATATCACCCCGGAGGTAGAAGCGAACGTAATCGAGCCGATGGCGCGGCTGATCATTAATAACGATTACGTTCTCGGGCCGGCAATACGCCGCCTGCTGGGGAGTGCGCATTTCTATCAAAATACTTTCATCGGGGCGATGATTAAATCCCCCATGGATTTCGCCCTTAGTCTGCACCGGAAAGCGAATTTCTACGATCAGGATACTATCTATAATCGCTATCGTGCGGCCCGTTCGGCCTACGTGCACGCCAAGAACGAAGGGATGGACCTACTGAATGCACCCACCGTTGCCGGCTGGAAGGCATTCTACCAGGTACCGAGCTTCCATAAACTATGGCTCAACGTATCCACGCTAAAGGATCGGATCGAGTACGCACGCACCTGCACCAAAAGCTATTTTCGGTGGGAAGGTGATAGGTTCCCGGTCGACTGGCTATCCGTAGTAGATACCCTGAGCGACCCGTACGACGCCGAATCGATGATTCACGATATGGCCGAGTTGTTACTGCCCCGGAAGCTGACATCCCTTCAATTCACGTACATCCAAGACTTGCTACTCGACGGGCAGGAAGATTTCGTATGGAGCGAAGAATACGGACACTACCGCGCCAACCCTAATGATGAAATGAGCGTCAGACCGGTCAATCGGCGCCTAAAGGAAATGATCTACGGAATAGCTCAGCTACCGGAGTTCCAATTATACTAATCTCACCTCAACAACTCGTATATGAATAGAAGAAACTTCCTTCGTAACACCGGTGCGATAAGTATCCCTGCACTCATGGGAGGCGATTTGCTCGGTTCCTCATTAAAATCATTAAGCCAATTCATCGACCCCGACTCGGACAAAGTATTGGTCCTCGTTCGTCTGGCCGGGGGTAATGACGGCCTGAACACCATTATCGGCCGCGATCAAGTGGAAAACCTACGCGAGGTACGTCCGAAGATCGCCCTCCCGGACGACTATATCCTGGAGCTTACCACGGACGTGGGCATCCACGGTCGCATGCAAGGCTTCCAGGAGCTATTCAAAGAAAAACTTGTCGGCGTCGTGCAGGCAGTGGGCTACCCCAATCATAACCGCTCCCATTTCCGTAGTACGGATATCTGGCAAACAGGGGCAGACAGCGACGAAATCCTTCCGAGTGGCTGGTTCGGCCGCTACCTCAATAGGGACCACCCCGAGTACCCTATCAACTACCCGAATGCGAACTTTCCCCACCCCCTGGGGATGACCATGGGCAAGATCATCAACCAAACGTGCCAGGGTAGATTCGACAACATGGGCATCACGGTAGATAACCCATTCAGCTACGCCTTTATCAGCCCCGGAGGCAATCCTACCCTCCCCGCAGGCACTCACTATAAAAGCGAGGTAGAGTACATCCGCAGGATAATCAATCAGAATAATACCTACGGGCAGGCGGTGCAGGATGCGGCGATCGCCGGCAATAGCTTAGTCGACACCTACCCCACTACCGGCTTCGGCGATCAGTTGCGTGACATTGCGTACATGATCAGCGGAGGCCTTAAAACAAAGATCTATATCGCTACCCTCGGCGGCTTCGACCATCACGCCGACCAGGTGCAAGGTGGGCCCGACCAAGGCAGACACGGCAACTTGCTCGATCAGCTATCTACGGCGATCAAAGCTTTCGTGGATGACCTGGACGCGCTCGGCCTGGCGGACCGCGTCATTGGCATGACCTACAGCGAATTCGGCCGGCAAATCCGCGAAAACGCAAGTGTCGGTACCGACCACGGTAACGCCGCGCCCATGTTCGTTTTCGGTAACTGCGTTCAGGGCGGCGTCCTCGGTAGTAACCCGGTCATCGACACCGAGGTGGACCGGGGGGACGGTGTTCCTTTCCAGTATGACTTCCGCGACGTCTATGGCTCGCTACTAAGAGACTGGTTCGAGCTGGACGACGCCATCATCAGGGATACGGTTGCCCCTGAATTTCAGTACCTCCCCATTTTCAGTGGCTGCGCCGGGGTACTACCCGTCGAATTAATGAGCTTCGCGGCTACCGGGCTAGACAAATCCATTCGCCTGGAATGGGCCACCGCCAGTGAAGTCGGGAATGCCGGCTTTAAAGTGGAGCGAAGCCAGGACGGTCGAAACTTCCACCCGATCGGCAAACGCGCGGCCGGGCCGCAGGGGGAGGGGGTCAACGAATACCGGTTCGACGACGAACTGGTCGAGCCAGGCATCCTGTACTACTATCGCCTCCGGCAGGAAGACCTGGACGGAGCCTTCGAATACAGTTACATCCAGACCGCTCGCATACGGGGCGTCGGGCCGGGTGGATGGTCGGTGGGCCTTCCCAGCCCCAACCCCGTGCGCAGCGACAGCTACCTGCCGGTTTATACCCCCCAGGATAGCCGCGCGCAGTTCGAGATCTTCAACATGAGTGGCGTCCGCGTACGTACCGGTAACCTCGTTCTGCAGATGGGCGATAACCGCGTCGATCTACGGTCGGGCAGCCTTCCTGCCGGCACCTATGCGTTCCGTTTGATGACGGAGAAAGGCGAAAGTTTTAACCGCAAGTTCATCAAGCGGTAGCTCTTATAGCAGGCCTTCGAGCAGCCAGTCGGCAATCACCTGACGGTTGGCTGGCTCGATGATCCTGAGCTGGTCGGTCGGGTTGGCCATGTTCGCCAACTCGATAAATACGCTACTCGGTTTGCTTTCGCGCAGTACGTGGAGATCGCGTTCCCCGACGGTGCCTTTGTAGCCACGGCCGGCGCGGTTCTTAGCGTACATGTCCCGGATGGTACTGCGTAGCCGTTCCGCCTTTTTCGCCCCCAAAAGGTCGGTCGGGTGGTGGTAGAAGAAAAGATCGACCCGTTGGTTACGGTTGCGGCTATCGACGTGGATGCTGATCATCGTCTGATCCGTCAGGCCCTTTGCAAGGTTCTGTTCGTAGAGGGAGTTAACGACGTCGCAGCGTTGCCACAGACGCTTTTTCTGATTAAGGGGGATTCTGGCGCCGCCCCACACCGTTTCGGTTTTATCCCCCTTTAGGTAGCGTTCGTCACGGATGCCGTGGGTTTCGTCGCGGACGATCATGTAGGGCGTGCCGCCGTGTGCCAGGATGTTGCGGGTTAGACGAAGGGCGACGTCGTAGGCGTACTCGTCTTCGTAGAGTCGGTGGCCGCCACGGCGGGCGGAAGCCCCGGGGTCGGGGCCGCCGTGGCCGGACATGATGTAGTAGATCTTACCCGCCAGCTTATCGTCGATTTTCGGGACGTGCGCGTATTTCTTTCCGAAGATATTGAAGGTGCGGTAGCCGCTGGTGGTGGTCTGCTCCGGCGCGTTACCGGTGGGGCGGCCACCCGGTTTATTTGATATTTGCGAGGACGCAGGTGCAGGGTTTTTGGCAGGAGCGGGCTTTGGGTCGGCTTTCGTTATTTCCCCGATGTCTTTGATCTCGGCGTCCGGGTCGGGCCGGGGCGTAGGTGCCGAAGCCGGGGGCACGGTCGTGGTGGCCTCGACTTTAGGCGGTGTGGGGCAGTGATCGATGTGGTGGGGGACGTAGAGGATCCTGTCGTTACGAAAGTCTTTAGCGCGGATCCCCTTTTCCAACAGGCCTTCGTTGTAGTGCTGAATGTCGAGCGCCCGGTTGTAGTTCTTGTTGTTGGTGGTCGACCGGATGCTTTTGCCATTGTAGGTAAAGATCTCGATCGGGAGTTTGTACCTCCTACCTACGTACAGGTGGTTTTTACGCCCCAACTCGTTGAGCCGGTAGAATTCGTTGATGTTGCAGGGGAATTCCAGTAAGCCGTAGTGGCGCAAGATGGAGTACGCCCCGTCACCCCGCTGGGCGGTAAAGGTCAGGTGTTCGGCCCGTAGGTTACCGGCCAGAACGATCAATAACAGTACTAAAAAGTGTTTTATCGGCATCAAGTAAGCTTAAGCCAGGCGAAGATAGGGCTACCTTCACCGTTGATAATTATGACTACAATACAACAAGTGGGTCACCTGCTTAGGTGGGAATTTCGGCAGGAGATGCGGAGCCGGGCATCCCTCAGTAGCGTCGGTCTGTACGTAGTGGTAACCTGTACGATCGTCTACCTGGCGCTGACGAATTTTTCGGCCATGACGTTTAACGCGGTACTGTGGATTGTATTGTTCTTCGGGGCGCTGGTGGCGAGCGGCCGAAGCTTCTTGCGCGAAGGGGGGCGGCGGCACTACTACTATTATCAATTGGCGCCGCCCGAGGCACTGCTCGCGAGTAAGTTCATCTGGAATACACTAATCATCTGGGTGGTCAGCGGGCTGAGCTATTTGATCCTGCGGTTTTTTGCGCGGGAGAGCTTCCTATTCGAGGCGGGTTCCCTCATGGCGGCGGTGGCTTTAGGGGGGGTGGGGCTTTCCGCGGTGCTGACGTTCGTGGCCGCGATCGCCGCCCGGGCGGGGGGGAACAGTACTTTAATGGCGGTGCTGGCGCTGCCACTACTTACGCCCCTGCTGTTTCTACTTACCAATCTGGGCGGCGATGCTTTCGGGTTAACGTCGGGGGGGACGTCTTCCACGATCGTCTACCTGCTCGCCCTGGATTTGATGCTGTTAGCCGTAGGCCTGGTACTGTTCCCGTTTGTTTGGAGAGACTAGTTGAGGTTAGGGTGTTCTTTTCCGGACTTTAAACGTAGAGGTCTTCTTCAACTTTTTGCCTGAATGCAAGCTTGCGTGGCGGCGAGTCCCAATCTTCGAATGTATTCGAATCTTCGTCCGCTTTCGGATCGGGGCCGTAGGCGTTGTCGAATGGTTCACCCTCGATCATCATCATGAAGAAGAGGGGGAGCAAACCGATGCCGGTAGCTGCGAGTAGGAGCCACCAACCGGAACGCCCCTGATCGTGTAGGCGGCGCACGGCGACGGCGAGGGTGGGTACGATGAGCAGCAGCTCCAGCATATGTGCGAGTACGCCGCTTTCGCCGTAGACCGCTTCGACGATGGCCGTGATAATGACGGAGGCCAACATGAAATGCCAGAAAACCCGGCGGCGGGTGCGGCCACTGAAAACGGCGTATTGAGAGATGGCGGTTGAGAAATCCTTGAACATGACGTAATGTACTTGTCGGTTGATGCTACAATACTACGGGCGGCGACTCCCCCGGGTCAACTATTGTCGACGAATGCCCGACGGGGCTCGATGATCGTGGCGCGGATAGTCCAAACGCCCGCGAACCGTACGATGCCACGTACCTTTGCCCTACTTCAAAGCTTACGCGGGGCGAGAGCCCCCGCGTAAGCTTCCTTGCACCTGCGATCTCGCAAATATGTCTATTACGTCCAGTCAGTATACCACCTCCCACGCGCGAGTGACGCAGATGCCCGACGATCGCCGGCCGGAGTTCGCCTTTATCGGGCGGAGTAACGTGGGCAAGAGCAGCCTGATCAACATGCTGACGGAGCGTAAGGAGCTGGCCAAGACGAGCAGCAAACCGGGCAAGACGCAGCTGATCAACCATTTTCTGATCAACGAGAGCTGGAACCTGACGGATCTGCCGGGCTACGGCTACGCGCAACGCAGCAAGAAAACGCGCTCTAAGTGGGAGGCCCGCACGACCAAATATTTTTTGCAACGCCGCCAGATGGTGTGTGCGATGGTGTTGATCGACAGCAACGTGCCCCCGCAGACGATCGACCTCGAGTTCGTAAATTGGTTGGGGGAGAACGGCGTTCCCTTCGTGCTTGTCTTCACGAAGACCGACCGAAAAAAGGCAAGGGGGCTGACCCAGGTAAAGGCGTTCGAGCAGCGGCTACTGAGCAGTTGGGAGGAACTACCGCCGGTCTTCACCACCAGTGCCGTAACGAACGACGGGCGGGAAGAACTGCTTACCTTTATGGAACAGACGCTGGCTGAGATAGACTGGCCGTACGCCGTCACCTAACCCCCCAGATCTGCGTGAGTGCCGTAATTACCGATACCAAACCCATCACCCCCACCCCGGCCTTCGAGCACGCGGGTAAGCGCTATCCGCACATTGCCCCCGATCTGGAGCAGTGGGACATCTTCCGCCTGCACGAGGACAGGCCGGCCTTCGTGAAGGAGCTCGACGAGGCAACCTACGAACGGCTACTCGAGGAGCACGGTGGCGAGTTGAAGGACCTACTGAGCAAAACCCTGTTCAGCGAGCAGAACCGGACGAAGGAAGAACCCTGGAAAGTCGACCCGCGCAAAGAACGTAGCTACTGGAAGCGCCTGGCGAAGATGCTGGCTACCCGCTCGCTCGACGAGGAGGAAACGACCACGGCGGATGACGCGGCGCGTAAGATCTTGCGGCGGGTCGTACACCGTTATTCCGAAGAGATCGTGGGCCGCTTCCGGTTGGGCACCTTCCGGTTCGCACGCAGATTCCTGACCTTCTTTTTCGGGCGCCTGCTCAACGCAGCCGACGGGCGGAGTTTTCGCTCCCTGTTTTCCAAGCGCATCCTGCTGGAAGAAAAGTTACTCGTACGGGGCTACGTGGAGCAGGTGCGGCAACTGAGTAAGGTGGGCACCGTCGTGTTCGTGCCGACCCACTTTTCTAACCTGGACTCGATCCTGATCGGGTACGCGCTGGATCAGGTGGCCGGCTTACCAGCGATGAGCTTCGGGGCGGGCCTGAATTTATACAATACCGGGTATACGGCCTACTTCATGAACCGGCTGGGGGCCTACCGGGTCGACCGCCGCAAACGGAACATGGTGTACATCACGGCGCTGAAGATGTTTTCCAAACTGATCATTCAGCGCGGCGTACCGAGTTTGTTCTTCCCCGGCGGCACGCGCTCGCGGTCGGGGGCGCTGGAGACGTCCTTAAAGTTGGGTCTGCTGGGTACGGCGGTGGAGGCGCAGCGGAGTCGCTATCAGGAATCTCGCGACGATAAGGTGTTCATCGTACCGGTGGTATTGAGCTATCCGTTCGTATTGGAAGCGCAGTACTTGATTGAGCAACACCTGCGTAAAGAGGGGCAGGATCGCTATATAAAATCAAAGGATAGTTTCCATTCCCTGCGCTCCATATTGAAATTTATCTGGGGGGTATTTAGCAAGGGCAACGAAATTACCATCAGCCTGGGCCGGCCGATGGACGTACTGGGCAACCGGGTGGAAGCGGATGGCCGCAGCTATTCGAAGAGCGGCCGCCACGTAAGTACGCGCGAATACTTCCGCGATCAATTCGGTACGATTAATAAGGACTATCAGCGCGAGAGTGAATACACCCGAATGTTGGGGGAAAAAATCGTGGAGCGCTACCATGCGGATGGTATTATCCTACCCTCGCATTTAGCGAGCTACGCAGCATTTGCCTTACTGGAACGGGCCAATATCGGCACCGACCTGTACGGTATTCTGAGAATACCCGCCGAAGAGTTTTACTTCGATATCGATGCGCTGCACGGCGTGATCGGCCAGTTGCGGGATCGTTTGCTTTCCATGAGTAACGAAGACAGGGCGAAGGTGAGCCCCGAGCTGTACGAAAGCCCGGAGAACATCCTTCGCCACGCCATTGACAGTGTCGGCAATTTTCACATCCACAAACCCCTTCGCTATAATGGCCGGGGGCACATCGTCAGTGACAGTTTTGCCATGTTATATTATTACCACAATAGGCTGAGCACCTTCAATCTGAAGGGGAAACTTAATTACCCGAAAGCGGTAATGCACGAAATCACCGGTAGGGGGTGAGCTCGGTGGAGGCGTCCGCTCAGGCGAACCGGCGGTATACGGCCAGCGCGATGACGGCGCCGACGGTAGCTACGACGATCGACCAGAGGTTAATGCCGGAGGCCGGGGACATGCCGAACAACCCGAAGACGAAACCACCGACCACGGCACCTACGATACCGATGATCAGGGAGGCGATCCAGCCACCCGGGTCGGGGCCGGGGTGAATTAGTTTTGCGAGGGCGCCGGCGATGAGGCCGAGGACGATCCATGCGAGAATACCCATAATATTCGAGTTTTAATTTATTATTAAAGCGCGCGAACGAGGCTCGGTGTTCGCACGCCCGGGCGCACGCCACCTACTTGGTTTCAGCGTGGCGGCGGCAACCAAGTATGCGGCCATTTCGTTAGCGACCACTGTGAACACTCCCCTACCCCACAACCTCCCCCGGGGCGCGGCCGCCCTGCTGATCGCCCTGGCCACCCCCGGCCAGCAAGGCACGACGGGCATCCCCGTCCTTCTGTGGGGCAAACCGGGCGTCGGCAAATCATCGTTCATCGAGGGGCTGGACCGGGGCGACTTCCCCGTGGTAACCTTGATCGCCTCCATCCACGACCCAACGGATTTTAGCGGCCTGCCGGTCTTGCAGGACGGGAAGGTAGCCTACGCGACCCCCGCCTGGGTGGATTCCTTTACCGACCCCGGTCAGGGGATCCTTTTTCTGGACGAACTGAGCACAGCACCGCCGTCGGTACAGTCGGCGCTGCTGCGCGTCGTCTTTGAGCGACGGGTAGGTTTTCATCAGCTCCCCGCCGGCGTACGCATCGTTGCGGCGGCAAACCCACCCGATTTGATGGTTGGTGGCTGGGAGCTCTCCCCTCCCCTACGCAACCGCTTCGTGCACCTCAACTGGAACATCGAGACCGACCAGTACGTCGACGCCCTGCTGAACGGCTGGCAGAGCGGTACGCTAGTCGACGTACCCGCCACCCGGCACGCGGAACGACTGCGCCTGATCAAGGCTAAGATCGCGGCATTCCTACGCGTCCGGCCAGGGAGCCTTCACGGTAGCCCGGAGGATAACCCTTATGGCTTCGCCAGCCCGCGGAGTTGGGATTTCGCCGCTTCGCTTTTCGCGACCGCGGAGCTGCTGGGGTACGATTTGCAAGACGCGGCCGCCAGCACCGTATGGCTGGACCTGGCGGCCGGCTGCCTGGGGGAAGGAACCGCCGTGGCCTTGCTGGAGTACCTCAGGAACCTGCGCCTCCCCCCACCGGCCGAAGTATTGTCGGGCGCTACCGAGGTCGACGTCAAGGAGCTCAACGACGGGGAACTTTACGTGCTCTTCGCCTCCCTGAACCCTTTGTTGATGGAAGCTAAGGGCGATGACCGGCTACTCCAGTATTCCCGGAAATACCTCGACCTTATGGAAGCCACCTTCAACGATGGTCGGCGAGATATCGCTTTCGTTCCCTTACGGCAGTTAGCCACCTCGGGGTGGTTACCGGAGGTATTCGCCGCGACGCAGCGGGCGGGGAACGAGGCACACACCCTCACGGGCCAGATCGAGCGCTTCTTTGCGGACGAGCAGTTAAATCAATTCATCGATGTCCTCTCCTAGCGCCGGAAGTACCGACGAGCGTACCGCCACCGATCGCATTCGTTTCGGCCGGGCCTACGCCGCGCAGCAACTTCCGTGGTTCGCCCCGGCGCTTTTCCGCTGCCGCATCATCGTGACGGAGCGGGTCGACGTCGCCTCGATCGACCTGTCCTATAATGTGTATTGGAATCCGGAAGTGATCGCTACCATTTGGGAAGGGCAAACCGAATTACAGGCCTTGCGGGAGATCGGCTTCCTCTGGGTCCACGAGATCAGCCACGCCCTACGGATGCACGCGGAGCGCCGGCGAGAGCTGCTGAAGCGAAGAGCCGTACCGCCCCGGGCCTGGAACATCGCCGCCGACTTCGAGATCAACGACAACCCCTGGCCGGGGCTGGTAATGCCGGGCGCTTACCCCGGTATGCTACCGAACGCCTTCGGCTTCGCGGAAGGGCGCCTGGCGGAAGAATACCTGACCCGAATGGAAGCCTCCGACAAGGATTTTACCTTTCCGGCGGATGAGGGCAGTGGCGTCCACGGCGAGGGGCGTGACTGGGAGGTGGGCGACACGCAAGATTTGAGCGAACTGGATCGGGAGCTCATCCGCCGGCAGGTGGCCGAAGCCATGAAGCAGACCGGTAGCAGTGCTATCCCACCCGGCTGGCGGAGCTGGTCGGACCGAGTACTGACCAGTAAGACGGACTGGCGACGGAGGCTTTCGCACCGGATGAGCGTAGCGCTCCAGAAGGGGATCGGTAGCCGCATCGACTACAGCTTCGAGCGGCCCAGCCGGCGGCAGGCGGTGTACCACCCCATCCTGACCCCCTCGTTGCGTGGCGACCGTACGGCGCGCATAGCCATTGTGGTGGATACCAGTGGCTCGATGGGCACCGAAGCGCTCGGTCGTTCTTTGGCTGAGGTAGCCGCCGTCATCAAGACCTTTCGCTACCCGGTCACGATCATACCCTGTGACGACCGGGCCTTCGAGCCGGTGCGGGTAGTAGCGGAGGAGGAAGCTTATCAGATAAAGTCCCTACCCGGCGGGGGGCAGACGGACCTGCGGGTGGGTATCGCTACGGCGGAAAAACTACGCCCGCGCCCGGACGTGATCCTGGTACTGACCGATGGGTTCACGCCTTACCCGAGCGGCCCGGGCAGGATACCCTTAGTTTTCGGCATCTTGCCAAGGGCGGACTTGGCGGTCGATGCCATCCCCTTACCGCCGAGCCCACCATTCAAAGAAAGCAGCATCCTCGTAATCACAGCCGCGCGCGAAGCGGGCGGCTACACTTCGGGGTAGGCGGCCCGGTGTAGTCGCTGCCGGCCGGTGCGCCGGTCCTCGAAGTACCGCCGTAGGGTAAAGGCCGAAGAGGTAAAGGCCAACTCCTTCCACGGGGTTTCTGCTTCCGTGAACAGTTTGCACTCCAGGCTTTCTTCCCCTACCCCGAACTTACCACCAATCAGGTGACCCACGAACTGCAGGTAGACCTGGTTGATCTTCTCGAGGTTGTAAAGTGAGATGAGGTATACGAGATCCACACGAGCGGCGGCCTCCTCCCGTACTTCTCGCTTTGCACCGTCCTCTACGGTTTCGCCGTTTTCCAGGTAGCCACTCGGTACGTTCCAGAGGCCGTAGCGGGGTTCTATGGCGCGGCGGCAGAGCAGCACCTTATCCTCCCAGACGGGCAAGCATCCGGTAACCACTTTAGGGTTGCTGTAGTGGATGGTCTTGCAGTTGCCGCATACGACGCGGGGGTGGGTATCGCCGGAGGGGGTTGAGTAGCTTAATCGATCGGAGCCGCAGTGCGAACAGAAGTTCATTCGCGGAAGGTAGGGATATTCGCCCGGGCCGGCACCCTTAGCGGGCGGCCAGCTGTAGCGGGCCGCGGATTATGCGTTGCAGTTCCGGTTTCAACTCATCGGCGGCGTCGAGGATCAGCGACTCGTCCGTGGGGAAGCGGGCGGGGCGGTTGCCGAGGTTACGGCGGGATTCGCGGCTGAGAGCGCGGCGGTCGCCCCGGTAGCTACTGGCATAGTTTTCCCAGTTGGCTTCCGCGGTGAGCCTGCGCTCTTCTACCACTCGATTTTCCCGTAGGTCGGTAAGCACCACGCTGCCTTCCACGAGGGCGGTCTTACTCTGGAGGACTTCGGTTATGTCGGCGCGGATCAGGATGCGGCGGGGGCGGGTGATGTCGTTACCGAGGCTGTCTTTGGCTACGTTACCGGCGGAGTCGTAGGTGTACTCTACGCCGTCAACGATCTCCCGCTCGTCGGTGTAGTTGCTCTCGCTGATCCGTTCGGGGCTGACCTCTATGTTGTTGATGACGATCTTAGCGGTATAGTCGTATGCTATTTCGGCCCGGGGGGCAAGGTCGTAGAAGTGCCATTCGTCGTTCAGCTGGCTGGTGTTAAGGCGCAGGAGTTCTTCTTCGAACCCGCGGGGCAGGTAGCTGGCCGTAGCGTTTTCCGTGCTTACGGTGATGAATACTTTACCGAGTTCGCGCGCTTCCTGACGGAGGGTTTCGGCGTTACGGTAACCCTGGTGGTGGTTGCTGATGTCCGAGAAGAGGTAGTAGGCGTCGCGGGCGGCGGCTTTATCCCCCGCGCGCGCATCTTCCAGCGCTGACAGTCCGTCGCGGTAGTATTGGTCGGCGGCGCGGTCGTTGGACTCCGTCAGCAGGTGGTCGAGCTTAACGAGACGAAATTCGGCTACGCGACCGTTTTTATCCGTGAGGGGCAGGAGGGGCTCCAGCGCACGCTGCCGGGCATCGATGTCTTCGTAGATCTCGTGGATCGCTACCCAGTCGGGGTCACCGCCTTTGGCGATGCGTTCTACTTGATCCAGGTCGCGTTGGTTGGCCTTATTAACGGCCGTTTCCAGCGCGGCGACGAATTTGGGGTTCTTTTTTTGCTTACCGGAGAGCCGTTTCTGCGCCAGTCGGATGGATCGTTCGTAATCCCCGCGATCGACGAGTTTGTCAACCGAGGCACACCCTACACCGAGTAGCAGGAGGGCGGAAAAGAGGAGGAGTGCAAGGGGTTTCATAGCAGTGATCTTTCATCAAAACTACGTAAGCAGAGGGGCGATGTTAGGTAAGGAAACTCTAAAGTCCATTAAGTAAAAGTGAAGATTTCAAATAGTCGGCTTACGGTATCTTGCCCCCCGTTAATTAAACTCCCTTCGCTTGTCTACCCCACTAACCGTACTGAAAATCGGCGGCAACGTCCTGAACAACCCGGCCGCCCTCTACGAGGCTTTGGATTACTTCGCCGCCAAGCTCGGCCCGTCCGTACTCGTGCACGGCGGCGGGCGTAAAGCGAGCGAAGTACTGACGGAGATGGGCCGCACGCCCCGCATGGTCGGCGGGCGGCGCATCACCGATGCCCCTACTCTGGAAATCGTTACCATGGTGTACGCCGGGCTGATCAACAAGAACGTCGTGGCGGCCCTACAGCAGCGCGGTACGAACGCCATCGGGCTGAGCGGCGCGGACGGGAACGCGATTCTGGCTAAGCAACGCCCGGCAGGCAAGATCGACTACGGTTACGCCGGTGACGTATTGGGTGCTAACGGGCCGCTCCTCGATCAGTTGCTCCGCGCCGGTTTACGACCGGTCCTCTGCCCGATCACCCACGACGGTCAGGGTCAGTTACTGAATACGAACGCAGATACGATCGCTAACGAGGTGGCCGCCGCCATGGCGGAGGAAGGCTACCAAGTCAGTTTGGAATACTGCTTCGAACTGCCCGGGGTATTGACTGACATCGAAGATAAAGCATCCGTTATCGAATCGATGACGCCGGCCAGTTTCCGGCAATATCAGCAGGAAGGGGTGATTGCCGGAGGCATGATCCCGAAGCTGGAGAATGCTTTTAATGCAGTGGAGCGTGGGGTACAGGAGGTCGTTATCGGTGATCTCCGTAGCTTGCGGTCCGGGGGCGGGACGCGGTTGCGCTCCTAATCATCATCATTCCGTGAGGACGTACTATCTATGCCGTCGCGAGTGCTTTCTTTAGAGCGCTCTCCCAAGTAGCATACGCCTTCCGCATATCTTCCTCCCCTCCCCCGGGGCGAATAGTATCCACTACCTCCTGCCGGCCGAGGGCTTCTTCGAGGGAGCTGCTTAAACCTACGCTTACCCCGGCCGCCAGCGCTGCGCCGACCGCGCCGGTAGTATTGTGCACCTCGATCGTAGCCCCGGTCAGGGTAGCGATCGTCGAAGCGAAAATCCTCGACTGAAAAAGGTTATCGTTACCGACGCGGATCGTACTCAGGTCGACGCCCAATTCTTTCATGAGCTTCATGCCGTACACGAACGAGAAGGCGATGCCCTCCAAGCCGGCCCGTACGAGGTGGGCTTTGCCATGGCGGTTGAGATCGATGCCCAGAAGGTGCGCACCGACGTTCTTATTTTTGAGCATCCGCTCCGGGCCATTGCCGAAGGGGAGGAAATGGAGCCCGTCGCAGCCGGCGGGGATCTCGCCGGCCATGTTTTCCATGTCGCCGTAAGAGATCGCCTCCCCGCCGATGGTGTTTTTGACCCACCGGTGAAGAATGCCGGAGCCGTTAATGCAGAGCAGGATACCAATTCGGGGGGCACCACCGTCGTGGTTGACGTGCGCGAAGGAGTTGACGCGCTGATCGGGGTCGTAGGAGAGGCGATCGGTTACACCATAAACGACGCCGGAGGTACCGCCCGTCGCGGCGACTTCGCCGGGGGCGAGCACGTTGAGGCTGAGGGCGTTATTGGGTTGGTCGCCGGCGCGGTAGCCGACTACGGTACCCGCCGCGAGGCCCAACTCATCCGCGGCGGACGGTGACAGCACACCCTGCCTGCCCACGATGGGCACGCGTTCGGGGAGTAGCTCCGGATGGATACTCATCTCGTCCAGTACGAGCCGGGCGAGGCTGTTTTCTACGAAATCCCACAGAACGCCTTCGCTCAGGCCGGTGACCGTGGTGGTGGCCTCACCGGTCAGGCGGAGTGCGAGGTAGTCGCCGGGGAGCATGGCGTACTTGACGCGGGCGTAGTTATCGGGTTCGTTATCGGCGACCCACTTCAATTTGGCGGCGGTGAAGTTGCCGGGGCTGTTGAGGCAGTGGGTCAGGCAGGTTCCCGGGCCGATCCCTTCGAATGCCTTTTCGCCAGTGGCGACCGCGCGGCCGTCACTCCAGATGATGCTGGGGCGGACGACTTCGTGGTTTTCGTCGACCAACACCAGACCGTGCATCTGGTAGCCGATGCCTACGGCCTTGATATCGGCCTTATCGATGATACCGTTCGTGGCGCCGGCCCGCTGTACCGGTGTTGTCAGAATTTTCCGGGTAGCCTCTTTGACGTAGCGGTACCAGTCCTCCGGGTTCTGTTCGGCCCAGCCGGCCTGGGGGGCGTTCATGCTCATTTCCGTATCGGGGGCGCTGACGCGGGCGAGTACCTTACCGGTGGCGGCGTCCACCAGGGCGGCTTTGATGCTGGAGGAGCCGAGGGTCGTAGCCTATCGTATACATGATCGGGGAATTGAGCGTCGCAAGATAGAAAGACTGCCGTGTCTGGTCGTTGTTATTTACTTCCCCTACCCCGCATCCTGCGTACTCGCAAAAAGACAATGAATAGTAATTCCGACGATTACCGTCGACCGTTATAGGTCGTAGTATCGGAATTTATGGCGAGGCCGCAGGTGCAAGGAAAAGAAGTTATGCAAGCATCCGTCCTAGTTTAGTACCCCTGCGTACCGATCCGCCCGCGGCCCCGCCCTACTTCCGGTAACTCGTGGCCTATCTTTTGCATATCGAAGGAATCGACTTACATAGCGATTACGTTTGTTCGCACCTTCTACACCAAGATCTGACCTCCACAATAATATTTATATGCGTTACCTATTTCTGTTGATGGGGTTTGCTCTGCGCGGCGAGTGTAGCCGGCCAGGCGAACCTGATCGCTAACGGGGAATTCGACGACGGCCTGTCCGGTTGGCAAACGGTGATCAACGACGAAGCGGAAGTGGACGTTGCTACGGTAGACACCGCAGGATTGTCCCGGCACGAATGCCGTGAGAATTGCGAACGTCCTGCCGGGCCCCCAATGCTTTTAGTACCGGGCTGGCGCAAACGGTGGAAGTTGGACAACGAATCACCGGCCCGCTACCGTATCACCTTTTTAGCTCGTGCGGGCGCGGATCGTCAGATCGTATTTCAGTACAAGGTCGCGGCGAGCAGTCGCTCTATTACGAAAAGCCAGTCGCTCACGACGGAGTCGCAAGCCTTCACCTTTGAGTTTGACCGGAGCGCCAACGAGAATGTCCAACTCTTATTCTTCACTGGTATTGAGACGGCACCCGTCTATCTGGATGCAGTCACCCTAATAGAATTAGAGGCTCCCGAACCGCCAGGCGAAGCCCCCGGTAATTTTAGTCAGGTGGCCGTCGGTGGAGGCGGTTACGTAACCGGTATTCACTACCACCCTACGGGCTGCGGCCTTACTTTATATGCGCACGGACGTAGGCGGTGCCTTTCGCTATAATTATGAGTCGCAGGAATGGCTTGCGCTATTCACTGACTTCACGCTAGAGGAAGAGAACTACTTCGGGGTCAACGGTCCCTGGCCTTAGCCCCTTCCGACGATAGCATCGTCTACGTCGCCGCCGATAAGGGCGGAGTACTTCAGCGGGCCGAGTGACGTGTTAGTTTCACGGGACAGGGGAACTACCTGGGAACCAACCGGGCTCAATCAGCGCTTCTTTCGGCTTTGGCGACGGCAAATTCTTCTCCAAGGTGCACGGTCCTTCCTTGGCGGTGGACCCCGAATGACGCAGATCGATTGTACGCCGGGGACCATCAATAACGGACTATGGTACAAAGGCGGGCGGGAAGCCAGCTGGGAAAGGGTGGATGGTGTACCTACCGGCATCCTTAATGTCGGCGTCAGAAGCATCGTTTTACGGCCCGAATCACACTTTATACGTCGGCGTAAAGGGGGATGGCATTTTCGTACGCGCTTCGGCATCCGGGGAGTTTACCACCGTAGCCGGAGCTCCGATCGACATTATTGAGATGGACGTGGACAAGCGCCGGACGAATCTACGTCGCGGCTGAAATCCGGCCTTTACACCTACGATACAAACGGGTAGCTGGGCCTCGACGAATGCCGGTCAGGCGTTTTTCCTCCGTGAGCGTGCACCCCGGTGATAACGGGCGGGTGGTTGCACTGGGCACTGGCTTCGGATCCGGTAAAGGGCCGATCCTTTTGTCGGAAGATTTCGGGCTTAGTTGGCGCGGGGTCACTTACGATCGGGAAAATTTTCCTGGCTGGTATCCGGAGGTCCTTCTTCTCCAATGCCGGCTCATCCATCACCTTTGATCCTTGCCAGGAAGCGGCCGTTACCTACGGTGATTTCTTTGCCGTATGGCAAAACTGATGATATTAGTAGAAGCCCGAATTCCGTGTGGTCAACCTACAGCAGGGGGCACGAGGAAAACCTACGTGACGGATATTCTTGCGCCTCCGACCGGGCCTCGACTGTACGCCGCCTTCGCGGATGTCCTGGGATTCTCCTGGGAGGAGGACATCAGCCGATTCCCGGACAGCACCCTTACCGAAAATTTTGATTTTCAATGCCGAGCCTTTCTTAAATAACGGGAGTTCCTTCGACTACTGCGCTAACCGTTCTGAGGCAAAGGTTTTTTGCCGCAAACCACGAATAACTTCGGTGGGCCGGGCTACATTTTGCGCTCGGATGACGAATTTGCCACTTATACATTGCACGCAGTTCCGGGGGAGTATGGGTCGGGTATCAATGTCCGCAAATGACCCGGATAATATGGTCATCTACACGCACGGGGATTCCTCGAGGGTATTCTTTACCGTCGATGGCGGCGCGTCCTGGAATCTCTCGGCCGGCCGCGCCCGAGGGCATAGTGGATGGCTTTTTCCGCTCCGCCCGCCCGCTGGCGGTAGACCGTCAGTTACCCGGCACGTTCTACTTCTACGATCAGTTTCGGTCGGGTCCTACCTTAGTGAGGACGGAGGGGCCAGCTTTACCCTCGCAAGTAGTTCCCTGCCCACCAACGTACCCTTCGACAGTTACGAATTGAAAGCTCGCCCCGACGCCGCCGGTGAAGTATGGGCAAGTCTGGATGCCGCCGGCTTATACCGCTCGGTGGACAAAGGGCGCAGCTTTTACCCGCGTCGAGACCATTCAGCGCTCGGTTACCTTTGGTTTCGGTAGTGGCAGGACGGAGGGGGGATGTAAGCGCGGTCTACGTCTATGGCGTGGCGGACGGGGCAAGAGGGCCTGTTTTTACAGCGAGGACGCTGGGGCCAGCTGGACGAAAGCAGCTATTGGTAGGACTTGGCCGAACCGGCCACGCTCGCTGACGGCGGATATGCGTGGCCTTCGGTCAAGTATACATTGGAAGTAACGGCAAGCGGCATCCTTTACGTCAACGTGGAGAGCGATACGGCAACCGTTTCCGTTTTGCACCCCGTAACGGAAGAGTCGGTCGTTACCGATCTCGTTGGCCTACCCTAAACCCGGCCGGCGAGTCGGTTCGGCTGGCCTTTACGAGCGACCAAGGATTTACCGGCCGGCTGGAGTGGTTTTACGATACACGGCCGGCGGCTAAGTGGTCGCGTAGTTTTTCGTCGTGCCGGGTGAAAACTCGTTAACCGCCCCG
>OY764614.1:0-3166 GCA_963668285.1 uncultured Lewinella sp. | reverse complement strand
TCGTTCGTTGCCTCAAGTTGGCTCGCCGTGCTGTTCCGGCTAATGCCCCAAAATAAAGACCCTAAGAAGAGGAGCCCCAGGATTACGGCGATTATAGTCAGCGTGCGGTTATTCATTTTGGTGGAAAGTTTTGCGGAGTTACGTGATGGAAAGCGGTGCGAGAAATAGATAGGGCCAGTCGCGACACCGTTCGCATACCCGGCTGGGCTGGCAAATATACACCATGACCGGAAGGAAGACGGCGGGGCGGGCCTACGGCTTCAAGGCGGTCGCAAACCAGAATTTGGCTACTATGCCTACGTAGCTACCGGGGGTATACCAGAAGTCTTCGAGCCAAGTAGGGCGATAGCACGAAGTACGGCCGAGTTAATTTGAGATGGTGTCGCCGCCCTGGCTATCTCATTGGTATTTACCCAAAATGTTTTCAGCGATTTACCCAGATATAGTTTTTTTCATATCTTACCTAGGCAATTGAGCCCCGCTTTCAAACACGCTTATAATGAAACCAGTTACGTTTTTCACCAAAACCATCCTTTTTGGGTGCGCACTGTTGTGCAGTTTTACGGCGTTTGCCCAAACTGACATAACCGATGGCGGCGGCACGTTCCGCGCCAAATATTCCGATTCCCCACGCGGGGAAGAGATCGATAAGTTGTTCGACAACAACTCCCGTACCAAATACCTCACCTTCCATTCCGAAGGCTGGGCGATATTTGAAGCCGACAATGCCGCCACCGCGGTTACTTACAGCATAACGTCCGGCAACGACGCGCCGCAACGCGACCCCAAGGATTGGCTGCTCCTAGGGTCTGAGAACGGATACCTCTGGTACATTATCGACCGGCGGACAAACGAGGATTTTCCCGGCCGTGGGCAAGAACGAAGGTTTACCGTGGCTACACCGGGTAATTATAAGTTCTACAAGTTCGAAGCCGACAACAACAGCGGTGGCATCTTGCAACTAGCGGAGTGGAAACTCTTCGCCGACGAAGGCCCGGATGAGCCGGACGAGCCGGATACCGACGGTGGTTGGGACCGCTTGGTCTACCCGGAAATCATCTTCACCGATGAGGCCCCCAATACCACGGGCTCAAGGGTTTTCCGCGACGTGATCCCGAACCCCGAGCAAACGATGCGGGAGATGATCCTCGAGATCGTAAAAGAGCTACACTTTAACGTCGACGATAACGTCAGAGCCTTCACCAGATTTACGCTAACTCTCAGAGACTATGACGGTGTAGCTTTCAAGACGGGCAGCAATGGCGTAGTTAATATCGTAGTAAGTACTCGCCACCTGGAAAACGTCTATCGAAACAACGGGCAGGACGCACAGTCCATCAAAGCAGAAATTCTGGGCATCCTCTCCCACGAGGGCACCCACGGCTACCAGTACGAGCCACGCAACGCCGGAGACTACAGGCAAGGCACTGAATTCTTCGGGTTCATCGAGGGCGTAGCCGACGGGGTACGCATCGTGGTAGGCCGCCATAAAACCCGTAGCCCGCGTCTGGGAGGGAATTGGACCGACGGTTACACCACCACCGGGTTCTTCATTTTCTGGATGATACAGGAAAAGGACAGCAACTTCTTACGTAAGTTCCAGAATACCGCGCGCGTCGATCGCTTCTGGTCGTGGGACGGTGCTACCCGCTCCATCCTGGGTGAAGGCGTACAGAGCCTCTGGAACCAATACCAGGACTGGATCCGCGCCGGTGCACCCGGGGTACCCAAGTCACTGACGACCTCAACTGTAAAGGAGATCGTCGGAATGGAACACCATAGCTGCAGACTGGACCATACGCAATCCCCAGAGCCTACCGTTACGGCGTTACAACCGACGGTATTTCCGAACCCTACCGGCGACATCATGTCCATCACCCCCGTTACGGCCGAAGATCCGATCACGATCGCTGAGTTGTATTCCGTTACCGGGGCCCTCCTCAGACAGTTTGACCTGACTGCCGGCCAGATCGATGTATCTGACTTCTCCGAAGGTTACTACGTACTGCGTACCGAAACTGCCTCGGGCTCGGAAGCCAGCCAGCGCCTGATCATCCAGCGCTAACCCCTCGCTACGTTCTACTGCCTCTACCGCCCGGCCTGCGCTCGCTCGATACCTATCGGGTGCGTGCGGGCCGGGCGGTTTTTATGTAGACCGATGCGGTAGGTTGTCGGACTTGTACCGTTATCACCGAATAAAGCATGAATGCGGGTAACTCCCAAACTGGGTTCGAGACGGCTACCCGGATCTACTTCCCCTTACCCTGCACCAGGACTACCAGCGTATAGAACAGGATCTTGAAGTCCAACGCCAGCGAGCGGTTCTCGATGTAGAGAATGTCGAACTTGAGCCGCTGGATCATCTCCTCCACGTTACTGGCATATCCATACTTCACCTGCCCCCAACTGGTAATGCCCGGCCGTACCTTAAGTAAATGACGACAGTGGGGCGCCCGCGCGCTGATCCGATCGATAAAATACTGGCGCTCGGGCCGGGGCCCTACCAATGACATCTCCCCCCGCAGCACGTTCCAAAACTGCGGCAGCTCGTCCAGCCGCCACTTACGCATCACTCTCCCCCAGGGCGTACAACGCTGATCGGTATCACTACTTAGCTGTGGCCCGGTGGCTTCGGCATCGGTGTACATGGACCGGAACTTGATGATGCTAAAGGGCCGCCCGTTAAGCCCAATCCGCTCCTGCCGGTAAAAGATGGGCCCCGCGCTGGAAAGCCGGACGCGCAGCGCGACGTAAGCAAGTAACGGAGACAGCATGACCAGCATAATTGCCGAGGAAGCCATATCGATGACCCGCTTGACAAGCCGCTGCCACCGGGGCATCATTTCCTGCCGGATCTCAATCAGTACCGCCCCGAAAACCTGGTCCATTTTTACCGTGCCCAGCATGATGTCGTACATATCGGGGATGATCTTGACCAGCACCCGATCTTCATAGTCGAAAAGCACGTTCATCAACCCCCGCATTCGATTGTGCTGGCTGGTTTCAATGGCGATAATCACTTCTTCCACCCGGTGCTGCTCGATGACGCGGCTCAACGCCTCCATGCTCCCCAACAACGGCAGATGCTTGGCCAGCTTAGGGGTTTCGTTGGCTTTACTGTCCACAAAGCCGATAAAGCGGTACCCCAAGCTTTTCGGTGCCCCGT
>OY764613.1:0-4450 GCA_963668285.1 uncultured Lewinella sp. | reverse complement strand
AGAAAAATGCCCCCGCCATGACCGCCAGTATAATCGTTAGTAGAATCCACGTTTGTGCCTCCCCCCCCCTCGTCGGCCACCTCGTACGCTACGTTTCTACCGCCGCGCAGGGCGGTCACGATGGTGTTGACGTTGTAGGTTAGCATCCCGAGGTAAGTACCGGCTTCCGTATCCGGTTCGCCGAGGCTATCGGCCGTAAAGGTACCCACCGATGAATACGTTGTTATCCCGCGCAATTTGGCGGATCAGCTTCGGGGTTGATCGTCGTCTCTACAAAAATGGCACGGAACGCCGGAATTGCGGATGATCGTGGTAAGGCGGTTGACGTCATCCGTCTGTACTTCCGCATCCGTACTGGTGCCGAGGGCTGCTTCGACCTGGAATGCCGTAGTGCGCGCCCGAAATACCGAAAGGCATCGTGGCTGGTAATTAAAATGCGTCTGCGCCTCCGGAATAGTGGCTACCCGCTCGAATACCTGCTTGTCAAAATTCTTCCAACTGACCCGAATAGACGTTGGCGTTGAATTCATATTCCTTCCGGTTGAAGGGGTCCAGTTCGATCAGGGCGTCGCGGATATTACGCACGCTAGGTCAGTCCCGTTCTTTGCCGTCATCCAGGCCGTGAGGGTCGCTGGACGTTGGCGTATTCCTCGCTTTCGATCGTACCGATCCCTTCGGTGATGCGGACGGTCCTGGCCCGCGTCCCACTGTTTTCGATCAGTTCGTTCATTCCACCCTTCGAAGGTCAGGCCGTTGATCAGCACCAGATTGGCCTGTGCGACCAGCCGCACGTCGGCGGGGGTGGGTTCGTAGATGTGTGGGGTCGCCGCCGATGGGTAACGACGCTTTGGATGCGGACCAGGTCTCCGGCGATGACTTCCGTCATATCGGCGAAAATGCTGGCGGACGGGTGACGACTAACGGCCGCTCATCGGTTCTGTGCCTTGGCTTGCGGCCAAAGACCGGTGATGACGACCAGCACGAAGCACGTGCGGAAGAGTAGGTTCCTCATACCAGTACAAAGCAACCGCGGCCACCGGATTGTTTTCCGATGGCCGCGCTATGCAGTATAATAACGTTCTAGACTACCGGACTAGTAGTTCGGGTCCTGAATGAATGGATGGCTCGCCATTCAGGATGGAACGGTCAATTGCCTGAATCGGGATGGGGTAGTACTCATCCGCAGCAGTGCATCGAAGGATTGACCGCGCAGGTAAGTGCGGTGCTGAGATTCGCTCCGCAAGTAAGCGTTCAGTACTTCATCCTGGATGTGCCACCGTTGTAGATCGAAGTAGCGGTGGCCTTCCAGAGCAGTTTCCAGGCGGCTTTCGAAGCGGACGGCTTGGCGGGCAACGTCCTGGTCAGTCCAGCTGTCATCGTAAGGTACCGATCACGTAGTTGCTGGATGGAGACAGGTGCGCCCGACTCATCTACCACGACGGTATATTCCTGACGTGAATCGGGGTTTCTCACAGTACCGGGTACGAAATCTTCTTCGTTGGCGGCGCGCGTACGGATCATATTGACCAGTTCGCGTGCGCGGTCCAGATCACCGACCTCTACTTCCACTTCGGCCAACCACAGTAAAATCATGCTGCTTAGCGCATGAGGCGGTAGTTGTTAGCCGAAAGCTGTACCCAACCGCTGACGCCGGTGCCTTCCGGTTCGGCGACGTGCTTCATGGAAGAGAAGGGGGCCCTGCGTAGCTGATGTCACGAACAAAATCGACGTGGTGGACCTGGAAGTTTTTGTACGAGGATACCCGGGCGGCCAACCGGTGTGGTCCAGTCTTGGGTCGAGTGGAACGTCGGTGACGAAGTCCGGGCCGTCACCTGGGTCGAGATCTACCTCGACGTCTTGATCGTCGAATTCGCCCAATAGAGGCAGGCCATCTTCGGAAGTCTGGTAGGCGTTCACCTAAGTTTTGCGAGAGGCCTGATAGAAAGCCACAACATCCCCAGGGGACGATGTAGGGGTGAGCCAGCGCGACGCCCTGGGTTAGAGCCATCGGCGTTAGCGCTGCTAACGGCGAACTGCACTTCGAAGATGGATTCGTCGTTATTACGCGTACTCACTTTGAAGTTATCGGAGAAGCGGGGGACGAGGCTGAATGCGCCAGAGTTGACGATCTCGTCCAGAATAGGCTTCGCTTCGCTTAGCTTGGCTGAGTTGGCGCTGCCGTCTTCGTTCCAACCTTGGTACAGTTTGGCCTATTAGCGAGGAACGCTTTAGCCGCCCCAGGACGGACTAGCACGACCGACCTGTCCTTGCTCTTCGGGCAAGAACATCGGCGGCGGCTTGAAAGTCAGCCTCGATTTGTGGCCAGATCGTTTGCATATCGCGGTTTGGTAGCGGCAAGCGTAGAATTTACGTCGAGAACATCCGAAATTTCATTTCCCACGTATAGGGGGGAAGCGCCACATTTTCTGCGCTTCGAAGTGATAGATGCCGCGCAGGAAGCGTGCCTCGGCAGTGAATTTGCGCCGCGCTCTCGTCTTCAGTAAGCCCCGGGATTTCCCCTTGTACCGTGTTGATAACGTCGTTCGCACGGGCCACTCCCAGATACAGCCCACGCCACTTATTGTTAACGTGGCCGTTGATGGTCAGAAATTCATAGCGTTCGATAAAGGATTGCTCCGGCTGGTCCCCGGCATCCGTACCCTTGAGGCCGTTATCCGAAGCTATACCACCGAAGACCCAATTGCTGATTTCATTGTTTCCAAGCGGAATTGGCCATCTAGGCCGGGTTCCCATCGATCAGCGCGTAAAGCGCCGATCAACAGTCCTTCAACGCCAGCTTTGGATTGAGTAGTCGCGGTATTGAATTGACCCAGTGGTTCTCGCGTTAAAAAGTCATCGCTACAACTCCAGAGAAGCAACATGGTGAGCAGCAGAGCGCCCCGAAGAGAGTAAATATTTCATTATTTGTTATTTAGGATTGCTCGTGATTATTGGAAGCTGACGTTGAGGCCGAAGGTGATCGTACGGGATACGGGCATGAAGCCGCCGTCCGAAACCGAGCGTACGGCTGCTACCGGACTGGATCTCGGGGTTCAACCCACTGTAGTTCGTAATGGTAACTAAGTTCTGAGCTTGCAGATATACCTGCGCACGAAGAAGAGACCAAGCTTACTAGCTAATGTCCGCAGCCCGGTAACGTATAGGTCAACTGAACGTTTTCTTAGGCGGAAATAGCTGCCGTCCTCGATTAGGTAAGAGGTTACCTGGCTACTTCTTTGATCATCAGCGTCCATTATTGGTGTCGTTCCGTTGGGGTTTAGAAGGCTGCCACGCATCGTACAGCGCCCTTCTGGACCGGTTACCCTGGAAGGTATTGAAGTCAGCGAAGTAGCGGATGTAGTTAAATACGTCGTTACCCTGCGATCCGTTACCAAAGATGCTCAGCTCGAAGGCTTTGTAGCCGACGCTGATGTTGAGGCCGTAGGTGAAGTCCGGGTGAGGGTTACCGATTATGGTACGATCGTCATCATTAATGATGCCGTCCGGTATGGGGTTACCGGCTTCGTCGAAGTTGCCGGCGACATCCCGGAATTTGAATTTACCGGGTGCATTGTAGTCGGTATTACCGAAGGGCGCACGTGCGCATCTGCTTCGGTCTGAGTTTGGAAGATGCCGTCAACCTGAAGGCCATAGTAAGAAGAGAGGGGAGCGCCTACCTGCGTAACAGTGGCGGGAGAAGTCAACCGATCGGCGCGGCCGAAGAGGCGGGCATCCGGGTCGTTTAAACCAGTTACCTCGTTGCGGTAGATAGAGAAGTTGCCACCGATGCTGTAGAAGAAGTCTCCCGAGCCACCACTGTAGTTCAGGCCCAAGTCTAAGCCTCTGTTAGTCACCTCACCGACGTTGACGTTCGGGTTGCTGGCGTCACCGGCCGTGTAGGGGGTTGGAACGGGTAGTAGCAGATCGGAAGTAACGTTGTTGTAGAGGTCCAACTCTACGGAGAGCCGGCTGTCAAACAACTTGGCATCGAAACCGATATTGTTGGAGGTCGTCGCCTCCCACTGCGCGAGGGCGGTTACCGAAAGCTGCCGGGCCGAAGCCGAGAAGTGGGTAGTGAGGTGCTGCCGTCGATCGGATAGCCCGCTCTGAAGATGTCGAAAAGGTAGGCCGTGTAGCCATTATAGTCACCTATTTCCTGATTACCCGTCTGGCCCCAACCGTAGCGGATCTTCAGATCGTTCACGATAGCGCGCGCGCCGCTGAAGAAATCTTCGTCGGAGATCCGCCAACCGATACTGAAGGCGGGGAAGACCGCCGCGTTGGGTAGCGGAAAGGAAGCGGGATGATTGGTCGTAACGCGCAGTAACCTGTAGCAGGTAGCGATCGTTGAAGCTGTAATTCGCCTGCCCAAAGAAGCTGAACAGCGATAGATCACGGAAGGGGCCGCCGGAGTTGCCCGCCGTGGTAGGGTCACCCAGGTTGAGGTACG
>OY764612.1:0-35825 GCA_963668285.1 uncultured Lewinella sp. | reverse complement strand
TACCGCGTGATCTCGTGCTTACGCACCCAAGGCAGCATAGTGACGTTGCAAAATGCCTCGCGCGCTACCCGCTCGGTAAGCGCCTCCTTAGCCGCACCGCCGCCGATGAACAGGAAGTGCGCCTTCTCCGGCGCTCCGCCTACGCAATCGAGGATGAAGTCGAGGTTGTGCGCCATCCCGTGCGTCCCGATGTACCCGACGACGAACTTATCCTTCAGGCCCGAGCTCCGCCACCAGGGCCTCATCCCGTTCTCGGGCTGCGAAGTTTTCGGTCATCACGCCATTGGTAACTACATTGATTTTGGCCGGATCGACGCCCCGGCTCATCAGGTTCGCGTGAAATGCGTGCGTGTTGACCACCACGCTCGCCGCCCGGCGGTAGAGGAACAACTCCAGCCGCTCCAGCAGATCGAGCCACCATTCCCTACCGCTGGCAACCCCTACGGCGCGGAGGCTTTCCGGCCATAGGTCCCTCACCTCCATCACCCAAGGCCGGCGCTTGAACAAGCCGGCCGCGCAGCCGGAGACCGCGGTGAAGAATTGCGGCGAAGTAGCCACGATGATGTCCGTACGTACGAACAGGGATGCGACGAAACCGGCCAGCGCGAAGCTCACGAAGTCGACGATGCGCCGCGCAAAACCACTGTTCGGCGCGATGTACGTCCACACCCGAATGACCTTTATGCCGTCAATCGTCTCCTTCTGCATCCACTTATTTCGGTACCCCCGGTAGACGCGCCCGTGGGGAAAGTTAGGCGCGCAAGTGATCACCGTAACGTCGATGCCGGCGGCCACCCATTCCCGGCAGTGGTCGAAAGTCCTGCTTGCGGGTGCGTTTACTTCCGGCGGAAAATTATCGGTAAGAAAGAGCAGCTTCATACGGTGGGCGGGGGTACTTCGAGACGTAGCCGCCTACCGGTTATTTATAATAATGAGGGTAGTTATGGTCGTCGCTACGCCAGCCAGTACCTGCGCTAACCCGATCCAGTTAAAACGTTCTTCCCGCCGTTCCCGTACAATTTTCTCCGGCTTGGCACGCACGCGGATCGTGGCCCCCGGGCGTATCTCCGGGTAGTTGTGTAAGCCGGCGAAACTGGCCGTCTCCTTGATCTGCCCGTTGGCGTACTGGACGGTCGTCCACCGGCGGCGGGCCGTTTCGTTGTTAAACCCACCGGCGTATCGCCTGACGTACCAGGCCGCGGAGTGCCCCCCCTGATAGGCGACCTGCAGGCTCTCGGCCTCCACCAGCGAATCCCGCCCAAGATTTTCCGCGATCGTATTTTCAAGCACGATGGAGACGACGTCCCGCTGCTTCGGGATGAAGATCGTATCACCTTCCAGCAGTACCATGTTAGCCGGTGCGTTCACCGCTTGCATGGCGGCCTCCAGGTCCAACACGACGTTACCGATGCCCTGTGAGGCCCGAAACATCGTCGCGCCGGCGGGGAAGGCCTCCTCGGTGAGGCCGCCCGCCCGGCCGATCACGTCCGTAAGCTTTTCGTTGTTATCAAGGATCGCGTAAGTGCCCGGGTAGCGGACTTCCCCCCGCAGGGTCACGTTTTGGATCGCCTCGTATTCCGCCGCGTCGCGTACCACCACTTCGTCGTACACCCGCAACTGGAATTCGCCGGCCGTCGGGTCCGAAAGATCGACGGTCTCCACCAGCGTTCGGGTAGAGGCCCCATCTACGAAAACCAGCCGGAATACCTCGATCCGATCGGTGGATGCGCTCACGGTTAACCCCCCCGATAGATAGATCAGGTCCCGCATCGTCAGGCTGGCGTCGAATACGTAAGCGCCCGGGGAGCGAACGGCACCCTCGATGCTTACCGTCCTGTCGTTATCCGTAAACTGCTCGTTGGCGTACACCACGAGCTCATCGAATGGTTCCAGCAGAAATTCACGGTCCTCGGTGGTCGATAGTCGTTCGTAGCGCCGCTCCAGTTGGTTGTCCGTCGGCGTCCTAATGAGCATGACCTCGCTGGTAGCGTTCTCCGTGGTGCCACCCGCGAGTAGGAGGGCTTCCTCCAGGGTCAAACCGCCGTCTTTGGGGAAGGGCAACGTAATGGACGTATCCCGCACCGCCCCCCGCACGGTAAAATCAGCCTCGTCGGTAAAGTCGCTACCGGCCAGGATGCGAACGATGTCGCCACGGCTTAGGGTCGTAGCACCCGCCTCCGGGTCGGCGTCCAGATCCAACCGAAGCAGCCGCCGCCGGCCGTCGTCACCGATACTGAAGAGGAAGACGACATCCCGTTTCGCCCCCGGCCGCGGCCGCCCCAGCTCGATGAGGTCGCCTACGGTGGTTCCTTCCGCGTAAGCGTAATTACCCGGCAGCAATACGGCACCCTCGACGGTCACGAAATCCCGTACGGGTTCGGTCACGACGGGTACGGTGATCACGTCCCCGTCCGCCAATAAAAAATCAGGTTGTTCCCCGAGGTCGACGTTGATGACCTGGCTTCTGCCCGAGCGGTAGCGCGTGACCCTGATGTTGGCCGTCTCCGCCTGCGCCACCGTCCCCCCGGCGAATTGTAGTAGGTCGGTCAGGGTTTCGGTTTCCAGCAGCTCGTACCGCAGCGGCCGCCGTACACCACCCGCCAGCGTCACTAATTTTTCCGCTACCGGTACGTACACGGTCGCCCTCCCGGATAGGAAGAGTGCCTGATCTTCCGTAGGGTTGTTCAGGTAGTCGTAGACGTCCAGGACGGTTGTTTTCTGCCCCTGGATAAGTTGGATCTTGCGTACGGTGCCGCGGTCCGTAGGGCCCCCGGCGGCTACCAGCGCGTTAAAGGCGGTATTCAGGCTACTCAGGGTATAGCTTCCGTTCTGCTCTACTTCACCGAAGATGCTGACCGTGATGGTCTGAGCGGCGTTTATCCGAATCGTGAGTTGCCCGTCCCGAAAGTTATAGTACCGCTTCAGGCGGCCGGCCAGTAGCTGACGCGCCTCCGCCAACGACACCCCCGCGACCGATACGCGGTACGAATTAGGCAAGGTAACGAAGCCCGCCTCGTCGACCCTCAACACTAAATCCGCCTGGCTGGCCCCGAAGATGGTGACGGCCAGCTCATCCCCGGCCTGCAGCGGGTAAGTCTCCGGCGTTTGCGAAGCATCGGTAGCCTGGTAGACCTCGAGGCTTTTATTACGAAAGAGCTGATGGCCGTAGATGTCACTCTCCGGCAAGTCGGTGACCGGCGGCGGGGGGGGGTGGGGGCGTTCGTTGCGCCAGCGTATCCGGCTCCGGGTTCGGCAGCGGCTCGCCGTTGGTCGTATCGGGTGGGGCGACCACTGATCGCTCGGCTTCCATTTCCGCAATGGTAGCCTCGATGACCGGCCGGAGCTGTAGCAGCTCTTCGCGGGATTTGCCTTCCAGTTCCACCCCCTTCTCACGTAGCCGGGCCAGCAACTCCGTTCGGTCGATGTCGCGGCGGGCCAGTTCCTGCTCCACCTCGGCCGGCATGGCCTGGGCGCAGGCGCTCCCCGTCCACAGGAATAGGCCGAAAAACAGGTAAAGCAAAAATTTCATATCGCGTGAGTGAGAATAAGCGGCGGACCCGGGCCACGTGGAATACCGTATGCCCAAAGGTAACCGTTACCGCGGACGCCGGTACGCCGGGCCGGGCGACAACCTTTACAGCGGGTCGGCAATCCGAGCAAATAGCTCTGCTAAGTCCGGGGCAACCAGCCGGCGCTCCGGCCAACAGCGAGCGTACAGGTCATTATAGGTAAGTACCTGCCGCCCTAACTGCCAGGCGTACACCATGGTGGAACTCAGCCCGGAAACGAGCACGATCGAGGAACCGGCGGCGATGTTCTCCAAACCTGCGTCGGTAGGCAGTTCGATGATCTTTATTCTGCCACCATACTTTGCGGCCACCTCCGAATACGCTCGAAAGTTGTCGGCATTCCGCCGTTGACTCGGGTGGTATTTTACGTACACCCGTTCGAGCCCGCGGTCTATCAGTCGTTCGAATACTGCATTCAGTACCAACAGGTAGGGCCGCAGGGGCATCAGGCCCGCCTCGACGAGGCAGCTGGGTGCCAGTATGTACGCGCCATCGTACTTCCCTACGTCTTTGGGGGCAAACGCTTCCTCAAAAACAACCTTTTTATCATCGTCCACCCAGGGGAAGGCCATTTTACTGACTACGTAGAATGCATCGGCGTCAGCTAAGATCGCTATCATACCAGTCGGATCGTACCGGTACCTTGCGGGGAAAGAAAGCCCGTGCAAGAACGTTTTGGGTTTACGGCCGGAACGGTTGGCGAGATACTCCCGGACCGATTGTAGCCAGGGCTCCCACTGCCGATAAGACCCCATTCCGTCCTCAAGAATACATACCCGCCCCGCAATTTCCGCCAATCGGCGTAGGTACCAAGCGGAGTACATCGCGGCATAGACGGAAAAGCCGGGCCGTAGTCGATTGAGTACGCGTACGGTGAAATCAGCTAGCCGTTTTCGATTGACCCTGCGAGCGAGATAGAATTGCCACCGATACTGTAGGGCATGCCCGAAGGCCGACCCATCGATCACTTCACACCCCGTGTTTGCCTTCGTTAGGCTGGAGGCAGTACGGATGGTAATGATCAATACCTCTTCTCTGGCTACTTCACCTGACCCTAACAACTGTAGGATGAGCGCATCTTGTAGCGGAGATTGGGTAACCATCACCTGGCTATACTGCTGCACTTTCAATATTTAGTGGAATTTTCCGCGCTCAAGCCTTTCAATTTAACGGGTCACCTCGGTGCAGGTACCGGGGGGCAATCTTACGTTACGCGATCGTCGCGCCCTACTAAGCTGGCCGATCAACTTGGGCACTACCGTACTTAACCTGAAGGCAAGTTGATAATTTCCGGCATTAACTGCGCCCCTGACTTTTCGCATGATATACCTGAGGGCACCCGTTACACTCTCCCTCCAGGTGACGTTTACGTTTGCGAGGTGCACCAAGGCCATGATATATACCTTATCGGCAGTCAGGCTTTGTTCGCTGCGCGGTATCTGCTTGCGCAAATGGTAGGCACGTGCCCTACGATCGACCAGCACGCGCTTATCGAGCGCAAGCATGCGGTGGACGAAATTAGTATCCTCGCCGTAGTGTGAGAATAGGGGATTAAACCCACCTAGCGCCCCGACGACGGCAGTCGGTATCAGCCAAACCGCGGCGTTCACGAATGATACTTCCCGTATATATTCCGGCAAGCCCGCCCGCTCGACTGCCCTGCTTACGTAGTAATCCTCAAAATTCACGTCGAGTTTCGCACCGTCCGCATCGCCATAGTGTAGCGGGCTTACTATACCAACGTTTGGAAGGGAGGCGGACGTCAATAAATATTGTAGCGCTTCGGGAGCCACGGCCGCATCCTGATTCAGTAGTAAGATGTAGTCGTATTGCGCTACGTAAGGCTGGGCAAAAACGTGGTTGTGCGCTCTGCCAAAGCCAACGTTATCCTGCAAACAGTGCAGATGGGTGATCGCATCCGCGTACTTACTGCGCAGCACCGCCTGCGTCCCGTCCTGAGAAGCATTATCTACGACCGCGATGTCTACCGGCGTACTACTTCCGGCGAGGCTCCCCAGGCACAGGTCGAGCCACTGCTTACCGTTGTAGGTAATGATTATTGCGAGGACGCAGGTGCGAGGCGAAGAAGTCAAGAGCGCGGATTGGGGAGGCAACGGAAACCTAAGTAGTCAGCGACTAGCCGAACGACTGCAGTGCCACCATCGAACGGAAATTCTGGGACCGGGCCTGAAGTTCCGCAAACGTTCCGATCTCATATTCGCCATTACGTTTTAGGTACAGAATCTTATCCGCCTTCTTGATCGTTGATAGGCGGTGAGCGATGATGAACATGGTATAACTACCCGAGAGGGCATCGATATTTTCTTGAATGTAGTGCTCGCTCTGGCTATCTAAGGCGGAGGTAGCCTCATCCAGAATCAAAAATTCGACGTTGCGGTACAGTTCTCTGGCTATGCTGATACGCTGCCTCTGGCCGCCACTAAGGTTAATGCCATTGATACCAATGCTCGTGTTTAACCCTTCGGGTAACTCGGTAATGAAGTCGGCGGCGTATGCCAACTTGAGGGCATCCCACACTTTCTGTCGGTTCTCGGCGGTATCCGGTGCCCAGAAGGATACATTATTGTAGATGGTGTCCGTGAAGATCTGCGCTTCCTGGGTCACGTAACCCACCCTAGAGCGTAATGAGAGGAGGTCTAACTCCGTACTATCCATACCGTTCACGAAAAGCATGCCGGGTGACGGCTTAAGCAACCCACAGAGCAAGTTCACCAGCGTTGTCTTACCCGTGCCGCTTTCCCCCACTATTCCAATGGTGGTATTGGGGGCTACGCTAAGTGATAGCCCGTCCAGCACTACGCGGTCGGTATACGCATAACTTAAATCTACCAGCTCCACGCTGAAGTCTTCCCCGGTGAGTGCTATCCCCCCGGTAGTTTCCTGGTGTTCCCCCATCGTGGCCACGAAAGATTCCATATTGTCGATGGAACCGACTACGGCAAGAAAGTTATTGTAGAAGTTCTGCATCTGCACCAGTGCGGTCAGCCCGCGGTAGAAGAACAGCAAACTCAATATTATCAGCCCCAGACTTTCTTCGAATACGTTTATCTGTGTCAGGATGGCGCTTACGACAATCCCCATAATTATAGGTTCGCGTATAGCGTTAGCGATGGCCGCCATCGTACCCACTCGCCGCTGCTCTTTTTCGATGCCGATTATCGAACGGTCGACCTTGCGTTTATAATCATGGATCAGGTTGGTGGCCTTGAGGAATTTATAGCTCGTCACCGATTGAATCAAGAAACCCTGAAAGACATTCATCTTTCTCGTGATGGCCGCCGAGGCATCTTTCGTAATGCGGTAGATGCGGCTGAACAGTAGATTCGAGACCAACCCGCCCGCGGCGACGATCATCGCGAAGCGCGGGTTAGCCGCCAGGGCTAGCAATACGTACACCGCAGTCATGATGCCACTCTGTAGCATCTGAAAGTAGTTCCTGTAGGCATTCGTGATCCTGCCTATTTCTCCGCTCATGGTATTTTGAATCCGCCCGGAGTCCGCCTTGGAGAATGCCTGGTAATCGTAGCCAGTCAATAGGCGCATACTACCCAGGCGCATAAGATTCGCGAAGCGCTGCTGTAGGATGACGCGGTAGAAATCCGACCAGAATCGAGCGACGCCCTTCGCCAGGAAGAAGAAGAGCATGACGACCAATATGTAGGTCAGGGTAAGCGGAATGCCGAGGGCCGAAAGCCAGTCCAGCAGGAACGACAGCTGCCCCATGCTGGAGTCGGCGCCTTCCGCGGGGCCGCTCTCGCTGGTCGCCTTCAGTAATGGCAGGAACATGGTAAGGCCGACCCCGTCAAGGATGGCCACGAACATGCTCGCCAGCAAGGCAAGCCACACGCTCGCTCCCAGATAACTGTAGAAAAACCCGAAGTAGCGCAGGTGATTTTCGGCGAATTGGCTGACTATGTTTTTGATACTATTTATACTGATTTTTGGTGCAATAAACCGTGACTGCCGGGCGCTACGACTCAGCGGAAAAAGTAGAGTTTATCTTCTCCGATGAAATAATTGCGACCCCGTACGGCAGAAATAGTTAGCCATTCGTCCGCCCGAAAGACTTGGTTGAGGTTATAGTACGCCCCCCCGCCCACGGTGATTGCTTTACCCCCGTCAGTCGTAGAGGCAATGACGGCCGAGCCCGCGGATTTGAGTTCGCGTTTATTCGCGGGCGGCAGGTATACGACCCCCGGAAAATCGTTACGCAGGCGCATACCACCGGCCTGTATGTAAGCCATTTCTTTGCTTATCCGCAGCTTGACTTTTGACCCGTGTGCATAGATCGTCGCCCGTACCGCACTTCCTTTCGGAACGGTTATGGTATAGTCTTCGATTTTTGGTGAATTGCGGCTGATCTTTTTCGAGCTGATCAGTTCACCCTCTTCGGTGAACCAGTCGATTGCCGTGTAAATAATGGCTTTATTCGGTTGGCGGGCCGCGAGCTTCAGGGTAAGCGTACCATCTCGATCACTGTCTTCCAAGCCTACGGTAGCCGACCCGGCCAGTTCGAGTACCCGACCTACGTTGGTGCCCTCGGTGTCGGGCACCGGAGCCGCAGCCTTTGTCGCCACCGGGGCGGCCGTAGGGCGGGCGGCCCCGGCTGGGCCGCCCCGCAACGCGGCAAAACGTTCGCGTATCTCAGCGTCGGTAAGTTGTGGCGGGTACTTGCCCGGCTTAGGCACCGCTACCTTCGTAGTGCTCTTGCGTAGTACGACGTTGAAATGGCGAGCCAGGTGTTCGGCGTCCACTACCTTGCGGTTTTCTATGCTTGCCCCGTAAGCGGTAACGGCCTGGATCTGCGCCTCATCGCCGACGCCCTTTATTTCGGCCGCCATATTCAGATAAATCAGGTAAGCCATTAAATCGGTTAGCCTTGCCTGGATTTCCGGCCGGTCAGTGGCGGCCGTAACCGCCTCACGGATCCGCTCTACTGACTCAGGAAAGTCCGTTGCGTGGTCGTACCCGTACCAATTTTGCTCATACATCCTCCGCATTGCACCTGCGGCCTCGCCAAATGCTTTTTTATAATACTGCTCCCTGATTTCCTCCTCAGCGGTCGAGGGGTCGTCGAAGGCGCTCGCCGTCAGATAGTGGTAGAGACCCAGGGCGCCCGCCGAGAAAACCGTTTGCTCGCGGTAAATGGTATACCCCCGCTTCGCCCCAAAGTCGAGTAGGGACCGGGCGGAACCGGGCACCGGGAATTGTACGCGTACGTCCTTACTTTTCGGCACCCCCGAATAGTGGCGGATACCCCTGAACGATTTCGGCTCCGCCCAGAGTGCTATCAGCCCCGTGGTGGAAGCCGTCTCCTGGAACCACCCCGTCGTTACCACTACCGCTACGTTGGGCTCCAGCGAAAAACTAGGCGGAGTGCTGTGCGCCGTGTAGGCCAACAGCGAGGCGTGCGCCCCGGGGTGAACGGCCCGCAGGTGGCGGGCCACCTCATTGGCCAGCCCGAATACCTGATCGCTGACGCCCGCCCCTTTCCTGTAAGGCGCTTCGGTGAACCCTTTCCCGTCCGGGGGCTCTACCGAAATAAAATAGGGCGGTTCCCCACCCGCTTCCATCATTTGCCGCAGGCGGCGCTCCGCATCCTGCTTCCACAGCGCAATGACTTCGGGGTGGGTGTAGTCCAGCTTAACGTTCTTGCTGTACTTTACCCGTTTACCTCCGTTGACCGCTAACCACTCGGGGTGGGCCATAATTTCTTTTCGGTACCTGCGATTGAAGCGGTAGCCGTAATGGCCCGTCTTCACCGGAGTAGCCGAATAAGTACCCAGGCGGCGCAGCCACCGTTCGTACTGCGTTGACTTACTGACGCTACGGCTAGGAAGGAGATCAGCGTAGGGGTAGGCGGGGGAGCCGACGACGCTCAGCCCGGATAAACTACGCTCGGTGAGCTTCGGAACGATGTTCCAATTGGGGTTGGGCAACAGCCAGTCGAAGCCTACCTCACGCAGCAGACTGTAACTGGCGTCGATGAGTTGCCGCGGGTCACGCGCCTCGATTTTAACGCCCCGGGGCCCTTTGGATGCAATGGTGAAGAACTGTCCGTCGGGTAAGGCCGCGGGGGCCTCTAGTACGATCTCATGCCCTCCCGCCTGTAGTCGATCGGGGCCGGTGAGCTTGGTCGCTAAGCCGCCCAACTCCAGCTCGCGGGCCAGGATATCGAGCGCCGTACGGTATTCCGGGGGTGCATCCATAGGTGCTTTCGTGCTTGAGCAGGCGAATAAACACAGCAGCAACAGCCAGCCGTAAATGTGCGGCCAGCCGGGTCGGTCGAGGGTTGAAGTATCCATTTATCTACCTATTGTAGTGTCGAAGAGCTCCAGCAGCTGGTGGTTCACTGTGGCGGTCGAAAACTTTTCTTCTACGAAACGCCGGCCCGCCGCGCCCATAGCGTACAGGTCTTTTGGCTCGGCCAACAGAATTTTTTCCATCGCCTCGGCCAGCGCGTCGGGGTCTTTCACCGGTACGAGGTAACCGTTTTTACCATCGGCGACCACTTCCCGACACCCTACGTTATCAGTCGTGATGATGGGCGTCGACATACTGGCGGCTTCGAGCAGTACCCGCGGTACGCCTTCCCGGTAATAGGATGGAAGAACGAGGCAAGTGCTTTGCTCGATGTAGGAGGCCACGTTTTCCGTGGAGCCGAGGTATTCCGTGATTCCCTCGCGCTTCCACCGTTGAAGATCGGACAGGCGCAGGCTGGTTGGGTCTTTCGGATTGAGGAACCCCAGGATGTTGAATTTAGTAGTCGGATATTTTTCGCGCAGCTGCCGCGCCGCCTGCGCATATTCGCCCACTCCCTTCGGCCACAGTAAGCGACCGACTAAAAGAAAGGTCCTCACCCTCGTCGGCAACGTTTCCCGCCGGGCAAACTGCGTGGTATCTACGCCTTCCCCGTTCAGGATTTGCGTCCTCGCCGGGTTGATAATAATGTCTTCGGCCAGGAAGGTATCGCGGTCGTCCTCGTTCAGGAACAGTACTTTGACCGGCATTTTGAAGGCAAAGCGGTAAAGCTTACGGGCGACGACCGAGCGAGGGGTTTGCTCGTCGAATATCTGCCCCAAGCCGGTGGTGATGGCGATAGTGGGTATTGATAAACGGTTGGCCGCGATCGTGCCGTAAATATTCGGTTTGATCGTATAGTGAACGGCCAGGTCGGGCCGGAGCTTTCGGTACAGCTGGTAGAAGGCCCGGTAGGTGCCGATATCCCTGAGCGGGTTACTGCCTTTGCTGTCAATTTTGATCGGATGGAAGGTAAAACCGGCCTGTTGCACCTTTTTGGAGTAGACGTCGGGGGGTGCAACGATGTGCACGTCGTAGCCACGCCCCCGCAAGAGATTGAATAGTGGCAAGCGAAAATTGAACATGCTCCAGGTCGTGTTACCGACCAGGACGATTCGTTTACTCATGCATGGGTATATCTAAGCGGGCGGCGACCAGCACTTTATTCATCTGCGCCCGCCAACTCAGGTTATTCTGGGCGTATCGCAGCATCTCCGCCCTATGATCCGACCTTTGTTTTAGTAAACCGTACCAGTCAGCCAGTGCGGCTATGTCTACGGGCTCGTCGTCGTTATTTATGTAGCGCACGAACGGTAGGGAGTCAGGAAATGAACGATCCTCGGCGGAAAGCAATTGCGCAACGCCAAAAGCGCAATACTCCCTGGTTTTTAAGGAGCTATCGGTTGTCAGGCCGACGCGATAGCGCGCAATGGTACCTATGCCGATATCCATGCGGCGCAGAACGTCGGTCAACTCCGCCCCCACCCTCGGGGCGAGAAAGGTGGTACGTTCGGTTAGGCCGGCCCGTTCGCTGAACTTGCGCAATTTCTCGAACTCCGCCCCCTGGGAGATCAGGGTGAAGTTCACCACTGCGTCCGAGGGTTGCTTCCTACGTTCGTACGCCTCCATGCCACGCAGTATGCGATCGTAGCCGTGGAACGCCTCTAGATTTGCCGCCAGGCCGATCAATTCCAGTACGCCGGCCCGACCGACGGGCGCGTGGCCGTCCTGATCCTCCGCCGCCCTCAAAACGGATTGCGGCAGTGCGTTCTCCAATAGTAGCGGTCGGTGTCCGAAAATTTCCTGTGCGGGGTAAAAGCTTACTACGTGGTCGTAAAACTGCCCGAGCCGGGCCGCATAAGCTTTATCCAGCAGGTAGTAAGCCAAACCTTTAAGGCCGGTAAACTCCCGGGTGTACGGGTAGGTAGGCACTTCGCATACTACCGTAGGCCTAGACTCGCCCAGTGCGCCCAGCATGGTCAAAAAGCGTTTGTAGGCGGGGGTGGGTACGTGGTAACGTATGTACACCAGGTCGACCTCCCCTAATGTAGCGTATCGCTCCTCTAGGTAGCGGTAATAATTCCACTGCCGAATAACCGGCTGGCGGTCGGGCAACGGAAATAGCTGCCCGCCCGGCCCCCCACTCGTCATTTGCAAGCCCGCCTCCGTCAGGTAGAGCAAATTTACCTCCAGGCCCAGACTATGCAGCGCGGAAAGCTGCCCGAATACTTTCTTGCGTACACCCGCGTTCGCAACCGTATCCAGCCGAACGGGGGTAAGGTAAAGTGCCCTATAGTTTGCCATAACGCTCGCGCGGGAAGGTATCTTGAAAACGCTGCCAGTCATCTTTTAGGTAATACTTCATTAGCCACTGACGATCGACGTCGGACAGTCCGTTTTTCTGGTGATTGCCGCCCGCATAGATGAGTCGTTTCAATCCGAGGTCAATCACTGCTTGCCTGAATTTAAACAGCCCGAGCTCGCGACTCAGGCGATTGACTTTACTGGCGAACTTGGCAATCAAATAATTGCGCGGGGTGTCGGCTTCATTGATCCGCTGCCGTAGCTCGTCGGGGACGGGGCGAAAAGGCACCCCGATGATGGTGCAGATTCGACGGGCGTAGGCATCCAGATCCGCCATATCATCTTGGTAGATGAAATAAACCTGATCGGGGCTGAACTGCTGCTGCCAAAGACTGGTGTATTCGAAGTAGTAGGAAGGGCGCTCCAGGTGGTGGTCCTCCACGGCTTCCTGAAAGCTTTGCTCGGCGGGGATGAACCCGTATCGCTGCTCGTGCCGGTAGCTGGAATAGGTACGACTGCCGGGCTCCCGTACGGAGATCACGATTTTTGCGTTGGGAAAGTGGTCGTGGATGCGTTGCATCGTCCGCGGCTCCGCAAAGTAGGTCGGGGCTACTTCGGCCATCGGGCCGGGGTGGCCGGGGGTAAACAGACTTTTGTACCAATCGATCCCTTTGTCGTAGAGTGCCTCGAAAAAGATGGTCTCCTTCACGTTCTCCGGCAGGTTTACCCCCCCGTGCGCCCGTAGATAGGCATCGACCCAGCTTGTACCGGCCTTCTGGGGCCCCACGAAGAATACCATACGCATCAAGTAGTTGGGGGTCGGCCGGCGGCCTCCTGTATCCGCTCGGCTTCAAAGTACCTGGCGGCGGTGACGACCAAAACGATCACGAAAAAAGGAAAGCCGGGAATCTTGTAGCGGCACAGTGCGCCGAAGGTCGGTGAGAAAGCACCGGTGATCGTCAGGAACACCCCCGAAAAGGTGAAGCAGAACAGCAGTACGGGGTCCTTGAATATCTGCAAGAACAGGTTCACGAATGCCGTACGGACCAGCAAATAAGCCGTGAGCAGCAAAGTGGGGAATGATTCGAGGAAAAGAATCAACGGCCCCAGTCCGTTGACCTCCCAGGGGTAAGGGCGAAAGATCGATACGTTGAAGGCCGAAACAAGGAATAACAGAATACCCCCTGGGGTGATGCTGATTATCGGCAGGGCGTATCCCGAACCGGTATCCTGCCCGCGCAATCCGGTCAGCAGGTAATCCAGCCGCTTCAGGATGCTCGGAACGTTGTAGCGGGATAGCCCGATATTGAGAAAGAGGTATACACCACCTACCAGTAGGATTATGCCCCCGATGATGATGCCCGACTTAGCGAACCGCTTCAGGATCCCCTTTCGCAACGGTAGGTCCAAGGCCGCAAACCAAAATACCCCATAAGCCAAGAGAAAGGCGAACAGAATATAGATCTTGATGATACCGAGTAACAGTACCCCTATGATTATGCCGAGCCAGGGCATTATCGCATGCCCCCGCTCACGCACCAGGAACGTGCCGTTGCAGAGCAGACCGAGCCCGAGGATACAGAATGGGTCCTTAAAAAGATTGGTACTGTAAAAGGTAACCGTCGGTAAAAACAGTACCGCCAAACCTATCAGCAGACCGTACTGGGGGTAATAGCGATAGAAGGTCTTGTACGTCAGCCACGAGCCGATGAAGGCTAAAAACGTACACAACCAGGCGGTGGCCAGGTAGCTACCATTAGTAAAGAAGTAGAGAACGGCACCGATGCGTACGATGATCGAGGTACGCAACTTCTCCCAAAAATAGTGCGTAGTAACCTCCTGGGCTTCCAGGCTATAGTCCTCATACGACTGGAACAAAATCTCCCCCGCTAAAAACGGATCCGTAGAAAATAGACTTACAATCGTTCCGGATAAGCGGAAGTAAGTGATGGTATCGACGCCCCATGACGGTACCAGGTAGTCGGTTATGGCGATCCGTAGAAGACTCGCGCCCAAGCGAGCCGCAAAGGCCCACCAGAAAAGCGAGGTAAAGCGAACGCCGAGCTTACGGGTTTCCCCCTGGTACAGCAAGCCGCCCAACACGATCAGGATCGCAAGGGCGAGCGGCCCTATCAGTAGATCGATCGGTTGAAGTAGGGTTAATCGCTGCACGTGAAGTTGCTCTTATCCGCAGGCCTGATGCGCTACACCTTATCGAGCGCCCGCGCAACCGCCCGGAACAGGACGAGCAGCGTCACCGAAACGATGAGCCCGACGGTAGCGCCCATCATAGCGAAGAACATCACCGGCAAGCTCTTTTTGTTAAGGGGAGCGATGGGGCGGTCCACGACCTGAAAGGAGGGCGTGATATTATCCAGGGTAAAGCGAGCGGCGGTGAGGTTCTTTATCACCTCCGCATACATGTTCTGCGCTATCCGAACATCCCGCTGCAACTGGCTGCTACTTACCTGGGCACTTCGTAGCACCAAGTTTCGGTTGCGGTCCTGTTGGTTCGCCATGGCCATTTCGAGCTCGCGCAGGCGCACGTCCAGGCTGTCGGAGCGCATCTGTAAGGTACGTACCGTCTGTTGTTGTTGCTGGACGGAATTATCTACGTAGAGTTGGTCCAGCTCTTCGTACAATACGCCCGCCAGAGCAATACTAAGCTGCTCGTTCGGCGTACTGACCGAGATGGTATGGATCGTAGATATGGGATCGAATATAAACGTGATGATGGAGTTGCTACCCTTGACGAGCAAACCCGCAAGCTGCTTCAAAACGATGTTTTGCGTCAGGTCGTTAAAGTCGATCGTATCGGTGGTAAAGCCGGGAAACTCCCGTAACGTCTGATTTTCCTCCCACGCGTCCTCCCGCAACTCATACAAGTCGATAATGTGATTGGCGATGAAGTCAGTCTGTTCTTCGACGGTTACCCGCCGCAGAAGTACCTCCCTTACGATGTTCCGACTAGTCGCCAAGCCTTCCAGGCGCGCCAAGTTGAGGCCCGAACTGGAGGATCCACTGTTTATGCCGAGTTGTGCTAACACGCCGGTGTTGCCCCCGCCAGCCTCGCTCCCCCGCACCGAAAAAGTGAGCTGAGCGATGAAGAGCGGTAGGTCCGATTTGGCGTAGTAAAAAAAGCTGCCGGAAAACAGCGCGACGATAATCAGGATGACGTACCACCGCCGCGTCAGGTAGCGAATGATCGCCCAGATTTCCCGGACGAGATCCCGAAACGTAATTATGCCAGCCAGCTCCTCTTGTGTGTATGCCATATCAAGCCTATCCTCAGTACGCATTTAAAGACCCGCGGTCGGCCATTGCAGGCCTAAACCGGAGAAGAAGCCCCTAGATTGTGCCGCAAGTAAACTCGCCGTAAAGCGGTGCTCTGGCCGCCCGGTAATCCGGGCACGGAGCGTACTGGCGTGCGCAAGGGGTACGCGCAGGACTTCTTTGAGTAAGATCAGCGGTTCACGGCGCTTGCCGCCCGCGTAAAGTCGAGTTTTGAAGTGCCGGTCCAACATCCAGCTCTCAGTCATGACGTGCCTCGGTACGTAGTGCAGTACGGGAGCGTCCCGCACGTAGACCGGCTCGTGACCGGCTTCGACGAGCCTGAGCATGGCATCCTTCTCCTGCCCACGCATTCCGTTCGCCGACCCTGGGCCTACGTTGCCGTCAAAGCCACCGATACCTTTCAGATCTTTGGCGTACAAAGCCCAGTTAGAGCCTATGAACAGCGATCGCAGGTGGCTGACGTTTTCATACGGCTCCGAAATGTCGAGCTTAAAGCCACTAACGCTTTCCGGGGCGCACCTCAGCAGGTAAGCGGGTGGCTCCTCATCGTAGTAAGACACCACCTCACCGCCGTAGTAATGGCCGCTTCCGAACGCCAACCCGGCCCTAATAAGCTCCCGCAGCCCTCCCCTATCCAGGATTACGTCGTCGTCAAAGAACACGACGAAGGTGTCGGGGTCGACCCCCTCCAATGCCAGGTTCAACGCCTTGCTCTTGTTACCCTCCGCTACGTGGATGTACTCGACCGGCCGGCCGTTCAGCGTATAGCCTTCCGTGAGTTCCCGAGCAACGGCGCTTCCGTTCTCGACCACGACGGCGCTAACGCCCGCCGTAACCCCGGTCAGATCGGAATCGACCAGCGAGGTCAGGGTCTTAGCCAGCAGTCGCGGTCGATTGTGCGTAGGTATGACGATATAAACTTCCCTCACTGCTTGTCGCCTTTACGCCAGTAGTGGGATAGACCCCAAAAGTAGCCCGCCGCACGCTGGCAATGCACGAGGTCTCTAAAGCTGGCCATACCCAAGTACCGGCGACCGATGGCAAGGGCTAACGAATAGAGATTGACTACCGTTTTCGAGCGCTTTGCCTTGTTCTCCCCGATGTACTTGGCCGAGTTGAAGATCCTGTCCAGCACCCACTCCCGCGTCAGTACCTTTAGTGGAACGAAGTGCCAGACGAAAGATTGACCGAGAAATACCGGCCGGACGCCATTACGAAACATCCGTAACTGCGCGTCTCCTTCCTGCCCCCTGGTACCGGACGTGGCGCCGGGGCCATACTTTGCGTCAAAGCCACCGGCTTCGACGAGCTTGCGTCGATACACCGCCCAGCACGCACCGAGGAAGAGGTGGAACTCCTTGGTAAATACCTTGTCCGTCCCATCTTTGCTAAGACTATAATTCTTGGCGGAGTGCGGCAGGTAGGGTATTAATTCGGGGTCGGGTGCCGCTTCGTAGTCTGCTCTTAAGGCAATACCGTAGTACGCATTGGCCCCGTGTGTTTTTACTCCGTCGACGAGTACGGGCAGGGTGTCGGGAGAAACCCGCACGTCATCATCGATAAAAATCAAGAGTGCTTCCGCCTCGATGGACTTGAGGGTAGCATTTAACGCCGCGCTTTTGTTCCCGTCATGGTAATGGCTGTATTGCAACGGGAGCCTGGTATTTAAGCCGTGCCGCCGCGTTACCTCCTCGGATACCTGACTGCCGTTCTCGACCACGTGGACGGTAACGACCTCTTGCGGGATAGTACCGGCGGCGATCGCGTCCAGGGTGCTCTCCAGTAAGCTCGGACGGTTGTGCGTCGGGATGATTACGTGAACAGCCAGATCGTGCCCCTCATCATCGTGAAGGTTAGGTCTTGTCATCAATCGTCTAATCGGCTTGTTAGCAGTATCAGGGTTAGGGCACTGGTCGCTATGGCCATGGTATCCCTGGCAAACTTCCCCCAGTCGATCGGTTTCTTCTCGTCTCCTTGATTTTGCCGCCGCGTCTTTTCCGGTTTCGCGCCGATCAAAATCCGACTCCCGGGTTCTACCTTGGGATAGTTCTTGAATAGTAGGAAACGTTTGGTGCCCCTTACCTCTCCGTTCGGGAGCTCTACGGTCGTCGACCGCCGCATGGCCGTCTTATCGAAGCCCGCGGCGTAATTATTTATGTACCATTTAGCGGAGTGGCGTCCGTCGTAGGCGATGTTGACGGTACTGTCCTGATACAACGAGTCATTGTATACCCTCGGCACCCGCGTGTTACGCGTCTCTATCGACACCAGGTTGCTGCGCTTGGGTATGTTCAGCGTGTCGCCGGCGGCCAGAATGACGTTACTGACGACGGAGGGGTCCGCCATCGCTTCGTCAAGGTGGATGACTACGAAGCCGACCCGGTTGGTAGGTCTTTCCAAGGTAGCGCCTTCCGGAAAAGCTTCTTCCGATAGCCCCCCCGCCTTAGCGACCATATCGGTGACGCGCATATTGGCTTCCGTAAGTGGGTACGCGCCGGGGTAGGTCACTTCGCCCTGAATGACCACCGTTCTGATGGGTTGAAAATTAGGGATGTTACGTACGGCAATTACGTCGTAGGGTTGTAGTTGGAAGTCCGGTACGCTACTATTGATAATATTATAGCGCTCGTCGATCTCGAGCGTCGCCATTAAGGTACGCGTAGGTTCGTTCTGCCGGAGCTCCAGTCGAAAGACGTCTACCTTATTCCGGGCCGCTGAAAGCCGTACCCCCCCGGCCAGGGTGAACAGTTCGCCCAAGCCCAAACTAGGATCGAAAGTGTAAGTACCCGGGCTGGTTACGGCCCCCTGGATCGTTACGTTGAATGGCTCGGAAAATCGTTCCCGATCGTAGATAAGCACGCGATCGCGCGGCTGCAGGATGACATCGTCCGCCCGGCCGACGTCAACCCGCAGGTATTGCCGTTCCTCCCGGTTGTTCGCGGGGGTTCGGATAATGACGGCTTCCCCGCGTGCATTGGCCTGTAACCCACCGGCCAGTAAGATGGCCTCTTCGAGGGTTAGCGCCCCGTCGTCCGGGTAAACGATGGTTCGCTGCGTATCCCGTACCGCCCCGTCGATCTCCACCGTCGTAGCGTCCAGAAAGCGACTTTCACTGATTACCGTGATGATGTCGCCGCGTTTGAGTTCCAGGTCCAGGCCATTGGTCGATCCCGCCGGTGCGTCCGCACCTAAATTGAGCCGGATTAATTTTTGAGTCCCATTATCATTGGTTCGGTACAGGAAGGCGAGGTCCCGGCGCGCAATGGGGCGAAGGCGGGCCTTGCGAATGACGCTCCCGAGCGTTATTCCTTCCTGGAATGGAAACTCGCCCGGCACGAAAACGGCTCCGTCTACTTCGATGGAGTTGCGGAGCGGATCGCTCACGGTAGGAACGACCACCGCATCCTCATCCTGTAAAACGAAATCTCCGTCGGCGGCGAGATCGATGGAGTAGACCTGCAACTCACCGTTTGCGTAGCGCGTGACGCGTACGTTACCCGTCTCGGCCCGCGCCTGGGTACCTCCGGCGAATTGAATCAGGTCGGCCAAAGTCTCACCACTACGCAACTCATATTGCATCGGGCGCGCGATGCCGCCGTCGATCGTTACGACGTTTTCCGCAAGGGGTACGTAGATGATGGCGTTGTTGCTCAGGAAGGTGCCACTGCCCTGGGTCGGGTCCTGCAGGTACTCGTACACGTCGATGCGGGTGCTCTGATCACCGTCCGAGAGGCGGATGTTCCTTACCGAGCCCCGCTCAGTCGGTCCGCCGGCGGCTACGAGTGCATTGAAGGCCGTATTAATGGAAGAAAGCGTGAAAGTACCGTTGTTCTCAACCTCGCCGAAGATATTGATACTGATCGTCCGTGCCGCCTGAATACGAATATTCAACTCGCCGTCCCGAAAGCTGTAGTAGCGCTTTAAGCGATTGGAAAGCAACCGCCGCGCCTCGCCGACCGGTATACCGGATATGGGGATACGCGTGCCGACCGGCAGGCGCACGAAGCCACTCTCGTCAACCGTCAGGATGAAATCCGTCTGGCTCAAACCGAATATGGTGACCGCCAGTTGATCGCCGGGCTTTAGCGGGTAGCTATCCGGGGGGGTGATGTTGTCCGTCGCGCGGTACACTTCGAGGCTCCTGTCCCGAAAGAGCTGGTGGCCGTAGATCTTGCTTTCGGGTAGGGTTTCCGACACCGCCTCGGCGGTTACCTCGCTGACGGCCTCCTCCATACTGGCCCCGTCTTCCACTGATTCCGAAATTTTTTCCGCCTGGTCGGCGGCGGCCTCGGCTGTTTCCCGGGTGCGTTGCAGTTGCTCGCGCTTCATCTGCTCTACAATGGCCTCGATACGCGGCCGCAAAAGGATGAGCTCGGCGGGGGTAGCGCCCTCAACGTCAATGCCGGCGGTGATGAGTCGGTCCTGAAACTCCTCCGGGTCCAGGTCCATGGCGCGTAACTCCCGGTCGATGTCCTGTTGCGTGTAGGGAAGAGGGGTTGTTTGCGAGGACGCAGGTGCAGGGTTCATCAGAAGGGCAAGGAATAGTAACACTATGCCCGGAGTAAGTTGATGCAGGGTTTTCATAGGCGCCAGATTATTTCGCCGCCCCGGAGCTCGCTCCGGTCGTAAAGGGCCTTCAGGTCAAAAAGCAGCAATTGGCCACGGCTTCGTTCTCGGTAATAGTCCAATTTTATGGTCTTAAATTCATCGTGGGCTACCGCGACCATGATGGCATCGTAGCCCTGGCCGATCTCCTCGGCCAGGCTCAGGCCATATTCGTGCGCCACCTCATTCGGGCTGGCGTGCGGGTCGTACACCTGTACGTTGATGCCGTATTCCATGAGCTCGCGGACGACGTCGATCACCTTCGAGTTCCGGATGTCAATCACGTTTTCTTTGAAGGTGACGCCCAGTACGAGAACTTTGCTCGACTTGGGGTTTACGTCCCGCTTAAGTAGGTTTTGCACGAGTTCCTTAGCGATGAACATCGGCATCCGGTCGTTCACACGCCGGCCGCTGGCGATGACCTGGGGGTCGTAACCGATCTTGATGCTCTTATGCAGGAGATAATAGGGGTCGACGCTGATGCAGTGCCCCCCGACGAGCCCCGGGCGGAAGGGCAGGAAGTTCCACTTCGTACCGGCGGCATCCAGTACGTCCTGCGTATCGATGCCCATTTTACTGAAGATGATGCTCAGCTCGTTAACGAAGCTGATGTTTACGTCGCGCTGGCTATTCTCGATGACCTTGGCCGCCTCGGCAACTTTTATGGAGCTTGCCTCGAAGACCCCCGCCGTGATCACCTCGCCGTACACCTCCCGTACGACCCGAAGCGTATCGGCATCGCTTCCACTGACGACCTTGAGGATGTTAGCGACCGTATGTTCCTTATCGCCGGGGTTGATGCGCTCCGGGGAGTAACCGACCCCAAAGTCGTACCCCAACCGCAATCCGCTTTCGGCTTCCAGGATGGGCACGCAGTCCTCTTCGGTACAGCCGGGGTAAACGGTCGACTCGAATACAACGATGCTCCCGCGCCGCAGCACTTTGCCGATGGTCTTAGACGCCCCGAGTAGCGGGCCGAGGTTCGGCGTTCGGCTGGCATCCACCGGGGTGGGGACCGCAACGATGTGAAAGCTCGCTTCTGTCAACGTAGCCGGGTCGGCGGAGAAGGTAATGTCCTTATTTTCGAAAGCGGCGGACTCGAGTTCTTCGCTGGGGTCTTCGTTACGCTGCATCATCGCGACGCGGTTCTCGGAAATATCGAAGCCGATTACCCGAAAGTATTTCGCCAGTTCGAGGGCCAGTGGAAGGCCGACGTACCCCAGCCCTACCACCGACACCGCCGCCCGCTTAGATCGCAGACTAGTGAGCAGTTCTTCGGGGTCTATCGCTGTTCGGGTACCATTTAGGCTAGTCATATCTAGTAGGATAAAGTGTGCGTCTTTTTGTGTATTCGTACCTACGCAAAGCGGCCGCGAAGCTAGGTCAACTATGGGGAAAGCCGTGCTAGGCCACCTTAGGTAGTAACCCGAGTAGGTAACCGCCGTAGCCGCTCTTTGCGAGTGGGCCCGCTATGGTATGGAGTTCTTCATCGGTAATCCAACCCATCCGCCAGGCGATTTCTTCGATGCACCCGATTTTAAAGTCTTGCCGTTTCTCGATTACCCGCACGAACTCAGCCGCATCGTGGAGGCTTTCAAAGGTGCCGGTATCCAGCCAGGCCGTCCCCCGTCGCATTACGCCTACCTCCAGTTCTCCCATTTCCAGGTAGCGGCGGTTGACGTCAGTGATCTCGTATTCCCCGCGGGCGCTGGGTTCGATGTTTGCCGCGATCTCGGTCACTCGTTCGTCGTAGAAGTAAAGCCCCGGCACGGCGTACCTGCTCTTCGGCCGTTCCGGTTTCTCCTCGATGGAGATGGCCCGTTTGTTATCGTCGAACTCCACGACGCCGTAGCGCTCGGGGTCATGCACGGGGTAGGCGAATACGCGACCACCGCGCTTAAGCTGCGCACTCTCCCGCAGAAGGTCCCCCAAGCCGGAGCCATGGAAGATGTTGTCGCCCAGCACGAGGGCGGCCGGGCCGCCGTCGACAAAGTCTTTACCGATCACGAAAGCCTGCGCCAGTCCGTTCGGTACTTCCTGCACGGCGTATTCGAAGCGGCAACCGAGCTGGCTACCATCCCCTAGCAGGTTGCGGAAAGCTTCGTTATCCTCCGGTGTGGTAATGATGAGTACTTCCCGAATACCCGCCAGCATGAGAATGCTGAGGGGATAGTAAATCATCGGCTTATCGTACACCGGCATCAGTTGTTTACAGACGCCTTTGGTAATCGGGTACAAGCGAGTGCCGGAGCCACCGGCTAGAATTATTCCTTTCATGTCAATACGACTATTTGTGGAGTGCTACCGGGCCCAAATTATCGGCTCCCCTACGAGCGAACGAATAAGCTCGACCATTCTGTGCCGGCAAAGAAGGCCTTTAATTCATCGTAATTACTGATACGGGCGTCCAGTGACCCGCGACTTTGTTTTACCGTCGGCGCCACCGCCTTGCGGCGGCTTACGCCCAGGTACTCTTGCAGCCTTACCATTTCAAAATCAAAATTCTCTACTACGTCTTCGTAGACCAACTTCAACATTTCGCACTCGCTGAATTGCGCTTCGAAACGCTCTTCCATTTCCTTACTCCGCCTGAAATCCTTCAGGCAATCTTCAGGATCTATCGGTACGGGGCCTACGGTTGTCGACCGCCCCGATCCGGATGAGGACCATGCCTGGCTACGGCGAGCTAACTGGTAGGACAGGTGCACGGCAAGACGGTCTTTGCGCACGAGGTGAATGAATTTCACGTTGCCCATTGCCCGTAGGTGATCAAACGTCTTCTGTGGGTCTCCGTCCAACGGATGGTAGTAGAATACCTTGAAGCCTACCGCTGCAACGGAGGCGGGCTTGCTGCCGAAAAACCGCGTAATTATCTGTTCGGCTCGTCTGCCCTGCAGTCTGTTCAGTATCTCCCCGTCCATTATGATCTCCGGATGGTTACGCAGCGTATGATCCACGAGTGTAGAGCCGGTTCTCGACCGCGACACGACTATGAACTTCTGGTAATGGTCGGAGCCTCCGCTAATGAGGCCCGTACGGACCAGCCTGTCTACCAAGCTGTACCGGTACTGTTTCCACCGGCGCAACGTCCTGACCGCTTCTAGGGGAAGTAGCTTGAATAATTGCTTCATTCGATGTGGAAGTAGGGGGAAAAGCGGGTGGATAATTCAATCGGGGCGCGATTGGCTCACCCCCGATCGGCGTACATCCGTTCGTAGTACTGTTGGTAGGCGCCGGAGGTGACGTGTTCCATCCATTCCCCGTTAGCGAGGTACCAGTCTACGGTTTTCTCGAGGCCCTCGCGGAATTTCAGGCTCGGCGTCCAGCCAAGTTCGTTCTGCAGTTTCGTGGCATCTATGGCGTAGCGCATATCGTGGCCGGCCCGGTCGGTGACGAAGGTGATCAAGCCGGCGCTGGTGCCCTCCGGCCGGCCGAGTTTGCGATCCATCACCTCGCAGAGCAGGCGGATGAGATCGATGTTCTTGTATTCGTTGTGGCCGCCGATGTTGTACGTTTCCCCGGGCTCGCCTTCGTGCATGATTACGTCTATGGCGCGGGCGTGGTCCTCTACGTAAAGCCAGTCCCGCACGTTGATCCCCTTACCGTATACGGGCAGTGGCTTGAGGTGGCGGATGTTGTTGATGAAAAGGGGCAGCAGCTTTTCCGGGAACTGATAGGGGCCGTAGTTATTGGAGCAGTTGCTCAGCACGATCGGCATCCCGAAAGTGTGGCCCCAGGCGCGGACCAAATGGTCGCTGCCCGCTTTCGAGGCGCTGTAGGGGCTGCGGGGGTCGTAGGGGGTCGTCTCCACGAAAAAGCCCGTTTCCCCGAGCGAGCCGTATACCTCATCGGTGCTGACGTGGTAAAATAGCTTGCCCTCGAAGTTTCCCTTCCAGGCTTCCTTGGCGGCCTGTAGGAGGGTGGCGGTCCCCATCAGGTTGGTCTTGACGAAGAGGAGCGGATTTTCGATACTGCGGTCGACGTGGCTCTCCGCGGCCAGGTGGATGACGACATCCGGGGCGTAGACGGCGAAGATGCCGCGCACTTCCTCCAGCTCCGTGATGTCGGCGCGGACAAAGCTGTAGTTCGGGGCTTCGGCTACGTCGGTGACGTTTTCGAGGTTACCGGCGTAGGTAAGGGCATCGAGGTTGATGACCTTGTAATGCGGGTAGTTCCGTACGAGGCGCCGGACGACGTGGCCGCCGATGAAGCCGGCGCCGCCGGTTACCAGGATGGTTTTTTCGAGCTTACTCATGGGGTGTTTTTCTATTCTGCTACTATCTCGTCCAGCCAGGTGGCCAGCTTACGGACGAGTTCCGGGTGTCGATAAGGCTGTATGCTTTCGGTAGCCAACTGAGCCCGCCCGGCCTTGCTCCTTTCCTCGAAATACTGCACCAGCGTCCTCGCCAAAATATCTACACTTGTGGTATAGGGGAACGTCTTACCGGACGGGCCCTCCGCGATGATGGCCGCCGCGTCGCTATCCGTGGGGCCGAAGTTCAGGATCGGGCGGCGTACGGCCAAGTATTCGAACAGTTTACCGGGGATGCGGCCGCGGGCATTCTCCTGCTGATTGAGCAATAACAAAAGCAGATGGCTATCCAGTATTTGCTGTAACGCCTCGGCGCGTGGTACGTTGCCGGCGAAGTTGACCAGGTCGAGTACGCCCGCGGCCTCCATTGCTTCCCGGACCCGGTAATCCACCTGGCCGAACAGGCGCAGCTCGAACCGCTCGGAAAAGCCCGGCAACTCCTCCTTCAGCTTGGCCATCGCCCCGAATAGTACGGTCGGGTTGCGGTCATACCCCATGATGCCGATGTGGGTGAGCGTAAACTTTTCGTGCGGGCGGCGGGTCAGGCCGGCAAAATCATCCGGGTCGTAACCGTAGGGCAGTACGCCGACGTTGCGGGCGCCGATGGCCTCCAGTTCCTTTTTCCAGGTAGGGCTCACGATGGTTGTCTTCGCGGCGGTTGCGAAGGCTTCCTGCTCCTGAAGCTCGTGCTTCTTACGCCCCCATTCGGTCAGTTTGAGGAGTTGGTAGTAGTCGACTTGCGTCCACGGGTCCTGAAAGTCGGCCAACCAGGGGGTGCCGGTCGCCCGGCTGACCAGGGTGGCGATACGGGTATTCGAGTGTGGCGGCCCGTCGCTGAGCAGCGCATCGACCGGGTGGTCTTTCAGGTAGGCCAGCAGGCGTTTTACCGATCCGGAGACCCAGGTAGCGCGCGCGTCCGGGATGAAGAAATTACTGCGCACCCAAACGGCCAGATCGTGCTTCCAGCCACCGGAGGCACTGTCGGTATAGAATACGTTGTTCACGTTCTCATCGGCGGGCTTACCCATGAACTTTTTGTAGAGCGCGTAGGGCTCCCAAATGGGCTGGCGAATGACCTCGATGCCCGCCGGGACGTCGCGGTCGTTACTCTCGTCGATGGTCGGATAGTGAGCGCCCTTCGCGGTAAAGATGATGGGTTCCCAACCGTAATCGCGCAAGTATTTCGCAAACTTCAGGCACCGCAGCACCGTGATCCCGCCGCTCGGCGGCCAGTAGTAGGTAATGATGAGTACCCTCTTTCGCACAGCGGTCACGATCGGTAGTAGGTAACGTACCAGTCCACGAATTTCCGGATGCCTTCGTCCATACTCGTACTGGCCAGGTAGCCGTAATCGCGCTCCAGGGCGGAGGTATCCGCGAACGTCCGCTCAACGTCCCCCGGCTGGATGGGCATGAAGTTTTTTTCGGCTTTCTTGCCGAGGTGTTCTTCCATCAGACTGATAAAATCCATCAGCTTTACCGGGCTGCCCTTGCCGATGTTGTAGATGCGCGTCGGTACGCCCTCCTGGGTGGGGCGTTCCTGTTGAATGACGCGAAACACCCCTTCGACGATGTCGCCGACATAGGTGAAGTCGCGCGACATATTACCGTGGTTGAAGACCTTGATGGGCCGGTCGTTCAGGATGGCGTCGCTGAACAGGCTGTACGCCATATCCGGCCGGCCCCAGGGCCCGTAGACCGTGAAGAAGCGTAGCCCGGTGGTCGGCAATCGGTACAGGCTGCTGTATACGTGGGCCAGTAGTTCGTTGCTGCGCTTGGTCGCCGCGTATAGGCTGACGGGCTGCACGACCCGGTCGCTTTCCGCAAACGGGGTTTTTTCGTTGAGCCCGTAAACGCTGCTGGAGCTGGCGTAAACGAGGTGCTCGATGGCAAAGGCCCGGCAATTCTCGAGGATGTTTACGAAGCCCCTCACGTTGGCCGCGACGTAGGCCTGGGGGTTCGAGATGCTGTAACGGACGCCGGCCTGAGCGGCGAGGTTACAGACCTTGGTGAATGCGTGCCGTTCGAATAGCTCGCGCATCCTTTGTACATCCGCTATATCCAGCCGGTAAAAGCGATAGTTGGGGTAGCGAGTGGAAACGACCGTCCCCTCGTGCTCGACGGTGCCCCTTGCGATGCCGAGTTCTTTGAGGCGGTCCCACTTCAGTTGCCGGTCGTAATAGTCGTTGATGTTGTCGATACCGACTACCTCGACGCCCTCGGCCGCCAGCCGTTCGACCAGGTGGTGGCCGATGAAGCCCGCCGCGCCCGTGATCAGTAACATGGTCGGAAGCAGCTTTGGCGGGGGTACAGGCCTTCGGCGTCCAAGCGTCGAAACCACTTGCCCCCAACCGCTCCGGCGGCCCGTATTTCCGGCTTAGTAGAACTCATGGCGATGTTACCGGAGTGGTTTATCGACGTCTTCAACCCGATGCGCCCGCGACTCGTCGCCGACGGGGGCGAGCAGGGTCGGGTCTATCTCGCAGGAGGCGAGGCAGGCCCCGCCCCCCAACAGGGAAATGATGAACGTCTTACGTGATTTTTTTCTTACGTAGTGCCCCCGCAAGCCGGCCAGGGTGCCGGAGATGATCTCTACGAGCGTGCCTTCGGTAAAGTCGAAAGTGTCGGTGACCTCCTGCCAGTCCAGCTCCCGGTCTATACTCAGGGCACGGAGGAGATCGATCTCCTCCTGAGTAACTTGCCGGCGGTCTTTACCCGGGCGGACGAAGCCGCGCGTATACAGCCCTCTGATCACGGTACCCACCTCCGAAAGCTTGATGTGGACGAAGATGTAACCCGTCAGGAGGGGTATTTCGCGGACGACCGTTTTGGTCTTATAGTGCCGGACCTTATTGCGTAGGGGGACGTAAGCCTCGATCCCGCTCTTCTTCAGGTCTTCCACGGCCCGCTTCTCGTGGCGCGAGGAAGTATGAATGGCGAACCACCGCCGCTCGCTTACGTGCATATCGTCTAGAAACTGTTCCTGCCGACCCTTGAGGCGGTGATTCAGAGCGGTGACGTGTATGGCCATTCAGGTGAGATTATTCGCAAGGCGCCACCGGGCTTGAGCGGTGGCCAACAGGTAGGCAAAGGTAGCAAAAAGGGGGAGACGGTCGGGCTTCCCGAACGGCCTGATTTTCTTTCAAGCATTATCCTGTTACCCAATATAATGTGGGCGACCAAACTGGTTCCTACGCTTGCAAATGTAGTCAATCGTCGCGTAACTTTGTAACTCAAAGAGCTTTATGACAACAAAAGTAGCCAACCCGATCAACGACTTGCGGGAGATCCGCTCGCTGATGGAGCGGTCGCGCTACTTCATCGGCCTGAGTGGCCTTTCCGGCATTTTGGCCGGTAGTTTGGCATTGACGGGGGCCGGCCTGATCCTCGCCTACCAGTGGGCCGGCGGGCAGGACCAATTACTGGTTACCCGCACCCTGGCGCTGTTCTCAGAGCACCCTTGGGGCATCGCCCCCCTACCCTTCCTGATCTTGACCGCGGCCGTCGTGCTGTGCGGCTCGATCGCGGGCGGTTATTACTTCACCGCCCGCCGCGTGCGCCGCCTCGGCCAGAACATACAGGACCCGCGAACGTACAAGCTTTTTTTAAACCTCGCCGTTCCGCTCGTTGCCGGGGGCGTTTTCTGCCTGGCGCTCATCTACCACGAGCACGGCGGTTTGATCGGGGCGACCACCCTGATCTTTTACGGGCTGGCATTACTTAACGGGAGCGGCTACGCAAAGGAGGAACTGAGTTACCTGGGCTATGCCCTCCTGTTATTGGGCAGCGTAGCGATCTTCTTTACTCCCTACAGCCTCTACTTCTGGGCGTTTGGCTTCGGTGTTTGCCACATTGCCTACGGAGCCTGGATGTACCGACAATACGACCGCGCATGAAAGACGTTCTGATCAATAATCCCGTCGGAAATATCTCAGGCTTGAATAAGCTCTTCAACCACCGCACGCGCATGGGTATCATGGCCATGTTGATGGTCAACGAATGGGTAGATTTCGTTTCCCTGCGCAAAACGCTTAAGCTAACCGACGGCAGCCTTGCCTCCCACCTTAAGGCGCTGGTAAAGGAGGAGCAGGTGGAAGTCGAAAAGAAATTCATCGAAGAAAAGCCACGCACCAGCTACCGGGCCACGGACGCCGGCAGGGTGGCTTTCGAGGCGCATCTATCGGAATTGGAGGCTTTCATCAAGCGTATCGATAATTAACGCACCCGCGTTCCCGGCCACTCCGCCAGTGAGGATAGTATGTGTTGCCTCCTTCCGTTACCCAGAAGCACGGGAATGCCGTGCTTCGCCGTATCGCGGGCGATGCGCAGTTTGGTCCCCATCCCCCCCCTTCCGAAACTCGTTTTCTCGTCTTGCACGAAATCCGCCACCCGGCTATCGCCGGCGAGTACCTCCCGAATCAGCGTAGTACCCTCGGCCTCCGGAGGGCCATCGAATAGCCCGTCGACGCTGGACAGTATGACGAGCGCGTCTACCCGCAGCATTTGCGCGACCAAGCCCGCCAGTTCGTCATTGTCGGTGAACATTAGTTCGCTCACGGCAACCACGTCGTTTTCATTCATCACCGGTACCACCTGGTCGTGAAGCAGTGCTTGCAGGCAGTTAAGCATATTATCCGCGTGCAGGTCGTCGCGAAAGTCCCCCTTGGTAGCCAATACCTGAGCGCACAGCAGGCCGTGACCGGCGAAGAGCTGGCGGTAGAGCTCCATGAGTCGAACCTGACCGATGGCACTGAGAACCTGACGCCGGGCAACGTCCCCAAAGTCATCGTTTATCGGCCAAAGCTCCCGCCCGGCACCGACGGCGCCCGAGGAGACCAATACCAGAGAGACCCCGGCAGCCTTCAGCCTGGCGATTTGATCGACCAGGTGGGAGATGTTGGTAACGTCCAGGCGCCCGTTCGGGCGGGTGAGCACGTTGGTGCCGACCTTGATTACCAATCTTTTGTACATGCGCTCGATCGATGGGCTACTTGCTGGAAAGTAGGTGACGCAACCCGAAGCGAAGCTGCCCGCCGTGAATGCGATCGTTATACGGGCCGATGCCCGGGGCTTCCTTCTTACCCTGCTCTTGGTTCTTGAAGTACACCGCACGGCGGATGCTGGGGGATAGGAAAATACTGGATCGGTTAGAGATCAGGCGTTCCACCATCAAACCGCCACCTAAGTAGAGGTTCGTGTTATCGAAGAGGCTGCCACCCTGAAACCAACCCGGTGATGGGTCCGTAAAGTCCTTACGGGCGTAGGGGTTACTACGGTTAATTGCATTATTTGCCGCTTGTCTCTCTTCCCACCGTTGCACGCTCGCCACCAAATCGGGGTCTTCGTTAATGAACTCCGATGCGATATTGATCGAAACGGTGGCCGTAGCCATAGCACTGAGCCGCCAGTGGTCGTTTTCGCGCAGTACCTGATTGTAACTGATCGGTAAGTTGAGAAAGCCAAAGCGGAAGCGACTGTACCCTTTGACGGGTTGGATCGGCCCGGGTGGCAGCCCGGAGACTTCTATCAGTGACGAGGGGATGTAGCTCGTCTCGCTGTAGATCAACCCAAACTGAACACCCGAATGCCCCCGGGTAAGTCCGATCAAGGCGCCCACCGATGCACCCTGGACTAGCCGGTTACCCTCATCGACCTCGAGCTCCGTCGTAGGTTCGTCCCGCTTGGTGATTACGTGGTTGACGTCGAATGGAGATACGAACACGTCCAGGTAAGTGCGTAGCGGACGTTCGCTCCCCTCCAACGGCGGCATACGAAGACTTGGATGCGGCCGGCGTACGTCCCGCCGTAGCGGCAGCAACGCAAGCGGTGCGACGAGCGGTGCCTTCCGCGTCAAGGCCGGTAGCACGACCGGGGGCAACTGCACGTCTCTCTCGGAGATCGAAAGAACGAAGGTCGGCGTCACGCCTGCCACCCTTGCGGGTACGTAAGCAACCGAGCGTGTGGGCGTAGTGACCGATGCCACGTCCTGCGGGGCGCTGTCGATAGCGGCGATTTCAGGCGTAGTCGGCTGTTCCTCGGCGGCGGCGGTGATGGGGTCGGCAGGTGTGATTTGCGTGGCAACCGGCGGCGCGTACGGTGAGAGTGGCGCGAAGCGGAGGAAGAGCAGGACCAAGCTGGTAAGCAGACAAAGCTCGGTGAGCTTCGTAGCCACCACGTAGTGCCGCCGTTCCCGGATGAGCTCCAGGCGGGCGGCCAGGGCGGCCCAACCGGTCGGCGCACCGACGGTGGTAGCGGTGCGTAAGGTATCTCCGACGATCTCGTCGACGGCGGCTTCCGTCTCAACTTCCAGGCGGTCGGCGAGTGCTTCCCAGGAGCCCGCGGTGAGTGTGGGTTGGAGAGTGGCTAGCTTATCGGCCAGGTCGATATCGGCGGGGGAGCGGGTAGGTAGTTTAGCTTCGAGTGCGTCCCATCCGGTGACGGCAGCGGCCGGCAGGCTGCTGAGCGCCCCGCGTAACAGGGCATCCTCCGGGTGATTCAACGCGGTGTGCAGGCGTTCCCAGCCAGCATCGGTAGCAGTCTGAGGCGGTAGGGAAGAAAGGCCGGCCCGCATCAGCTCGTCAAAAGCGTCTTGGTGATTCTTCATGGAATTAGCGGCCGGGGGCGGTGAGTACTTTTTGCAGTTTCCCCCGGGCTTTGACCAGGTTAGAGCGGCTGGTGGAGTCGGTGATTCCCAACTGCTCGGCTATTTCTTTATGACTGTATCCTTCCACTACGTATAGGTTAAAGATCGTCCGGTACGTGGGCGGAAGTTTTTGCACGGCGGCCAGTATCTCGCGCGCGCCAAATTGAGCGAATACATCGGGGGCATTGCTCGATATGCCGTATGCGGTATCGATGTCCTCCGTACGCCGCCGGGCGTTACGGCGGTAGTGATCGATGGCGGTATTTACCGTGATGCGACGCATCCAGGCAATCAGTGCCGTGCCGGATTCATACCGGCCTATCTTCTGGAAGATCTTGATGAAGCTCTCGTGCAGCAGGTCCATGGCCTCGTCTTCGCTGCCAGCGTATCGCTGACATACCGACATCAGGATGCCGTAGTACTCCTCGTACAACACGCGTTGTGCTTGCCGGTCCCCCCGAATGAGGGCCCGAACAAATACTCGTTCGTCTTGCCGTAGCGTGATTGCGTAATCCATCTCTTACGAAGCGGTCTGGTATGGACCGTAAGATAGACGTTTTCCCCTGTACCTCCGCTGCCCCGGCCGACGAAATTATGGTTCACCGGCCGGGGGGGGAGGGGTAGCTAGCAACTTACCGCTTTATGGATACGGTGTAGTTATCGTCGTTCAGATGCCGCAACGTAGTTCACGGCGTCGAAGCGCACTAAGTAATAGTTATCACCCTTACGCACGGCGAATACTTCACCGGGCCGGTCCATAGCTTCTCCGAGGATGGGCTGAGATACTTCCTCATCCGCACTCAAATCACCGTCGGCGTTGGGGAAGTCATCGTTACCGTCAAGCGCACTACCCTGGTCAAAGGCCATCTGTATCATCTCCTGGGTATTCACGGTAACGAAGGTGACTCCATCGCCAAGCATGCTGACGTCGGCCAACCGCACTTCCGCATCGTTCACGCCCGAGATCTGCGCGCGCCAGTTTTCCGTGCCCGGTGAGGCATTGAGGTTGATGCCTTCGTCCTGCAGTTCGGCCTCGCCACTATTAAAAGCAACGGCGGTACCGTTATCGAGGTCCAAGCCACCGTTCATACGGGCCGCTTGCGTTAAAGAATACGCCCGTAGTGTCAAAAGCAATCGGCGTGCCGGGTGGGGCCTCGAAAGTCAGATTTATGCTGGTCTCACCGCTCACCCCATTAGCGTCCGTGGCGCGGAAAGTATAGACCCGAGTACCGTCCTCGGTATCGTCCGGGTCGATGGTCATGCCGAACATCGTCCCCATTCCTTCCTCGGTAGCCAGGGTTATTGGATTACTCGTCATACCACCTTGATTCAGAATGGATAGTTCCGAGGCATCCATGAGCTCACCGTCTTCCAGTACGGCGAATTCACGCAGTAACGGGCCGGGGGTGGTCAGGTTGATGCGCACGTCGAACACCCCGCCGATGCTGTTGATCGTAGCGTCACCGCTCACGAGGCTGTCGGCGATCAGCAGCTCAACCATGGGCGTCGGCTGGGTAAAGTTGATGGTCAGCGTTTCGAAATCGCTTTCCTGATCCTGATCGGTGACGAGAAAGGTATACGTGCTCGGGCCGGTCATCCCGTTATTACCACTGATCTGGACGTCGTAGGTGAACCCCCCGGCGTCCGCCCCGGGGATGAGAATAGGGTTCTGTGCGGTTAGCCCGTTCAGAAAGGTCAACCGCGCCGTAGGAATGTTGGTGCCGTTTTCCTGAATGGTCAGGCTACTCAAGGGGGCGTCACCGTCGTTTGCACGGATGCTGACCGTGAAGGAAGCCGCAGCCAGATCAAGGTCGGTATCGGCATCAATTATGCCCGCGCCGCTGGCCAGCGATACTTCCGGGCCGAGGACTACCCCGCCGACGCCGGAGGTTGCGTCGTCACAACCGAACGAGAAGAAAAGCAGGTAGAGGGCCGTTAGGGGGAGAAGAAAGCGTGTGATTAGTCGCATATCAATATGAATGGTTTAGATTTTTTAACGAGAGGGGCTTAGTTACTGCATGCATATAACTCGTAGGAGGGGACAGATGTGCAAAGAAGAAGGGTTAAAACACAAAAGCCGCCCCCTCGGGGAGGGAGCGGCTCGGGTAAGTCGATTAGACTAGTGGTCGGCGATTAATTCGAGGCTGCGGAAGCGGCGTCCCGGTAGCTTTGAATCTTCTGGTCGGTAGCATTCTTGTAACGAGGCCCTACGCTGTCGAGGATCTCCTTCATGCGGGAGTTGGAAAGCTTCGCCATTTCGGCTGGCGTCTTTACTCCGGCAGCATCGAACTTCCTAGCCATGGCGGGGCCGACTCCGGGGATGGCCTGTAGTGCGTGCTTCTGTACGGGTGCTTTGGTACGCGGGCGGCCGGGGCCACGCTTCGGGCCTCCGGCGGCCGGGGCTTTGGCGGCAGTGGGTTTCTTAGCGGGGCTCGCCTTGATCACTGGCTTCGGCTTACTCGCCGCGGGCTTCTTGGCGCTGGTCGGCTTGGCGGCACCATTCTTGGTAGCACTGGGCTTCTCGGCGGCCTTGGTAGCGGCCTTAGCGACGGGTGAGGCGCTACCCGTGGGGACGGGCTTGGGCGTTATCTTGGTATCCTTGGAAGTATTGCCGGTCGATTTAGCGGACGTTTTCTTCGGTGCGGCGGGCTTCGACTTCTCGGCGGTTTGCTTCGCTTTCGCCTTGGCTAGTTCGCCTTCGGTCTTGCTCAGCTTCTTTTGCAGGTCGGCTACTTGCTCTTCAAGCTTCGTAATAGTTTTTTTGGATTTCTTGCTGTCCTTTTTGAACTGTTTCTTCAGTTTCTTTACGTCACTGGTATTCGCGACGAATGCTTCCTGAGCGGCGTCGAAACGGGAAATGAGGGCAGCGACTTCTTTCTTTAAGCTAGCCATAACAATGGTTTGGTTTGAGTGATACCCGATACGAAAAACGGCCGTTGCTTACCTATAAAGGATAAGCGGGCAGCGCGATCGATGAGGTAGGAAATTCAGTGGATAATTATCGAGATCATAGTAGGTACGTAGAAAGCTTCCCGAGAGAGTAAGGGGCAACTAAAACTACCTTATGATTCAGCTTGGTTTTAATGGTTGCACTTGGACGCTCCCTTGTCAATTACAAGGGTGATTACGCGGCAAATATATACGTTAAATTAGAATTAAGCGGTAATGTTCGAGATATTTATGGTTATTCGCCCCCCCGTCTCAAAAATTGCGGCGGTCGTCACCCCAGTGCAGCTTACCGCGCAGGGTATCCAGAAAGGTGATCTCGGGCAATTCCACCAGGCTTAGGCCAAAGCTATTTTTCCTCACGGCGAGGTTATGCTCGGAGGTAATCGTTTCAAAACGACTGTCCAGCGTACAAAGGAAGTTTTCGGCCCGCCCCTCTATTTCGAGGCTGACTACGGAATCGTCCGAAATAACAATCGGCCTTACGTTAAGATTGTGGGGCGCAACCGGGGTTACGACAAAATTACCACTGCCGGGGAATACTATCGGGCCGCCACAGCTCAGTGAATAACCCGTCGAGCCGGTGGGGGTGGCTATAATAATACCGTCCGCCCAGTAACTATTCAGGTAAGCACCGTTGATGTAGGTGTGTATGGTGATCATCGAAGACGTATCCCGCTTCAGGATGGTACAGTCGTTCAGCGCATACGGCGTCTTACCAAATAGCTCCAAATTACTCTCCAAATAAATCATATCGCGGGCCTCGGTAGTGTACTGCTTTCGCGAGAGCAAACGTACGGTCGATCGCAAGCTCGTCTTCTCCACCCGGGCCAGAAAACCGAGGCGGCCCAGGTTTATACCTAATATAGGTATCTTATTATCCCGTACCAGAGTAGCGGCGCGCAGGATCGTACCGTCCCCCCCCAGGCAGATCACCATATCGAACGCTTTGATGCGAAAGTCGAGGTAGCCGCTAAACTCCCCGACGTCCTTCTTGAACACCAAATGCGGTTTGAGCTCCTTTAGATACGGGCCGTATACGTACGTACTGAAGTTAAATTCCGCCAACAGGTCGAATAGCTCCTGGATAATGGGAAGATCCTTCTTCTTCAGAACCTGCGAATAAATTACAACCTGCATATACGTTACCGGGTGTCGACCTACGGCGAAGCGGGTCGAATGACTAAAAGCTCAGCTGTAAAGCTAAGAAAATCCCCCCTTCCCCTAAGTGATTACGGTTGTACTGTAAGCTACCAACCGCATCGTAGTAAAAAACGGCGTCCAACCCAACGCTGAATCCGGTAAGGAGCGTATTATTCAGCGGATTATTTTCCCCGACGAACGGCGAATTCGCAAACCCCTGGTTAAACTGCGCGGCGGCCAATATGCGGATAGGCACTTGCCGGAAAGCGTCGATGAACGCCAGCTTACCCAGATCGACCTTGGTCTGGAAAAGCTGCCGGCGGATACCCGCCCGCCAGATCAGCATATCCAGGCCGTCCACCACGTAGAATTGATAGCCGACGACCCCGTTACTACCAAAACCGATGGCCCTATTTTCCAAGAATGGCTGTTGCGTACGTATCAGGCTATACTTACCCGCCACGCCCAGGTTAAAGCTATACCGCTCATTCAAAGGAAAAAACTTGGTGTACGCGGCACCCGCCGTCAAGCCGTTTCGCTCCCCGGTAATACCAAGACCGTCCTTCTCCAACGAAGCCCGTAGGTAATAGCCGGCCCAGGGGTAATTGCGCACGTCCCGCCGGTCGTCGGTAAAACTATAGGTGAGGCGGCCGAATTGCTGCTGCCTCCGGCCGCCCCCAAAAAAATC
>OY764611.1:0-5497 GCA_963668285.1 uncultured Lewinella sp. | reverse complement strand
TGAATGGCACGCAGGCCGTGCACGCAGCAGTAGTCGAACTCGATACCCTGCCCGATGCGGTTAGGGCCGGAGCCGAGCACGATGACTTTCTTCTTATCGCTGACCTCGCTCTCGTTCTCACTGTCGAAAGTAGAATAGAAGTAGGGGCGTCTGCGCTTCGAACTCCGCGGCGCAGGTATCGACCATCTTATAGGTCCGCCCGAATGCCTAACTCGTACCGGCGGTTAGTCACTTCTTCTTCCTCCACCCGAATCAGGTAGGCGATCTGACGATCCGAATAGCCTTTCTCCTTAAGGGTACGAAACTGCTTTTCCGGGATGTCTTCGGCGACGTTGTACTTGACGATGTCTTTCTCGATGTCTACCAACTCTTTGATCTGGTTGATGAACCACATGTCGATCTTGGTAAGCTTCTGGACGGTTTTGCGGGGTACGCCCAGACGCAGCGCGTCTTTAAGCCTGAAAATGCGATCGTCGCTGGTGTGCTCCAACCGGTGGAGGATGTCGTCGGTCTTGATCCACTCCTTTTTGTCCGACCCCAGGCCGGCACGGCCGTTTTCCAATGATTGGCAGGCCTTCTGCAGCGCCTCCTGGAAGTTGCGGCCGATGCCCATTACCTCGCCGACGGATTTCATCTGCAAGCCGAGAAGCTTGCTAGCGCCGGGGAACTTGTTGAAGTTCCAGCGGGGGATTTTGACAATTACGTAATCCAGCGTAGGCTCGAAAAACGCGGAGGTATTCCCGGTGATCTGGTTTTTCAGCTCGTCGAGGTTATACCCAGGGCCAGCTTCGCGGCGATCTTCGCGATCGGGTAACCGGTAGCTTTCGAAGCCCAGGGCCGAGGAGCGGGATACGCGGGGGTTGATCTCGATAACGATCAGCTCTTCCGTCTCCGGGTTCTGACTGAACTGAATGTTGCAGCCCCCGGCAAAATTGCCCATCGAGCGCATGGCCAGGATGGCTTGGTTGCGCATGTCCTGATAGGCCTTGTCCGACAGCGTCATCGCGGGGGCCACGGTGATCGAATCCCCGGTATGGATGCCCATCGGGTCAAAGTTCTCGACCGCGCAGATGATGACTACGTTATTGGCCGAGTCGCGCAGCAGCTCCAGCTCGAACTCTTTCCAGCCCAGTACGGCCTTATCGATCATGACCTCGTGGGTCGGCGAAGCGTCGAGCCCGCGGCGGAGCATTTCCGGGTAGTCCTCCTCATTAAAACAAAATCCGCCACCAAATCCACCGAGGGTGTAACTGGGGCGGATGACGAGGGGGAATCCGATCTCCTGGGCGGCCTCCATGCCTTCCAGAAAGGAGTTGGCAATTTGGGCCGGGGCGCACTTAAGCCCGATCTTTTCCATGTGTAGCCGGAAGAGCTCCCGGTTTTCGGCCAGGTCGATCGCCTCCAGGTCTACTCCGATCAGGCGGGGTACCGTACTTTTCCCAGATGCCTAACTCGCCACACTCGATGGCTAGGTTTAGGGCTGTTTGCCCGCCCATCGTCGATAGCACGGCGTCGATCTGTGGCTGCTCCTTTAGGATCTGCTCCACACTCTCCGGGGTGAGCGGCAGGAGGTAGATGTTGTCCGCCGTGACCGGGTCGGTCATGATGGTGGCGGGGTTGGGGTTGATGATGGTAACCTCGACGCCCCTCCTCTCGCAAACTTCTGCTGGCCTGGCTGCCCGAATAATCGAATTCGCAGGCCTGGCCGATGATGATAGGGCCGGAGCCGATGATAAGTACGGAACGTATGCTGGGTGTCCTTAGGCATATTACAGTGGGATGGGGGTACGCAAATTCGCGCAAAGATAGGAAGCGCGCCGATAGCTAGGAAGCACTCATTTTACGAAGTTTTCCCCCGGGTTGACTGAATTTTCCACAGCGGCAAAAGCTTAAAGTTGCATTAAACGGCAAGGCGGTACACTGCGTTTTTACTTCTGCCACGTCCTACGTATGACCCACTAATCAACATCATCATGATTCGCTCACGCTTACTACTTCTATTCGGTGCACTACTCGCATCGACGTGGGTCGGCGCTCAGGACACCCTGGCGGTCCCTCAAGCCCTGATCGCTACGGCCTGGCAGGACGTAAGCGGTGGTAGCCGTCAATACTATAACGTGTTCTTCAGCCCGGAGGGCAATTTCGACGAAGATGCCGGAGCGGCACCCAACCGCCCCTACCGTCACCTTCTCGGCCGCTGGGCCTACGACGACGCCGAACGAATCCTTACGCTCTCCGTCGACGGGCTAATGGGTAAAGGCCTCGTCCACGAACGCTACCGCGAGGGGGCCGACTTCTACCTGCGGTACAAACTCATCGACGTTAGCGAGAACGACCTGGAACTGTTGGACCTCAAAACCAAGCAAAAACGCGTATTCATCGCTACCGTACCGGACGACGTAGAAGACCAAGCCCGCAAGCGCATCCCCAAAGGCAAGGAGCCGACGGAAGGGTTTAAACTGCCTACCCTCGAAGATTTTTAGCCACCCGCCCGGGCTACAGTGCGACGTTGTCCACTACCTCCAGCCCGTAACCTTCCAATCCGATCCTGTTCTTAGGGTTGTTGCTGAGGATGCGCAACTTGCTGACCTTGAGATCCCGCAAGATCTGAGCGCCGATGCCGAAGTCCCGCTGATCCATACTCGCCGCTTGCGTCAATTTTGGCGCATCCCCGTTCTCCATCCGTGACTTCAGTAGCCTGAGCCCGGCCACGACCTCGCTTCCATCCTGGTGCGGGCGCATGAAGAGGAGAATGCCCTTTCCGGCCTGACTGATCTTCTCGAGGGGGCCGTGCAGGCCGGTGCTGTATCCCGACAGTAGACTGTGCAGCAGATCGCGGCTGCTCGTGCTGCTGTGCACCCGGGTAAGCACGGGTTCGTCCACCGCCCACTCACCGTGCGTCAGCGCAAGGTGGACGTCATCGTTGGTCGTCTGGCGGTAAGCGTAGAGTTTGAACGGCCCGTAGCGGGTCTCGAGGTCCATGGTGAACTCACACTCTACCAGGCGCTCCATCTGCAGACGGTAGGCGACCAGGTCCTCGATGGAGATAATTTTCAGGTCTTGTTCCCGGGCCAGCTGCACCAGGTCTGGTAGGCGGGCCATGTCGCCGTCCGGCTTCAGGATCTCTACGATTACGCCGGCGGGGTAGAGGTTGGCCATACGGGCGAGGTCCACGGCGGCTTCCGTGTGCCCGGTCCGTCTTAGTACGCCGCCCTTAACGGCGCGTAGCGGGAAGACGTGCCCCGGGCGCGTGAAGTCGGTCGGTTTGGCGCTATGCTCGGTCATGCGGCGAATACAGGTCGCCCGGTCGTAGGCGCTGATGCCGGTAGTGCAGCCGTGGCCGATCAGGTCGATGGTCACGCTAAAGGCCGTCTCGTGGACGTCCGTATTCGTCTCCACCATTTTCGTGAGCCCCAGCCGGTCCGCCTTTTCTTCGTCGATCGGGGTGCAGATCAGGCCGCGGCCGTAGGTGGCCATGAAGTTGATGATCTCCGGGGTAATGCGCTCGGCGGCGCAGACGAAATCACCTTCGTTCTCCCGGTCTTCGTCGTCGACGACGATTACGACTTTGCCCTGGCGGATGTCGGCCACGGCTTCGGGGATCGTGTTCAGCGTATACACCGCCTCGGCGCGGGGAGAATCAACTACGGTTACTTGGTTGCCAGACATTTGAACGAATTCCTATCATGTATCGCCAAAAACCGACCGACAGGGCCAGGTTCATAGCCAGAAAATAGCGCACTTTTGCGCAAACGTGATACGTGCAGACCGACCGCGGAAAGCAGTAGGTCTGCGCCGGCGGCCCCTAATAACAGACCGCTTGCTACACCAAACGAAAGTAATACCCAATGGTTGCCCGTGCGCAGCGCCAGCCACAGCCAGGCCACCGCACCGATCGCCAATAAAAAGGGCGTGACCCACCGCAGTACCTTATGGCTGAAAAAGCCGTAGGCCAGTCCGTCACGGCAGGGCGGCCACCAAAGGCCCCTGAAGCGAACCAGGTTCTGCCAGTTACCGCTGCCGATGCGCACTTTTCTGGAGAACTCATCCGCCAGGTGCTGCCCGACGTGCTCTTCCACTTTCGCGGCGCTACTACTGACCCCCCCGGTACCCCTGCTCGTAGACGGCCATGCACAGGTAGAAATCATTCCACCAGGAAGTTGGGCGGTACGGGCCGAAACGCCTCCGCCCGCAGCGCGAAGCAACCGCCGAACGGCCCGATCATCGCCCCCCACCGCCGGCTCTCCGCTTGTTTGATGCTCACCTCCCGGTGGATGTAGTCGGCCTCGGCGGCCCCCCACGCCCTCCGGTCGCGCACCGATCTGCACCATCGTACTGTCCACGATCCCGACGCGGTCGTCGGCCGCCATCGGTCTGACCAACTCGGTCACCGTATCGGCCCGGAGCATCACGCTCGCGTCGGTCAACACCAAAATGCCACTCGGGTCGGCTTCGGTAGCGAGCCGATTGACAATAGCGGGCTTCCCCTGTCTTTCCGCGAAATAGCTGACGCGCAATCGCTCGTCGTAGCCGGCGTATTCGGCCAGGAGGCCATTGGTGCCGTCGGTACTATTGTCACTGCCCACGAGAAAGTGCAACCGGCCCGGATAGTCCTGCATCGAAAGCGTACGTAGCTTCTGGGCGATCACCGACTCCTCGTTGTGTGCCGCCATGATGACTGTGACCGGGGGGCCAATCCCAACCTTCCTTCCGGCGGGGCGGGTCGACGTCCGTGATCGATGGACTGCGTACGAGCCACGGGTACAGGACGTAGGTATGCAGTACGCCGAGGGTGCAGATGATTAGGATCGTTACGAGCAGGATCGTCACCCGGCAAAGGTAATTAGCGCACTGCGGCTTCGATGAGCGTCAGCGACCCTTCGTCGGCGTCGAGGGTGGCCACTACGCCGATCGGGAGGCTGACGTTGCGGTCGCCGTGCCCGAAGGGAAACTGACCGGCGACCGGAATGCCGAGGCCGAATAAGCGATTAGCCAGCGTTTCGGCCAGCGTGAGGGAGTTATCCCCCGGTGCGGCCTCGCAGTCCACGAACTCCCCGAGGGCGATGCCGGCGGCGGACGAAAGGTCGCAGGCCTGATCGAGTTGAACCAGCATCCGGTCGAATGCGGTAAGGTGCCCTCGCCGACGTCTTCCAACAGCAACAGTTTGTCCTTCACGTCGAGCTGGAAAGGGCGTGCCACACATAGCCGCCAGAAGCGTGAGGTTACCACCGGCCAGTTTCCCGGTAAGCGCGGCCCGCTTATTTTTGGCGACGGAGCGCGGAGTGCGAGCTTCGCAAGTATAAGAGCAAGGTATAGTAGCGGACACGGCAACGTCATCGAACGATTCCCGCGCCAGCTCGGTGAAAGTACTGGAAGCCACCGGGCCGTGGATACCGATAAGTCCGGTGCGCTGGTAAATGGCGTTCAACGGTGCCGTCAGGTCGCTGTAACCGATCAGTAACTTAGGCTTGGATCGAATTAGGTCGTAATCGAGATT
>OY764610.1:0-4856 GCA_963668285.1 uncultured Lewinella sp. | reverse complement strand
CCAAAAGGCGGTGAAAGCACAACTGGACACCGACGGCCTCTCCGATGATCGTGAAGACCTCCTGGAAGCCTCCTACGAGCAGCTCGAAGACGCCCACGACGGAATGATGGATTGGATGGAAAACATGAAACCCCTCGAAACCCTCCGCGAAACGATGGACAACGATGCCATCATCACCTACATCCGCGAAGAATCCGCCGATATAGCCGACGTGGAAGCCCAGATCAATACCGCTATTGCTACGGCTAAGGAGTTGGTGGGGGATCATTCCGGCCACGCGCATGGGGCTGGGGGGCACGTTCATTAGTCTTGAGTCTTGAGTCCGGAGTCGGGTAGCCCTATATGCACGCCTGCCCCAAGAGACTAAAGACCCTAGACTAAAGACTACAGACTAAAAAACCTATTCCATCTCAATCACCTTACGCCGCAACACAAAATTCTTCCCCAGATAAACCTTCCTAACCATCTCATCGGCGGCTAACTCCTCCGCGGTACCGGCCTTCAGGATATTGCCTTCGAACATCAGGTAAGCCCGGTCGGTGATGCTCAGTGTTTCCTGTACATTGTGGTCGGTAATCAGGATGCCAATGTTCTTGGTCTTTAGTTTGGCCACGATGTACTGAATGTCTTCCACCGCGATGGGGTCGATGCCGGCGAAGGGCTCGTCCAGTAGAATGAACTTAGGGTCGGTGGCCAGGGCGCGGGCGATTTCGGTACGCCGCCGCTCCCCGCCCGAGAGGGTGTCCCCGTTGCCCTTACGGACATTCTCCAGTCGGAACTCATCGATCAGGCTTTCTAGTTTATCCTTTTGTTCCGCCTTACTGAGATCAGTCATTTCCAAGACGGCCGCGATATTATCCTCCACGCTCAGTTTGCGAAACACGGAAGGCTCTTGGGGCAGATAGCCGATGCCGCGCTGGGCGCGTTTGTACATCGGTAGCTCGGTAATGTCGTTCTTATCCAGGTATACCCGGCCGTCGTTAGGCTTGATGAAGCCCACCGTCATATAAAAGGTCGTCGTCTTCCCGGCGCCGTTCGGCCCGAGTAGGCCGACGATCTCGCCCCGGTCGACGTGTAAACTGACGCCCTTGACCACCGTGCGGCTACCATATTTCTTAATCAGGTTATCGGATCTCAGGCGCATAGGAGCGGTATAGTGGGTTGATTGATTCGGCTACTGATCCGGCTCAACGATTCTGGAAGATTATTCCAGCCTACTCGGGGAAGGCCAGCATGGGTACGATGAGCTCTACCGCCCGCCCGTTCCGAAAGACCGTCACCTTTAACGTTTCGCCAACCTTGGTACGGCCGATCAGTTCGGTTAGTTCGGGTAGATCGCGAATGGTGCGTTGGTTGATCTTTACCACGAGATCGTTGACGCGCAGACCCGCAGCTTCGGCGGAGCCCCCGGGTAGAATCTCATCTACCAACACGCCCTCGGTGCGATTTTTAAGCTGTAGCCGCTTGATGTCGCGCTCGGTCAGGGTAGAGATACCTACCCCCAGAAAAGCGCGGCGGTAGGTACCGAATTCGATCAGGTCGTCGACGATCCGTTTGACCAGGTTAGACGGGATGGCGAAACTGTAACCCTGAAAGCGACCGGTCTGGCTGGCGATCGCGGTATTGATGCCGAGGAGTTTGCCTTCGGCGGTCACCAGGGGGCCACCACTGTTACCGGGGTTAACGGCGGCATCCGTCTGAATGAAGGATTCTATGGCGTCTAAGTCAGGTAACAAACTGATGTTGCGCCCCTTGGCGCTGACGATGCCGGCCGTGACGGTGCTGGTGAGGCCCAGGGGGCTGCCCACGGCCAATACCCACGCGCCCGGTTCTACGTTATCACTATCCGCGAGTGGTAGGTAGGGGAACTTCTGCCCTTCGATCCTGATAACGGCTAAGTCTGATTTGGGGTCCGCCCCTACCAGGGTTGCCGGGTAGCTTTTTCGGTTGTTGGTCCGTACGACGATGTTGCCCGCCCCACTTACTACGTGGTTGTTGGTGACGATATATCCGTCGGCGTTGTAAAGTACGCCGCTGCCCTCGCCGTCCGCGTCGGGCAGTCCGTCGCCCCGGCCGCTAAACAATTCCTTGACGGCTTCTACGGGCAGTTTATCGGGCCGGGCCGTGATGTGTACGGCAACCGCCGTTGCCTTGCGGGCGGCCGTTTTAAGGTCGGGTGCCACGTAACCGGAGCGTTCGGTACCGGGGTAGCCGGTCAGGAGAATAGGGGGGCGTGTACCCGCTACAGGGGGCGCGGCCACGGGTGCCGTGTCGGAGGGGTACGGGGCCGTATCCGCCCGTCCCAACCCATCGATATACTGTAGTAATAGCAGTGAAGCGACCCCGGCTGCCACCAGGCCACCACCGAGGGCCGCGAAGAACAATCGTAGGAAGGGCTTCATGTACCCGAAGTAACGCCCGGCGCGGTAGCTTGTTTCGACCGGCCGCTTACCACTCCACCGACCACTGCCCGCCTCCCCGCACTCGGCACCTGCGGCCGCGCCTACCTTCTTGTCCGCTCCGCCGCGAGTCACACCAATCCTCACAACCTAGGTCTAATCTGCCACGTTTGCCTTAGTATTGCACTAGAATAGTCCCCCCGTCTCTCTTGACCCGCGCTGAACTTACCACCGCCCTCCAACCGGAAACCGACCTTGAACGCAGCTTCCTTAACGATAAGGACTACCGCCGCGGCCTGCTCTGGGGCGTACCGCGCTACGGCCACCCCGAGGGCACTATCCTGGCCCATATCATCGAGGTCAACGCTAATATCGACAAGCTCCCCGTAAGCGCCGAGGTGCGCCGGAAGCTACGCCTGGTCTGCTTTGTACACGATACCTTCAAAAACATCGAACACAAGGGGAACCCCCGGGACTGGACGCGCCACCACGCCGTCTACGCCCGTAAATTTCTGGCTCGCTACATCGACGACGAGCCGCTACTCAACGTGGTCGAATTACACGACGACGCCTACTACGCCTGGCGCCTGGCCCATCTGTACCACCGACTCAGCGACAGCGTCGAACGCATCAAGAACGTCCGCGAAAAAGTGGGCCCGTATTGGCAACTGTTCTACCTTTTTTTCAAGTGTGATACCTGTACGGGCGACAAAAACCCTGCCCCACTACTCTGGTTCGAGAAGCGTATGAGCGGTATTGAAGTGGTGGATTTCAAGGAGGTGAGGGTATAATTTGAGTATCAGTGAGGCGCTCAGGTCGTCAGGACCAAAAAAAGCGCCGGGTGAAACCACCCGGCGCTCCGTTGTGCCATAAAATCAGCTCAGATTTTCAATAGCAGCTTCTTCTACATGTTTGCGATGATCTCGTCACCAAACTCGCTACACTTCAGCAGCGTTGCCCCGTCCATCTGGCGTTCGAAATCATAGGTAACCCGCTTGTTAGCGATGGCCCCTTCGATACCTTTAATGATCAGGTCGGCGGCTTCGGGCCACCCCAGGTAACGCAACATCATTTCCCCGGAAAGAATGACCGAACTGGGGTTCACCTTATCCTGGCCGGCGTACTTAGGCGCCGTACCGTGAGTAGCCTCGAAGATCGCAATGCCGGTGCTGTAGTTGATGTTGGCGCCCGGCGCGATGCCGATACCCCCTACTTGGGCGGCCAACGCATCGGAAATGTAGTCGCCGTTCAGGTTCAGGGTAGCGATCACGCTGTACTCTTTCGGGCGCAGGATGATTTGCTGTAGCATGGCGTCGGCGATGACGTCCTTGATGGTGATCGTATGGCCATCCACCGTAATGGTATGCCACGGGCCACCGTCCAACTCCTCACCACCGAAATCCTGCGCGGCGGTCTCGTACCCCCAATCGCGGAAAGCGCCCTCGGTGAATTTCATGATGTTGCCCTTATGCACCAGGCATACGCTGTCCTTTTTATTATCGATGGCGTACTGAATGGCGGCCTTCACGAGGCGGTTGGTGCCCTGCTGGCTAACGGGCTTGATGCCGATACCGGTGGTCTCGGGAAAGCGAACCTTAGCGTAGCGGTCGGGGTAAGATTCTTTTAGCCAACCGAGGAACTTGGCGTTCTCATCCGTACCCTCGGCAAACTCGATACCGGCGTAAATGTCTTCGGTGTTTTCGCGAAAGATGACCATGTCGACATCCTGCGGGTTCTTGACCGGGCTCGGTACGCCCTGGAAGTATTGGACGGGGCGGACGCAGGCGTAGAGGTCCAGCTTTTGACGCAAAGCCACGTTGAGGGAGCGGATACCACCACCTACGGGTGTAGTCAAGGGGCCCTTGATACTGACGAGGTATTCCTCGATGGTGTCCAACGTATCTTGCGGCAGCCATTCGTTGGTCGTGTCCATAGCCTTCTGGCCGGCGAGCACTTCTTTCCAGACGATGCTTTTCTTACCGTCATAAGCTTTTTCGACGGCGGCTTCCAACACGCGACTGGCCGCGGCCCAGATATCGGGGCCAATGCCGTCTCCTTCGATGAAGGGGATGATGGGGTCGTTAGGTACGTTGAGCTTGCCGCCCGAAATGGTAATCTTTGATCCGCTCATGGAGGGGTAGGGGTTATTTTTGGTTGTAGAATAGGTTGTCCGTCAACGTGAACCCATACGGAGGCCTTACGTTGTCCCCCGCTCTCGATTTCATGGCGCCGGTGGGCCAAAATCTTGCAGTTCTACGGTCAGAGAGCCACTTTGGAAACCGGGGGGGTGCGGGAAGGCGGGCAAAAATAAGCAATTTTGCGGCAGCGTTCTCGGGTGGGGTAGGGGCCGTGCGCTTTCCGGTGGCCACCGCACGCAATACCTAAGCTACTCCTACGGTTATTTGATCCACCGGCCCCCTACGATCATTTGTCTCGGGTGTATCGTGAGGCCCGCCG
>OY764609.1:0-104293 GCA_963668285.1 uncultured Lewinella sp. | reverse complement strand
AATCGGTGAATGTGCGTATCCACCGGGAAAGCCGGCACGCCGAACGCCTGGCTCATCACCACGGCGGCGGTCTTGTGGCCGACGCCGGGAAGTGCCTCGAGGGCAGCCCAGTCCGCCGGCACCTCCCCGTCGTATTTTTCGACCAGAATACCGCTCAGTTCCTTAATGGCAGCACTCTTTCTTGGTGAGAGCCCGCACGGGCGGATGATTTCTTTGATTGCTTCGACCGGTTGCGCCATCATATCCCGCGGGTTATCGGCCAATGCCCACAGTGAAGGAGTGACCTTGTTTACCCGTACGTCGGTGCACTGCGCGCTCAGTAGTACGGCCACCAGTAGCGTATACGGATCTACGTGATCGAGCGGGATGGGTACCGTCGGGTAGAGCGCCTCCAGCATTTCGTGAATAGCCCTGGCTTTGTCCTTCTTACTAAGTCGCGTCATCACAAATGGTTAGCCAGCTCGCGAACGTCACGAATACGAAACGTCTCCCCCAAATTGCCCCGGTCCGCTACCCCCGGGTGCCGCAACCAGCAGGCGTCGAAACCAAACTGCAACGCCCCGGCTACGTCAGCGTTCGGGTTGTCCCCGATCACCAGCACCCGACGCTTATCTACCCCTTGCATTCGGTCGTAGGCATGCTGAAAAAAGTCGGCGCTCGGCTTAGCTACGCCGATTTCATCCGAGATGACGATGAACTCAAAAAATGCCGCTAGCCGGGTGTGCCCGAGCCGCGGTCGTTGTACTTCCTGCAATCCGTTGGTGATCAAACCCAGTTTGTACCGGCCTCGGAACCGTTCGAGTAATTCCCGCGCACCCGGTAGCATATGCGTGGACTCACTGAGGTAGGTCCGATAGTCCAACGACAAATCCGCGGCGGGGTGGTCGAGTTTGTACCGATCGAGTAGTCGCTGGAAACGAACGTCCCTTAGTTGAGACTTCGGTAGTCTACCCGCCTCATAGTCCGACCACGCTCGGTGGTTGATCAGTCGGTATTCACTCAAGACCTCCTCGCTCCAGGCTATGTCGTAGCTAAGCAGGGTGCGCTCGAGCGCGGAAGCTTCCGCCGCGCTGAAATCCCAGAGGGTATTGTCCGCGTCGAATAGTAACCAGTCATAGCGCATCAGCGGGCGGCTTCCGTAAGCTCGTCCTCCTGCGTGCGGCGGTTGCGCCACCAGAGGTAGGCGATGGTGCCGATCAGCACGTAGGGCATACCGAGCATATAAAGGATGCCGTTATTGAGCCCCTGGCCTTCCGTACCGCCATTGGCCAGATTGCTCTCCGCGGTAGCGCGGCACATTGGGCACTGCGCCAATAGCTCATCCGCCCCTAACAATACGCATAGGCTTAAAACGGCAATCAATGCAATCGACTTTTTCATGTGGGTTGTGCTTTGTGTGAAAACAGCTGCGGCGGGGCCTAGTTGTCCGTCAGGGGTAATACTGACGAAGCATCAGGTAGACTACCGGTCCGGTAATGGCTACGTACATCCAGAGCGGCCAAACGTACTTAGAAAGTTTACGATGTTGCGCGTACTTACCTACGAGTGCGTACATGGTCGTCCAGAGGATAAACGGCAGGAGCGCACCGGCAAGCACTATGTGAGTAAGCAAGATGATCAAATAGGCTGTACGCGTTCCGCCAACCGCCGCTAACTCAGCCGCATCGACTATTCCATCGAGGTCGGCATCCCCGAACTTAACTTCCGGCGTCGTGAAGTGATAGGTGACGTAACACAGCAGAAAAAGGACCGATAAACCAAGAGCCGTGGCATTTGCGTTACGGTGCTTCACCACTTGCCCCCGTTTGACGAAGTAAAGGCTGAACACCAGGGCGACGGCCGTAAGGGCATTGAGCAGCGCGTTGACTGGAGGAAGAAACCCAACGTCCCACCCCTCCGGCACCGGAAGTTTGACGTAACGCATCAGCACGACCAAACCGACGACGGCCACGGTGGCCACCACGATGGCAATTTTGAGCGCCGATTCCTTTTCGGGGGCGGTGGGGAGTTGGGGATAGGATTGCACTGACATAAGCTACAGTTCTCGGCCCCGGTCCAGGATCAGGTCCTGCTTCTCGGGGAGGGGGATGATCAGAGAGATCAGTTCTACCAGACTAATCGTCTCTTCCCGCTGGGCGAGGTTGTAATACTTGACGATCGTTTGGCTGCTGTCTACCAAGGCGACAACGGGCGTTTCCCCCGGCGCGTCGTAACCTCCGAGTGGTAGATGGAACGCCTCGGCGGTTTCGGCGAACTGCCGTTCATCCGCCTGCAGGAAGCTCAGCATCTCGTCTTCGGGCAGGTGATAACGCTGCGTGAAATCAGCCAGGCTGGAAGCGGTATGCTTACTCAGTAATATTGTCGCGAAATGCAGGTTAGGGCTTTCGGCGAATTGCTGGTACAGGCTATCCATCGTACTGCCGTACATACGGGTAGTTTCCTCCTTGGTGGGATCCAGCCAACCTACCACGACCATACTGCCCCGCAGATCTTCCGGAAGCGTTCCCCTAAGCTCGGCCAGTTGGGATAGATCGGGCATACTCCCGAAATCCCCCTGCGTCAGGATAGCATCCTTGCGGTACTGAAACCCCTCCCGAAGGTAGTACCAGCTCACCGCCGGCATAACTACGAGAAGCAGTAAAAGGAGTAGTGGGGCGGCGTAGGATTTTTTCTCTGCCATAGTCGGATTGTCTACAAAAGTAACCCCCGCCCGTACGGCTTGGCTGAATGCATTCGTAAATATGACCGTACGCTTAAGAACGCCGGCAGCACCGTTGTTTTGGGAAGACGATTAAAGCAACAACGCCACCCCCGTAACGGGAGGTGGCGTTGTGGGCGAGCGGGTCGTCCCGCATCTACTCCATCGTGGTTGTCTCCTTATCACTGGAGCCCACTCCCTGACCGGGGGTAGGTAGTACTTCCGATTCGATCTGGTTGCGTTCGGTGACGGTCAGGCGGCTGTTCCTCCAGGCATCACCTTCGTAAAAGAAGGCGACTACGGCCCAAACCAGCAGGAAACAGGGCAGTAAAACGCTCATCGCCAGCCCCTTCACCTCATAAGCCATGTGCATGAACTCATAGATGATAAAGTAAGCCTTATAAATTGATAGCGCGATGATCGCAATCGAGGCGATCACGAATACGGGGCGGATGTCTTCGGCCCAGTCCGCAGCCTTAGCCAGGCTGAGTAATACTTCGACCACCGTAACGGCGGCCAATAAGCCCAGTCCTTTCCAGACGGCGGCGGTTTGTTGTTCGTAGGAAGCGTGGCTTGCCATGTGTTCTTGGTTTGTGGTCGAGCGTTCGGCCGGAAGGGTGGTAAAGGCCGGTGAAGCCTAATTTCGGTTAGGCTACTACAGCAGATAGAATACGAGGAAGACGAATACCCATACCAGGTCGACAAAGTGCCAGTATAGACCGATCTTCTCGACCATCTCGTAGCCATTTTGCCGGGCTGCATAGACGCCACTTCCGGAGTTGATCAAAATAATTAGCAGGAAGACGACTCCGGTCAGTACGTGGAAGCCATGGAAGCCCGTGATGCCGAAAAAGAGCGCCCCGAAGGCGGCCGGCCCCAGTTCCTGGGTCATGATGGCACCGTTATCCGGCCCGTCATCGGTCACCACGAATTTGCGTCGGATGAACATGTCCTCTTCGTAAATCGTGTAACCGGCGTAGTCACCGGCCTCTTCGGCGTAAACGTAGTGGTCGCCTTCTTCGGCGGCGTGCTCCCCGTCTTCCCCTTCGTGCGCGACGCCGGCTTTGTGCAGTAGGTAGGTCTCGCCTCTGACTACGGCTTCGTCGGTTTCCTCGCCGGTCTCCGGGTCCAGAAACTTACCGTTCAAAGTGTAGGTACCAAACGGGTTCTGCGTCACCGTCATGTGCTCCTTACTGATCAGGTTGTTCCATTCCCAGGCCTGACAGCCCAGGAAGCCGGCACCGCCGAGTACGGTGAGCAGCATCCAGAATACGACACCACGCTTGTTCTCCCTCGCCCCTTCCTGTACTGCGCGCACCATCGTGCCGGAGCTGATGATGAGTAGGAAGGACATAAAGGTTACGAAGATCAGTGGCATACCGTGAATGCCGAAGGGGGCGGTCGAAAAGACGACGTCGGGTACGGGCCAACTCGGGCTGGAGAAGCGCAGGGTGCCGTACGCGATCAGAAAGCCGGCAAAGGTGAAGGCATCCGATAGCAGAAAGTACCACATCATCAACTTCCCGTAGGAAGTCTCGAACGGCTTCTTATCACCGCCCTCCCAGCTTCCATCGTGGTCGGAATGATCGTGGTCGGGGGCAACGAGGATATCCGTTTCTTCGGCCATGTTGGGTGTGTTTGACTAGGTAGTGGGTGGCAACTTCGCTATAGATCGAAGCGTGCACCCTTTTGGTTCGCAAATAACCGAGACCTACCGCTGTAGGCTCAGGAAAACAATCAGATAAATCCACAACACATCGACAAAGTGCCAATACGTAATGGTTAGTTCGAGGCGCAGCCTACGGGCGGGTGTGTTCCTTAGGGGCAGCACGAAGGCTAGAACTAAGGACACTAACAGAATGGCTATACCGCCAATAACGTGCACGGCGTGCAAGCCACTGATGGCGTAGACGAAATCCGCCGAAGGGTTGATCTTTAGGGGTACCCCCGCCGCGGTCATCGCCAACCAACCGTAATACTGCAAAATGACGAAAGCTATACCGAGAGCAAAAGTAAGCCCAAGCAGCGCTTTGTACGCCAGCGCCGCCTCCCGTTTGAAGGCTACGTAAGCAGCGTGCAAAGTTAGACTACTGAGCACGATGACAAAAGTGTTCACGTAGAAAATAGGGGGAATGGAAAATTCCAGCCAATTACCCGCCGCCCGCCGGACGATATACGCACTCGTAAGGGCGGTAAACATCATTACCAGACTGACCAACCCGACCCAGAGCGCAAGCTTCTTAGGGTGGATCTTGTTTTGGCGGGTCAGGGCTTCCCGCCGCTTATCATCCGTAGTGAGTAGCAGGCCGCCGTCGAGGGATACTTTACTCATGGCACACTAATTTAGCATGAAGTGCTGCCCCGCCCAAAGCAGTGAAAACGCTATTGGCAGATAAGCAAACGAGAAAAACATCATCGCTAAGGCCGTCTTGCGTGTGGGCGTCCGCCAAAAAGAAATGGCGAAATACAGAAAGACCGCGCCAAGTACTGACACAGCAACCGTAGCGAATAAAGAGGTTACCCCCAAAAAGTAAGGGAGCGCGCCCAACGGAAGTAAGCAAATGGTAGCTACTACCGCATCCCGACCCAGCGTATGCGTATCGACTTCACCGGCGCGCTCGGCGACCAGTTTGAAGCCCGCTTTACGATAGTCGTCAAACCCCAGGTAGCCGATGGCGTAGAAGTGCGGGAGCTGCCAAAAGAACTGGATCGCGAAGAGCGTCAGGCCGAGCGTCGTGATGCTCATCTCAGCGGCGGCCGACCCGATCAGGGCCGGCAGTGCGCCGGGGATGGCGCCTACCAAGATTGCTACGGGGCCGACCCGCTTGAGCGGCGTATATACAAAGGCGTAGCTGATCAGACTGACCATACCCAAAAAAGCGGTCCAGGGGTTGAATAGCGCAAGCAAAGTGATGCCACCGATACTGGAGAAGCCCGCGATCAGCAGGGCATCCGACGTACCCAGGCGACCTTCCGCGAGCGGTCGGCTGCTGGTCCGCGCCATCAATTTATCATAGTCCTTTTCCAAAAGCTCGTTCAGCACGTTAGCCGCGGCGGTAGTGAGAAAACCCCCACCGGTCAGTACCAGCACGGCCCACCAATTTACGGACGCACCGCCGAGTGCTACCAAATAGGCCAACACGGAGGAGAGCACTACCGTAGCCGACAGACGAAACTTCACCAGCGCAGCGAGATCGGCCGTCCACTGGCTTACGCCGCCGATGCTTTTCCGAGTGCTAAGCTGCTGTTTCAATTGAGTTGGGGTTGTCGTGGGTTGCCGCAATGGGGCGGCAGTTAGAAAAGTAGGGAAGCAACCGCGTGGAAGCTTCCCTACCCCTTTGCTTGCTATAGTTTAGTGAGCGGGCGATTCATCGTCTCGGACCGGCTCGACCTGAGTGATGTACTCCCGGCCGTCCTTGCCGTAATCGTAGGCCCAACGCTGAACGGTCGGTAGCTTACCGGGCCAGTTGCCGTGACCGACCTCTACGGGCGTCGTCCATTCCAGCGTGTTAGCGTTATATGGATTCTGCTTGGTCAGCTTGCGTCCGCGCCAAATGCTGTAGAAGAAGTTGATCACGAAAAGCATCTGGAACCCGAAGGTGATGATGGCCGCGATCGTTATGAACTTGTTCATGCCGTCGAAGTGACCGAAAGTCGCAAAATTGTCGAAGCTGTAGTAACGGCGTGGGACGCCGGCCATACCGAGGTAGTGCATCGGCCAGAAAACCGAATACGCTCCGATCAGCGTACCCCAGAAGTGGAATTTACCGAGCGTTTCGTTCATGAAGCGACCGTACAGCTTAGGGAACCAGTGGTAAACACCGGCGTACATACCGAAGAAGGCGGCGACACCCATCACAATGTGGAAGTGAGCGACTACGAAGTAGGTATCGTGGAGCTGGATGTCCAGCGTAGAGTTACCCAACCAGATACCCGTCAAGCCACCGGAGATAAACATCGACACGAAGCCGATGCCGAACAGGGAAGCCGGGTTGAAGCGAATGTTACCGCCGTACAGCGTTGCGATCCAGTTGAACACCTTCACCGCGGAAGGCACCGCAATGATCAGCGTAAAGATCACGAAGAAGTTGGAGATGAAGGGGTTCACACCGGACATGAACATGTGGTGCGCCCAAACAATGAACGACAGGAAGGCAATTGCCAGGATGGAGAATACCATCGCCTTATAACCGAAGATCGGCTTACGTGCGTGTACCGATAAGACTTCGGACACGATACCCATCGCGGGCAGGATGATGATGTATACCTCAGGGTGGCCGAGGAACCAGAACAAGTGCTGGTAAAGGATCGGAGAACCACCGACGTGGTCGAGCGCCGCACCACCGATGTAGATATCGGAGAGGTAGAAGCTGGTGCCAATACCGCGATCCAACATCATCAGAAAGAAGGCGGAAGTCAGTACCGGGAAAGAGAGCAGACCGATGATGGCCGTCACGAAGAACGCCCAAATGGGTAGCGGCAAGCGCCACATGCTCATCCCTTTCGTCCGTAGGTTAAGTACGGTGGTGATGTAGTTGATACCACCGAGCAGGACCGATACGACGAAGAGCACCAACGAGATCGTCCATAAGGTCATTCCCGCACCGGATCCGTCCATTGCCTGCGGCAGTGCGGAAAGCGGCGGGTAAGCCACCCAGCCACCAGCGAATGGGCCGGTAGAAAGGAACAGCGAGGCGAACATCACAGTACCGGACAGGAAAAAGAACCAGTAGCTCAGCATGTTCAACAGCGGCGAAGCCATATCGCGCGCACCGATCATCAAGGGGATCAAGAGATTGGAGAATGTCCCGCTCAAACCCGCTGTAAGCACGAAAAAAACCAGGATGGTACCGTGCATGGTGACCAGCGCATAGTAAAAATCTTGCGTGAGCGTACCTACACCCTCAGTGTCTACGCTGATCCACTTGCCCAATACGGGCTTCAGCCAAGCGATGCTCTCTTCCGGAAAGCCTAGTTGAAGGCGGAAAACCAGTGACATCAAAGCCCCGATGATGGCCCACATCATCCCCGTAATCAGGAACTGTTTGGCGATCATTTTGTGATCCATCGAGAAGATGTAGTGGGAGATGAAGTTCGATTGATACTTATCTCCATGGTGGTGATCGTGGAAGTGATCGTCGTAACCCAATTCTTGGATCAGACCTTCCGAACGCGTCACCGGTGCTGTAATGATTGCGCTTGCCATGATTAAATTTTAGATGAAACCCATTGTGGATTTCTCCTGAATAATATACAAATTATTTACTAAGCTGGTCGTCTTCCTCGTCTTGTTGGAAGATATATAGCTCAGTCCGTCGGTTAGCTTGCCGGCCTTCCTCGGTACCGTTGTCGTCGATGGGTTGGGTTTGGCCGTAGCCCTGGTATTCCAACCGGTCGATAGTGATGCCATTATCTGTCAGGTAGTCCTGAACTGCTTTTGCCCGGTCGACGCTGAGTTGCATGTTAGCCTCCGCATCCCCGGTGTTATCGGTGTGCCCCCGCAGGATCGCGTTTACGCCCATGTTGTCCTTTAGAAAAGTTACCGCGTCGTCCAACTGGTACTGAGAGAGCTCCGTCAAACGATCGCTGCCCGTTTCGAAGGTGACGTACTCCAACGTAAGCGTATTGTCGCTATCGTCCTCAGTCTCCAGCGCATCACTGGCCGCGGAAAGAAACTGCGTGCGCCGATCCTGAATTTCAGCCGGAAGTAACATCTGACGGAACGGATCCTCTTCCTTTCCACGAACGTTCTCCATGTAGAAGGACTTTTGATCCGCTAGCCATGTTTCGTACTCATCCTCCTCTAGAATGATGACTTTACGCGCCATCGACCAGTGGCCAATGCCACAAAGCTCCGCGCAGGCGAGTTCGTAATTTGCGGTTTCCCACAGCATCTTTTCCGGATCGTTCGGGTCGGGGATGTTGTACTCTTCGTATTCCCGCAGTTCCTTACGCCACTCCTTAGTCGTCTGTGTAGGCGTGAAAACAAAGTAGGTCGGTAGGCCAGGAACGGCATCCATCTTTACCCGGAACTGGGGCAAGTAAAAATCGTGCAGAACGTCTTTCGCCGTGATACGGACACGCACTTTCCGATTCACCGGAAGGACGACGTCGTTAGTGATGAAGTCATCAATATTCTTTGGGTCTGACCAATCCTGACCGAAGGAGTTGGCACCAGTGATCTGACGGAAGTCAGTCTTACCAAGCAAACCATCATCCCCAGGGTAGCGAATGTTCCAGGCGAACTGATAGCCATAAGCTTGGATCTCCATTACCTCTTCGTCGGCAGCTACATCCCCCATAATGTCATTCCACGCATCTAGACCACCGATGACCAGGAAGGTCATCACGATGGCGGGGATACCCGTCCAGACAATCTCGAGGGTATTGTTGTGGGAGATGTACTGCGCCTTCCGCCCTTTCTTGGTACGGAACTTATAGGCGTAGTAGAATAGCAGGATATGGGTGAGAATGAATACGCTATACGTAACCGCCAGCGTCCAAGCCATCATGCTGTCAATTCTGACACCGTGCTCAGATGCAGAACCGTGCGGCCCGTAACCCAGCATCCAGTTCTTATAGTAAAAGGCGGATACGGTACAGGCAATAAGGAACACCCCTACGAAAGCAAGGAGGTAGATCCCCGTCATATTAGTGTTCCGCGCTTCGATCTCTTCAGCGCCACGCAACACCTTTGCAAGGTCACGCACCTTGGCTACCTGAACTACGATAAGTAGTAAGAGCGCGATGCAGATTAGGACGATTAATGTTTTCATCAGCCGTGTATTAGCTTTTCTCTACGAGTGACCGAATCCAGTCGACAAATGCCGCTTTTCGGACCTTTGTAAATTAACGACGCCACCTCGAAGTGGTTCCGCTTTTGGTTCTTATTTAGATTACGTCTAAGCACTAAGTGTGGTGGTGGAGGCTCTCCTCCATGTACGGGTCCCGCTTTGGCTCCAGTGGCGCTTTAGCAAGCGTGCTAAGCACGAAGAACAGGAAGCCACCCAGGAAGCCTATGAATATACCGATCTCCAACAACCCCGGTAAGGTGTAACCGGATTTGAACTCCGCGGTCGGGTTCACATACTCGTCGTGCCCGCCGGCCGATTCCAGCGTCCCCTGCATGTCTATCTCGCCCGCATTCTCTTCCTGGATGTAAGCGTCGGGCTCAAAAGTATCCTCCCCGTCGTGGTTCTCCACGCTAGCGAGTTCCTGCGAAGCGCCGTCATTGGGGCCGGGGCCTTCCTGGTTCTCCGTTGCAATGGGAACGCCACTCTCCACCGCTTCCGGCCGGATGTTGACGTCGGTATTGTCGGCCGCATTCCGGTCACCCTCGAGGCCTTCGCCTTCACTGTGAACGACCGTCCCGTGACCGTCGTCGACACCGTGCCCGTTGTCCATGGTAGCGTGCTCTTCGCCGTGGCCGTCACCGTGCGCGCCGTGTGCTTCCATCTCGACTAGTGCAAGACGAGCCCCGGGCTTGATCATCTGGAAGTAGTCCAGCCAGTGGCCGAAAAAGACGATCGCCGCGGTAAAGAATAAAGTACCCGCTTTGCGCTTCGTATCGTTGCGCATCAGCACGAAGAAGGGCAGCAAAAAGTTGATACCCAGGTTCAACCAAAACAGCATTGGGTAGCTGTCGATCCGCTCACGGAAATAGATCGTCTCTTCCCCTACGTTACCGTACCAGATCAGCATGTACTGACTGAACCAGAGGTACGTCCAAAAAATAGAAATGGCGAACAGGTACTTACCCAGATCGTGGAAGTGCTCGGCGTTAATACCAGCGTAGTACCCCCGGCTCTTCAGGTAGATCAGGATCATAATGGTCATCGCCGTCATCGCTACGAAGAGCGAAGCCGAAGCGTACCAGGCAAACATCGTGGAATACCAGTGGCTGTCGATGGACATGATCCACTGCCAAAGCATCGCCGCACTCGTAAAGCCGGCAATTACCAAAAAGGGCGCGGCGTATTTCTTGATGCGCGCGTGGTGCCCGTACGCGCTCGTTCCGTTCACGTCTTCGTCAATACTAATGCTGCGGATGCGCCCCATAAAGAAGTACCAGATACCCACGAAGGCGATTGTACCGAAAGTGTACCAGTACTTGTTGAGGAAAGCGGATTTGTGCGTGAGGATCGCATCGTGCAACACCGCCTCTTCGTCGTTCCAGTGATATAGGTGATGGCTATGCAGCCAAAGACCGGCAATGATGACGCCCATCAGGAACAGCCCCGGTAGCATGAACATGGAAAAACTTTCCCACACCCGCTTGAACTGCACGAACCAACCGGCGTACGCCGTCGTAAAGGCGCAGTAAGCGAAGCCCGCGATGAAGGCAATGCCGAGAAAGAATACGGAGTTGTGCAGCAGGTTAGTCCAGAAGCGCATGTGGTGCCCCTCCCCCCCGTCAACGAAGTAGCTGAAGATGAGCAGGAGTAAACCGAAGGCGGCCATCCCGCCGGTGGTGGCTTTTGCGCGCGATGAGAAGACGAATGTTTCCATCAGAAAGGTTGTAAAGTTTCGGGCCGCGGGGGCCAGGGGGGTTCTTGGTAGGCTGGGTTACTTGCGCATCTGGTTCGTAGCGGGGGCATCCGCTTCGCTGTCCAGCGCCTGAACGGACTCGTCTTCTACGTCGCCCATTTCGTTACTCGGGATCCATTCGGCGTAAGGCACGCCGAAATCCGGGTTGAGCGTATTGAGCTCACCGTCGTACTTAGCGTCCTGGTCCTTGGCCTGTAGGCTGCGGATGTAGTGGAGGACTTGCCAGCGTTCCTCGTAAGAGATCTTGTCCTTGTAGGCACCCATCGCGTTGTAACCATACATGATCGCGTGGTAGTAGCGGCCGTTCGAGGCAGCCTTAAATTCGTCGGTCAAGAAGTTGGCCGGGGCGAGCGGATAAGCTGCGTTCGGGTTCTGCTCGTCGTCGTAGATGTAGCCCAGTCCGTTTCCTTGGGCACCGTGGCAGATGCCGCAAAAAGTGTTGTACAACACGGCGCCACGCTGCATGCCCTCGTCGGTGATCGGGAAAGGATTGGCCTTAAGACCCTCCATCGCGGCTAACCTGCCCTCGGGTGAGTCCTCGTAGTAATACGGTACGTAGCCGTTAGTAGGTACGCTGATGCCGGTAGTGCTCTGCTTGTCGAAAGTGTAACTCACCAACTCCGCCGAGGCACCCTCCGAAGGGGCCAATCCTCCGGCACCGTCGAGGTAGCGACCCGCGTAACCACGCGGCACGGTACCTTTCACAGTGACGCGCGGGTAAGCCAGCTTGGCCAGCTCGACGGTAGAGCGGTCGTCCCAGGTATTATAGTAATAGTAGTTATACGTATTGGCCTCCAACGCAAGCGAATGCGCCATATCGGGCATGTACTCGTTGCCGGTGAAGTTGTCTTCGGCATCGCAGGAGTACAACACCACCGCCAGGGTAAGAATCGATAGCAGTACGCGCAGATTTTTCATACTATTTACTTCAGTGGAGGCCGTAGCTTCCGGGTAGTTTGTTTTTGCGAGTTCGCAGGTGCAAGGTGAATTAGAAAATAGCAAACACCAAACGAATCCTAAAGGTGGCGGGCGCCGAGCAGTTACTCGGTTGCGCCTAAAGCGTCCATTTCGTATGCACGCTCTCAGCGCCGGTATCGGCGAAGAAACCCCGGAGCTTATCCTGAGTATCCGTCTCCAATTCCGTCGCGTCAAAGGCAATACAGAACTTGTCGTCCGTGATCCGATCGTGTAACCGACGGGGCTCCGCGCCGGGCCCAAGGCCACAGATGATGTAAAATACCAGTACCATGCCGACCGCGGCAAAGAGTACCGTCAACTCGAACGTAATCGGGATGAAGGCGGGCACCGACCAGTACGGCTTACCACCGAAGATGATCGGCCAGTCGCGGGTGAAGACCCACGTCATAAAGCCGAAGCCGAACAGGCAACCGATCGAACCGAACACGAAGCCCGCCTGGTGGAGCCGGCTCTCCTCCAGACCGAGTAACGGGTCGAGCCCGTGCACGGGGAAGGGCGTATAAACCTCGTCGATGTCAAGGTGGGCGGCGTTAGCCGCTTTCACGGCCGCGAGCAGCTTCTCCTCGTCGTCGTAAAGGCCGAACAGAATGTTGCGGGCAGCGGGGTCGATGGCAGCTTCAGTTGCCGCTAACGGAGCCCCGGCGTGCGGGAGGGTTGTTGTAGTAGTTGCCATACTTATTTAGCGCTTGGGCCGTCGTAGCTGTCTTTTTGGGAATCGGGTTTGTCATCGAAGCTTCGATTCGGGTCGGTATCGATGTCGACCGTTGCACCACTCTGCACGTCGTTAGCCCCCGCGGGGATGCGCGTACCGTGGTGAGCGTCGTGGCCTTGATGGGCGTTCGGCCCGATGTACTGATCGCCGGAGGTCTTCAGGATAGACTTGATCTCCGCAATCGCCACTACCGGAGCGACCCGGGTGAAGACGAGGAAGAGCGTAGAGAACAAACCGAGCGTACCGATGAAAATACAGATCTCTACCCAGCTTGGTACGTAGTAGGACCAGCTGGAAGGCAGGTAATCGCGGGATAGCGTAGTCGCGATGATCACGAAGCGCTCGAACCACATACCAATGTTGATGAAGATCGACATGAAGAAAGTCCAGAAGAGACTCGTCCGTAGTTTCTTGCTCCAGAAGATCTGTGGGGAGAGCACGTTGCACAGCATCATACCGATGTACGACCAATAGTAAGGCCCGAGTACCCGATTGAGGAAAGCGAACTGCTCGTAGATGTAACCGGAGTACCAAGCGATGAACAGCTCCGTCAGGTAAGCTACCCCGACGATCGAGCCCGTTAGTAGGATCACCTTATTCATCGACTCAATGTGCTCGATGGTAATGTAGTCCTCCAAATGAAGCACTTTACGGGCAATCAGCATTAGCGTCAATACCATTGCGAAGCCCGAAAAGATGGCCCCCGCCACGAAGTAGGGCGGGAAGATCGTCGTGTGCCACCCCGGGATGACGGAAGTCGCGAAGTCAAAGGATACGATCGTGTGGACGGAAAGTACCAGCGGCGTAGCGAGGCCGGCAAGGATCAGCGAGAGACTCTCCCACCGCTGCCAGTGTTTTGCCGATCCGTTCCACCCGAAGGACACCACGCTATAAATCTGCTTACGTAAGCCCTTCGCCCGGTCACGCACGGTTGCCAGGTCAGGAACCAGGCCGGCGTACCAGAACAGCAGGGAAACGGTGAAGTAGGTCGAGATAGCAAAAACGTCCCAAAGCAACGGGCTATTGAAGTTCACCCACAGCGGGCCGCGTGTATTGGGGTAAGGGAATATGAAAATCGCCAACCAAAGCCGCCCCATGTGGATGAGTGGAAACTGACCGGCGCAGATAACCGCGAAAATGGTCATCGCTTCCGCCGCCCGGTTTACTCCGGTCCGCCATTTCTGCCGAAAAAGGAGGAGGATGGCGGAGATCAACGTACCCGCGTGGCCGATACCAACCCACCAGACAAAGTTAGTAATGTCCCAACCCCAGTTGATCGTCCGGTTGAGGTGCCACGAGCCGATACCGACCCAGATCGTCCAGATGACCGAAAAAACGAATAGCCCCAAACCGGTTACCGCCAAAATGAAGGTAACGATCCAGGAAAGGGAGGGGGCGGTCTCCGTCGGGCGGCAGATGTCTTCCGTGATCTGGTGGTAGGTTTTACTACCGGTGATCAGCGGTCTACGAACGGGTGCTACGTGTCCACTCATTGGTTATTTGATATGCGATATGCGATTCTTGGTTCTCGATGTGTGATCTGGCCACGTCACTCAAATTCCATTAATCGTTTACCGTGGTTTTTAACCTGGTTAAGGTCGTTATTGTAAAAGTTGTCTCGCTGCGGGTAAATCGAACCTCAAACCACCAAGGTCAAGGATCGAGAATCGCAGATCCTAGGTAAGTTCCTCCATCGGGTTGTGCACCCGCGCCGCGTAAAAGACGGCACTTTGCGTATTCACTTCTTCCAACGCGAGGTAGTTTAATGGGTTGCGGAGCTTATCGGCCACCTCTCCCTGTCGATTATTTCGGTCGCCAAAAGTGATCGCACCCGTCGGGCAAGCCGTCTGACAGGCCGTACGCACGTCGGCGTCACGTAACTGGCGGCCCTCAACCTTAGCGGTGAGTTTACCGGCCTGGAGGCGCTGTGCACAGAAGCTACATTTCTCGATTACGCCCCGGCTACGTACCGTGACGTCGGGGTTGAGCACCATCCGCGTCAGGTTGTCCGCGCCGAAGGCCAGCTCTTCGTCCTGCAACTCCGGCTCGTTCGAGCTGAAGAGGTCACCGGTCGTAAAGTCCAACCAGTTGAAGCGGCGCACTTTGTAAGGGCAGTTATTGGCGCAGTAACGCGTACCGATACAGCGGTTGTAGATCATCTGGTTGAGACCTTCGTCACTGTGCTGGCTGGCGTTTACCGGGCAGACGTTCTCACACGGTGCGTTGTCACAGTGCTGGCACATCATCGGCTGGTAAACGGCCCGTGGGTTCTCGATGTCCCCGTAGAAGTAGCGGTCGATGCGCATCCACTTCATTTCGTGGTGGCGCCACACTTCGTACTTCCCGACGATGGGTACATTGTTCTCCGCGACACAGGCTACTTCGCAGGCTGCGCAACCGATACACTTAGTCAGGTCGACGTGCATCGCCCACCAGTGGCCCTGGCTGTAGATGTCCTCTACGTACTCTTCGTACGGGTACAGCGTTTGCTCGTTGAGGTGCTGTGCCTCGATGCGCCGCTCGGCGATGTGCTCTTTCAGCTCGGGCAGTTCCCCGAAGGTGCCCTGGAAAATGATGGAACGGTTAGTTAGGCCGCCCTGCATCCCTTCGCCCAGTTCCATGACGGTCTTTTCGTCGACGTGGTAGGGTTCGAGGTATTCCCGCTGCTCTTCCGTCAGGTCCCCCGCCAGCTCGATGGTCGAGCCGTCGCGGCGGTCGTAGTAGACCATGGCGCCGGATTCGTTCTTCGTCGTCAGCCCCATCGTGTGGTGGTACTGTACGGAAGCAAACTCCTCTTCGGTGTCGACCGCACCGGATACCTCGGCCCCGGTGATGAAGTATTGAACGTAACCATCTATGACGGGTAACCACGGGTAGACGTTGATGCCGATGCCGTGGCCGATCGAGCGACCGCTCATGCCGGTGATCTCGCGGCCGTAACCGAGCGCCAAACCGAAGGTATCGGGTAGCTGCCCGAACTGCCGGACGGCGGTGATGTTAGCCGCCTCGCCCTCACCCGGGGTGATCTGTACGATGTCCGCTTTTCCTTTGTACTCCTCCGCGTTGAGGTCATTGTAAGCAGTATAGCTATTACCTCCTTCCCAGCTTACGGGGATCGTCAGGTAGTTACCCCAGACCGTCCGCGTAACGGGGTCCGGGCACTCCTGCAACCATGGGTTGTTGGCGTAGACGCCATTGCCGACACCGATCGATTCGTGGAACGCGATCTCTTGTCCGGTTCCAGCCCCGGCAATATTTCTGGCTGCATTTCCGACCGAGCCAAAACCACCGTTAGAGCCACTAGGCGTAGTAGTGGTGTCTTCAGCGGGCTCAGTGCCATCCTCTGCCGCGGGGGCGGCCGGAGCAGTGGCGGCAGCTTCCAGAGAAACGACACCGTCATGCAGCGCGGAATCCCAGAATGCCTGAAAGGTCGTGAAGCTACCCTGGCGACCGAAAGACGTTTCCTCCCAAGTGCTCTTGACGAACTCCAGGTAAGGTTGCTCGGCGTCGGCCTGGTAGCGGGCGCTTTCGCCCCAGGTAAGGAAGCTTTCACCCGCCTGCCGCGTTCCGGCCCGACCGACGCTGGCGAAGATGGGCGTGATCGTAGGCTGAACCAGCGACAGTTGGCCTTCCACCGCTTCTACGTCTCCCCAACTCTCCAGGTAGTGATGATCGGGGGCAACGTAGCCACACAGAACGGAGGTTTCGTTGGGTACGCCGCTTAGACTAACCGTCAGGTCGGCCTTGCTAAGGTTCTCGGCGATAACCGAAGCCCATGGATTATCAAAGGCCGGGTTGGCACCGTCGAGTACGAAAACCGCATCGATGGCGTCAGCTTCCAGTTCCGCGGCAAAGGTTGCCAGATCCCGGTCGCTGCCTTTGCGTTGCATGGACCAGTTATCGGTCTCAATCGTGGAGCCGTAACTACCGAGCGCCTGGTTAATGGCGTTGATCAGCAACTGCTCGTTGAGGTTGTTGCTTGAGCTGACGACCAGGGCGCGTCCGCGGTTGCGGCGTAGTTCCGCGCCCAGTGCGGCTAATTTCTCTGCGGCGGGGCCGGCGAGGGAGCTATTCGAGCCACCTACGACGGCGTCGTACAGGGCGAGAATAGCCTGTCCCTTGCTCGCTTGGCTTAACCAGGATGCGATTGTCGGCATTGGAGCCGGTCAGCGACATGGAGCTCTCTACCTGTACGTGGCGGTTCATGCTGCGTCCGTCCGTCTGACGGCCCTGCACGTAGTCGCGGGCGTACTGAATGGGGCTGATCCATGTACCGAGGAAGTCAGCGTTGAAACTAACGATTACGTCAGCCCGGTCGAAGCGGTAGTGTGGTACCGCGCGCTTGCCGAAGGTGCGTTCGTTCGCATCCAGAAGCGCCGCGCAGGAGACCGGGTCGTATTGTACGACCTCGGTATTGGGGTAGGCCGTACTAAATTCGGCGATGGCGGCCAGCGTGCTGGGGCTCATCAGGGTATGGGTAACGATACGGATCTGGAACCCACTGCTGAGTTTACCCATGATCTCCTTATCGATAACCTCCCAGCCGTCGTTCTCCGCGGGGTTACGCTTGCTTTTCGCCATGCCGTCAACCACCCGGTAAGGGCCGTCGAAGCGGCTCGTATCGTACAATCCGAGGATCGAAGCCTGCACGCGCGCCGTAGTACCACCGTTGGTGACTGGACTCATGCCGTTTCCTTCGACCTTAATGGGGCGGCCCTCACGCGTCTTTACCAAGACCGGAACGTAGTCGCCGCTCTGCGCAAAGGTGGATGCGAAATAGGTCGCCACCCCGGGTACGATGGTATCCGGCTTGGAGACGTAAGGGATCGCTTTGCGGACCGGGATCTCACAGGAAGCGATCGTTGCCGCCGTCATACCGAATCCGAGGTATTTCAGGAAGTCGCGGCGGGAGGATTCCAGCCTGGGGTTTTCCAGATCTTTGCTGGTGGGGCTACCGATCTCGCGGTCGGTGACCTCACGGTACGCTTCGCTGTTACTTAGTTGATCGGTACCGAGCCAAACCTGATTGTGATGTTTACTCATTCCCTGGGGAAGTTATCGTTTTGGGGTAAGCCGATTCGAGCGCGGCGCGCCGGCGGCTAATATCCTAAGGCGGTTAAATTAGTAGTGGCAGCGCTGGCAGTTAAGACCGCCTACGTCCTCGACCGTAACGGCTTCACGTACGCCGTCCTTGATCTCGTTGTGGTAGCGCTCGTACGCCTTGTAGTAATCGTTCTCTTTGAAGCGGACTTCGCTCTGCCGGTGGCAGTTGATACACCAACCCATACTGAGCGGCGAGTACTGATAGACGAGTTCCATCTCCTCTACGGGCCCGTGGCAATTCTGGCAGCGCAGTTTACCTACGGTGACGTGCTGAGCGTGGTTGAAGTAGGCGTGGTCGGGAAGGTTGTGGATGCGTACCCATTCTACCGGGCCGGCGATCTTGTCGTCACCCGTGTAGTCATTAGTCAGCGCATCTTCCAGGGCGTCCAGTTGGCGGTCGGCCTCTTCCTCCACTTCGTCGAAGTCTATCTGAGCGGGGTCTTCGTACTCCTTCTGTAGATTTTCGAGGATCCAGCTACGGTAGATGCTTTTGATTTCATCGTTCGGCAGATTTTCGTAGTCCTCGATGTAAGCATCTTGCTTAGGGTCGTAACCGATGGAGGCGAAGATCTTAGTCAGTTCGGCGGTACCGTACTGGCTACCGACCTTGATCGCACGGTGGCAGTTCATACAGGTATTGACGGCCGGGATGACGGAGTGCTTACTACGGCGGGCGCCGTCGTGGCAGTACTGACACTCGATCTTATTTAGACCGGAGTGGGTGACGTGGCTGAATTTGATCGGTTGCTCCGGCTGGTATTCTTGCTGCCGGCCCAGCTCGATGGCGTGGTTGACGGTCGTGTAACCACCCAGTACCACCGCTGCGAAGACTACAAAGGCGATAACGCCCTTACTGGTCATAACATCGACCAGGGTACGGCGCTCGGGCGCATCGCCCTGCTCGGCGGCAACCCGGTAGCGCATGTTGCTCGTTACGCGCGCCAGAATAAAGGATAGCAGTAGTAGTGAGACCCCGAGAATCACGAAAATCCAGGTGTTGTCCGCCTCTTCGCCGACCTGTACGACCTCACCGGCGACGCCCGCCGTGGCGGGGATGCCTTCACCGGTGTACTGACCGCGAATGAAAGCCAGCAGGTGCTCTACGTCTTCGTTACTGAGGTTGGTGTAGTTAGACATTACCGTGGGCTTCCACTTACTCCAAACGGCTAGCGCACGCTGGGACTCCCCGGAAGCAATAAGGGCCTGTGACTGTTGCACCCAGCGATATAGGTGCTCGCGCGGCTCCCCCGCCCAACGTTCCTGAACGCCGCCGAGCGCGGGGCCGGTGGCGTCGTCCTTCATGTTTTTATTGTGGCAGGAACCACACACGTTGGCGTTCCAAAGAGATTTGCCCTTGGCGTAATCCCCCGCTCCCGCGGCAACCCCGCCGGCCGCGTCTCCGGCAGCCGAAGTGGCGGGCTCGTCCTGAACGATAGATTCGGCGGTGGTTTCCTCCGCCTGTTCACCCTGCGAGAACGCCGTAAAATTGCCCAGAAGAAGGCAGCTGGCGAGAAGCAGGGTTTTGGTTAAAATGAGCTGGTATGCCATTATACATTGACATTTAAGAAGTTGCGTCCAAAAGAGCAAATACTGCCCCTCATGACGTGCCGCAAAGATACTTTCGTGACAATCCTTTAACAAACGTAGGGCCGAAGGGGCCCTTTATTTAGATATGGTCTACACAATATCCCGGTGGTTTGTCTTCCCACGTTCAACTGAAAGCGTACCGACTAGTTCATGAACCGCTCGATTAGCTGCGTAGGTTTACCTTTGCGGGCAATCAAAGATCAGCCGATGTACCCATCCCTTGACGACCTTACCTCCAGTAGCAGAATATGGATCTACGGAGCCGAACGCGCCCTAAATGCGGAAGAGACCAAACTCGTGCGCGCCCGGATGCAGGCCTTCGTTAAAGATTGGGTGAGCCACCGCCAATCCCTCCGCGCCGCAACCGATATATTACACAACCGCTTCCTCGTAGTGGCCGTCGATGAATCCGAAGCGGAAGCCAGCGGTTGCTCCATCGATGGTTCGGTGGCTAAAATCAAGGAAATAGGTACCGAGATCGGCGTAGACTTCTTCAATCGGATGCGTTTCAGCTATCGCGACGAGCAGGGTCGCATTCAAACCGTTTCCAAAGACGAGTTTAAGAAGCTTTACCACGGCGGCCAGCTCCCGAACGACGCAATAGTTTTCGATACCCTGATAAAGGAGGTAGGCGAACTACGCCAGATCTTCGAGCGGCCGCTGGAAGATAGCTGGCACTCCAGGATGGTCTAGCGAACTAACGCAAACTGCCCCTCCCGCTCGAAGGGTACGCCGCCAACGATGAAGCGCGTCAGATACAGGTAGGTACCTAAGTTCTGGGGGGATCCGTTCTTCGTGCCGTCCCACCCTTCCGCCGGGTCGCTGGAGGAGAATACTTCCTGACCCCAACGGTTGTATACGATCAGATCGAACTCATCGACCGCCACGCTCTCCTGAAAGAAGACCTGAAAGTTGTCGTTCGTACCATCACGGTTAGCACTGATGACTTCCGGGATGGCGAAAGGAAGTTCGGTAACCGGTAAGCTGATGTTAGCAACGGCGTCGCAACCGGCGTCGGAGGTGATCATTACGAAATAGCTCAGATTGGTCACCCCGCTTTCCGGTACCTCAACCTGGATCGACGTACCGGTAGCCGTGGCGGGGTTACCGTTGCCCTCCCAGGAAAACGAGCCGCTGAATCCCGAAGGAACGTTACTCACCTCCAGGATCACCGACCCACCGGCTATGATCGCCGCGCTATCCGACAACGGTACCCCGTCGGTGCGGCGCGCTACGACGATTGGCGTGAACTCCTGATCCTGAACGCCGACGGTAGCGGACGCTTCTTGATTCTGACAACCTTCCTCGTCCACAAAACTTGCGGTAACCGTTAGGTCGTCCGAGACCTCGGCGATCGTATAGGTGTTTCCATCGGTAACTCCGCCAGCGGGTGAAAACGTCAAAACGCCGTTTCGCTCAGGCTCCACGACCGCGGTGAAAGTCACTTCACTACCGCGGCAAACCACGTCGGGAGCGTCTAAAGTCAACGTGTAGGCGGGTAGTACCTCAATCGTTATTTCTTGCTCCTGGGCTCCGCAGTTGCCATCCGAAGTAATGGTATAAGTGGTCGTTTCACTGGGGGAAACCTCGAAATCCGTTCCCATCCGCATTTCACCGCCCCCGGATAGCATATAGGTATAATCGTCCCGAATGCCACCAGCTACGAGGTTTATGGACTCGCCGGCGCAGATGCGGGTGTCTTCGATGAGGACGGGCAGGGCATCCTCCGCGGTTAACACCGTATACGTTTCCATTGAGGGGCAGTCGCCCGGTACCGAAGTCACCTCGATCTCATACGTGATACTCGACTCGGTAGTGATGGTAGGGTCGAGGCAGTCCGTACAGGAAAGCGTGCCTCCCGCCGGGTCCATCCACTCCAAAGTTCCTTCTATGCCGGAAGAATCGAAGCTGACCGTCACCTCTAAAGACTCACCCGGGCACACGATGGGATTCGGTGGGTCAAAGATTAAGGTAGGCGGCCGGACGACGTTGATCGGGATGATGGTAGTATCAACGCAGGCCCCGTTAGTGGTCACCCTCGTGTAGTCCGCCGTATCGGAGGCTATGAAGATGAGGTTGAATAGCTCTTCCGGCGTTTCGCTGCCCGGTGACTCTATCCATTCGTGAGTGATCAAACGAAAGTCGCCTGCGTCAAAAACGGGGCTGATAAGCGTCACGGTGTCCCCTACGCAGTAAGGGTCCTTTTCGGGCTCGGCCGTAATGGTCAGGTCGAAGGGGAGTGAGTCTACCCGGACCGCTACCGAATCGATCTGGGGGCAGCCGTTTATCTCAGCCGTCGCGAAATACGTAATGTCATCGAGGACCTGCACGGAAATGGTCGGGCCGGTCGCACTGTCGAGAATGCCGGTGGTGGGGAACCACGTTATGGGCCCGTCTACTCCGGACGCCGAAAGGGTAAGCGTATCCTGAGTATCACAAACGAAGGCGGTGTCCTCGGGGATCACCGTGATGTCGCTACGAATGACGTTGACGCGAACGGATTGCGTATCCGCGCATACGCTATCCGCACTGGTAGCGATGAGTGTGAAGACGGTGTCTCCCCCACTGGTGGGCGTGTAGAGGACGTTCACGTCCGTCGAATCCTCCAGGAAGACGCCCGGGCTCCAGTCGTAAGTCGTTTGTCGCACGTCCGTGATCGGCATTGCGGCGAGTTGCAGGGAGCTGTTCTCACAGATGGTCGTGTCGTTCACTAAAACAGGAACAACGAGCTGTTTTACGTCTACGTACACGCTGTCTTCCGCCACGCTCTCACCGTCATCGACCCGCACGACGTAGTACCGGCTTACGATGGGTACGATGCGTGCGATAGGTTCATCCGTAGCGCTTAGAAATCCTTCCGCCGGCCGCCACTCCAGCCCTGCGTCCATGGCCGTATTTGTTTGGGTCAGTTCGACGGTATCACCCCGGCAGATGACTACCGTATCGGGGCCGGCAATGGTTACTGACACATCGTCCATCGACCCTTGGAAGTCCATTTCGGCGGGCGCTCCACCCCACAGGGATTGGGAGGCGCAGAAGCATAAAAGCAGTAGAAGGAAGGCGCTAGGGCGAGGTGTACGGTGTAGCATACTGGAAACCCGAATTTTGAGCTCGTTGGGGTACAAGTAGGCCGAAAGTACGACTTTGCGGCGATCAATCGCGGAGCTTTAAGCCGCTAACGACTCACGGCGTCCCGAATCATCCATTTGCGCGCCTCGGCGACGGTAATCGTTCCGTAATCATTGCCCCAGGCCTGATTGATGTAGTTCACGATGTTAACGATCTGAAACTCCGATAGCTCCTTATTTCCCGGCATGGGTTGGTTATAGGTTACCCCGTTCACGATCAGCGGGCCTTCCATACCGTGGACTATCCCGTTCACCACCCGAGCGGGTTGATCCCGTAAATAGTCGGAGCCCGCGAGCGGCGGGATCAGCTGGCGCAAGCCCGTTCCTTCTTCCATATGACAGTTGGCACAGTGGGTATCGTAGAGAACGTGCCCCTGGGAATGGCTGGTCTTTCCACAACGGGGAAGCGCGCACAGGGCGATTGCTAAACCAATAAATACGAAGTACTTCCGCATGGGGCCGGTGGGTTAAGTTAGGCTAACCCCTACCGGGCCGATCGGTTGCGATTATTTGCTCGGCTGACCGCGCACGAACTCATAGGAGATAACCGCTGCCAATACCGCATCCGCACTATCGTCATCCGCCTGATAACGGAAGAAAAGCGGCTGTACGCCGTTTTGCGCCTCGGTGAGTTCGATGGGTAGTTCGTTGAGGCCCAGGTTAGTCAGGCCTTGTTCGATGGTGGCCGATCCGATTACCTTACCGGTATTGGGGTTACCCGTAAGCACCTTGATGGTACCACCCGAGGTAATCCCGGGCGCCAAAGCCAGCGTGGTATTGATACGCCGGATGCCCGTCAGGTCGATATCTCCGTAGCTGCTCCATCCGCCACCGGAGGCCACCAGCACGTCGGCGTCGGTATCGCCCATCGGATTGTCTTTGGCTTCGATGTGGTAGGCCATGACCTTATTACCGGCACTGAAGAGATCGGCGCGTAGCCGGGGGCTGCGCAGAACGACTACCTCCTTGGTCGTCAGGCGGGGTAGTCCGTCTCCGGCACCCTGGTCGGTATAGCTGGCCTGCAGTATGTAGCGCCCCGGAACGTTCGGCTGGTGCCTGTCGAGGGTGAGGACGCCACTGGCCGCCATGCCTCCCTGACCGGGGGGCGGGCCGGCAAGACTCAGTATGTAGTCAGCCATTTGTTTGGCATCGCCCATCGGAACGTCAGGGTGGGCCGCCATAACGCGTTCCCCCCCACACACCGCCACCGCCCTGGATGATCTTTCCGGCCAGATAATCGCTTGCCTGGGGGTCCTTCCGGTAGCGTTCGGCTACGGCCAGGAAGGCGGGCCCGCTACTGGCTTCGTTGATAAGGTGACACCCCCCACAGTCGCTGTTCCCTACGAGCGTTCGCCCCGCGGCAAAAGCAGTTCCCTGACCGGCAACCTGGTGGCCGGCTTCGATCTGAACGAGATCTTCACCTTCAAGGTAGTCGAACGTTACCGTGATGTTCTCGGGCGCCACGGTACCGTCTTCGGTATCGGTGGCTTTCACGGCGTAGCGGATGCGGTCTTCCGGAAAGAAGAAGGAACGGTTAGACGACAGGTCGATTTCAACTTTAGGTACGGTGTTGCCGACGAGTAACTCTTGTTCGAGCTTAGTCGTATTGCCCGCCTCGTCGGTAACCGCGAGTACGAGCGTTTGGACGCCGGGGGTAGTGACCTCATAGTTCAACTCCGACTCCTCACCGATTACGTCGCCGTCCAGCAACCATTGTACGGTAAGCTCATCGCCGTCGTAATCGAGGCTGTTACCCGCATCGGCACTCAGTTGCATGGGGGCGGGCCCGATGACTTCGGCCACCTCCATACTGGGTACCGGGGCGCGGTTGCCCGCATTGTATCGGATACGGAGCAGCCTCGCATTGCCATCTCGGCTGAACCATTTCGTACCGTACTCTATCACGTAGAGCTCACCGGCGGGGCTGAACAGCATATCCATGGGGTGAAGCAGCTTCATGCTCGGGATGACGGGCTCGAAGTCCGTTACGTAACCGGTCTCATCGAGATCGGCGGCCATAATGTAATCCCGCATCCAGTCGTAGAAGAAGAACTTACCGTCGTAGTATTCCGGGAAGCGGTGTTCGCTATCCGCATAGTCGTCACGATAAAAGACGGGCCCGGCCATGGCGTTACGCCCACCGCTACCGAGGGTTGGAAACTCCTCACTCTCCGCGTAGGGATAATAGATCATGGCGGGCTGGGCGGGGGGGAGCTCGGTGGCGCCGGTGTTCAGCTTTGAGTCATTGATGGGGTGCAGAGGGTCGAAGGTGCCGCCCACCGAACCCGTGGCGAAGTCACGTTCGTGGTACCGCCGGTTATCGCCGACGAACAAAGGCCAGCCAAAAAAGCCGGCTTCACGGGCGACGTTGACCTCATCGTAGCCGCGGGGGCCCATGCCGGAACTATCGGCGTGGGCGTCCGGCCCGATATCACCCCAGTACACGTTACCGTTATGCTGATCGACGTGGATGCGGAATGGATTACGCAGGCCCATCGCGTAGATCTCCGGGCGGCCCACGGCGGGGTCACTGAACAGGTTACCTTCGGGGATGGTATAGCTACCGTCTTCTTCGACCCGGATGCGCACAATGCCGCCCCGCAGGTCATTCGTATTGGCCGAGCTGCGGCGCGCATCGAAGTTCGGCACGTCCTGACTATCGTCGATGGGTGAGTAGCCATCGGACTTAAACGGGTTGGTGTTATCCCCTATACTCAGGTGCAGCAAACCCGTAGGGCCGAATTCGATGCTGCCGCCGGAGTGGCAGCACTCATTACGGTCGACGGGTACGTCGAGGATAACCTGCTCGGAGTCGTGGTCGACCTCATCGTCAACGAACTGAAAGCGGCTCAGGCGGTTTACGCTCTTTTCCCCAGGGGGGCTGTAGTAGAGGTACATCCAGTTGTTATCCGCAAAGGAGGGGTCGAGCGCGATGCCCAGTAGGCCGTCCTCATGTACGGCGTGTACATCCAGTTCGGCGACCTGCACGGCCATCTCGTAGTCCGGGTCGTAAACGTGGATCTTTCCCCTGCGCTCGACCCAGATCGGCCGGCCGTCCGGTAGTAGCTCGAGTTCCATGGGTTCGGTCATTCCGGTGACCAAAGCGTCTACCTGGAAGCGGTTTTCTTCGGGGGTTCGTTTTACGCCGGCGTAATCGACCGGGGCGTTGTCGCCCCAGAGGTACTCCATGCCTCCCCACACGTGTTGGACGAACTTAGGGTCGGTGTAGCTTTCGGGGGTGTGCCCGACGCCGGTGTAAAAGGTCCGGCCGCCTTCGAATTCGCGGTACCAGGCTACGGGGTGAAAATCGCCATTCTCACCGCCCTCATAGGTGGTTTCGTCGACGCGGAGGATGGGCGTGATGCCGTCCTTGATTTTTTTGTAGTTATACCATTCGTCGAAGCGGGTCCACTCTTCACCCAGGTGGGCTACCGACTGGTGGCTGGGTTCCAGCACGTGTATGGTCGCATCCTGATGCTCGGGGTGGCTAAGGAAGTAGGCACCACAAAGCTCGTTGTACCACGGCCAACTGTATTCCGTATCCGCGGCGGCGTGGATGCCCATCCAGTTGCCCCCCGCCTTCATGAAGCGTTCCAGTTCCTGCTGTTGCTCTCCGTTAAGCGGGTCGCCGGTAGTGGAAAGGAAAACGACGAGGTTGTAGTCTTTGAGGCGCTCCTCGGTGAAGACGCTAGCCTCTTCAGTCGTGTCGACTTTAAACCCCTTCTCTTCGGCGAGCTTCAGGAACATGGCCTTGCCATCCTCGATCGAGCCGTGGCGATAGCCGGTCGTCTTAGAAAAGACGAGTACGCTGCGAACGTCGGACTTGCCGTCGCAACCAAACAGTAGAAAAACTAGAACACTGGTTATAAAAAGGATGACCGCGGGCGGCATCTGTTGGGTGGACTGACTCATGTTCGACTGACAATAACTGGTGTAGTGGGGGGGCCTAAAGATAACGGCTATAACAAGATACTGCCTTGGGTGAAAGCCCCCCAAGGCAGTAACGGATCAAAATCCATACGCTGAATCACTAACGGTACAATCGACGGCGCGGTTGGCTGCCTCGATTATTTAATTTCGACCACCATACCGCCTACCTGATATACATCACGAATGTAAGCGGCCATCTCCTGCGCCTTGGCCCTATCCGCGTACGTCCCGGAGTACACGCGGTGAATCATCGACCCATCGGCCTTGGGTGCGGAGCGGTAAAAGGCGGAGGTCAGGCCTTTGGCGCGCAGTTCGGTAACCTGGTTGCTCGCATAATCCTGGTTGGAATAGGCACCTAACTGAACGGCCGCACCACTTACACTTTTGTCGGCGAGCTCCGCGGTGGGGGCCGGAGCCGCTGCCATGACCGGCGCGGGCTTTTTGGCTACCTGGACGGTGCTCGGCATCGGGTAATCTTTAGGTGCGGGCGCGGAGCGCCCTTGCTGGTAGGCGGGTACCGTAGGTGCGGGGGGCGCGGCCTGCTTCGATGTTTGGCCGGAACTCGGCGCCGGGGTAGTCGAGTAGGTGGTCGGCGTACCGGCTACGGCGTAATCGGCCCGGTTGGGGGCTAGCCCCGGGGTAACTTCCCGGTCGAGCACGCTCCGCTCGGTCGCGGGCTGTCGGGCAGGTGCCGGGTCGAACACGGTGGGGGTCACGCGGGCGGTCCTCGCGGATTGCGGTGCGTCGGTAACTTTGGGGTTCCAGTTGCTGAAGCCGGTTCTTTTGACGCTGACCTGGGCACGCACTTCCAAACTCAGTGCTTTTGCCGCAGCGGTACTCAACGAGATCAGGCATTCCGTACAGGCTTGTTCTTTACCGTTTATGCGCACGGTAACCGAGCGGTCGTTGGCCAGGTTCGTGACCTCGACGAGCGTCCCTAAAGGAAGTAGTGCGTGCCCGGCAGTTAGTTCACCTGGGTCGTAACGCTCACCGAATGCCGTCTCTCTACCGGCAAACAACGGAGAGTATTCCTCCGCATAACCGACCTGTCTTTCATCGAAGGCCGCATCGTAAGCCGCCGTGGGTCGGTCAAACCCCGCACCTGCGTCCTCGCCCTTATTCTGCTTATTCCATTCAAAGGACTGGCCACCGAGATTTAGCGTAACCAAACAAGCCAAGAGAATCAGGAACTGCTGCATAGTGAAGGTGGGGTTTAATGAACGCGTAGCGACTGTGTTGTAACACCGCCACGTAGCGATGTGTTGGAAGAATGACCGCAAATACGCACATTTAACCAACACAACCAAGCTTATTAAATAATTTTAACACAAAAAGTTTATTCGTCAACTGCCGCATCCCGCCGCCACTTTGCGAGTTCTTGCCAGGCGTAAGTTTCGTCCTCCCAACGGATAAGTTCCGTCTTTCGCGGGCCTTTATAATTAAGGAACCAAGATTCAATAATCGCGCGTGCGGCATCGTGGTTGAGGGAGAAGGACAGGAAGTCGGTCGCCTGGAATACGCGCAGCGCTTCGTCGGTGGGTACGGCAATGATTTTGGTGTCGATCTCACCCCGGTCCCGCAAAAGTAGCGTGGCGATCGGCCGGACGGTCAGCAGGGTGCCCGTCGGCACGCTCTCGCTCAGCACGAGCACGTCGAGTGGGTCGCCGTCTCCGCCCCGCTCCCTATCCATCATGGTCGATGGCACGAATCCGTAGTTGCCCGGGTAAGGCAGAAAATCGATGACGCGCGTGTCGCCGGTTTCGAGAGTATCGTTGACGAAGCCTTCCCCCGCGTGGTATTCGATTTTGTGGTTCGTACCGGCGGGGATCTCCACGATTACGTTCATCGCCTCGCCGGTCATGCTGCCCATCGCGTAAGGGTCCTTCGGCTGCACCAGCCGGTTGTCGGAGGCCGGCGTACAGGCCACCAGAAGAGAGATCAAACTCAGTAGAATTAAGCGCATGCGGAGGCCGTGTAACTGGGAGTAAACAACTACCCGGATTAACCAAACGGGCCGCGGGGATGTTGTCTGCCGGGCGCGTTACCTTTGCCCGCCAAATCCAATACCCAGAAAAATCATTGATACTATGGCTTACGACCTCATCGTAGTCGGCAGTGGCCCCGGAGGTTACGTAGCGGCGATCCGTGCCTCTCAGTTAGGCATGAAAGTCGCGATCGTTGAACGCGAGCACCTCGGCGGCATTTGCCTCAACTGGGGCTGCATACCGACCAAAGCCCTCATCAAAAGCGCGCAGGTATTCGAGTACATCGGCCACGCCGAAGATTACGGCATCAAGGTCGCCAAACCGGAGATCGACTTCGCCGCCATGATCGGCCGCAGCCGCGGCGTAGCCGACGGTATGAGTAAGGGCGTCAACTTCCTGATGCGGAAAAATAAGATCGAGGTCATTACCGGCCAGGGCAAACTCATCCGCGGCGGCAAGGTAGAAGTCACGGATGGCGACGGCAAGGCGACCACCTACGCAGCCGACAGCATCATCGTAGCCACCGGAGCCCGCGCCCGTGCGTTGCCCGACCTTCCCATCGACGGCGAAAAAGTGATCGGCTACCGTAAAGCGATGACGCTGCCCGAGCAACCGAAACGGATGGTCGTCATCGGCGCCGGCGCCATCGGAACGGAATTCGCCTACGTCTACTCGAGCATCGGCACGGAAGTCACGGTAGTGGAATACGACGCGGCCGGCCTCGTGCCCCGCGAAGACGCCGACGTAAGCAAAGAACTGACCAAGCTTTACAAAAAGAAGGGCATCAAGGTGCTGGCCAATACCGCCGTAGAGTCGATCGATACGAGCGGACAGTCGGTCGTCGTGACGGCCAAGGACCGTAAGAAAGACCAAGCCATCACGATCGAGTGCGACGTCGTGCTCTCGGCCGCCGGCGTTACCCCGAATACGGAAAACATCGGCCTGGAAGACCTCGGTATCAAGACCGACCGCGGCCTCATCGAGGTTGACGAGTATTACCGGACGAACGTACCCGGCGTATACGCTATCGGCGACGTCGTGAAGGGCCCCGCCCTGGCCCACGTAGCCAGCGCAGAGGGAATTACCTGCGTCGAGAAGATCGCCGGCCACGACCCGGAACCCATCGACTACAACAACATCCCCGGCTGCACTTATTGCATCCCCGAAGTGGCCAGCGTCGGCTACACCGAGGCGGAGGCCAAGGAAGAAGGGTACGAGCTGAAGGTGGGTAAATTTCCGTTCAGCGCCAGCGGTAAGGCGAGTGCCGGCGGCGTAAAGGAAGGGTTCGTTAAGTTGATCTTCGACGCCAAGTACGGCGAACTACTCGGTGCCCACATGCTCGGCGCGAACGTCACCGAAATGATCGCCGAGGCGGTCGCCATCCGCAAACTGGAAACCACCGGCCACGAGCTCATCAAGACCATCCACCCCCACCCCACCATGAGCGAGGCGGTGATGGAAGCCGCCGCGGCCGCTTACGACGAGGTCATCCACCTGTAAGCCGAACCCGCCATGACGCCACAGCTCACCGCCTTCCAGCGCCTGCTCACTATTATGGACGAGCTGCGCGAGCAGTGCCCCTGGGACCGTAAGCAGACTTTCGCCTCCCTGCGCAAGCTCACCATTGAGGAAACCTACGAGCTCGCCGACGAAATACTCAAAGAGGACCTAGCGGGCATCAAGGAGGAAGTGGGGGACCTGCTGCTGCACATGGTCTTTTACGCCAAGATCGCCAGCGAGCGGGGGGCCTGGGACATCGCGGACGCGCTCGATACCGTCTGCGACAAACTCGTCGAGCGCCACCCCCATATTTACGGTGACGTGATTGCGGAGGACGCCGAGGCCGTCAAACAGAACTGGGAGAAGATCAAACTGGCGGCCGGCAAGGGTAAGAAAACGGTGCTCAGCGGCGTACCGACCGCCCTGCCCGCCATGGTCAAGGCCATGCGGATGCAGGAGAAGACCGCCCAGTTCGGCTTCGACTGGGAGAACGACGATCAGGTGTGGGATAAGGTCCGGGAGGAAATGGAGGAGTTCCGTCAGGCCCCCTCCCCCACCGAGCGGGAGGCGGAGTTCGGCGACCTACTGTTCTCGCTCATCAACTACGCCCGCTGGCAGGGCATCGACCCCGAAACGGCCCTGGAGCGAACCAACCTGAAGTTCCGCCGGCGTTTCGAATACGTTGAGGCCCAGGCGGGTAGCGAGGGCCTGGCCGGTATGCCGCTGGAGAAAATGGAGGCACTCTGGCAAAGAGCGAAGCGAACCGACTGACCACTGCCCGATAAATTGTACCTTCGCCGCCCGTTGAACCACCCCTTCCGTAGGCTGTTCCTGGATCGTATACCCCTTCTGACTTATGAACAAGATAGAGCTACGCGTAATGGCCATCAGCCGCAGCGTTACCCAGTCGACCAACTACGCCGTCGTACTTGGGGAGACCAGCGGAGCGCGCCGGCGCCTGCCGGTCATCATCGGTAGTCAGGAAGCACAGGCCATCGCCATCGCCATCGAAGGCCTCGATAGCAGCCGCCCGATGACGCACGATCTGTTTAAGAATACCCTCGACGTACTCCGTACCGAGCTGCGCGAAGTCATCATCAACGACCTGGTAGAAGGCGTATTTTTCGCCCGCCTCGTCCTCGATCGCGCCGGCGAGATCATCGAAGTCGACAGCCGTACCAGCGATGCCCTGGCGCTTTCCGTACGCTTCGCCTGCCCGATCTACACTTACGCCCACATCCTCGACGATGCCGGCATCGTACTGGAAGAGGACGGCAGCGTAACCAGCCAGGAACCGGAAGGCGGTGCACGCGAAGCCGACGACAACCTGGCGCGCTACAACGTCGGCGAGCTCAACAATATGCTTGAAGAGGTGCTGATCAACGAAAACTACGAGCGGGCGGCCGAGATCCGCGACGAGCTTAATCGCCGTGGGGATAACTAAAGGTTAAAGCTGCCCCACGGTCAGCTCACGATCCACTTTACGGATCAAACCCGCCAGAATTTTACCCTTTCCCCCTACTTCGACGAATTCCGTCAAGCCGGCGGCCTGCATGTTCTGGATCGTCTGCGTCCAGCGTACCGGGCGGGTCAGCTGTTCGATCAACTTGCGCTGGATGACTTCCGGCTTGGTGGACGGCTCAGCGTCTACGTTTTGGTAGATCTCGCAGGCCGGCGGGCGGAAGCGCGTTTCCTCGATGGCGGCTTTGAGGCGGTCCTGCGCCGGTTGCATGAGCGGGCTGTGGAAGGCTCCGCCGACGGGCAGCGGCACCACCCGGCGGGCCCCCAGGTCCGTCAGTATTTTACTGGCGCGCCGTACGCCTTCCTCCGACCCGGAAATGACTAGTTGACCGGGGCTGTTGTAATTAGCGGGTACGACTACGTCCTCAATGGCGGCGCAGGCTTCCTCGATGATGTCGTCGTCGAGGCCGAGCACGGCGGCCATGGTGCCGGGTACCGAATCCGTCGCTTCCTGCATGGCTTCGGCGCGCTCGGCCACGAGGCGGAGGGCGGAAGGAAAGTCGAGGGCGCCGGCGGCGACCAGGGCGGAAAATTCACCGAGGCTGTGCCCCGCTACCGCGGTTGGTGGTGCGATGTCGTCCGTCACGAGGTAGGCCACGGAACTCTGTACGAAGATGGCCGGTTGGGTGATCTTCGTTTGTCTGAGTTCTTCGTCACTGCCCTCGAACATCGTTTTCGCCAGGTCGAATCCGAGCACTTCGTTGGCCTGGCGGTACAGGTGCTTGGCTTCACTATTCAGATCGTAGAGCGCTTTGCCCATTCCGGAAAATTGGGCGCCCTGGCCGGGGAAAACGTATGCCTTCATAATATGATGAGTGGATGACTGGGTGGGTGGATGTTGAAATACTTACACTTGATCGACGGAGCGCTTAGATACGGTAGTTACCTTCGTACAATGCAAAATAGTATTCGTCTGTTCGCCTTACTCGGGGCGGTTGCCGTCGCGCTCGGGGCCTTCGGCGCGCACGGGCTGCGGGAGCTGGTGAGCGAAGGGGCGATCACGACTTACGAGACCGCCGTCCGCTACCATTTTTACCACGCACTAGCGATCGGTCTGCTAGGGGTGTTGCACCTCGTACCGGGTATGAACAAGCGGCGGCTGAACCGGGCGTTGTGGTGTTTCGGTACCGGCATATTGCTGTTTTCGGGTTCGCTGTATCTGCTTAGCCTGCAGGAGGTGCACGGTTTACCGGTAGCTATCCTCGGCCCGATCACACCTATCGGTGGCTTACTGTTCATTGCCGGTTGGGTGTTCGTATTTCTGGCCGTAAGTCGTGACCCCCGGCATGCGTAAGCTCCTCCCCCTCTTCTTTGGTTTGTCGTGCCTGGTGGCATGTCGGTCGCCACTCGGGCCGCCACGGGTAGCACCGCAATTATATACCATCTCGGCCGATAATTTTTTTGGGCGAGAATCGCAGGTGCAGGGAAAGGAAGTCAAGAGCAAAGACAGCCTGGCATCGGAAGCGGGCGCAGAACGGATGGCCGCTACCATCGCTCCCTATCAAAAGGCGTTGCGGGATAAGATGGACCGCATAGTGGCCACCGTAAAGACGCCCCTTAAGAAGGGCGCCCCGGAGTCGAACCTCGGCAACTGGATGGCGGACGTCCTCTACGACGCCGCCGTGGAGACCTACCCGGGTCGGTCGGTAGCGTTCGCGGTCACCAACCGTGGCGGTATCCGGGTAGACGAGATCACCGCCGGCCCGTTGCTGGTGGGGGAGCTGTACGAGCTGATGCCGTTTGACAACCAACTCGTATTGCTGGAGCTCTCGGGCGAAGAGGTACTCGCTCTCCTGCGGCACGTCACCGACGGCGGCGGCTGGCCGGTAAGCAACCAACTCCGGGTAACGCGCGACGGGGATGCACTGGAGGTTACCATCAGTGACGTGGCCATAGACGCTCGGGCAACCTATTACGTGGCCACCATCGATTACGTAGCTAACGGCGGCGACAAGTCCGAAATGTTGGTAGACAAGCCGCATTTTCCGTCCGGGATCCTTTACCGGGAGCTGCTGATCGAGCACGCCGGTAGAAGCGCCGGGCCGATCGACGTCAGGTCTGACGGCTCGCGTATGCAGATCACCCGTAGGGAATAAAACCGATCCACCATGACCAGCCAAAATGCCTTCAGCCGCAGGCGCTTCCTCCGCACCACGGCCATCGGTGGCGGCCTTGCCTTACTCCCGGGGCTGACGGCGGCGGCGGCGGCGAGCGTGCGGGTCGTACCTAAGCTAACCATCCTCCATACCAACGACTGGCACAGCCGCATCGAGCCCTTCCCGCAAGACGGCGGCCGCAACGCCGGCGAGGGAGGCGCCATCCGGCGGCTTCGCCTGATCGAGCGGATACGCCGGGAGCAACCGAACGTGGTGCTGCTGGACAGTGGGGACATCTTTCAGGGCACTCCCTATTTCAACTTTTTTGTCGGCGAGTTGGAGATCAAGTTGATGAGCCAGATGGGCTACGATGCGGCCACCATCGGCAATCATGATTTTGACGGCGGGCTGGAAAATCTGGCTATTCAGTTGCAAAACGCCACCTTCCCGATGCTTGCGGCCAACTACGACTTTGGGGGGACGGCCATGGAGGGCAAGACGCGGCCCCATACCATCATCGAGCGCGGTGGAGTACGCGTAGGCATTTTCGGCATCGGCATCGAGCTTGCGGGCCTAGTACCTCCCAAGCTGTTCGAAGGTACTGATTATCAAGAGCCTATGCGGCAGGCACGGGCCACGGCGAAGTACTTGCGGGAGGAAGAACGCTGCGCGGTCGTCGTCTGTCTCAGTCACCTGGGCTACCGTTACGCGCACGGAAAAATTGACGACGTAAAGCTGGCCGCCGGCAGCAAAAATATCGACATTATCCTGGGGGGGCACACGCACACCTTCCTGGATGCACCGGTGAAGGTGCCGAACGAAGAGGGCATCCCCGTCATCGTCAATCAGGTAGGATTTGGCGGTTTGCGGCTGGGGCGTTTGGACCTGACTTTCCCCGGCGGCGGCCAGCGCGCGTGCGTGGCTTGCAACAATATGAGGGTATGACGGGGCAATCTTCACCTGCCGCTTACGACAATATGGCCGCTTTGCTCCGCAAATAAAAAACAGGGTGCTTCCGAACAATTAGAATAGCAATTCTTTGGAATGGTGGGTCCGTATTACTCATATTTGCCCTACGCCGGTAGTAGTATCGGCATCCACTCAGTGATCATGCCTTTGTGGACAGCTATCCACCTCTGTCCCCCCCCCCAACGGCACGAACTTTCATCCTTACGTTTATTCTTTGAACGTTAAGCTTTAGCGCGCCGGACGCCACTCTTCAGCTCGCTAACCCAGATCACGACTTTTAGGCTTCTTACTGATTCTGATCGCCATTTATTCTTCACCTGCGGGGCGCCCTAGCCACCTGGCAGAACATAACTCTTAGTGCAATTGGGACACACACCAGTACATCAAATTAACCAGATTCAGGATCATGAAACTTTATGGACCAAATGCCTACAGACCATCGGGAAATCCGTCAGCGGCCAAGCTTTCGACACTTGGTTCGCCCCTATTCGGCCAGTACAACTGAGTGATAACGAACTTACCATCCAGGTCCCCCACCGGTTGTTCTACGAATGGCTGGAGGAGCATTACGTCGAGGTGCTCAAGAACTCTTTGAACTCCGCCCTCGGCCGGCCCGGTAGGCTCCAGTACCGTATCAATCCGGTGAGAACGAAGGCCCGCCCTACCCTCCCCCAGCGCAATGGCCACCTGACCGAGCAAGTCCCGCTTACCCAACAGCGAATGCCGGGTAACCCCTTCGTCATCCCCGGCGTCGCCCGCCCGAAGATCCCTTCCAACCTCGACTCCCAGTACACCTTTCAGAACTTCATTGAGGGAGACTGTAACACCCTCGCCCGCAACGCGGCCAAAGCCGTTGCCGACAACCCCACCCAAACGGCCTTCAACCCGCTGGTCGTTCACGGTAAGAGTGGCCTCGGTAAGACCCACCTGCTGCACGCGATCGGCAATTACGTATCCGTCAAGTACCCCGAGAAGGCCGTACTATTCGTAGGCACGGATACCTTTACCCAACACCTGGTCGACAGCATCGCCACCAACAGTACCAACGAGCTACTCAGCTGGTACCAAAACGTGGACATCCTTCTCGTCGACGATATCCAGCACCTCGTAAAGCGTAAGAAAACGCAAGACATATTCTTCAACCTCTTCAACGTCCTTCGCCAAAACAGCAAGGCCATCGTCATGGCCTGTGACCGCCCGATCATCGAGCTCGACATCGAGGAGCGCCTGCGCAGTCGCTTCCAGTGGGGCCTGAGCGCCGACCTGAGCGAACCGGCCCTGGAGACCCGCATGGCCATCCTCACCAGTAAAGCGGCCAACAACAACGTCGAGTTACCCACCGACGTGGCCGAATTCATCTGCTTCCACATCCAGCACAACATCCGCCAGCTCGAGGGTATCCTCAATACCATGGTGATGAAGAAAGGCATCGCCGGCAAGGAGCGCCTGGACATTCCCCTGGCCAAAGAGGTCATGAAGAGCTTCGTATCGGACATCCACCGCGAGGTTACTCCGGAAGTCATCCAAAAGGCGGTCGCCGATCACTTTAATCTGGAGGTCGAGCTGGTCAAGAGTACGACCCGCCGCCGCCAGGTCGTACTTGCCCGGCAGATCAGCATGTTCCTGGTCAAGCAGCACACCAACAACAGCCTGAAAAAGATCGGCCAGTTGTTCGGTAACCGCGACCACTCCACCGTCATCTACTCCCTGCGCACGGTCGAAGACCTCATGGACACCAACGATGAGGTCCGTCGCGCGCTGGCGGAACTCGACCGCAAAATCCGGATCGGTAAGGGCGAAGGCTAGTAACGTGCCATGCTTGATCGTAGACTTTTGATTTGCTGCCGCCCTGACTGAGTCGGAGCTCGATTCATTCGTGGGCGTGTTCTATTTTATTGGTGGGTGCTTAGCTTTGGGCTACCATAACCAAGGCCCGATGCGCAAGCTTTTGCTATTTCTTCCTCTCCTACTACTACCCTTGCTCCTCTCTGCCGGCGGTGGCATGTGGCTGCCCCTCCTGCTCCAGAACCTCAACGAAGAGGAGATGCGCGATATGGGGATGCAGATCAGCGCGGAAGACATCTACTCCATTAACTCGGGAAGCCTTAAGGACGCCATCGTTCACTTCGGAGGTTTCTGTACCGGCGAAGTGATCTCCGACCGGGGGCTGGTTCTCACCAATCACCACTGCGGGTTCTCCGCTATCCAACAACATAGTACCCTGGAGGACAACCTACTCGGTGACGGCTTTTGGGCCGCGGACCACGCCGCCGAGAAGCCGAACCCCGGGCTTTTCGTCACCTTCATCGAGCGGATCGAGGACGTCAGCGACCGCGTTCTCCGGGATGTCACCGCGGAACTCTCGGAAGAGGAACGTGCCAAGACAATCGCGACTAACCTGGAAGCACTGCGCTCGAGTTACGGCCTGGAAGCCCAGCAGGAGTTGGTCGTAAAACCTTTCTACGATGGCAACGAATACTACGCCTTCGTAACTAAGAAGTACCCCGACGTCCGGCTGGTGGGTGCCCCGCCGTCGTCCATCGGTAAGTACGGTGCGGATACGGACAATTGGGAGTGGCCGCGTCACACCGGCGACTTCAGCCTCTTTCGCATCTACACCGCCCCGGACGGATCGCCCGCGGAGTACGCAGCGGAGAACGTTCCGATGCAACCCAAACGCCACTTGGAGATCAGCCTAAAGGGAATACGCCCGGGTGACTTTTCCATGATCTTCGGCTTCCCGGGCCGGACGGATCAATACCTCCCCGCAGCGGCGATGCGTCAGCGTACCGAAATAGTCAACCCCATCCGCATCCGTATGCGTGATCTTAGCCTCGGCGTTATCGACAGCGCGATGCGCGCGGATCCACAGCTTCGCATCGACTACGCGAGCAAGCAAGCGCGCATCGCCAACGCCTGGAAAAAATGGCGAGGAGAAAGTGAAGGCGTCGCCGCTTTCGACGGCCTGGAGAAGCGCGAAGCTATGGAGGCCTCTTTCGCCGAGCGCCTGGTTGACAAACAGAATTCCCGGGCGGCTTTCGGTGCGCTGTTGCCGAAGATGAACGAGCTTGTCGGCCGTCAGGAGTCCTATGCAATCTCACGTGCCTACGTCGGTGAACTGAACTACAACGTGGACCTTTTCCGCGTGGCGAGTATGCTACGCGGTCAGCTGAAAGTAGCCGAGAACAACGGCACCGAAGCCTTCGCCGAGCGGGTACCACGAATCATCGACTACCTCCGAAATTTCTACCGGGGCTACAACCCTTCGGTTGACCGACGGGTAGCGAAACCCTTAATAAAAGCCTATTTCGAGCAGCTGCCGCCGGAGCACCAAAGCCAATTCGTCCGGGATCAATATACCTTTTCAGCCGACCTTTCTTCGCTGGTAGACGATCTCTTCCAGGGCAGCTACCTGACGCGCGGCGACCGCCTGATCGAGCTGCTGGAGGGAAACCCCGAAGCAGCCATCGACGCCATTCGGGGGGATCGTGCCTACCAATTCGTCTACCACCTCAACAAGCACAACGAGCAACGCGTGCTCGCCCCCTACAACGAGATCGCCGAGCGGATGAACCCACTGCAACGTAAGTACATGGCCGCCCTCCGTCAGGTCTTCCCGGATCGCCGCTTCTACCCCGACGCCAACTCGACGATGCGGGTGAGCTACGGTAAATTCGAAGGCTTTACGGGTATGGACGGCAGCGATAATCACTACATGACCTATCTGGATGGCGTGATCGATAAGTACGTGCCCGGTGATTACGAATTCGATCTGCCGGCGGAGCTACTGCAGTTGCACGAACGCAAAGACTACGGTCGCTACGCCACGGAAGACGGAAAGCTACCCGTCTGCGTGCTGGGGTCTAACCATACCACCGGCGGTAACAGCGGCAGCCCCGCCCTGGACGCCGAGGGCCGCTTGGTCGGCCTGAATTTCGATCGAACCTGGCAGTCGACCATGAGCGACGTCAATTACGACCCGGCCATCTGTAGAAACATCATGGTGGACATTCGTTACGTGTTGTTCCTCGTTGACAAGCTCGGGCAGGCACCCCACCTGGTTGCGGAGATGAGCCTAGTGGATTAGCGCCCGGGGCGGTGGTCATTCCAGCACCGCGTGGCTGGCCCCCTCCGCAAAGGTCACCAATACGTTGTCGCCAATCGTGGTGCTTAGGTCCAGGCCACTGTAGGTAACGTAGACCGGCCAGTTCTTGTGGCGTCGATCTACCAATACGGCCACTTCGATTTTCTTGGGGAGCACGTTTTGCAAGGGCCGCATGGCGTAAAAGAGTGTGCGGCCCGTGTTGGCGACGTCATCAACCAATAGTACCAGCTTTACCGTCGAGGTCTTCGGCTGCCCCCCCTTCGAGTAGCGGGCTGGGGTTCAGCGGGCTGGCGGGGCTGATGCGTAACTTGAGCAGGTGGAGCGGAGCGTCACTTATCGTGCGCAAGTTCTCGATCAGTAGCTCGGCGAGTTGGGAGCCGCGGTTATTGATACCGATCAGGTATAACTCGGACTCTTCCGTGTTACGTTCCAGAATTTCCATGGCCAGTCGGGTGATCTTGCTGGCGATTTGGCGGTCATCGAGTAGCTGCATACCGCAAAGATAGACCGATCCGCGTCGCGAACCCTCGAGCTATTCCTGAATCATTTCCCAGAGCTTACGTACCTGTTCGACGATGTCCACCTTCCGCTTGCCTTCGGAAGTTTGGTTAGCCTGCCGGGTCTGTAGACGGAATACGTGAATGGAGCGCGGCGCAACGGTAAAGGCCGTATTGGCCAGAATAGGGTCACCGACGGGTGCCTCATGCGTCCCACTATCCACGAGGTGTTTCCAGCGCGTAAATTTCTTGACGCCGGGCATCGTAAAGGCTACTTCTTCCCAGAAGGCATTCAGCAGAACGAAAAAGATGTCGTCTTTTACCTTGCGGCCGCGTTCATCGTATTCGTCCATCCCCGCTCCGTTCAGCATTAGGCCCAGGCTGCGGGCGTGGGAGCTGACCCAGTCGTCTCCGGTCATCTCGCTACCGTCGGGTTTGATCCAGAGGATGTCACCGAGTTCGTTCTCGCTGACTTCACGCCCGCTAAAGAAGCGACGGCGGTGGAATACGGGGTTCTCCTTACGCAGCGTGATAAGGTAGCTTACGAAGCCGTGCATAGCCCGTTCCTCTTCCGTCCAATCCCACTTGAACCAACTGATCTCATTATCCTGACAGTAAGCGTTGTTGTTGCCACCCTGGGTCCGGCCGTATTCGTCTCCCATCAGCAGCATCGGTACGCCCTGGCTGATCAGGAGCGTGGTCAAGGCGTTCCGCTGCATTTTAAGGCGTAATGCGTTGATCTCGGGGTCATCAGTCGGCCCTTCTACGCCGCAGTTCCAGCTGTGGTTGTTCTTTTCTCCGTCGCGGTTGTCTTCGCCGTTCGCCTCGTTGTGCTTCTCGTTGTAGGTGTATAGGTCCCGTAGGGTGAAACCGTCATGGGCCGTGACGAAGTTTATGCTCGCCGCCGGCCTGCGGCCGCTCAGTTCGTATAGATCCGACGATCCACTGAGTCGGTAGGCGAGCTCCCCCAGCCCGACGTCGTCGCCCCGCCAGAAGGAGCGTACGTTATCCCGGTACTTCCCGTTCCATTCCGACCACAGCACGGGAAAGCCGCCTACCTGGTAGCCGCCGGGGCCTACGTCCCAGGGCTCGGCGATCAACTTTACCTGGCTGATGATGGGGTCCTGGTGGATGGTATCGAGGAAAGTACTTAGCCGGCCGACTTCGTAGAGGCCGCGAGCGAGGGCGCTGGCCAGATCGAAGCGGAATCCGTCCACGTGCATTTCGGTGACCCAGTAGCGGAGGCTATCCATCACCAATTGCAGCGTCCGGGGGCTGGTCATGTCTACCGTGTTACCGGTGCCGGTGTAGTCCATGTAGAACTGCTGTTTGCCGTCGACGAGGCGGTAGTAACTTTCGTTATCCAGCCCTTTCATACTCAGCATCGGCCCGAAGTGGTTGCCTTCGGCCGTGTGGTTGTACACTACGTCGAGGATGACCTCCAGGCCGGCAAGGTGGAGCTCCTTGACCATTTGTTTGAACTCCCGCACTTCGTCTTCCGGGCGGGTGGCGGCGGCATAATCGCCGTGGGGGGCGAAAAAGCAGAGGCTGTTGTAGCCCCAGTAGTTTCGTAAACCCATATTCACCAGCCGTTCGTCCTGAACGAAGTGGTGAACGGGCATCAGTTCTATCGCGGTGACCCCCAGGTCTTTAAGGTACTTTATGACTTTGGGGTGGCTAAGGGCTTTGTAGCTACCGCGTTCGGCCTCCGGCAAGTCGGGCAGTAGCTGGGTAAAACCCTTTACGTGGGCTTCGTAGATGATCGTTTCGTGCATGGGCCGCTCCATCAGTTCATCGCCTTCCCAGTTGAACCGCGTATCGATCACGACGCCTTTGGTGATGAAAGGGGCGGAATCTTCCTCGTTCATGGTGAGAAAGCGGTTCTCGTCCGCCTCCAGCACCGGATAGGGGAACATTGCCGCGTTCCACTGGATCTCCTCTCCGACGGCTTTCGCGTATGGGTCGATCAGCAGCTTATTCGGATTGAAGAGCTTGCCTTCCGACGGGTTCCATTCACCGTGGGCACGGTAGCCGTAGCGCCACCCGGTCGCCAGGTGGGGGATGTATACGTGCCAGACCAGATCGGTCTGCTCCATCATGCGGATACGGTAGACCTCTTCGTTCGGGCTTTGCTCCCGAAAAAGGCACAGATCCATGCGGGTGGCGCCTTCGCTGAAGACGGCGAAGTTGCAGCCTTTGGGCGTCCAGGTCGCGCCGAGCGGATAGGGGCGGCCCGGCCAGACCTCAATATCTCCGAATTTTCCGTAGCTGGTGATTTCCTGTTGGTCGCAAATGCGCTGGGTGGTCATCGTCATATGGGTTGCTAACCCGTTTGCCGCCCTAGGGTTCAGGCGGGCCGGGCCGGCCGGTCACCCAGGTAGGTGTAACTGCGGACGTGCACTTCGCACTGCCTGGTCAGCCGCCCGTCTTCGGTGCGTAGCTTACGGGCGATCAGCTCGCCGCGCAGTTGCACGACCGACCCCGGGCGCAGATGTTGGGCCAGGTCCAGCGCTGCCGGCCCCCAGGCGATACAATGGTGGTGTTGGAAACCCGCCCTACGCCCGTGCATTCGCGCAGCGGAAGAAGGTTCGGTGCGCAGGCGAAAGCGCAGCAGGTCGCGCGCCCATTGATCGCAGTAGTAGACGGCCTCACCGGATACCGAGCCGAGTAGTAGCACTTCGTTCATATCACCACGGTTTCGCAAGCATCTAAATTTGCAGCTTCGGGCTCCTTTAGGGGTACCACGCGCTGGAAGTGGCGAACGTGTATCTCAGTACGGACGTGCGTTTGCCCACCCCGCCGGAACGAGCGGTTACGGAGGTAGCCCTGTACGGAGAGCCGCGCCCCCTTACGAACGTGCGCATGAAGTAGGCGTGCCACCGCGCCCCAGCCGACGAGCGAAAAAGCTTGCTGAGCCGGCGACCCCCGCTCGGTGGGTCCGGTGGTGGCGTACAGACGAAGCCTGGCGACTTCCGTACCGTCGGTAAGGAGGTGGAACTCCGGGGCGGAGGCGGCGCGGCCGACGAGCCGGACCTGATTGTGAAATGGGTGCATAAGACACTAGTAATTGATGAGGACGGCAAGTTGATGCGCCAGCTCTCGACTACTCGTGCTTTAAATGTATGCTTACGAATACTTGCGTTTTTAAACGCTTAGCTACGGTTTGTAAGGGGTCGCTAAGCCGTCATAAACAGCATCTTGCGATCAGTTGCCGCCCAATTTTCCAGGGGTCGTACTACATTCGCCGCCTCACACGAAGAACTTGACCTCAGATAACTAACGCGTAGCACTGTCGCCGCATTAACTAGTTCTTCCGATCAAACGAATTCACGCCTTCGCAAAGACCTCAGTGTCGCCACTTAGCTTACCGTTGCTAAACAACGCAATGCGACAACCACGGCCGCCTGCGCTTGAAGCTTACGCCGCGGCAACCGTAGCCAGCGGTCACTTACCGGACCACCCCCGCCCTGCTTTTCCTTATCTCCTTGCACCTGCGTACCTCGCCCAAATGAGGTCAGCGGGTATGCGTTGCATTGTTACGGATGACGTCGTACTCGGCTACGACATACGGTCTTAGGTTCGACACGCCGGTCAGGATTAAGTCGCCCTATACTACCGAGTAGCGCGTATTCCCAGACTGGCCCTCAGCTGATCCCACCCTCCGTCGCGCTACAATATCGGGGTAGATAGCAACGGGCTTTCGGCCGAGAACTAAACGTGGTACTTTTGCTACGTGAAATTCAAGAACTATCCCCTGGCCCCGGAGATCAAACGCAGTATCGGTAAGCTCGGCTGGAAGCGACCGACCGATATTCAGTACAAGGCCATTCGCCACATCCTGAAGGGAGAGGACGTGATGGGCATCGCCCAGACGGGCACCGGCAAAACAGCGGCTTTTGCCATCCCCGTCCTTCAACTGATCCACACCGCAAAGGAAAAGCAGCGGCGCAAAGACGGCATTCAGTGCCTCGTGATGGTGCCGACCCGCGAGCTGGCGCTGCAACTGGACGAAGTATTCTCCAGCCTCGCCTCGGGGACGCGGGTGAAAGTTTTTGCCCTCACCGGCGGCGTCGAACAAGACCCGCAGATCCAGCAGCTCCAACAGGGCGTGGACGTACTCATCGCTACCCCGGGCCGGATGTTCGACCTCCTTAACCAACAAGCACTCCGCCTGGAACGCGTACGTATTCTCGTGCTGGACGAAGCGGATCTGATGCTCGACCTTGGTTTCATCGAAGACATTCGCGGTGTACTGGGTCACCTCAAGAACCGCCGGCAGACCTTATTTTTCTCGGCTACGATCAACGATCAGATCAAGAAACTCGCCTATACGCTGGTGAAAAAACCGATCCGCATCCAAATCAGCCCGAAGGACCCGGTTTCCCGCAACGTCGACCACTCCGTCGTCTTCATCGAGATGGATGACAAAAGGTTTTTCCTGGAGCGTTTCTACAAAGAGAACCCGGAGGCGAAAATTCTTGCCTTCGTCCGTACCCGTGTCCGCGCCGAACGGGTCGCCAAGGCGATGGGGCGAGTCGCCATCGAATCTTTGGTGCTACACGGAGATATGGAGCAGGCCGCCCGCTCGGCCGCCCTGGAAGCTTTTCGTGCAGGCACGACTCGCCTGATGGTCGCTACCGACGTGAGCGCCCGCGGCATCGACATCCCGGACGTTACCCACGTCATCAATTACGACTTGCCCGATCAGCCGGATAACTACGTGCACCGCGTCGGCCGCACCGGGCGGGGGGATCGGCGGGGGGTGGCGTACAGCTTCTGCGCGCCGAAGGAGCACGACTTACTGCGGGCCATCGAGCAGTACACCGGCACGGAGATCAAAACGGTGAAGTTAGATCGGCAGCAGTACAAGGAGACGCTGCACTTTAGCAGGACGGATAATATGAATTTGGAGGAGTTGATGCGGGAGGCGGAGCGGTGGGAAAAGGGGGGGTGACTGGGAGGGGGTTTAATGTACTCTTTCATTGTAACTATTTGGTAGTTTGAGTTACAAGTCTGTTACGTGAAACCTACCTACTTAAAGACGGTCGAATTCTAGAATTCTTTGAGGGGTTTGGCTACGTTTTTCCTAATAAGTACGAATACGGTATATGGGAAATATCAGCTGGTACTAGAAAGTACGCCTTTAACAAGCGAGCAATACGACATTCCTTCGATAAAATCAATTCAAATTACTATCGGCTACCTCCACGCTTGGCGGACTGCTTAGCCTGGTATTCTACCGAAGAAGAACTTAGCCCAGAGGAGGATACCGTGAAAATTTTCAAAACCGCCGATAATAAATACCTCTTGTAGCCAGACAGTAATTTCGATGCCTACCTCTTCGACTCCCTAGAAGATTTAGACTTTTTTAGGGCTAACCCGCCCAGTAAGTAGCGCATGGGGTGACACCCAATACGTTTCTACCCACCAGCTAGAAGGGGAATACTTTTACAGGCGCGATACCAATGCCACCACCCAAAGCCCAAAACATACCAACCTCCCAGACCAAGCGTTTATCTTCGCGTCCTCCCCAAAACACGTATGCCCCGACTCGAACGAAAACATCGCTTAAACTCCCTTCTTCAACTAGGGTTGGCCGTCGTTGTACTCATTGCGTTAAACGTACTGGCCAACGCCCGCTTCGGGGACACGGCGCTCTACGGTGCGCTCGACCTGACGGAAGACAAGCGCTTCTCCCTTACCGACCATACCATCGAGCAACTCGAAGCGCTCGACGCGCCACTGACCGTGCGCGTCCTACTAACCGGCAAGCTACCCGCCAACTACGAGCGACTGAAGGAGAACGTAGAGGATATGCTGCTCGACTTTTCCGGCTACTCTTCCGAGATTGAATGGGAATACTCCGACCCGCTCGCCGGTGATACCGAGATCGTACGCCAACGACAGCGGCAGTTGCAGGAGGATTACGGCATCGTGCCCATCACCGTGCTGTCGGCCACTACGGCCGCCGAACGCTCCGCCAATGTCGTATACCCCTACGCCGTGTTCAACTACGGTACGCGGCAACGGGTCGTGCCCCTCCTGGCCCCCGCCCTGCCAAGTATGAACGAGGTGCAACGACTCAACCAGGCAGAAAGCCTGCTGGAATACAACTTCAGCCGGGCCATCGAAGGGCTCACCGGCAACGACAAACCACTGATCGGCTTCACGCAGGGCCACGGGGAACTGCCCGGTATCCGTACCATCGACCTGGTACGGACGCTACGGGACGACTACACCCTCAGCCCCGTATTCCTGGACAGCTTCGCCACGCTGCCCCGGGAGATCGACCTGCTCATCGTCGCCAAGCCAACCGAGCCCTTCACCGACTTTGAAGCCTTCAAGCTCGACCAGTACGTGATGAACGGCGGTAAGGTGCTGTGGGCCATAGACAAGGTGGCAATGGACCTGGATTCGATGCAGGGGAGAAACGAGTATTACCCCGTCCCCCGCGATCTCGGTTTGGAAGACCTGTGGTTCAAGTACGGCTTTCGCCTGTCGCCGGTGCTGGCCCTGGACCTGATCAATACTAAGATCAGCATGGTCACCAGCCGGGGCGCGGACGGGCCACAGATACAACTGGTCGACTTCCCGTACCACGTCAAGGCCATCCCGAACGGTGAACACCCGATCGTCAAGAACCTGGACCCGATCGATCTGGAATTTCCGACGATCGTAGAAGCGGTCAACGAGGACCCGGCGGTAGAGCGCACCGTGCTGCTGGAAACCAGCCCCCGCTCGCGCCGTAAGCGCCTCCCCTCCCCCATCGACCTCGATGCACAGAAGTACAGCACCGACTTGGATCGCTTCGACGAAGCCGGGCTACCCCTAGCCTTTTTACTGGAAGGAACCTTTAAAAGCCCCTACGCCAACCGGCTGAAGCGCGAGAACGAGCAGCTATTGCGTGAGGGCGGCATCGACTTCCGCGGCGCTTCCCCCCCCACCCGCATGATCGTAGTGGCGGACGGCGACGTGCTTAGCAACGAGGTCGGCACCAAAGAGCCCTACTACCCCCTCGGCTTTAACAAGTTCGAGCAGTTTCAGTACGCCAACAAAACCTTTATGCTCAACGCTATCGAGTATCTGCTGGAACCCGACGGCGTGATCGGAGCGCGGGGCAAGGAAGTACGCCTCAGGCTGACGGATAAAGAGGCGGCCGTCGCCGAGGCGTCTTACTGGCGGCTGTTGAACATCGGGCTTCCCTTACTTTTGCTGGCGATTTTCGGGGTAGCGTTCAATCTCTTGCGCCGGCGGAGGTTTGCTCAGCGCTAAAATTACTGGTTCCCGCAGAGGAGCAGAGGAAAACAGAGGCGGTCTCTGTCTGACTCTGCTCCTCTGTTTTCCTCTGCGAGAACCCCTTGTCACAAAAAGCTAGTAGCGGCACTTATTAAACCATGAACCGAACCACTCTCTTGCTCCTCGTCGCGGTCCTGCTGGGAGCAGGTGCCTACCTGACCCTCCGCGGAAGCAGCGAAGAGCGCAAGCTGGCCGATAAAGATACCAGCCGCCAGTTCGCTTACCCGGAGACGGACGACGTTCACCGCATCTTCGTCGCCGATCGGAACGGGCACCAGGTTACGCTGACCCGCGGCGGCATCTCCGGTTGGCTCGCGGATGGGCGGCCGGCCAACGAGCACATCATGAATAACGTGCTGCAGGCGATCCGCTACGTCGACGTACAGTCGCTACCCAGTTACCAGGCCGTACCTAATATGGTGAAGGACATCGCCACCTCCGGCATCCTCATTCAGCTTTTCGACGAGGCGGGGACGAAGCTGCGGGGTTACTACCTCGGTGGGTCTAACAATCAGGAGACCGGCACCTACGCAATAATCGAAGGCGCCGAAGACCCCTACGTCGTACACCTCCCCGGCTTTACCGGGAATATCCGCCAGCGATTCGTGCACTGGGGAGATGAGTGGCGCGACAAGGTTTACTTTCGGGTGCGACCGGAACGGGTGGAGCGCTTCAGCATCGAATACCCCAAGCAGCGGAATAAAAGCTTCGAGCTTACGCGTAACGACGCCGGTTTTCAACTTCGCCCCTTCTACGAATCCGGCCAACAAATCAGGAACGTTCCCGCCGCCGGGGTGGAGGGCGTGCTGGCGAAGTTTGAAAAGTATTACGTCAACAACTACGAGAACCGGGACGCGGAAGCGATAGCCCGCGCGAAGGCCAGCCTACCCTTCGCCGTCATTCGCGTAAAGGAGGAAGGCAAAGAAGAAAGGGCAATGGAAATCTACCCACGCTACGAAGAGGAGTCGTACACCCACAACGTCAAAACCGGGGAAGTGATCAGCAGCGGCGGGCTGCGGGCCTACAGCGCCTTCATCAACGGAGGTACGGATTGGGTACTGCTCAACGTCGAAACCCTGCAACCGCTACTCGTCAGTTACGACCACTTCTAACGTGCAATTTTCTTTACGACTTACCTACCTGGCTCTTGGCGTACTGGCTCTATGGGTGACCGCTTCCGCCTTCACCGCCAGCCCGGAGTGGGGTTTCTTCGGCCACCGCCGCATCAATCGCTTGGCGGTCTTTACCGTGGATGCGGACATGATGCCCTTCTTCCGACACCACCTGGAGTACCTGACCGATCACGCCGTCGACCCGGATAAGCGCCGCTACGCCAGCCCCCACGAGGCCGTTCGCCACTACATGGACCTCGACCATTGGGGGGTTGACAGGACCTTTCCCGAAGTACCCCGCAAGTGGGTGGACGCGCTATTATGGCGGGGGGAGTTCCGGCAAGTAAGGCAGTCGGACACCTTAAGGTGGCGAGTAGATAGCCTGACCGAAGCAAGGGTTTACCTCTCCAGCAACCGGCGGGATACCAGCAGTTGTGACCTGTGGGATGCGCGAAGTACGGCGTACCGGCATGTCCTACCCCAATACTACGAAGAGCGGATTATCGTACCACCGGACAGTCTCGCGGTACTCGGCATCGACTGGTCGAACGGTGAAGCCATCGAATTTCACGAGGGGCTTTCGGAATACGGTATCCTCCCCTACCACCTGGCTGCCATGCACCGGCGCTTGACCCAGGCGTTCGTGGACGAAGACACGGACCGCATTCTCCGCCTGGCCGCCGAAATGGGCCACTACCTCGGGGATGCCCACGTACCACTGCACACCACCGAGAACTATAACGGGCAGCTGACCGGGCAGACGGGTATCCACGCCTTCTGGGAAAGTCGCCTGCCGGAGCTGTTCGCGGACGTGGAGTATGACTACTTCGTAGGGCCGGCGGAGTATATCGACGACCCGGAAACCTACTACTGGCGGGTCGTGCTCGATAGTCACGCTTTGGTAGATTCCGTTCTACAAACCGAAGCGCGGTTGCGCACGACCTTCCCCGCCGATCGTCAGTTTGCCTTCGAGGAGCGCTTGGGTAAGACCGGTCGGCAGCCGTCCACCGAGTTCTCCAAAGCATGGCAAACCGCGATGCACGGGATGGTGGAAGCCCGTTTTCGCGCCGCCATCCTCGCCGTCGGGAGTGCTTGGTACAGTTGTTGGGTCGACGCGGGGCAGCCCGATCTTGATCGGCTCGTCCAAAGCCAAACTCACCTTGCTATTACGGATTCCGTTAGTGTTGCCACCAAGCCCGCGCGTTCTCACGAATTTCGGTAGGGGCGCCGTTCGCCGGTGGCATGGTTTTACTGCACCTGCGTCCTCGCCAGAATCTACCGTAAACGGAGTAGTCTGGGGCAACTACTGTTTATATTTGCCGCCAAGCCAGCTATGCCCATGACCGTACCCGCACCCGATATTGCCCAGGATTGGACCCTTGCCACCCTGCGCGAATTGCACGACAGCCCGCTTATGGACCTCGTCTTCCGCGCCGCCGGCGTCCACCGCCGCCACCACGACCCCAACGTCGTACAGATGTCGAGCCTGCTGAGTATCAAGACCGGCGGCTGCCCGGAAGATTGCGGCTACTGCCCCCAGGCCGCCCGCTACCATACCGACATCGAGGAGAACGAACTGATGACCGTCGAGCAGGTCAGGACCGCCGCGAACCGCGCCAAAGGGCTCGGCAGCAGCCGCCTTTGCATGGGGGCCGCCTGGCGTAACGTGCGCGACGACGCGGAATTCGAGCAGGTGCTGGACCTCGTCCGCACGGTCAACGGACTCGACATGGAAGTGTGCGCGACCCTCGGCATGCTGACTCCTAACCAGGCCGAGCGCCTCGCCGCGGCCGGCCTCTATGCCTACAACCACAACCTCGACAGCTCGGAGGAATACTACAAAGAGGTGATCTCGACCCGTGGCTACGAAGACCGGATCGAGACGATCGGCAACGCCCGCAAAGCCGGGCTGACGGTCTGCTCCGGCGGCATCATCGGCATGGGCGAAAGCATCGACGACCGCCTGAGTATGCTCATGACGCTCGCCAGCCTCAGCCCGCAACCAGAGTCGGTACCCATCAATGCGCTCGTCGCCGTCGAGGGCACGCCGCTGGAAGATCAGCAACCCGTGCCGATCTTCGAAATGGTCCGCATGGTCGCCGTCACCCGCATCCTGATGCCCGCCACGACGGTACGCCTCAGCGCGGGCCGCACCAGCATGACCCCCGAAGGCCAGGCACTCTGCTTCCTGGCCGGAGCCGGGTCGATCTTCGCCGGCGATAAACTATTGACGACCCCTAACCCGGAGGCCTTCGAAGACCTCGAACTGTTCGAAGACCTCGGCCTGCGCCCCGCCCCCGCCTACGCAAAAGGAGAAAAGCCGACCGTGCAAGCGGACCCCGGCGCGCCCGACGCCAAAACCCGCATCAAGTGGAGCCGGCCGGGCCACAAGATCGCCCGCAACGAAGCGAAGCGACAGTAATTTACCCCCCCCCAAAATTCAGTATTATGAGTAACCGCAACATCGTGGCCGGCAACTGGAAAATGAATACCACCCCGACCGAAGGCGCCGCCCTCGCTACGGGCGTGATCTCCGCCGCCGGCGACTCGCCGGGCGCTAAGGTGATCTTTGGCGTACCCGCCATCCAGTTACTACGCATCAAGGAAATCACGGCAAAAGCCGAAGGCTACTACGTGGCCGCCCAGAACATGCACCACGAAGACAAAGGCGCCTACACTGGCGAACTGAGCGCCGCCATGCTGGCCGACGCCGGCGTGGACTACGTGATCCTCGGCCACAGCGAACGCCGCGAGTACTTCGGGGAAGACGACAATACCATCCACGTCAAAATAGTGAAGGCACTGGAAGCCGGTATCACCCCCATCTACTGTTGCGGTGAAAAGCTCGACACCCGCGAGGCCGACAACCAGGAAGTAGTGGTCGGCAAGCAAATCGAACGGGCCCTTTCCAGCCTTAGCCCCGATCAAATGTCTCAGGTCGTCGTCGCCTACGAACCCGTCTGGGCCATCGGTACCGGCAAGACGGCCTCCCCCCAGCAAGCGCAAGACATGCACGCCTTCATCCGCCGGATGATCGCCGATCAATTCAGCACTAAGATTGCCGACGGCGTCTCAATCCTCTACGGTGGCTCGGTCAAACCGGCCAACGCCGTCGAGCTCTTCGGCCAAAATGACGTGGACGGCGGTTTAGTAGGCGGTGCATCACTCGATGCGCACAGCTTCGCAAAAATCATCGACGCGGTCTAGCCCAGCCCATACGAACGCAGTGAGCAATCAACCGCGGCAGCTAATCGAGTATCGCATATCATCACCCCTCGATATGAAACGAGATGGTAAACGTCCTTGACAAAACCTTCTCCAGCACCGTCGACTCATCCAGATTCGGATTAAAGATCAACGTATTCCCGATCCCGTGACTGACTTTGAACTCCGGTGAGAAGATGAAGTAGGGAAAAAAGAACTGTATCCCCGCCCCGTATTCCACGTGAAAGTCATGGGGGCTGATCCGCACCAGGTCTTCCGCCTGCCGCGTCCTCGACTCACTGGCTACGTCGTAGCTGTATTTCGCCCCGGCGACGACGAACAGACGTTTGTCCTTGTACGGCGCCGACTTGTACCGAAAGTGAAACGGCAACTCCACGAATACCGACTGCACCGAGCGTTGGGTAGCGATCTGCGACCGCGCGTTGCGCGTGTAATTGAGCCGCCGCTCGGCAAAGCTGATGCCGGGGATAAAACGGAAGTCGAAGTACTGCCCGATCTTGGCGTTCGCGATCATGTTGAGGTTGAAGCCGGGCCCGCTGAGGCTGTTCACCGCCACGATGGTGTCGCTGAAAAGAAAGTCTTCGCTGCGAAAGGGCGTGTACCGGCTGGTGTTAAAACCCAGCGTGATGCCGAAGTAAAACGACTTGGACTGAAAATCCTGGAAGTTGCGGTTATAGCCGCCGGTATATTGCGCCGCGGCCTCCGTACAGAGCAGCGGAAGCAGCAACAAAAGCAGACAAAAACGCACAAGACGAATAGCGGGCATATAAACGGGGCTGGTATACCTGCAAATAACGTAAGTACCGCTCCGTAATTTTAGTAGTAACGCTTTTCTTAGTTACTGACCGCGGTATATATCGTGGCGACGCCCAACGTAAGTGTTTTCGCTTTCACCTCCCGGTAACCGACGCGCTGCAGTATATCGACGAATTTCTGCCCGCTCGGGAAGGCCTGTACGCTCTCGAAAAGGTAGCTGTACGCGCGCGGGTCCCTGGACTGCAAACGGCCGATCAGCGGCATCACCTTACCGAAGTAGAAGTTGAACGCCCAGCGCAGCGGGGCGAAGCGGACGCGGCTGAATTCGAGAATGATCACCTTACCACCCGGTCGCAACACGCGCAGCATCTCCGCCAGGCCCCGCTCGAGGTGCTCGAAGTTGCGCACGCCGAAGCTGACCGTAACGGCGTCGAAGGTATGATCGGGGTAGGGCAGATTTTCGCTGTCGCCCTGCACGAGCGTAATGCGTTGATCGAGGCCGGCGGCACTCACTTTTTTACGGCCGTAACTCAGCATCCCCGCACTCAGGTCCAGGCCGGTGACCCGGGCGATATCACGCCGCTTGACGGCCTGGATGGCCACGTCGGCCGTACCCGTGGCAACGTCCAGCACGTGGCGGTGCGCGGCGGCGTCGAGCTCGGCGATCATCTTCTTGCGCCAGAGGGTGTCGATGCCGAAGGAAGTACCGCGATTCAGTAGGTCGTAACTCGGGGCGATGCTGTCAAACATCTCACCGACTTCGGACTTTTTCGAGTCGGTTTTTCCGTACGGTTTAACGGTGTCGTGGGTGTGGGCCATGCCTGGTTTAACACGGAGGCGCGGCTTTGGTTTGCACCCGGCGCGGCGAGGAAAACTAGTGTCGGTCAACAGCCAACAAAAACTAGTAAAACACGGCGTTTTTTCGTATCTTTGTACATCGAATTTTTGGGCGAGTACGCAGGTGCAGGGCCCGGAAATAAAGAGCAAAGATCGGGGGGGCAGGGCGCCTGGTTTTCTTTCACCTTTTCGCCCCGTTATTCCCCCCGAGAACTAGATACCAGATTATGGCAGACAAGCAACGGATCATCCCGGTCAACATCGAAGACCAGATGAAATCCGCCTACATCGACTACTCGATGTCCGTCATCGTTAGCCGTGCCTTACCGGATGTGCGCGATGGCCTTAAACCCGTCCACCGGCGCGTGCTGTTCGGCATGAACGAGCTCGGCCTCAGCTTCCGCAGCTCCCACAAGAAATCCGCCCGTATTGTCGGCGAAGTCCTCGGTAAGTACCACCCCCACGGCGATAGCTCCGTCTACGACACGATGGTGCGTATGGCGCAGGACTGGTCCCTCCGCTACCCGCTCGTCGACGGCCAGGGCAACTTCGGCTCGATGGACGGTGACTCCCCGGCCGCCATGCGCTACACCGAGGCCCGCCTCGAACGCATCTCCGACAACCTCCTGAACGACCTCGATAAGGATACCGTCGATTATCAGTTTAACTTCGACGATACGCTCAAGGAGCCGACCGTCCTGCCCACCCGCATCCCGAACCTGCTGGTCAACGGTGCCTCCGGCATCGCGGTGGGTATGGCGACCAACATGATGCCCCACAACCTCAACGAAGTAGTGGACGGCATCGTGGCCACCATCGACAAACCCGAGATCACCATCGAGGAGCTGATGCACTTCATCAAAGCCCCCGACTTCCCCACCGGGGGGATCATCTACGGCGTAGACGGCGTAAAGGAAGCCTTCGAAACCGGGCGGGGCAGAGTAGTCGTCCGCGGCCGCGCGGAAGTCATCGTCGGCAGTGACGACCGGGAGACCATCATCATCACCGAGATCCCCTACCAGGTCAACAAAGCGCAGTTGGTCGCCAAGATCGCCGAGCTGGTTAACCTCGGCAAGATCACCGGTATCAGTAACGTGCAGGACCTCTCCGATCGCGACGGCCTCCGTATTGCCGTTGACATCAAGCGCGACGCGATGGGCTCCATCGTCCTCAGCTACCTCTACAAGTACACGGCCCTGCAGACCAGCTACGGCGTCAACAACGTCTGCCTGGTCAAGGGCCGCCCCATGACCTTGAACCTCAAGGACATGATCGAGGAGTTCATCGAATTCCGCATCGAGGTGATCCAGCGACGGGCGCGCTACGAACTCAACAAAGCACTGGCGAGAGCCCACATCCTCATCGGTCTGCTCGTCGCCCTCGACTACCTGGATGAGGTGATCAAGCTCATCCGCGCCAGCGAAAACCCCGAAACGGCCCGCGAAGGCTTGATGCAGGGGGACTTTATCGATGATAAAGACGCCTTCTGGAATAAATTCCGCGATCTGGTCGAAGAGGCCCAGACGGATGACCTGCGGGTTGACTCCGGCAACGTGATGAGCGAGGCCCAGGCCCGCGCCATCCTGGATATGCGCCTCCAGAAACTTACCGGCCTCGAGCTGGATAAGATCCGCGCCGAATACGCCGAAATCCGCGAGATCATCGACGACCTGCGTGACATCCTGGAAAGCCCCGATCGCCAGCGTACCATTATTAAGGATGAGTTGCACGACGTAAAGACCCGCTTCGGCGACGAGCGCCGCTCCGAGATCAGTCTGGACACCGCCGACATTTCCATCACCGATATGATCGCCGACGATCAGGTGGTGGTCACCATCTCGAAACTCGGCTACATCAAGCGTACCAACGTCGACGAATACCGGGCGCAGAGCCGGGGCGGGCGGGGTAGCCGCGGCAGCAAAACGAGGGAGAAGGACTTCGTCGAGCACCTCTTCATCGCCAGCAACCACAACTACCTGTTGCTCTTTACTGATCAGGGCCGTTGCTTCTGGTTACGCATCTACGAAATCCCCGAAGCCAGTAAGCAGAGCGCCGGCAGAGTGATCCAGAACATTATTGCCATCCCGAAAGACGAGAAGGTGCGTGCCTACGTCAGCGTAGAAGACCTGACGGACGAGGATTTCCTGAATTCGCACAGCATCATTTTCGCGACTAAGAAAGGGGATCGTCAAGAAAACGAGCCTCGAAGCCTACAGCCGGCCCCGTACGAACGGCATCAATGCCATCTCCGTCAACGATGGTGACGAGTTGCTCGAAGTCAAATTGACTACCGGCACCAGCCACGTATTCCTGGCCAGCAAGAAAGGGCAGGCCATTCACTTCGAAGAGGAGAAAGTCCGGCAGATGGGTCGTACGGCAACCGGCGTCCGCGGCATCAGTCTACAGGGTGACGAGGACGAGGTTGTCGGCATGGTCACCTTCGACCACGAGCTGGACGCGGACCGTACCATACTAGTCGTCAGCGAAAACGGCATCGGCAAGCGTTCCGCCTGGGATGATTACCGGATCACGAATCGTGGCGGCAAAGGCGTGCGCACTATGAAGGTCACGGGAAAGACCGGCGAGGTCATCGCCATCAAGGCCGTTGACGATGAGGATGACCTGATGATCACCAATCGCTCCGGCATCGTTATCCGCACCGGCATGGATTCGTTGCGGGTAGCCGGTAGGGCTACCCAGGGCGTACGCCTGATCAACATCGAAAAGGGTGACGCGATCGCCGACGTTGCCGTCGTGCGTAATGACGGGGAAGAGCGGGAAGCCGCCCTCAACGAAGAGGAATAAACAAATTTGAGCTCGTAAACGCTATAGTTTTAACCGGCTGCCCCCAGGGGCGGTCGGTTAAAAGCTTGCAGGGATTTTAGATTCCTGGCCGGTTTTAAGTCAATTTTATCGCTATCGCGACGGGCACATCGAAAAGTAGCAATAGCTAATCGAGGATAGGCCAAACGCAGAGGGTGATAAAAGGAGCTAAAATGAGGCCGGAGTCTAAGGTGGCTACAAGCCCAAAACATTTAGTAGTGTCTTAACGACCATCAAGTCAGCTGTTAACGTTTCTAGGTTATCCGTATACGTCGTGAAACGTCCTATCACCGACACGCGCCGAACCGGTACCGCGGCCGCGTTATCTCGCCGCATTTACCGCATAATTTAAAACCAACCTTATATAGACATGCAGAAATTAATGCTCAGTGTGCTCGCCCTATTCTTGTCCGTGACCGTCGTGGTTGCCCAAACGGGGGAGGATGCTTTTAAAGAAGCCAAGAAATCGTTCGACAAATACGAACTCAACCAGGATGCCGAAGCCCTCTCCGAGGCCGTAAGCATGCTGGAAACCTCAATGGAAAGCGACATGGTCGCTAATGACCCGAAGGCACTCATCGAAGCCGGCGACATCTACAAAGCCGCCATCAACCAATACGTAAACCAGCGGATCCTCGACGATAGCGCCAAGGAACGTAGCGTCGATATGCCCGCCACCAAAGCCGCTAAGGCTTACCTGGCCGCCTTCGAAAAAGCCGACAAAAGCCGTTACAAAAAGGACGCGCTAAAGGGCCTCTCTGAAATCCAGGGCAACCTGACCAACGAAGGCATTTACTTCATCCAGGACGGCAAAGACGATGAGACCTATTACAACAAAAGCTACACGGCCTTTTCGACCAACCTGATGGTGACCGATTTCCTGAACGAAAATGGCGGTGAAGTACTGCTAGAAGACGAAGCCGTCGAGAAGGACAAATATTTTGGTGCGCTGGCCGCCGTGCTCGGTAAAGACTACGATAGTGCACAGCCCCTCTTCGAAGAGCTGTACGCCAACGACTACGAGGACGCCGGCGTTTACGACGGTCTCTTCCAGATCTATTCCGAAAAGGGAATGGACGACAAAGCATCCGAAGTACTCGCCAAGGGTCGCGAAAAGTACCCCAACGAAAGCTCATTACTTTTCAGTGAGATCAACTACCTGCTCAAGCAAGGTCGCCTCGACGAGCTGACCACCAAGCTGGAGCAGGCCATCAAAGCCGAGCCCGACAACATGAGCCTGTACGCAACGCTGGCTCAGGTATACGAGCAACTTTACCGCAAGTCGAGCGAAGAAGGCAACGAAGAAAAAGCTTCCGAGTACTTCAACAAAGCCGAAGCGGAATACAACCGCGGTTTGGAAAAAGACCCCAATAGCGCCAAGATGATCTACGGCCTCGGCGCCATGATCTATAACCGCGCCGCCGGTAAGTCGCAGCAACTCGTCGAGCTGGGTAACGACTTCTCCAAAGAAGGCCAGAAGAAGTACGAAGCGCTCAAAGAAGAGGTAGACGGCGAGTTCGCCAAAGCACTTCCCTTCTTCAAGAAGGCGGAGATGAAGGACCCGAGCGACGTCAATACCCTGATCGCTCTCAAAGAGATGTACGCGCGTACCGACGACTACGAGATCTCCGGTGAGTTCAAAAAGCGCATCGAAGCCATCCAGGGAGGCGGCACCGTTGAGAAGTCCTACTTCGAGGAGAACGGTATGGACTAGTTCCGATACGGTACCTTGAGTACAATAAGCCCCGGCAGGTAGTTACCTGCCGGGGCTTTGTCATTCCTATACCTCACCGAGCACTAAGCAAATAGCGCCAGTTGGCCCGTATCGACGTGGCGGCCGCCGGCCGACCTGCCACCGACCACGCGTTGGCGGATCACGGCGGGGTCGAAACCTAGCTGGCGGAAGTTCTTATCCGCCGAGACGATGAAGTACTGCGCGCGCTTCCACACGACGCCGATCTTACGAAGGTGCTCCGTGCGCAAGGGGCGGAAGCGACGGGATTGAACGATCTTATGCGCACTCTTTACCCCGACGCCGGGGATGCGAAGGATGGTTTCTAGTGGTGCGCGGTTCACGTCTACGGGAAAAAGAGCAGGGTTGCGGAGCGCGAAGGCTAGCTTGGGGTCTACCTCCGGATCGAGCATTGGGTTGGCGTCGTCAACAATTTCCTGGGCTTCGAAGCCGTAGAAGCGCATCAGCCAGTCTGCCTGATACAGGCGGTTTTCGCGGCGTAGGGGCGGCGCACTCAGGCTGGGCAAGCGATCGTCGGAACTGATGGGGACGTAACCGCTGTAGTAGACGCGCTTGAGCGACTGACGGTCGTAGAGGGAGCTGGAAAGCTTGAGGATATCCTGATCCGTTTCGGGGCTAGCGCCGATGACCAACTGGGTGCTCTGGCCGGCGGGGGCGAAATTTGGTTTATGTACGGACTTCACGAGCGCCTTACTTTGCGAGCGGTAATCATCGATGCTTTCCTTCAGGAAGTTCATCGGTTTGTAGGCGTCTTCGAAGCTCTTCTCGGGGGCGACTATTTTCAGGCTTTTCTCGCTGGGCATTTCCAGGTTGACGCTGAGGCGGTCGGCGTGCAAACCGGCTTCGTGGATCAGTTCGTCACTGGCACCGGGGATGGCTTTGAGGTGGATGTAGCCATTGAATTTGTGCTCTTCGCGGAGCTTCTGGGCGATCCGCACCAAACGTTCCATCGTATAGTCGGCACTCTTGAAGATGCCGGAACTGAGGAAGAGTCCCTCGATGTAGTTGCGCTTGTAAAAGTTGATGGTCAGATCGACGACCTCCTCTACGGTAAAGGCGGCGCGTTTGACGTCGTTGGATTTTCGGCTGACGCAATAGGCACAGTCGAAAATACAGTGGTTCGTAAGCAGGATTTTTAGTAGGGATACACAGCGGCCGTCTTGCGTGTAAGTATGGCAAATTCCCATGCCGGTAGCGTTACCGAGCCCGTCCGGAGTGTTCTTACGCTTACTTCCGGAACTGGAGCAGGAAACGTCGTATTTAGCGGCGTCGGCAAGGATAGATAGTTTTTGTTGGATGCGCTCATTCATTACTATAAAGATACTTCTTTTTGTTGGGGCCCGGTCTATAAACGGGCAGGTATCTTTGATTGCTTTTGCTGAAAACCATGCTTTTTTCTTTCACTTGACTTCTTCCCCGTTGCACCTGCGTACTCGCCCGAATTATCGCCAAAATATCCCCTTAGCTAGGCGCGGTCAACCCTCCGGATAAGCAGCCTGTTCCTTTGCTTACCTTTGCCGCCCGTTCGGCTAACGAAAAATTTTATACCCTATGGGAACCGCCCCTCAGAAAACCATCATTATCGGCTCCGGACCCGCCGGTTACACCGCCGCTATCTACGCCGCACGCGCCAACCTCAGCCCCGTCCTATATACGGGCAAAGAGCCGGGCGGTCAACTGATGATCACGACCGACGTAGAGAACTTCCCCGGTTACCCGGAAGGCATCCAGGGCCCGGCCATGATGGAAGACCTGCGTAAGCAAGCCGAGCGATTCAATACCGAGGTGAAGTACGAGCTCATCGACCGCGTCGACTTTTCGGGGCCGGTACATAAGGCGTATACCGAAAGCGGGGAAGAGATCCAGGCGCACTCGGTAATCATCAGCACCGGGGCGAGCGCGCGCTGGCTAGGGCTGGAAAGCGAACAACGGCTGATGAATAACGGCGTAAGCGCCTGCGCGGTCTGTGACGGATTTTTCTACCGTAAGAAAGAAGTAGCCATAGTCGGTGCCGGCGATAGCGCCTGCGAGGAAGCCCTCTACCTAAGCAACCTCTGCCCCGTCGTACACATGCTCGTGCGCCGCGACGAGATGCGTGCCTCCAAGATCATGCAGGACCGCGTCAGGAAACAGGAGAACATCAAAATCTACTGGAACACCGAGACGGAAGAAATCCTTGGGGATGAGACGGTTACCGGCGTTCGGGTGTTCAACAACAAAACCGGTGAAAAACTGGAAATCGCGGTTGAAGGGTTCTTCGTCGCGATCGGCCACGTACCCAACACGAAGATGTTCGCGGACTGGCTCGATATGGAAGATACCGGCTACCTCGTGCACAAGGCCAACTCTACCAAGACTAACGTTGCCGGCGTATTCGTATCCGGTGACGCGGCCGACCACGTTTACCGTCAGGCCATTACCGCGGCGGGGACGGGCTGTATGGCCGCCCTGGACGCCGAGCGCTACTTAGGGGAGATCGGGGTTATTTAGACTTGCTGGCCCTTAGGGTATTCTGCAGGAGACTGACGACCGTCATCGGCCCTACCCCGCCGGGGACGGGGGTCATGGCAGCAGCTTTGCCCTGCAGGCCGGCGTAGTCTACGTCGCCACAAAGCCGGTAACCGCGCTTGCGGCTGCTATCTTCTACCCGGTTGATGCCTACGTCGATGATCACGACGCCCTCCTTGACCATGTCGGCACCGATCATTTCCGGCCGGCCGATGGCGGCTACCAGGATGTCGGCGCGGCGGGTATGGAACAACATGTCCTTCGTGCGGCTGTGACAGAGGGTCACCGTAGCGTTTCCGGTCTTCCCCTTACGGCTGAGCAAGATGCTCATCGGGGTTCCGACGATATTCGACCTGCCCAGGACAACCACTTCCTTACCAGCCGTTTCGATGCCGTGACGTTCCAGGATGGTCAGGATGCCGTTCGGGGTAGCGGGCAGGTAGCTGGGTAGGCCGAGGGTCATGCGGCCGATGTTCACGGGGGTGAAGCCGTCGACGTCCTTCCTGGGGTCGATGGCCAGGTTGACGGCGTCCTCATCGATGTGCTTCGGCAGGGGGAGCTGGACGATGAAGCCGTCGATGTCCGGGTCGTCATTCAGCTCCCGGACCTGGGCCAGTACCGCTTCCTGGCTAACGTCGTCCTTCAGGCGGATCAGGGTAGAACCGAAGCCGACTTGCTCGCAGCTACGGACTTTGTTGCGCACGTATACCTGGGAGGCCGGATTATCACCGACCAGGACCGCGGCCAAGTGAGGAATTTTGCCGCCTGCACGTCGTATCCGATCGACTTCTTCCTTAAGTTCCCCTTTAATGGTCTCGGCAAGCGTCTTACCGTCCAATACCTGCATACTTTTCTGCGTTTTGCGCAAAGATAGTTCCACGCCCGCCTTTATGTCGCTCATCCGCGCATTAGGGTGTTGGGGCACACTGACGGGGTAACCGCCTACGCTTAAGCTTCCCGCGTTGCCCCGGCGATGGCTACCTTTACGGCTGCTGATAACTTGCCCTCCGCGGTGAGTCAAGCAGCCACTACCTAAGATCGAGTTGAATGACCCTTTTTTACCGTTTTAGCCTTCTCATTCTCGCCCTATCGGCTGCCATCAGCATACAGGCACAGGAGTACACTATTGATCAGGGTGGGACCATCACCACCTGTACGGGGACACTCTTCGATACGGGTGGCCGCGACAATAATCACGCCACGTCCGGGAGGCAACAGATCACCATATGCCCGGACGGGACTACGGGCGCCAGCCTACGCGTATTCGTCTCCTCGATTGACATCACCGGCGACTTTTCAGTTTATAACGGCCAAGACGCGACCAGCCCGTTGTTACAGACCATTGATGAGGACAGTGACGTAGAAACGCTGACCGAACGCGCGACGGCCACCAATACCAGCGGATGCCTCACCTTCGTATTCGAGCCCCGCGGCTCCGGCTCCGGCTGGGCGGCCTCGGTCAGTTGTGTCCAGGCGTGTCAGACCATCCTGCCGACGATTGTGAGCACCGACCCGCCCGTCACTAATGTAGACGGGATCGACTTCATCGACGTTTGCCCCGGCGATCCCATAACCTTTACCGCCAGGGCGGACTATCCCGAAAACGGTACTATTTACGATCAAAGCGATGCTACCTCGGAGTTCCGGTGGAGTTTTCAGGACGGCTCTACTGACGAGGGAACTACCGTCACCCACCCCTTCGCCGAGCCCGGCGGGTACACCGTAGAGTTGCAGGTGGTCGATCGGGCCGGTTGCCAGAACGAACTCCGGATCGTTCAGCTGGTGCGGGTATCCGCCGCCCCCATCTACGGCGAAATCGAAGACGGAAGCGGCACCGTCTGCCCCGGGGAAGACCTCATTGTAGATATAGACGGGGCCAGCGGCACGGTAGTCTTTAACGAACCTACCCCGCAAACCTTTGCCTTTGCCGAAACCCAGACCTTTTCCGACCTAGTGCTGCTGCCCGACGAGAGAAACATCCTATTCCGCAGCCCGCTAGAATTCACCAATTTCGGATCCGACCAGACCCTGGAGAGCGGCGCCGGCATCACGCGAGTCTGCGCAACCATCGAGCACTCCTTCCTGGGTGACCTGGACATCTGGCTGGAGTGCCCCGACGAGACGCGCCTCTTCCTGCACCGGTACGACCGCGAAGATATCGTATCCCGCCAGCAACTCGGCCGGGGTGAGCGGGAGACCGTCACCCCCGACCCGCCCGGCCTTTATTGCTGGACGTCAGAAGCGCCCCGCACCATGGTGCAGGTAGTCGAGCAGGACAGGATCCCGGAGGAAACCCCCATGCCTGAGATCGACTACCGGCCGCAGGATGGGCCCTTTAGCAATCTCGCCGGTTGCCCGCTTAACGGAGAGTGGTCGCTCAACGTCATCGACTACCTCGAAAAGGATAATGGCACCATCTATAACTGGTCGATCGAGTTCAGCTCCTCGCTTTTCCGGAGCCCCATCACCTTCAGCATCCCCATTGTCGATAAGACCTTGGAAGACAACGGGGTGTACGCTTTCAGTAGCCCGACGGCAACGACCGTCAATACCGACAACCCCGGGCCCCGGCAAGTTCGGATCATTACCGAGGATGCCTCCTCGTGCACCTACGATACTACCTACGTCTTACAGGTCGCCTCCCCCTTCGCCGACGGTTGTACCGGTTGCACCGATTTGCCCGAGCTGATGGACCAGACCGTGACCATCTGCGAGGGGGATTCGGGCTCGGTGGATTACTCCACCGCCATACCTCCCGATACGTTGATTACCTGGGAGAGCGTAGCTTACGATGCGATCGGCAACGCGGTCTTTCCGGATGCCGACGGCGCTTACACCAATACCATCACGGTTGCCGACCACCGGCCGGCGCAAGTCGGTAGCGCGACGAATGATATCCAGTCGGTTTGCATCGAGTATGACAACACCGGGGACCTCGCCGACGTAACCTTCGAGCTGGAAAGCCCGGGTGGGAGCCGGTTGCTACTCATCGAGAACACCGGGGGTACGGGAGACGTGCTTACCGGTACCTGTTTTACGCCGAGCAGCACGACCGACATCGCCGGCGGCTCCTCCCCCTACACCGGTGAATTTGCCGCGGCGGGCGGGGATTGGTCCGTTTTCAACGGCGTCAATACGAACGGGAACTGGACGTTGCGGGCGTGGGATGCGGCGGGCAACGACGTATCCAGGCTGATCGGCTGGAGTATTTCGCTACGGTACGACTTCGGCATTACTTACAGTTGGGCACCTACGACGGGCGGTCTTTCCTGTACGGACTGTCCGAACCCGACCATCGTGCCCGACGACGACATCATGGAATATACCCTGACGCTCACGACCGCCGCCGGCTGTACCCGCGAGGCTACGGTGACCGTCGAGACGAGTGTGCTCGAAGTGCTGACACTCCTCGAACAGACCAACCCTGCCTGCCCCGGGGAGGAGACCGGCTCGATTAGTATAGATGTCAGCGACTCCGGCGGTGCCCTGATCCTAGCTTGGGAGGACGACCCCACTAACGGCAACATCACCCGTACTGGTTTGGCCGCCGGCACCTACGTATATACCGCAACGGATTCCCTCGGGTGCATGCAGCTATTGGAAGTAACCCTGAGCACCCCGGACGAGATTACACTTATCGGCACCGAGCTCGTATCAGTTGCGTGTACGGGTGAGTCCACCGGCGCGATCAACGTGATGGAAGTCACCGGCGGCTCCCCCGGCTATACGTTCCAGTGGGACGACCCCGCCGGTCAGACTACCGCCTCGGCGGTGGGCCTTGCCGCCGGCACCTATAACCTGGTCGTCACGGATGCGGAAGGCTGTAGCGCAACCTTTACCGAAACGATCACCGAACCCGAAGAACTGCTGGTCGACCTGACGGTTGTCGACGTAGCGTGCCAAGACGGCGCGGATGGAAGCGTGTCGACGATCGTGAGCGGCGGCACTCCACCCTACACTTATGCCTGGAGTACCGGCACCGAAGGGGAAGGACTGACCGGCCTCCTGGCTGGCGACTACTCCCTTACGGTATCGGACGCCGCCAACTGTACGGTGGTGGCTGACTTCACCGTCGAAGAACCACCCGAACCGGTGACGCTCAGTATCGCTCAGGATATACTGGGGTGCGCGGGTACGGCCATGAACGTCGCTACCGTCACTGCGACCGGAGGTACCCCGCCCTATATGTTTTTGTGGAGTAACGCCGAGACGGAGCCGACGGCGACCATGCTTCCGGGCGGCGATGCCTCGGTCACGGTAACCGACGCCGGTGGTTGTACCCAAGAAATCAGTATTTTCCTCGACGAGCTTCCCGCCGTAGAAGCGGAACTGGACTTTACCGAACCGACCTGTAACGATCGCGACGACGCCACCATCCGGGTCACCCCGAGTGGCGGCGGTGGTACGGAGGCGGCCGATTACACGGTGATGTGGAACGACGGGGCTACCACCACCACCCTATCCGACCTCCCGGCCGGGCGCGTTTACGCCGTCACGGTCACCGATAACCGGGGCTGTATCGCGGAGGCGGAAGCCTTCATTCCCGTCCCGCCCGCAATCACGTTTGCTTCCACGAGCACCCGTGTGGCTTGTTTCGGGGAGTCGAACGGTGGCTTGACCATCTCGGATATAAGCGGCCCGAACGGGGGGCCCTATACCGTTACAGTGGGAACCGGAAGCGGGGGGCGGAAGTACTCTAGCGGTCACCGGCCTGCCCGCCGGCGAATACGGCCTACGCGTCACCGACCCGACCGGGTGTTCCATCGACACCTCCCTGGTGATTACCCAACCCGACACTCTCCAGCCGGCAGCCGAAGTGACCGACGTGAGCTGTAATGGCGAAGCGGACGGCACGCTTAGCGCGGCTGGCACCGGTGGTACCCCACCCTACGCCTACGCTTGGAGTAGCGGCGCTAGCGACCCCGAAGTCAGCGCCCTCCCGGCGGGTGATTACGAGCTTACGCTTACGGACGCCAACGGGTGTACGACCGTCACCACCTACACCGTCAACGAGCCGCTTCCGCTGGTTACTACCCCCATGGCCGATTCCGTACTTTGCCTGGGTGGGTTCAGCGGCCAGGTCGACATTAACGCAAGCGGCGGCACGGAGCCTTACCTCTACGATTTTACGGGCCGCGGCAGCAGCCGCAACGGAGTAGTGCTCGGCCTGGCCGCCGGCACCTACGGAGTTACCGTAACGGACGCCAACGGGTGTGTGGCCACCGCCCCCGTAACGGTCGAGGACGGTTTGGAATACTCCGTTGAAGCCGGCATCGACAGTACCATCATCTTCGGTGACAGCATCCGGCTCGATCCGGTGGTAAGTGGCGGCCAGGGCGGCGTGCGTTACGAGTGGCAGCCCTCGGCGCCTACCCTAGCCCGCTGCGGGCTGCTGCCGATGATCGACAGCATCTTCTGCCAGCGCCCGTTCGTTTACCCCCAATTCGAAACCGATTTCTTCCTGGTCGCCATCGACCGCAACGGCTGCGTAGCCGAAGACCGGGTACGCATCAGCGTGCGTAAGATCCGTGAGGTGGCCGTAGCTACGGGCTTTAGCCCCAACGACGATAACCGGAACGATAAGTTGATCGTGCACGGCCGGCCCGGTACCCTAGTGGAAAGCTTCCAGGTGTACGACCGTTGGACGAACCTCCTCTTCGAGGATGGTGGCTTCGAGGTGAACGACCGCGACCGCGGTTGGGACGGTACCGACAAGGGTGGGAAGTTGAATGCCGGCGTCTATTTCTATAAACTCGTGGTCATCCACGACGACTTCTCCCGCGAGACCCTTTCCGGCCAGACGACATTGATCCGCTAACCCCAGCACCAACATGACTGACTTTACCCAACTTCGTTCGGCGCTTTTGATGCTGGTCTTGCTCGGCTCCCTTACCTGGGCGAGTGCGCAGGATGCAAGGTATACGAATATGACGGCAAGCCCTCAGTTGATCAACCCGGCACTAACGGGGGTCATGCCCGGGCAGATGCGGTTGACGGCCAACTACCGCGAGCTATATACCTCACTGCCGGGGGCGGACGGCTACCGCAGCTACGCCGCCGGCATCGAGTTTCGCCGCCCCGCCGGCCCGGGTAACTACTTCGGATTCGGCGCGCAGGTGCAGCGGGACGATGCCCCGGCCAGTGACTTCAGCCGAACGCAAAGTTTACTCAGCCTTAGCTACCAACAGCAGTTGACGGGGAGCCGGCGGCGCAACATCGGGCAGTACCTGGCCGGCGGCGTATCGGCGGGCTTCGGCCAGCGGGGGTACGACCTGACCAAGCTGTGGTTCTCCGAGCAGTACTTCGTTGACCCGAGCTCACGGGAGGCCTACATCGACCGCACGCTGGCGAGTGGAGAAACGTTCACCGGCAAAGGCGCCGGCGGATACCTGGACGTGAACGCCGGCATCACCTGGTTCGGCAGTTTCGGGGAGCGCATGGGTGCTTACGGTGGTGTCGCCGCCTATCACCTGAATCAACCCAACGTATCTCCCCTACCCGACCGGTCGGATCAGCTGGACGTACGCTACGTAGCGCACGGGGGCGGTGAACTACCCCTCGGTACCGGAGAGATGAGCCTGTTGCCCTCCGCCAGGGTGATGCTACAAGGCCCGTCGATCGATGCATTGTTAGGAAGCTACGTACGCTACACCCAGCGGGAATGGCGCGAGGTCGCCCTCCGCGCCGGCCTGTGGCTCCAGGGCAGTAACCTTAGTGGCAACGGCTTCGGGCCCAACGCGGCTATTTTCTCCGTAGGTCTGGAAACGGAGCGGGTACAGTTCGCCGTCAACTATGACATCACGGTCGGTCGATTAGCTACGACCACCAACGGCCGCGGGGGCTGGGAGCTCAGCGCCATCTACCAACAGCCCGCCAGGTACCGGGGCCGGGTAGTTTGCCCTAAATTCTGAGGCGAGTTACCTTACGCAAAAACTCGGCTATGCGAACTACGCCGCTCGGATTCACCCTTTCGTTGGCTTTCTACGTCCTGCTACTCCTACCTAGTTGCCAACAAACCGGGGAGGTGGTCGACGTCGACAGGCAAGTTGCCGGAGGAGACACCACCGACCAGCTATTGTCACTGGATATCGCCGAGGTCGAACTTCCGAAACGCTCCTACCTGATCTTCCGTCAGGAGCTCGGCCTGCAGGACGTACCCGGCTTTCTGGCCATCGAAGCGGACTCCCTACGTCGTAAAGCCTCCCGCGCCTCGGTCGAAGCCGCCGGCCCGATGACCGGTTTGTTCTATGAGTGGGACGTCGACCAGGGGTACGCGGACGCCGCCGTCGCCCTCCCCGTCGAAGGGGGTACCGAATTGATGCCGTACGTGACGATCAGCTTTGAAGCCCAACCTGCCCTGGCGGTAGAGTTCGCCGGCTCCTACGACCGGCTGTCGGCCTACCACCTGGCTTTGGGGGAGGCCCTACGGGCTAGGGGCCTCACGCCGGCCGGCCCCAGCATCGAAGAATACATCGTCGGGCCGGACGACACCAAGGATCGCGACGCTTTCCGAACGCGCATCATCTATCCCTTTACCCCAGCCGAATGAACCGAGCCGAACTTTTTCAACGCATCCAGGAAAAAAAGAGCTTCCTCTGCGTTGGCCTGGATACCGACCCGGCAAAAATACCCGGCCACCTGAACGGAGACGTGCTGGCGTTCAACCGCGCCATCATCGATGCGACGCGCGACCTCTGCGTGGCCTACAAACCGAACACCGCTTTCTACGAGGCCCTCGGGCTCGACGGTACGCGCGTACTGAAGGAAACCCTGGATTACATCGGCGGCGATCACTTCACCATCGTCGACGCCAAGCGGGGTGACATCGGTAACACCAGCCGCTACTACGCACGGTTTGCCTTCGAAACGCTGGGGGGCCACGCCATCACCGTAGCCCCCTACATGGGGGAAGATTCCGTAGCTCCGTTTTTGGAGACGAAGGACAAGTGGACGATCGTACTGGCCCTCACCAGCAACAAGGGCAGTCAGGATTTTCAGCATACCGCGCAAGACGGTGGCGAACCCCTCTTTGAGAAGGTGATGCGGCGCACCATGCATTGGGGCCACCCGGATCAACTGATGTTCGTATGCGGCGCCACCCAGGCGAACCGCTTTGCCGACCTGCGTAAGATCGCCCCCGATCATTTTTACCTCGTCCCCGGCATCGGCGCCCAGGGCGGTGACCTTGACGCGGTGTGCCGCTACGGCATGAACGATCATTGCGGTTTATTGGTGAATTCCAGCCGGGGCATCCTTTACGCCAGCAACGGAAGCGACTTTGCGGAGGCGGCGCGCGCCAGTGCGGTACGTCTGCAAACGGCCATGCGGAAAGCCTTGGAAAAATACCTTCCTTAAATTTGTGGTATCCCCCACCGAGCCGTTAACTTTGCGCAGCTTTTCGGCAGACGCCCGCAACTTTCACCTGAAAGAAGCGCGTATACCACACGGTGGTTGTAGCTCAGTTGGTTAGAGCGCTGGATTGTGATTCCAGAGGTCGCCGGTTCAATTCCGGTCTTCCACCCGACCGTTACCGGGGTGTTCCTTCACGGGGGCACCCCGGTCCCTTTTACGGCAAATGCTTCCGGTGTTTAATCCACTTTAGCCTCGGCGAACACCAACTTCTTGATACAGATATCCTGGTAATTGGTCTTACGCCCGGTCGCCGCGGTTACCCCCCAATAGACCGTAGGGTTACCAAGGAAGACCTCCCTGACGATGTCCGCCGAAAGGCTGGCACGTTCGACGCCGTCCAGTTGAACCGTGAGCTTTTTGTAGATCGGATCCCAGTTCACCCACAGCAGATGCTTGTTGCCATCTTCCAGATTGGGGACGGGATTCGGGCCATCGACGCTGGCGTAGTGGTGGGGTTGACCGTTGACCATGATGGCAACGTGGTCTTCGGCCGGGTCGGCCAGGTGATAATTCTGGTAGGTGTCGAACTCAATTCCAAGCGAAGGACGGAGGCCGGCGAAGCCCATTCCTTCCCCGCGGTAGCCCGTCCGGGGCGTAGGGTGAAAGACGAAGCCGATACCGTCGGCACCAAGGTCGTCGTTCTTACCGAGTACGAGGCAGACCGTCAACTCGAAAGGTTTAGACAGGTCGATGGCTTTTTCGTACCAGGCCGAGCCGCTCGCGTACTCCGCGTCCGGGGTAAGGCGGATACACTCGTCGTTAAGGATGCGAGCGGTGCCGCCCAACTCGAAGTCCTCAACGCTGGACTGGGCGATCGACAGGAGCGGAAGCAGGAGGCAGCAAACGGATAGAAGAAAGCGCACGGGCGGAGGTTTGACTGGCTAACCACCGATCGCTGGTTTTTGTTATCGCTTCCACGGGCCTATTGCAGCCATTCCACGTCGGGTTGCGTGAGGTCGGCCACTACCTGGCCGGTGTGCTTGGTGGCCTTGGGTTCGATCAGTACTACCCAGGCTTCCGCTCCGTCATCCGTGTAGGGGCGGTGTTCGACGCCCTTCGGCACGATGTAAAGCTCGCCGGGGCCGAGGGTGACGACCCTGCCGTCGCGAAATTCGAGGTGCAGGCGACCGCGTTGGATCAGGAACAGCTCGTCTTCGTCCGCGTGGGCGTGCCAGACGAACTCACCGGCTACCTTGGCGAGTTTGACGTACTGCCCGTTCATTTCGCCAATGACCTTGGGCGACCAGTGGTCCGCGAAGCGATCGAAACTCTCTTGAAGGTTTACTTTACTCATCCTACTAGGATTGTTGCGTAGGTAAGATCATGCCTTCGGGCAAGAACGCCGAAGCATCCCCCCCACCCTTGATGATCTCCCGCACGATGGTGGAGCTGATGTGGCTGTAGGCCGGGCGGCTGATCAGAAAAAGAGTTTCGAGGCCGTCACCTACGATGGAGTTGAGCTGCGAGATCGTTTTTTCGTAGTCGAAATCACTGGCGTTACGGAGCCCACGCAGGAGGTAGCGTGCTTGGATGTCCCGGCAAAAGTGAGCCGTCAGCCCCTCGAAGCTGGCGATCTCGACTTTGGGTTCGTCGACGAATACCTCTTCGAGCCAGCTCATGCGTTGCGCGAGGGGGAAGAGGTATCTTTTCTGGCTGTTCACGCCGACGGCCACGACGATGCGGTCGAAAAGGGGCGTGGCCCGGCGGACGAGGTCGACGTGGCCGGTCGTAATGGGGTCGAAGGAGCCGGGGAAGACTGCGGTTTTCATGGCCCCGGCAAGGTACGTTGGGTTACGCGTAATTCGGCCTACCTTGGCGGCAATGGAAGCAACCGCCGCGGCCCACCCCCTGAACGACAAAAGAATTATGAACGGCTGGGCGCTCTTCGATTGGGCGAACTCCGCTTTCGCGCTCGTCATCACCACGGCCATCTTCCCCCCCTACTTCACCAGTACGGTGGACCCGACCTTTTCCTTCCTGGGCGTCGAGTTTACGAACAGCTCCTGGCTTACCTGGACGATCACGCTTTCCTACCTCATCATCGCGGTGCTCTCCCCCTGGCTGTCGGGTATCGCGGATGCGGGCGGGCGGCGGAAGACTTTCCTACGCGCCTTCACCACCATCGGCGGCCTGGCGTGCCTATCGTTGTTCTTCTTTGACGGGATGCGTACGCTCGGCCTGGGCACCACCGGCTTTGCCCTCGGGCTGATCGGCTTTGCCGGGGGCCTGGTGTTCTACAACGCCTTCCTGCCCGTTATCGCGACGCCGGATCGCTTTGATAAACTGTCCGCCCGGGGGTTTGCGATGGGGTACGTCGGCTCGGTTTTATTGCTGGTCCTTAACCTGGCGATGGTCGAAAAGCCGGCGTGGTTCCTGCTGCCGGAGGAGGGGACGCTCAAGGTGCGCATCGTTTTTCTTACCGTCGGGGCCTGGTGGCTGGCCTTCGCCGCGATCAGCCTGGCCAGATTGCCCGATGACCGCCGGCAGCGCGCCGGTAGCCTCGCGGAAATGGGCGCGGCGGGCTGGAGAGAACTCCGCGGCGTCTACGCCAGCATCCGCGGTAGCAGGCCGACGGTACGCTTCCTGCTGGCCTTCTTCCTGTATTCGGCGGGGGTACAGACGGTCATTTTTCTCGCCTCCACCTTTGCGGCCAAAGAGCTCGGGTTCGAGACGAGTGAACTGATCGTCGTCGTCCTCATCCTGCAGGTCGTCGCCATCGGGGGTGCTTACCTGGCCGCCGCCGTGAGTAAGCGGTACGGAAACCGCGTCGGCCTGATCTTTCAACTGGTGATTTGGTTCGGGATTTGCCTGGCCGGGTATTTCGTGCAGGAAAAGTCGACTTTCTACGGCGTCGCGGCGGCGGTGGGCTTGGTGATGGGGGGCATTCAGAGCCTGAGCCGCAGCACTTACGCGAAGCTCATCCCCACGCGCGATGACGTGACGAGCTACTTCAGTTTTTACGACGTATTAGAAAAGCTGGCCATCGTACTCGGCACCTTCATTTTCGGCGCGCTGGATTTGATGACGGGCAGCATGCGCCTGAGCCTACTGACGCTGGCCCTGTTCTTTGCCGCCGGCATCGGGGTACTGCTTTCGTTTCGTTTACCGAAGCCCGTGGAGGACACTTTGCCTGCATAACCCAAAAACCTCGCACCTGCGTCCTCGCAATAATTAATTAAGCCATTTTTGGCGAGCACGCAGGTGCAGTGTTGGGGGGGTTAATAGCAAGCCATGCAAACATTTGTAGCGTACCTTCGGGATAGAACCGCTGCGCATGCGCCTGCTGCTAGCACTTTGCTGCTTACTGACCAACCTAAATCTAACGGCTAACGACGATCTCTACGCCCGTCTGCGGACGCTCCTGCCGGGCGACGGGCAAGCGGTAGCGACCGAGCGACAGTTCCTCTACCGGCAACTCAACGACCTGTTTACGGAGCTCGAAGCCGAAGAACGGGTGCACCGAAAGGGGAAGAAAAAGCGCATCAAACGCATCCAAGAGCACCTGCACGAACGCTACTTCAGGTCGTACCGAACCGATGCCGACCTACTCGATGCCTTCCGGTCGAACAGCTTTAACGACGCCACCGCGGCCATCCTGGCGGCGCTCTGCCTGGAGAAGTATAAGGTAGCCTACGCGTTCCGCGTCGATCATTACCGTGCATTCGTAGTTGCCGATCCGGGCCGGCGCGACGTACGCTACGATTTCGCCGAGGACCGAAGGATGCGGGGGGCGGAAAAGCAGGCGTTTCGACGCGATTACCTGACCGCCTTACGCTCCACCATCGTTCCGGAACTGACCGATAGCCTAAGCGAGGCGTACTTCTACGCAAATTATTACCGCCCGGAAACGCCACTTACGGTCCCTCAGATGGCCGGTTTCATGTACTACACGGCCGCCCAGCACGCTTACCGGGCCAGTAACTACACCGTTGCCGTCGGGCTCACGGAGCGGGCGCTCACCTACGAAAATCGTACCCCCTTCCTGGTACTGTTGAAAGCCGCGGATACCCAACTGAATACCACCGACGAACCGATCCTGGACGGCGACGTGACAACGCTTTATTCGCAGTGGTCCGAAGCGCCGGATAACGCCTACCTGCCCGCCGCCATCCTGCAAAAGTTCGACGAGGAGCAACGCACCGTACTGGCGGGTGGAGACCCGAAAAGCACGGGTAAACTCCTGAAAAACTACCTGGCCGGAGCGCCGCACGGCAGTGCCGAATGGCGGGAAGATATGGAGCTCCTACAGCGGCTACGGTTACTCCACCACTATTACAAATCCGATCAATTCCAGGCCGCGCGCGCCGTGGCGGAAGACCTGCATTACGCCGCGCCCGACGAGGAGCGCCTTGAGTTCCTCCTCGGTGAGGTGATCGTAGCCCAACTGCGCCGTAAGCCACTGGCCGGTGCAGCCTTCCGGAAGCGGATGGGGGAGCTGACGGAACGGTACCCCTTTCTGCGCACCCACGAGCGATTCGTCGACCTCTACCTGCGCGAGCAGGCGGTGAGCATCCGCAACCATTACTATGCGGACCGACCGGACCTGGCCCGACCCGCCCTCGACCACTTTCGGGCTTCGCTCTCCAGCCTGACCATCAGCGAAGAGCGTAGCCTGTGGACGTTAACCGCCTTTACGGCCGCTTCTTACCACGCCTTCCTGGCCGGTGACTACGCCGCGGCGCTGCGATTCGTCGATGAAGGCCTGGGCTACGCGCCGGACGATCAGTTCCTACTGCACCGAAGGGCGGTACTGGCTAACTACTAGCGCCTATTCGTACCGCTCCCGGTAAAGGAATACGTGGTGCATCACGTGGCCGGACATGATGTAGCCGATCGCCCGGCAGCTCGTTTTGCCGCCGCTCATGCTGCCGACCCTGGCAAGATCGACCGACGAAAGGGAGGCGAATAGAAAACGGTTCGCCCGCCGGAGAACGGCGAATTCCTCGATCATATCGGTCCAGGCCCTGAGCTCTACCTCCGCGGTATCCATGTGCCGGTCCTGGTCGAAGCCCGGCATATCGATCGTATCCCCACGGCCGATACGCAATGCGCGGGCGGCGAAGATGCGTTCCGTGTCGATTACGTGCTGGAGGCATTCTTTGACGGTCCATTTACCCGGTTCGTAGGCGTAGTCGATCCGGTCGTGCGGGATGGTACGCAGGTAGTCGACCAACTGCTCCCCGCTCCGGCGCAGCGCGTCCTCCAAGTCGGGGGAGGGCACTTTGGCGATGTAGCCCGCGTAGTAGTCATTGTATTCGGCGGGGGATAATTCGGAAACCTGCATGGTGCGATAGTTTGGCGCTAAAACTAAGCACGGCCGGCGGTAAGGCTGTATATTCCGGCGTCGATCTCCCCCCAAAGTTTAATCGTAACCCGACAACCACATGACTACTATCCAAGGCCCCGCCATATTCCTCGCCCAGTTCATGGGTGAGGAAGCCCCCTTCAATAGCCTCGACGGCATTTGTAAATATATGGCCGACCTGGGCTACAAAGGCATCCAGGTCCCTACCTGGGATAGCCGCCTGATCGATCTGGAAAAGGCCGCCGGCAGCAAAGCTTACTGCGATGACCTGAAGGGTAAGGTCGGCGAATACGGCCTTACGATCACCGAGTTAGCCTCTCACTTACAGGGGCAGCTCGTGGCCGTGCACCCCGCCTACGGTAAAATGTACGAAGGCTTCGCCCCGAAGGAGGTGGCCGGCAACCCGAAGGCTACCCAGGAATGGGCCGTGCAGCAGATGAAGTGGAACGCCAAGGCGAGCCGGAATATGGGCATTACCGCTCACCCCAGTTTCTCCGGCGCCCTGCTGTGGCCCTACCTCTACCCGTGGCCGCAACGCCCCGCCGGCCTGGTAGACGAAGCCTTCGGCGAACTGGCCAAGCGCTGGAAACCCATCCTCGACGTCTTCGACGAATGCGGCGTCGACGTAGGCTACGAACTCCACCCCGGCGAAGACCTCTTCGACGGCACCAGTTTCGAGCGCTTCGTCGAAGCCGTCGGCGGTCACCCGCGCGCGCAGATCAATTACGACCCCAGCCACTTCGTACTGCAGTGCCTGGACTATCTGGAATTCATTGACATCTACCACGAGCGCATCTGCGCCTTCCACGTCAAGGATGCCGAGTTCAACCCCTCCGGCCGCCAGGGCGTCTACTCCGGCTACGCCGGCTGGGCGGAGCGGGCCGGGCGCTTCCGCAGCCTCGGCGACGGGCAGGTCGACTTCAAAGCCATCTTCAGTAAACTAAGCCAGTACGACTACGACGGTTGGGCGGTGCTGGAGTGGGAATGCGCCATTAAATCCAGCGACCAGGGCGCCGCGGAGGGGGCTCCCTTCATCGCCGAGCACATCATTCAGGTAACCGAGCGGGCGTTCGACGACTTCGCGGATGCAGGGACGGACGCGGAGACCAATCGGCGGATCCTTGGGTTGGATTTTTAGTTAGCGGGTAGGAAGCCATCCAAGTTTTAGTAGGTAGCGGGTAGCGGGTAGCGGGCAGTGGGTAGGTCGGCTAAGCGCTTACCGTAGTGCACCCGGTAAGTTTTGATGTGACGGAGGCCGCATTATCTTCGCGCTTCGTATTTACCCCCCCCCCCCGGAAACCAGAGTTTACATATGTCTTCCTCCCCAATAAAAGTGTTCAAATTTGGTGGCGCCTCCCTCAGGGATGCGGAAGCGATCAAACACGCCGCGAGCATCCTCGAAGAATACAGGAACGAGCGGATCGTAGTCATCTGCTCCGCGATGGGTAAGTCGACCAATGCACTGGAAGCGATTGCGGGCGCTTACTGGAACGGGGAGGGGGAGCGCGCGGTGCAGCTGTTGCACGAACTGCGTAATACGACCTTCACCAGCGTTAAGGAACTGTTCGGGGAGGTACCCGCATCACTGAATGCCAACCTGAACGATCTATTCGTCAGCGTCGAATGGGTGTTCGAAGACGAGCCGAACGTCGATTACGACTACGATTACGACCAAATCGTCTCACTGGGAGAACTCATCTCCAGCCACATCGTAGCCGCTTACCTTCAGCAAACCGGTCTACCCACTACTTGGTTAGATGCCCGCGACTGCGTGATCACCGACAACACCTACCGCGAAGGCTGGGTACAATGGCCGGAAACCACGGCGCGTGTGGCCCGTCTCGTCCCTCCCCTACTCGACCAAAGTAATTTCGTTCTTACCCAGGGTTTCATCGGCTCCACCACCGAAAACTTCACGATCACCCTTGGGCGGGAAGGATCCGATTATTCCGCGGCCATCTTCAGCTACTGCCTGGACGCCGTAAGCATGTCGATCTGGAAAGACGTGCCCGGCGTACTGACCGCGGACCCGCGGCTTTTCAACAACGTCTCGAAGATCGATCGCCTCAGCTACAAGGAAGCCATCGAAATGACCTACTACGGCGCGAAGGTCATTCACCCGAAGACGATCAAGCCATTACAGAATAAGAACATCCCGTTACACGTCCGCAGCTTCATCGAACCGGAGGCGGAGGGGACGGTCATCTCGGATGTCGGTATGGATAGCTACCCGCCCATGGTGGCCGTAGAGCGAGAGCAGGCCCTCGTGAACATCAGCACGCGGGATTTCTCCTTCGTAGCCGAGCACCACATCAGTCTGCTCTTCACCCACATTACGGCCACGCGCTTGCAGGTCAACATGATGCAGAACACCGCCATCAGCTTTAACATCGTCGTCAACGACATCGACGATCGCATCGAGCGCTTCCGGGCGCTGGTGGACGCGGAGTTCAATACGACCGTAGACCGTGGGCTGGAGCTCGTTACCGTACGGCACTATTCCGACCCGGTAATCGAAAGCATGAAGCGTGGCAAGGTTACGCTACTGGAAGGTCGCCTGCCGCTGACGCTGCAAATGGTGATGAAGGAAATTCCGGTGATGAGCCGTAGGGAGTAGGCGATGCCCCCGGGCTTAGCCACCTTAGTTCGCCGTACCCTCCGCTTCGACCAAACGTAAGCCGATTCCTTGGATACCGGGTAGTGGGTCTTGCCGGGAAAACTGTTCCAGCGTAATGCCGTAGCTACCGGGTTCCTGAAACCGGGTATTGGTGAGGATCGGGATGCTGACGGTGCACGACTGCCCCCCCGAGCAGTCACCGTACCAGGCCCCGAAATCTCCGGCCAGATCGAGGCTGATCCGTTCTTCCGACCGGCGGCCGTTGGGCGGGTCGGTGTATATCTTTAGGTAGAAGTTCTCGGAGGGAAAGTCAACGGAGTGCTCGACGATGATCTCCAGGTCATAGGCTTGCCGCGTATCGGGAACCTCGTATGCAAAGGAGAGTGTATCGGCATAGCTCCACCCCGCCGGCCCCGTCCGCGCTGTCTTTTCGTATAGAACGGTCGGTCCGCAACCCGCGCAGAGGAGCACGGTCGCGGCGAAAAGGTGCGGCCTTAAGTAGTGATGTAGGCGAATGAACTGCATAGCAAGGCTAACGGCGGATGGGTCCGGTCAATTGAAGTATTCCTTCATCCTTTCAAAGAATCCCTTATCTCCCTTCTCCTGCTTGGGTTTGAAGTTTTCCAGCTCGCGCATACGTTCCAACAGTTCCGTCTCTTCGCGCGTAAGCTTTTTCGGCGTCCAAAGATTGACGTGGATCAATTGATCCCCCTTTCCGTAACCCTGAAGGGCCGGTAAGCCTTTCTCGCGCAGGCGGAAGATCTTGCCGGACTGCGTGCCCGCGGGCACCTTGATCTTTACCCGCCCGTTGATGGTGGGCACTTCGACGGAGGTACCGAGGGCGGCGTCCGCAAAATTGAGGTAGAGGTCGTAGATGAGCTTTTGCCCATCTCGCTGCAGAAATTCGTGGGGTTTCTCCTGGATGTTAATGAGCAGATCACCGGCGGGGCCACCTCTGCGGCCGGCGTTGCCCTTACCGCGCATGCTAAGTTGCATGTCGGCTTCTACGCCTGCGGGTATGTTGACCTCGATGGTATCCTCGCCGTATTCCCGGCCTTCGCCGCGGCAATTACCACAGGTAGCTTTGATGACGGTTCCGCTACCCGAGCAGGTAGGGCAGGTAGTCGTGGTGGCCATTTGCCCCAGGAAGGTGGAGCGTACCTGACGCACGACGCCGGCACCGCCGCAGGTTTGGCAGGAGCTGACGCTGCTGGCGTCTTTCGCACCGCTTCCGTCGCATACCTCACAGACCTTTTGTCGCTTGACCTTTATTCGTTTGCTGACGCCATCGGCTATTTCTTCGAGCGTCAGGGCTACCTTGATCCGTAGGTTGGAGCCCCGCTCCCCCCTGGCCTGGCGCCGGGCGCCGCCGCCGCCACCGAAAAAGTCTCCCCCCCCGCTACCGAACATGGATCCGAACTGGGACATGATGTCTTCCATCGTCATGCCACCGGCACCGCCGCTGAAGCCGCCCTGCCCGTCGACGCCGGCGTGGCCAAAGCGGTCGTAACGGCCGCGCTTATCGGAATCCCCCAGCACGTCGTAAGCTTCGGCGGCCTCCTTAAATTTTTCTTCGGCTAATTTATCGTCCGGGTTGCGATCCGGGTGATACTTCATCGCCAGTTTTCGGTAAGCCTTTTTCAGCTGGTTGTCGTCGGCGTCTTTCGATACGCCGAGGATCTCATAATAGTCTTTCTTAGCCATAATACTTGCTCAAATACGGGCCTGATCACGGCCATTTCGTCAAAACGTTAGACAGTGCGTGCATCCGTAGCGTGGACGCACGGCAAACTCACTTACCCACTACGACCTTAGCGTGGCGGATGATTTTGCCGTTGAGTGCGTAACCGCGTTCTACCGTATCGACGACCTTGCCGGACATCTCCGGGTGCGGGATTTCGGTGATGGCCTCGTAGAGATCGGCGTCAAAGTCTTCCCCCGTGCTATCCATAGGCTTCAGGCCCTGCCCTTCCAGCGTTTTCAGTAACTTTTTGTGGATCAAGCCAACGCCGCTGTCCCATACTTTTTTGGTGTCGGGGTCGCTTTCGGCTTGTTTGACGGCGCGGTCGAAATCATCCAGGACGGGCAGCATGGCTACCATGGTTTTCTTCCCGGCGGTCTCCATCAAGTCTAGCTTTTCACGCTGACTGCGGCGCTTGTAATTTTCGAACTCGGCGAATAGACGCAAGTGCCGATCGTCTTTCTCAGCGAGCTGCCGATTCAGTTCCGCTACCGCGTTATCGTCGGCCGCCTGGGCGGGTTGCTCCTGGTAATCTTCCAGTTCTTCTTCGATCTCGTTACCTACGGTCTGACCGTCGGGTTCGAGCCCCGCGGCAGCTAATAGTTCTTCGTCGACGACTTGTTCTTCGGTTTTCTTATTCTTTCCCATTCCAAAAAATTTCTTCATTGACGGAGGGGTGCAAATGTAAGGCCATGGCCACCGCCCCGGCGCTATCGTGTCAGGTTGACAGGGCGGCCGGGCGGCCGGGCCGGGTGAACGAACGCCGGAGCTTGGATTACCTTCACGGGGGTATGAGCGAGCGGAGTGCAGGTTGGGCGTACTACCTCACCGCCAGAACCAAGTGGTACTGGGGGGCGGTAACCCGCTACGATATTCACTCCCCCTTCCTGGTCGACTTTATCGGAGAGGTTTACCGCGACCGCCGGTACTATCACGGCTTTGCCGAGTTAAGCCGAAAACACAAACTGCTGGACGACGCGGCGCGGCTGTCGGATAAGGACGGTCGCCTGTTGTTCCGACTATCCCTATGGTTACGCCCCACCCTACTCTACGTTGAGGGACGGACCGACAACCCCATAAGTAGTTACCTGCTGGCGGCGGACTCCCGCACGCACATAGTCGATACACTACCCACCGCCGATTCTGCGCCAGAAACTGAACCCACCCAAAAATTACTGATCGTGATCGATTTACGCTCGGCAACTGCCGGTCCGGCGCTGCAGCGAATACTCGATCGGCCCCCTAAGGAAACTACCGTGGTCGTTTTGGGCAACCACGGTAACCCGCGGGCGGAAGATACCTGGAAGCGCGCTTTGCGGTCACCGGCGGTGTGTGCATCGATCGATCTGTTTTCCTTAGGCATACTGGTCGTTAGGGACGGCCTATCCGAGCGACACGTAAGCCTCGTCGGTAGCAGGTACAAACCCTGGAGGCTGGGCTTCTTTTAGCCGCCGCTCAGGTACGGTCGGAGCCGTTCTCTTTTCGTCGCCCTTCCCGTACTTCGAAGTTGAAGCCACTTTCCTGTAGCTCACGGTAGCGGTTGACGTCGAAGGCAAAGAGTCTTGCGGGGCGGTGAGCAACGCCCTCCTGGTATTTGTCCAGATCACGAAGTAGCCCCATCGCCAGTATCTTCTTGCGGAAATTTCGCTTTTCCAGATCGGTTTCCCAGACCGCTTCGTAGAGGTGCTGTAGCTGAGTGAGGGTAAACTCTGGTGGCAGCAGTTCGAAACCGATCGGACGTACGCGGATGCTGCGTTTCAGGCGGTCGAGGGCTACCTTCACGATATCGGAATGGTCGAAGGCGAGATCCGGCAGGTCGGTTACGGTGTACCAGGTAACATCCTGCGCCACCCCGGCGGCGCGGGGTTGGAAGTCGGCGATCTTGACGAGTGAGTAGTAAGCCACCGTAATGACCCGACCGAAGGCATGGCGCCCCGGCCTGCCGAAGGTACGTAGCTGCTCCAGGTAAACGTCCTCCAACCCGGTCATTTCCCGAAGGACGCGAACGGCGGCGTGCTTCAGGTCCTCTTCCTGCTCGACGAAATAGCCGGGCAGCGCCCAGTAGTCGTCGTAGGGGTCCTCATTTCTACGAATGAGCAGGATCTTAAGGTTGCCTTCATCAAAGCCGAAGATGACGTTGTCGACCGTAAATGCGGACTTGAAGAAGTTATCGAATTTGGCCTCGGCGCTCAATATGATAAGGGTATACGCCCAAAGATAGTGTACCAAGTACAATAAGCTCATGCGAAACGATAGCAAACCCCCGGGAATCCGCCGCGTTTATGCCAAGTATGGATGCCGTTACTATTACTAAGGAAGTTACCGATGAACCCATTCTCACCGAACGACAGCGGGAAAACCCCCAGCTACAGTGGGTCGACACGTTCAGCCGGGTGCTGGATACCAAGTTCCGGGTACCCGGCACCAAACAACGATTCGGGGTGGATTTCGTGCTGGGGCTCATCCCCGGGGTCGGTGACGTTCTATCGCTGAGTATGTCGGGGGTGCTGATCGCTACCATGGCCCGCCACGGGGCGAGCCCCCGCCTGGTCGTAAGGATGCTCATCAACGTATTCCTGGACGCTACGATCGGTGCGGTACCGGTACTCGGTAACGTGTTCGACTTCTTCTACAAAGCCAACTACCGTAACGCGGAGTTGATGCGGGAGTACTACGAGGAAGGCCGCCACCAGGGAAGTATCTGGCCGGTGGTAGCCGGGGTGGTGTTAGCTATTCTACTGATGATCGGGGTCACCTTTTGGCTGATCATCGAACTATTCAGTTGGATCTTTTAAAAACTTGCCTGACACAATGGCGCCGATCAGTCACACTGGCAACCGACCTCACCGAGTAGATCGCGGTGGTTGTCAAGTAGCTGCTTGGTGACCTGAAAGAGTTGCTCGTAGTGAGCGGCCAGCTGATCGGCTTCCGGGCAGGGCTGCGCAACGTTCTTTCTACGGTAGTCGAAGAGGCGGCGGGAGGAAGTGACCAGGTCCGATAACGCACCGGCGTCCGTGCGGAAAGCAGTAATGCGTTCTCGGCGTTCGCGCTCATCTTCCGTATGCGCGAGGCGGGCCAGCGTGAGTTCTTCTGCGTCGGAGAGGTCGCGCCGGATCAGGTCGCGGGCGCTGATTCCGAACTGTTGGCTGATCCTGAGGGTTTTGCACAGGCTAGGCTCGGCGCAACCCGATTCATAACTGGCAATGTTGCCGCGGTTGAGGTGGACGCGCTCGGCGAGTTCCGTCTGAGACCAGCCGCGCTCCTTGCGCAGCACCTTCAGGTTAGCGGCGATAAAGTTGGGTAGCGTCGGAGCTTCTATTTCTGCGGCGGGCACGGTAGCCATATAACGGTGAGTGAGTGTATTGTGAAATCGTTTACAAGCCCGGCGCGCCCCAGGTTGAAATTTGTAAAGAATATTTGCGTTTTAGTCCAAATCTATGGTTGCTGGTACAGAATTTGTAGGTAACTGGTAGAATATGACACGAAGGCTGTTTGCAATTCGGCCTATTGCAGCCTATTTTTGTCAATATTTTTTACACCCAAAGAAAATAACCATGAAAGCTACCCAAGAACAACAACGTGAGATCCAGGATCTACTCAGCACGATCACCAATAGTTTGCGGGCTTTCAGTCTGAAGCTTACCGGTAACATGAACGATGCGGAAGACCTTTATCAGGACACCGCGTTGCGCATCATGACGAACGCCGAGAAGTATAACCCCGGTACCAACTTCAAAGCGTGGGCGGTCACCATTATGCGGAACATCTTTATCAACAACTACCGCAAGCGCGTCCGCCGAAACCTGATCATCGACCAGACGCCGAATAATTACTACATCAATAGCGGTAACAAGACGGTCCTGAACGACGGCGAGAACGACGTTACCTTTAACGAACTGCAGGAGTTGGTCGACCGCTTACCCGATGACTTCCGCGTCCCCTTCCTGATGGCCTTCCAAGGCTACAAATACGACGAGATCGCCGAGCAGCTCGGTAGCCCCCTCGGTACCATAAAGTCGCGCATATTCTTTGCCCGCAAAAAGCTGCAGAAAATGTACGAGGAGGCCATGCGCGAACGCAGTGTAGCCTAAGCTTACATATAGGGCTTTTTATCCAGAGAAATAACTACATACTGTTAGGCTAACTGCCCGTTAAGTTTACGCTATTCTCCTTATAGCGCGCGCGAATGCCCCGGTTGAACAATCGTGGCATTTGCTGTTTCAACATCATAGTGCAATCAGCAAATTACAACTATCTTGTTGTAACTTGCACTTTGAATTTTGAGCAGTGACCATTAACCCCTTAGTCGACATCCCCCCCCGCACGCTGGCCGTTTGGGACTTTGAGACACTGCATGACACCATCATGGAGTTAGAGTACGGACCGAACTGGTTCCGTCGCTTCAAAGCTGATGCCCACCCCCCCGTCATCAACATCGCGGCGATCGTCGAAAGCATCAACGAACAGACCGAGGAAAGCTGGCACGACGCAGTAGCTGACTGGCAGTACTTTGGTGTCTACGCCAGCGCCCTGATGCAGTACAATGTACGACCTATTCAACTATTCGCGCGCAGCCGTAGCCAATCGAGCAGATTGGGCAATTACCAGGAAACATGGATGAAGCGCACGCCTATGGTGGACGGCATAAACGGCGTGATATTTCTCGGCATCACCGATCGCCTGGCCCCGATGGTGCGTAAGTCTCAGACGGCCGGCCTGAAAGTCATAGGCATCAACGTCACCTCGGCCGATACGCAGGCCGTCGCGGAACTTTGCGACCGTTTCATCGACTACGGCGATATAGTTAGCGTCAAACGGGGCGGGGCGGACGCACCCTCACTATCCGAGGCCGACCGATCAACCCTGCTTCAGGCCATAAGTACCTTGCAACAGCGTACCGGTTACCCCTGGATTAAACAGGTAAGGATCAAGCCCGCGATGGTCGCCATCGACCCGGCCTTCGATGAAAAGCACCTCGGGTACAACAGTTTTAGTGAATTTCTCCTCGATCAGTCCGACCTACTCGAAACACGGCGCTTCGAGGACTCGCGGGAATACGAGTTTTCCCTCCAGGAGTCCGCGGCGCCGACTCCTTCGCGCAGCCACCCGCAGGGTCAAAGCAACCGGCAGCCGCTAATTTCGCTGTACCGGCGGATGAGCGTGCAACAGGGCTTGCGCCTGCCAAACCCGGAGCTGATGTGGATCGGCGTCGACATTTACGCGGCCTTCGTACAGGACCCGGATGGATTTGCGAGCTTCAAGGAGCTGGACGACGAATGCTTGCTACAACTGCACCGAGACGTCCCCCACGCCACCATTACGGACGCCAAGAAGATTCGACAGGTGCTTTTCAAGTGCTATCTATTCAGCCCGGGTAGTGACGATAAGATCGGTTTCCGCACCGATGTAAGCACGCTCGAGGAGGTCGAGGAACTCTATTTCGATCTGATCCTACACCGCATTGCCCGGCACGTTCCGCAACCGGTTGACTTCCAGGCGCTGAGTGTCGCCTGCACCGGCGAACCGGGGTCGGCCGAGCGCCTGAGCGCGCAGTACGCCGCCCTGGAAGTGGAGTAGATCGTCAACCTCCGCCCCCGCACCGGCGTTACCCGCCCTGACCTACCCCCCACCACCAGCTCATGGCAAAATTCAGTATCGACCTTCAGGCAGGAACGGTAAAAGACGACGCGGCCGTCGGCTCCCGCGGCGAGACCATCGTCGGTATCGATCTCGGCACGACGAATAGCCTGGTCGCCATAGTACGGGAAGGCAAAGCGGAGGCCGTCGCCGGGCCGGACGGCAAGAGCGTTCTCGTCCCGTCGATCGTTCACTTTGCGCAAGACGGTAGCGTAGTGGTCGGTGACCGGGCCAAACCCTACCTGACCAGCGACCCCGCCCGAACGATCTATTCCGTAAAGCGGCTGCTCGGCAAATCCTACGGCGATCTGTCGGCCGTTCAATCACGGTTCGGCTACCGGGTGATCGACGAAGACGAGGAGCGCCTCGTTAAGATTGCCGTACCACAGGCCGAAGGTGACGATCGCTACTATAGCCCCATCGAATTGTCGGCCTATATTCTGCGGTCTTTAAAGTCGAGAATTGAGGCGGAATTGGGCACCACGGTGAGCCGCGCCGTAATTACCGTACCGGCTTACTTTAACGACAGCCAACGGCAGGCTACGCGGGACGCCGGGAAGCTGGCCGGGCTGGACGTACTGCGCATCGTCAACGAGCCGACGGCAAGCAGCCTGGCCTACGGCATCGGCCTGAAGGAGGAAGACGAAGGCAGAACGATCGCCGTATACGACCTCGGGGGCGGGACGTTCGACGTCTCCCTACTCCGCATCGAGCAGGGCATCTTCGAGGTGCTGGCGACCAACGGAGATACTTTCCTTGGCGGAGACGATTTCGATCAGGCGATCGTCGATCACTGGGTCAACACCTATGACCTTGATTTACAAGGGGGCGCGGAGCGCGGGGAGATAAGATTGTTAGGGGAGCAGGCTAAGAAACACCTCGGCCAAAATAGTCTATTCACGGTTCTCTTCGGGGAGGTCCGATTGGAATTGAGCCGCGAAGAAGCCGATCGCTTATTCACACCGCTGATCGCACGGACCCTTGCATCCTGCGAACTCGCCCTAAAAGACGCTGAGTTAGAAAAACAAGCCATCGACCACGTCATCATGGTGGGCGGATCTACCCGGGTACCACTCGTACAACGGCAAGTATCCAACTTCTTCGGCCAGGAAGTCAACAACGATCTGGACCCCGATCAGGTCGTTGCCCTGGGTGCCGCCATCCAGGCCGACGTACTGGCCGGCAATCAGAAAGACGTGCTACTACTCGACGTCACGCCACTATCGCTGGGTATCGAAACGGTCGGGGGGTTGATGGACCCCATCATCACGCGCAATAGCAAAGTACCTACCCGGGTAGGCCGGAAGTACACCACCAGCGTAGACGGGCAAAAGAACCTCAAGGTCGCCGTGTATCAGGGCGAGCGCGATCTGGTGAAGGACAACCGGAAGCTGGGGGAGTTCATCCTGAGCGACATCCCCCCCATGCCCGCCGGCATCCCGCAGATCGAAATACAGTTCTACCTCGATGCGGACGGCATCCTGCGCGTAAAGGCCATGGAACACCGGAGCGGGCAGAGCCAGACCGTGACGATCAAAAGCCAGTACGGTATTACGGAAGAAGAGATGGCCGAAATGCTTATCGATAGCATCTCCAACGCGGAATCCGACATCCGGCAACGCGCACTGGTGGAGGCACGCAACGAAGCCGGCAACGTACTGCTGAGTGCCAAGAAATTCATCGATCAGAACGCCGGCTGGCTAGTCGAAGAGCAAGTGACGGCAATCCGTCAACACACGGATCGACTCGCTACGGCCGTAGCCGGGGACGATAAGGACGTCATCAACGCCCGATTGGCGGCCTTAAATGAGTACACCACCCCGCTCGCCCACGAAGCGCTGGACCGCAACGTTGCCGCCGCCATGCGCGATACCCGGCTCGAATAACCGTCGCGACAAACGCCTGACGTAATGAAAGCCATATTAGTGGCATCTTTACGTTTAGAATTGCACCCCGTCTGAACCTCTTCGATGCACCTACTACTGCTCCGCGCCCTACCCTTTTTGTTGTTTGCTGCACTTATAGCAGTAAGTAGCTGCGATAACGAGGTAACCTTCGTCAGCGGCAACGACGTAAACCTTCGGTTCAGCACCGATACGGTTATGTTCGACACCGTCTTCGCCGCGCGGGGGAGCGCGACGCAGATCATGAAAGTCTACAACGATGCCGCGGACCCGGTTACCATCGACCGCGTGTACGTGGAAGGGCGCACCGGCGTCGACTACAGCTTCAACATCGATGGCTTTTCCGGGCCGGAAGCCAGGGACGTAGTCGTGTGGGGTGGAGACAGCATCTTCGTTTTCGTGGAGGTGCTCGTCGACCCGACGGAACCGGAGGTAACTAGCCCCTTCCTGGCCGAAGATCGTCTGCTATTCGAGACGGGTGACAATAGTAACGACATCGTCCTGATGTCTTTCGGGCAAAACGCCAACTACGTATTCGGATTCAACCGTGGCCAGTTCTCCGGATGGCCCAACTGCAACGGGGGCACCGTGGTCCTGCCGAACGATCTACCGACCGTCGTATTCGGGTCCATGATCATCGACAACTGCACGGTTCGGGCCGTAGCGGGTACGAAGATTTACGTACACGGCGGCGTGCAGCGCAACCCGGAGATTGGTGGGAACGGGTTTTTCAATGACGGCATCATCTTCACCACCGAATCCGGTCGCCTGGAGCTGATCGGTACGCTGGAGGAGCCGATCGTCGTGAGTACCGACCGGCTGGAAGAGCGCTTTCGGGACGACCCGGCCAAGTACCGGGGCATCGTACTGGGGGCGGGCAGCCGTGGCAACCTCATTCAGCACACGGAAATCCTGAACAGCATCGCCGGGGTCACGCTCGACAGCACGGCCGAGGTAACCATCGAAAACAGTACGATCGCTTACGCCGGCGGCCCCGCGGTATCCGCTTACCAAGCGGAGGTCAACGTTAGTAACTCCTTGTTTCACAGCAACTTTGGCAATACGGTCCAATTCATTAAGGGAGGTCGGTTAAATATGATCCACACCACCTTGGCCAGCTACGGCGTGGATGCTTCCGCCTTGGTACTGACCAACTTCACCTGCGACGAAGACGGCGATAACTGCATCGCCGCCCCGTTAGATGCGACCGTCAATAACTCCGTGGTTGCGGGCAGTAGCAACGCCGAGATTGGCCTGTTCGATATCTTCCGGGGAGGAGAGGCCGGCACCTTCGAGGTACGTATCACGAACTCGGTCGTACGCACCGACGAGCGCTTCCTTACCGACGAAGACGGTTTGTACGCTGACTTTTACGAGCGGATTTGTACGAATTGCGTCAACTACGACTTAGAAGAGCCGCTATTCCAGGATGCGCGCGAAAACGATTACCACCTGGACAGTTTAAGCGTCGCCCGCAGCCGTGGCGTGTTCCTGCCGGCCTTCGCGCAAGACATTCTCGGTAACGAACGCTTTGCCGATTCTACCGACGCGGGCGCGTTTCAGTTCGTGGCCGGAGAGTGAGCGGCCTTATCGGTCTGCAAATCTGTTGTGTCATAGCGGCGAACGGACCGATAGGCCAACCGCTAAGGAGCACCTAAACCCTTCGTCAACCTATCACGTTCTACCCCGAACCCTGCGCACTCCATGTTTGTAGTCAACCTTTTCGACCAACTCGGCCAGTATTTTTTGCTGTTGAAATCAGCTGTCGCCCGGCCGGAGCGGTTTTCGATGTACTACAAAGAGACCATACGGCAGATGGATGCAATCGGGGTCGGCTCCGTTTTTATCGTGCTGCTCATCTCCGTCTTCATCGGCATGGTGACCGCGGTACAGTTTGCCGATCAGCTGGGGGATAGCTTCATACCGTCTTACTACATTGGGTACATCGTCAGGGATATCACCATCATCGAGATGGCGCCTACGATTACCTGCCTCGTGCTAGCCGGTAAGGTGGGCTCGAACCTGGCGGCCGAGATCGGGGGGATGCGGCAAAAGGAGCACATCGACGCGATGGAGATCATGGGCGTCAACACGGCGGCCTACCTGATCATGCCCAAGATTATAGCCGCCGTTATCATGATCCCCTGCCTGGTGGCCATTTCCGCCTTCGTCAGCGTAATCGGGGGTTACCTCGCCACGGTCTTACCCGGCCAACTCTCGCATACGGAGTACGTGTTGGGCTTACGCTCGTTCTTCGAAGCTAAGTACGTGCGTATCATGTTCGTCAAAGCAGCGGTGTTTGCCTTCCTACTAACCAGTATCAGTTGCTATTACGGGTATTACGTCAAGGGGGGTAGCATCGAGTTGGGGGAGGCCAGTACGAGTGCCGTCGTGGTATCTAACGTACTGATCTTGCTGTTCGATTTCATCATTGCTCTGCTCCTCACCTAACTTCACGCTCATGATCCGTACGGTAGATATTTATAAGAGCTTTGGGGAGAACGAAGTGCTGAAAGGGATAACCACCGAGTTTTACGCCGGCAAACCCAACCTGATCATCGGGCTTTCGGGTGCGGGTAAGACGGTGCTACTGAAGCTACTCATCGCACTCTTCGAGCCGACGTCGGGAAGCGTCTTTTACAACGATACCGACATCTTTAAGCTGGATGCCAAAGAACTCCGCACCATCCGTATGAACGTCGGTATGTTGTTTCAGGGCAACGCGCTCTTCGACTCCATGACGGTCGGTGAGAACATCCGCTTCCCGATGGACATGTTTACGCGCAAGACCCTCAAAGAGAAAAAAGCCCGGGTAGACGAGTGCTTGGAAATGGTAAATATGGAAGGCATCAACGAGCGCTTTCCGAGTGAGATCTCCGGTGGTATGCAAAAGCGGGTCGGCATCGCGCGCGCCCTGGTACTTGAGCCCGATTATTTCTTCTGCGACGAGCCGAATTCCGGCCTGGACCCACAGACGTCCATCCTCGTCGACGAGCTTATCTGCGACCTGACGAATACCCACGGAATAACCACGGTGATCAATACCCACGACATGAACTCCGTGATGGGCATCGGCGACAACATCCTCCTGATGAAGGACGGGCACGTAGCCTGGAGGGGGGATAAGAGTATGGTCTTAGAATCGGATAATCAGACGCTGGAGGACTTCATTTTCGCCAGCCCGTTCCTGCGGAGGCTGAGGGAAGATGCTTTGAAGGCCCGCCACGCGGGATCAGCGGGATAGCGAACCACCTTCGGTTACGCGCAGCACACCCCGCATGATGGTGTAGTGACCGGGAACGGTACACACGTACTCGTAAATCCCCGGCTTCGCCGGCGCGGTGAAGTAGATCGTTTCGGCCGTTTCTGGCTCTACGAGCCGGGTGTGAAAGAGCACCTCGGGCATATCGGGTACGTGGTTCATCGCCGGGCCCTTAATACCGAGCGTGGCAGCCCGTTCGCCTACGGCATCAGCTTTCCGGCCACTGGTAAGCACGAAGTTATGTTGCATATCGTCGGGGTTGCGAAACGTGAGACTGACGCGCTGGCCGGCACCTACGGTAAGCACCTCCTGCTTGTACTGCATGCCCTTGACCGTTTCGAGGAGGATTTCCGCGTCCGCCTTACCGTTCCACGCGGCTGGCATTTCTAGCGGGCGCTTGGGGCTCGCCGCTTCGGCCAGGACGCTACCATTACCGGAAGCACCACCGCCCGCGCTTCCTCCGGGGATGTTGTTGAGGGTGTAGTATCCGTAATCATGTAGCAGCCGGTCACCGGAAGTGCCGCTTACGCCATTCACTTTCACTTCGTAGATGTAGCCGGGGCGGTAACCTTCCAGTTTCACGTTGACCGTCCTACCGTCCTGCAGTAAGCGCACATTGGCTACCCGGTTATCCTGAATGTCTACGGCCGGTGAGCCATAGCTCCGGTGGTAGACATAGGTGAAGTTTTGCACGGTGAAGCTGTTTGCGTTCAGGCTCGACTCCCGGACCGGTTGGGTAAAGGTGACGTTGAAGCCGTCCGCCGCCGCGGTGATGGAATACATTTCGAAGGGGGTCTTCCCCGTCCAGGCCAGGCGTTCCAGGCCGTAGTTTTCGCCGCCGGTGGCCGCCCATCCGCGGGCCGTCTGCCCGGCGTATAGCTCCCCTTTTTTACTGAAGTGCATCCGAAGCAGGCCAGAGCGAAATCCTTCCCGAAAGGGAAAGACGGCCCCTTGATATTCCCCGGCTACCTTTTCCAGACTGACGCGCATAATCTTACTTTGCCCCTGATCGGAAACGAACAGCTGATCCGCAAACGGGCCGAAGTCACCATCCGTGTCGTCCGTTAGGATCGCGGCGGTAGAGATGCCCAGGATGCCGTGGGGGAACCATACGCTAGGCAGCTTTAGCTCCGGGACGGACTGCTTAGCGGCGTACATAGTCTTGTGATCGCCCGAAATCTCATCGAGGCCCAGATCGAGCGGGCTGCCTTCCAGACTAGCCCAGGCGAGGCCGGCGGGGTGGCCGGCGAAGTCCCCTTCCGCCAGGTGGGTGATCCGGCCCGATCCGATCCAATCGCCCTGGTTCTCCGCTACGAAGATGTCTCCCGCGCTATTGGTACCGAAGCCCGCCGGGGAACGCATACCGGTGGCGTAAGGCTCCAGCCCCCCGGTCTTGGGGTCGAAGCGCATCATCCAACCGCGCCATTTGACGTGGCTGACGCCCTTGCCCTCCCAGCCTAAGTTCATGGTGGTGTAGAAGTTACCGTCGTTGCCGACGAGGGGCCCGTAGTGGTATTCGTGGTAGTTACCCGTCAGGGGTAGTTCATAAACGGTTTCGAAGCGGTCGGCCCAGCCGTCGTCGTTCACGTCGGTGAGCCTGGTGATCTCCGCACGCTGGGCGACGTAGATGTCGTCGCCGTCCACCGTCAGGCCGAGGGGCTCGTGGAGGCCACGGGCGAAGAGCTTGTAAGTGGCTTTATCGTCAAGATCGTCGATCAAGTAGACCTCCCCCTTACGCGTGCACACCGCCAGGCGGCCATCCTCCATAAAGTCCATACCACCTACCTCCAGTTCGACGTCGTCGGGGATGTGGATGGCTTCCAGGCGGTAGTAGTCCTCTTCCCGCTGGGCCGGCAGGAGAGAAGGGAGGAGGAGCAGCAGAACGAGAAGACGCATCGGTTAACTGTTTGGTCGGGAAAGTAAATTCGGTTAAGTAAAAGAATGCCGGCGGGGATCGATCGACCTACCAGTCTAGCGAATAGCGCAAGATGCCCCGGTCGCCGAGGTGCGCGATCAGGCGGTCCTTGCCACCGCTGACCTGCATAAACAAACCTTCGCCGTCGTAAGCGTCGATCCTGATGCGTGCACCCGGCCCGCGCAGCACGAACTCACCGGGGGCGACTTCGGTGATCTCATCGGCTACGGCGAGGGGGGTGTAACCATCGGCCCCTCCGCCACTGATGGAAAGTTCGCGCGTGAGGCCCGCTTCGGTCGGGGTGAGTTTATCGGTAACCCTGGCGGATCCGAAGCGGTAGGTAAAGGTCGGCCGGCCACGATCGTCGAGCTCGTAAGCCTCGTGCTGAAAGTCATCCTCATCGGGCAGCTCGGGGCGGTTGGGCCAGGCGGGTTCGGGGTCGGCCGCCCACTGCATCGCTCCGTCGAAGGCAATGGCCGGCCCGAGGGCTCGCATGACCTGCGGTTCGCCGCGGCCCACCCACATATCCCGGACGTCCGCAAAAGGGCCGCGCCACACCTGTAGCAGACCGCCGCTTTGCAGATCGACGGAATAGTGGGGCCCGTCACCCTCGCCTACGCTTACGACGTGCGTGCGCTTCTTTGCCTCGGCGTAGACTTTGGGCGTCGGGAACTCCAGGAAGGAGCGAAGGATGTATGGCCGGTCGTCGGTCTTAATGGCAACCGGGTCGGTACCGGCCGGGCGGGCGATTTGTTTGTCACGTTCCATCGTGTTCAGGTAGCGCTCCTCCTGGTCTTCGTAGCGGTAGGCAACTTCGATGGGGTGCCAGCCACCGCGGTTGACGTATTCTAGGGCAACTTCGTGCACGCCCCGCGTCAACTCGAGGCTATCCGCGGCTTCGTAGGTGGGCTGGCCGGGCTTGCCGACGATCTCTTCGCCGTCGATGTACAGCCGGGCCAGGGTCGGGCCCCATAATTTCCAGACGTACCGACCGGCTTTCGGTACGTCTAGTTGCCCTTCGTACCGGATGGCGTACGCATCGGACCCCGGGTGGTGATCGAGTATGTCGAAGCGGCCGGCGTATCCGCGCTTCGTAGGTGTCGTTACCTCCCAGCCGCGAAAGTCTTCCGTCTGGGCGGGTAGCGCATAGCTTCGGTAAGCCAACAGGGGTATCGTCAGGTTCACGTCGCCGGAACTGCCCATCCGTGAGCCGGTACCGGCTACCTTAGCGTAGCGCAGCTCTTTAATGGTTACCTCGCCCCGCCGCTCCACGGTCAGCGGCCCGGGCCGGGTTGCGCCGGCTTCGGCCAGTGGTTGCTGATAGTGCATCAGGTTTCCGTCTACGTACAGCTCGGTCACGATGGGTGGGCTGGCCTCCTTCCCCGCCGCGAACACTACTTCGAGATCGTGCCATACACCGGCACTCAGTGTTGCGGGCAAACGGGGCGCCCCCCCGGCCAGCGTAATGCCCTCAAGATCGATGGCGTACCGACCCTGGAGCATTAACCTTGCACCTGCGTTCTCGCCTAATAAATAAGAAAGGCGAAACGTGAGGTCTTCGTGCGCTGGCAATAATTCGGTGGCTCCGTCGGCAAGCTCAGCGGCTTCGAGCCCATCGGCGGGCATTTCGGTGGCGACGGAGATTTCCTTAACGGAGAGGGGGTCACGGCCGCAGGCAAAAAGTGGTAGGAGCAGTAAAATCGGGTAGAGGCGATGCATGAGTGGAAGTTACGCTAAGGTGGCATAACCCATTCGAGAGGACGATAGAAGTGTTGGTAATCAACGTCCGTGATGCCCTACCCCGGCGTTCGTCCCGATTCTCAGGATGAATGATTGAGGCTGGCCGACCGCCACTTCTTCGAGCTGAGGAAAAGAACGGTGCGCCAGTTGTGCTCGCTGACGTAAGCCAGTCGGTAGTCCGCTAACCCATCTCCGTCTACATCGCCGGCACCGATCAGGTGTACTTCCTCGGCGTAGGTATATTCCGGTACCAGTGGTACCCAACCGTCGGTGGTGGCAACGGAGATGTTCGGGCCTTCGGCGTAAGTGTCTACTCCGGCGGGTTCGACGGCCAGCCCGGGCACGTCGGGGAGGTCCATACCGGCCGCTTCGCCGTGCGTGCTGTAGAGTAGCGACTGTCTGGTGAAGTGCTTGCCGGAGAAGGTATGCGGCCGCATCCGCTCCTTACTGCCGATGATGAAGAGCAGGTCGCGACTGGGCTTGGCCGAGGCGAAAAGGGTGGTGAAGGAGTCGTGCCGGGCAACGAAGTAATCGAGGCTGACGGCGCGCAAGGCCAGGCGGTCCGGCCCGGTTTCGTAGACGCCGTAATAGTGGTAGACGGCGGGGTCGTAAGCGGACCGGCGCACGTCGAGCCCGGGCTCCAGCAGGACGATCTCCGGGCTGATCTCGTTGGCGTCGTCGTCGAGTACGGTTGGGGTGGTGAAGGGTTCGCTGAGGTAGGCGTCGAATACGTAGCCCGTGTCGCGATCGTAGGTGACCCGGACCCACTTTCCGGTGACGTGGTGGTCGAGGTACTCGGGGCGGCCGTGGTTGCTGTCGTAGCGATAATAGTCGCTGATGGTTTCGATCGTAGCGTGGCCGTAGTCGCAGCGATCGTATACGTCGACGGTAGCCCCGAAGGGAATGCCGCTGATAATTTCCGAGGAGGCGCCCGGGGCGGTTCTTAGATTCAGGCCCTTGGTGGCGACTACGGTATTGCGGCGGGGGTCGACGGACTGCGCGGAGAGAATAGAGGAGCACAGTAAAAGGAATAGGACGTAACGAAACATGGTGGTTTGTTTTGGTTACGCCAAAGGTGGAGGCGCGGGGGCCGCCGCAAAGGCCGTAAGTAGGATTGGCGGGGAGCCGGTTAGTATTCGCGGCCAGTGGGCCACCCGCGCAGCTTGCGACCTAAATTTGGGGTACCGTTAGTGACTGATTTAATAAGAACCACCACCGTGCCGAAATATACCTTCCTCCTCCTCCTGCTGCTTTCATTCGTTGGCTACGGCCCGGTACTGACCGCCGCCTCGCCGGAGCAATTCATCGATGACGCTGACGCGCTGCTCGGTAAGTACGTTCGTGTCGGGCGGGTCGATTACGCGGGGCTGAAAGCGGCCGACGCCTTAGCGCCCCTGGTGAAGCAAATCGCCGAAGTCGATCTCCGGGGGTTACCGGAGGTTCAGGGCAAGGCTTACCTGATCAATGCTTACAACATCCTCGTTATCGAGCGGGCAGTCGCGCATTACCCGCTCGCGTCGGTGCAGGACGTCGGCGGTTTTTTTGACGGCCACAAGCAAACCGTGGGTGGAAAGCAACTCACGCTGAACGAGTTAGAGCGCCGCATCTTGAAAGAGTACGAGGACGCCCGGCTTCACTTCGTACTGGTGTGTGGCGCGACCGGTTGCCCGCCGATCACGACCTTCGCATACCGCGCCGAAAAGCTGGAGGAGCAGTTGGAAGCGCAGACCAGGACGGCGCTCAACGACGACAAATTCATTCGTACGGAGGGTACGGACGTACAGTTGAGTCAGATCTTCGACTGGTACGAGGGCGACTTCGGTGGCAGCAAAAAGAGCGTCCTGGACTGGATCAACGGCTACCGGGCGACGCCCTTACCGACCGACGCCCGGGTCGCATACTATACCTACGACTGGTCGCTCAATGAGGCCGACGACCGCACGTCGATCGAGGCGCTGCAGAGCGGCACCTCACCGCTGGGGAATAACGCCGCGCGCTACGTGGTATCCTCTACCATTCCGAAGGGAAGCGTCGAGGTAAAGATCTTCAACAACCTGTACAGCCAGGAGGCCGGTGGGGAGCGCTCCTCCTTTTTCACGACCCTGACTTCGGCGATCTACGGCGTAGGTAACCGCTTCAACGCCGGCCTCGACCTTCGCTACCGCCGCGTGCGCTACGACCAGGAAGGGGCGGCCAGTAATTTTGACGTGCTTCGTTCCGGTGGGGATTTCGCGCGCTCGCTGGTCGCTACCATCGGCCCGAAGATCCGCTGGGCGCCCTTCAATCGCCTCCCTAACTTCTCCGTGCAATCCGCCTTTTGGATCCCCGTCAGCGATGACTTGATCGGTGCCGAAGCCGGCGGCCGGTTCGTAGATTTTGACGGGCCGACCTGGTTCACGCAGGTCTTCAATGACTTCCCCATCGGCGATAATTTTAGCCTCTTTGCGGAGCTGGACTTTAACCTTGAGGACATCGGTTCGCAGGAAAAGGGCCGCATCAACCGCTTTTCTACCCCGCTGACGGGTATTATTAGTTACTTCCCGACGCCGAAGGCTACCGTTTACGGCTTGGCCAGTTACGCGCCTTACTGGCAGCAGAACGGTAATTACTTTTACCAGCTCGGTGGCGGGGCCAAATACCAGTTCACCCCCAATTTGGAGTTGGAGTTGTTGCTCACCGCTTTCGAAAGCCAGTTCGTCAATAGTGTCGACGGCCGCGCCGGTACCGTTAACTTGGGCCTTCGATTTAATCTCTGACAGTATAGGCCGTGCGCTTGCTTCCCTGTTTGGTTCTGATACTTATTAGCTCGCTCGCCGGCGTGAACGCGCAAAAATCGGTAGAGCACGTCTTTACTAATTTGGCGAGGACGCGGGTGCAATATATCGGGAATAGGAGCGATGTTTTGGTGAGCCGGGGGCAACGCCTCGTGGATACGAGCGGTCAACTCGGCGCGGCCTACCTCGCCGAAGTGCGCCAATCACTCGTAAACTTTCCGGCGCTGACCAACGCCACGTGGCGCCTCGATACCACTGACAATACGGACGGCACCAGAACGATCAGGGTCGAGTGGGAAGTAGAGGAGAGTCGTACCGTATTCCCGATCGTCAACTTCGGCGGTGTTCGGGGCAACGCCTTTTACCAGCTCGGCTTCAACGACATTCACTTCCGGGGGCGGGGGCAGGAGCTGAGCGCCTTCTACCAAAATAACGCGGGGGAGCACAACTACTTCGCCATGACGCGGAATTTGTCCTTCCGCAATACCCATTGGGGTTATCTGCTGGAAGTGCGCCGCTACGCCGCCATCGAACCGGTCTTTTTCGCCGAGGCCGCGGTCGACTACCAGTACATCAACCAAAGTTACGGGGCGGGTATCAGCCGCACCTTCCCCGGCCGTCAATCGCTATTCGTCGGCATTAACTCTTTTCGGGAACGCTACCGGAAGACCGAAAGCGACCCCAACCGCCCCCTGCCCGGGCCCGACGAGGTGGACGAGCGTAAGGCGCTCCTCAAATTGGGGTACGCCCGTAACCGGATGGACCGCTTCGGGGAGCGCGTGAGCGGTACGCACCACCAGACGAGCGCCCAGGCCGTCCGTACCGAAGGCGTGGAAGGCAACTTCCTGATCTTTTGGCATGACTTTCGGATGTACCGCCTGTTCGGCGATCGGGTGAACGTAGCCGGCCGGTTGCGCACCGGTATCAGCAGCAACAACAACTCCCCCTTCGCCCCTTTCGTACTCGACAGTCAGGTCAACATCCGCGGCAGCGGCAACCGCATCGACCGCGGGACGGGCCAGCTCGTGCTCAACCTCGAATACCGCTACACGGTTTGGCGAGATCGCCGCGAACGGTTCGCCGGCCAGCTCGTAGGCTTCTCCGACCTTGGCAGTTGGCGCAACCCGGGTGGCGACTTCTCGGACATCTGGGACGATAAGAATATCCGGCACTTCATCGGTGGCGGGCTCCGGCTCAGTTGGCTGAAAGCGCAGGGGGCGACGATCAGACTCGACTACGGCGTGGACGTGCGGAACAGCCGGGAGCGGGGGTTCGTGGCCGGCTTCGGGCAGTATTTCTAGGCGGGGGCGGGTCAGGCACGATAAGGCTGGCTTAGGCCGTACCTTCGCCGGCCATAAAAGCCCCTCTCCCATCCCCATATTCGTTATACCTACTTTCGCCGGCCTCGAAGACTACCTACTCAAAGAGGTCAAAGCCCTCGGCGCCGGGCGGGTGGAGGCGCACCGCCGCTCCGTCTTCTGCGAGGGCGACAAGGAATTCCGCTACCGCGCGAACTTGCATCTCCGCACCGGCATCCGGGTTTTGCAGGAGTTGGATCACTTCCGGGTGCGCAACCAGCAGGAGCTGTACGAGAAGCTGAAGAAGATCGACTGGTCGCCCTGGCTAAAAGTCGACGGCAGTTTGTGGATAGATACAGTGACCCAGTCCGATGACTTTCGGAACGGCGTGTTTCTGTCGCAACTCTTTAAGGACGCCGTGGTCGATCAATTTCGGGAGCGCAGCGGCGAGCGGCCCAACGTGGATAAGGACGCCCCCGACCTCAACCTGCATTTGCACATCGACCGGCAAAATTACGTCTCCGTATCACTCAACAGTTCCGGGCCGGGGCTTCACCGGCGGGGGTACCGTCGTAAGACGGGTGGTGCACCCCTCAACGAGATACTGGCCGCCGGAATGCTGGCCATCGCGGAGTTCGACGGGGAGGTCCCCTTCGTCGACCCGATGTGCGGTAGCGGGACCATCGTGGCGGAGGCCGCCACCATCGCCGCGCACCAGGCACCCGGCCTGCGGCGAGATTTCGGCTTTCAGCGGTGGCCCGACTTCGACGCCGCCCTCTGGTCATCCATCCGTCAGGAGGCCCTGGATGCCATTCGCGTGCCCCCTCACCCGGTGGTCGGTGCGGATATAGACGAACTCACCGTGCGCCTCGCCAAGGTTACGATCGATCGGACGGGCCTCCTACCTCACGTGACCCTGCTCCATTCCCCCTTCAACCAATTACCTGCGTACTCGCCCAACTTAGAGCGAAGCGATCGCGCGGAGCCGACAAAAGACGGGGCGGTCACCACCGAAAGCGAGGGCGTGGAAGCCAACCCCGGCGGGCTGCTGGTTATGAACCCACCCTACGAGATGCGGCTCAAGACGGGGGATATCGAGGGGATCTATACCGACATCGGCGATACGCTGAAGAAGAAGTGGGCCGGTTATTCGGCCTGGATCATTTCCGGAAACACCGATGCGCTGAAGGCCGTGGGCCTGAAAACCTCGCGGAGGGTACCGTTGATGAACGGCCCGCTGGAGGTGCGCTACTGCCGCTACGATCTATACGAGGGCAGCCGTTAAAAAAAGCTCAATCGGGAGCGAATCCCGATTGAGCCAAAAAGTAAAAGCGTGTTGATAATAGTGCCTATCGTGTGGTAGCCGAAATATCGATTCGGCTGACTGAGGTCTAGTAGAGCCTCTCCAGCGCTATGACGTCGAACTGCCCGAACTCACCGTCTTCGTTACCGAAGCAGGAAAGCATAACGGAGTTGGCGTCGAAACCACCGGGCGTACCGGGGATGTATACCGCACCGATGTCGAGGGCACCTTCGCCCCTTCCGTTACTACAGGATTGGCGCGTCTGCCAGTCCGTGTGACGTAGGCCCATACAGTGGCCGATCTCGTGCGTCATTACGTGCTCGTTGGTGTTGGTGTCAAAGCGCTCCATGCCGGAAAGGATCCGGACGAACTTGAAGGGGCGGCCGTCACTCGGGAAGCCGGCGCTTCCGCCAGCACCGTTGTCATCTGGGTCACGGTACACGACGATGTCGCCGTTCGTATCACCACCGAAGCGCAGGTTGAACTGCTTGTTGATGTTGATGCGGTTGTAGTTGGCGATGGCCCACGTGAGTGACGTACGCATCTTTTCGGTAAGCGCGAAGCGGCCGCCGGTGTAGCCTACGACGTTGATCGTACCTATGTTTACCAGGTTGAACGTACGGTACTGCTTGAGCATGGCATCGTCCATCTGCTGTAGCTTAGTCAACTCCTCCTTGCTGAGCTCGATGTCGCCGCCTACTACGTATACGGTTTCGGTAGTGCCGTCGGGGCGGGTAACTTCCTTGCGCTCGGCGTTGAAGTAATCCTCCGAGGTGGTGGCGGCGTGGTCTCGGAGAGCGTCGTCATAGGAGGTCGGGCCTATGGCGGTGTAGCCGTCCTCACCCTCGTCGTGGATGAACGAGATGGACTCGTCGGCTAGTGGTGTGGCAACTGCGTTGGTGTCCTCCGTACAGCCGGTAAAGGCGAAGAGGCCGAGGCAAGCCACGGTTAATAAATTGAATTTCATGATAGCAATTAAAATGTGGTGAAAAAAACTATGGATAGTGGGCAAAGCTGTAGCTAAAGAGGGCTTGGGAGCGGCTTGCATCGTCGACGGATAAGATATCCATGCGGGGCGCTCTGCGACCTCAGTAATTACTCGCTTTGCCACGAGCTACGATTTGACCATTCTTCGCTTACAACCGGGCGGGCACGGGGCAGAGAACCTAGCGTTATGCTAATGAACTCGCTAACGTACTTATGCCGGGAAGGAACCGTGTATATAGGAAGGTTGAGGAATGGATATAAAACGGGTAGGCCCGTAAAAAGCGTGTTAGGCGTACTTGCGTACGTCGATACTTAGCACAAAGTGTTACAATAAGTGAAAGCCATAAAGCCCTGACCCGGTAAGTAAGATATTACCTACGTTATATGCTAGGACCTTAAAGTTCGCATCGCCAATTTAGACACCAAAGCGGATAATTCAAATGTTCGGGAACGGAATTATTTGCCCTACTTATGTTTGCATTAACAGCTATTTGTGCGAATTTTCGCACGTAACCCCCGTAGAATCAAGGCTTTCCAGGCGGTGACGAATGATGCAGATCAATTATGTAGGCCGATTCTTATGGTCGTCGACCGACCAACAAATGAATGACTTTGTCGCCAACGCACCATTACGTTTACCGTACGTTCATAGGTTGAAAGCCATTTTCGTATGCCCTGCCTAGCTCTTCTCGCCGGTTATTTCTTCCCCCGCCTGGTGATCGTACTCCTCTACTTTTTCACGGGGTGGTGGAAGCTGGCCTTCGACGGTATTCTCTGGCCCCTGTTAGGTTTTCTCTTCATGCCGCTCACCGTGCTCTGGTACGGGTTATCGGCGCACTACTTCGAAGGGTCGATACAAACGATCGGCCTGGTAGTCGCCGTGCTACTGGATCTGGGCCTGATCGGCAACGGGGCTAAGAACGGAAGACGTAAAACTTAGCGGCGCTCAAGCCTCGATGAGTTCCCGCGCATTCGTCAGTGCCGAATCACTGGGCGGGTTCTGACTGAGCATGACCGCGATGGAGCGAATGCGCTCGTCGTGGTTCAATTCCCGCACGCGGGTAATCGTACGATCCAAGCCCGCCTTATCCTGCTTGTAGACGAAGTAGTGGCGGTCGGCCCGGCTCGCCACCTGCGGGCTGTGGGTAATCACGACGACCTGATGGTGCTTCGCCAGGTCGGTCAGGATGCGCCCCATCTTCTGAGCCACGTCGCCGGAGACGCCGCTATCGATCTCGTCGAAGATGAGCGTGGGGAGGTTCATGGCCGAGGCCACCAACGATTTAGTGACGAGCGCGAGCCGGCTCATCTCCCCCCCGGAGGCGGCGGCCTTTATGGTCTGTAGGCGGCTGCCCTTGTTGGCGCTGAAGAGGAACTGTACCTCATCGAGGCCGTGCGGGCCGGGCTCGCTCAGTTCTCGGAAGTCGACCTTCAGGCGCGCATTTTCCATACTGAGCTCGGCCAGTTGCGCCCGTACCTGCCCCGCGAATTCAGGTGCGACCTGCCGCCGCCCTTTGCGTAGGCGCTTGCCGACTTTGGTCAGTTCGGCCAGCAGTTTGGCTTCTTTCTTTTGCAGCTTTTCAATGCTACCATCCAGGTTGGCGTAGTGCCCGAGCTGGCCGGCCAGGTCTTCGTAGATGGCTAACAACTCACCCACCGAGGCGACGGCGTGTTTGGCCTGCAGGCGGAAGATGAGTGCCAGGCGGGCGTCGACCTCCTCGAGGCGGGCGGGGTCGGCTTCCGTGCCCTCTCCGAAAGCCTCCAGATCGGCGGCGATCTCGTCGAGCTCTACCCGGACGGATTCGAAACGGTCGTTCAGGGCGCCCAACTGAGCGTCTCCCTGCGCCAGGGCGCTCAGGCGGACGCCGATGGTGGTGAGTTGGTCCGAGACGGCATTTTCCCCTTCGTTAAGGTAGTGGATGATGCCGCTGGTCAGTTGTTTGATCTCGTCGGCATTGGCCAGGCGGTGTTGCTCGTTTTCCAGCGCCTCCTGCTCGCCGGCGGTCAGGTCGGCCTCCTCGAACTCGTTAACCTGGAAGGCCAGGAACTCCTGCTCCCGGCGGGCGGTGGCCCGCTCGTCGTGCAGGCTACGGAGCGCACGGCGGGTCTGCTGCAACTGCTGGTAGGTGGCCCGGTAGTGATCCACGCCCTCGCGTTGGGCCGCCAGGGCATCCAACAACTCGAGTTGAAAGGCGGGGTTATTGAGGTAGAGCGTATCGAACTGTTGGTGCAGGTCGATGAGCGTCGCGCCGAGCTCCTGGAGCACCTTCAGATTGGCCGGCGTATCGTTGACGAAGGCACGGCTCTTACCGGAGGGGGTGATCTCGCGTCGGATGATCAGCTCTTCCTCGTAGTCGAGGTCATGCTCCGCGAAGAAGGGGCGCAGCTCGTACGCCCCGATGCGGAAGCGCCCCTCGATGATGCACTTGCGGCTGGTGTCGAAAAGCGTTTTGCTGTTCGTGCGACCACCCAGAATGAGGCTGAGGGCACCGAGGACGATCGACTTCCCGGCGCCGGTCTCGCCGGTAATGATGCTGAGGCCGTCGGCGAAATCCAGCTGTAGCTCTTCAATGATGGCGTAATTCTGGATTTGCAACCGTTGGATCATGCCTGTCTTTTGTTTGAAGTACGCAAATTTACAAACGCGCTCTTCGCTGAGCCGCATTTGCCCGATAAATTACTCCGCCCGGGTGGGATGGGCCGCAATATGCCGCCCATAGCGGTACCTTTGCGCTCGTTTTTAACCGCCCCCCCCAGATGCGACAACTCCTAATTCTTTCCCTCACCGTCCTCCTCATCGCCTGTGCCACCGACGCCGCCGATGAATGGAAGGAACTCGACCTGACCAAGTACAACGTACCCCTCAAGATCGCGGCACCGGATAGTGCTAAGGTGGTCTCCCAGACGCTCAGCGGCATCATGCACGACGTAACGATCAAGAGCCCGGAAGACAATTTCGACGTCCAGGTACTAGCTAGTCGCGCGCAGACGAACGACATGAGCCGGCTCAAGGCCGAACAGCTGGAAAGCGTACGCGACGGCCGCTATTTCGAGCGCGTTGTACGCGAGGAACCCAACGGTTTTGTTTTCGAGAACAAGATCGATACCGCCGCCCACTACGGTTTTCGCTACATTGTTTACCAGGGTGACCAGGAGTTCGTCTTTCAGAACGGGCTGGGCCGTACCTACGATGAAGAACAAATCGAGCGCATGTACGCCTCCATCAAACAACCCTAAGCCATGCAACTCACCCTTATTCTGAAAGGCATGGCGATGGGCATCGCCGAAGCCATCCCGGGCGTCAGTGGCGGCACGATCGCCTTCATTACCGGCATTTACGCCCGCCTGCTCGCAGCGATCGGCAACGTACTCAGCCCGGCCGTGATCAAAGCCTACCGGCAGGACGGCTTCGGCGGGGCCTGGAAATCGGCGGACGGTACGTTTCTGTTACAACTGGGCGGGGGCATGGTGGTCGGGCTGGGTATTGCGGTCGTGGCCATCACCGAATTGATCGAAGCCTACCCGCCGGTGGTCTGGGCGTTCTTCTTCGGCCTGATCATCAGTTCGGCTATCTACGTAGCCAAACAGGTCGACCGCTGGAACTTACTGACCATCTGCCTCTTAGTGGCCGGGGTTGCGGTCGCTTTTATCCTCACCACGCTCAACCCCCTATCCGGTAGCGCTAACTTATTGTTGGTGTTCCTCGCGGGCTGTATCGCGATTTCCGCATTGATCCTGCCGGGTATTTCCGGGTCGTTCATCCTGCTTATCCTGGGGATGTACACGGTAGTCTTCAACGCCGTGCGCGAGGCGGCTACGCTGGACGTCGCTTCCCTGACCGTGGTCGGGGTCTTCGCGCTCGGTTGCCTGACGGGCCTGGCCCTGTTCAGCCGCGTACTCAGCTATACTTTTAAGACATACCCCGATCAGACGCTGGCACTGCTGACGGGGTTCATGCTCGGTTCCCTCAACAAGCTCTGGCCCTGGCGCAACGCGGTCACTTACCGTACGGATAGCCACGGCGAACAAGTGCCGCTACTGGAGCAAACGGTATGGCCGGCGTCCTACACCGGTGGGGACCCCTTGCTATTCGGCGTGATCATCGCTTTTCTGGCGGGCCTGGCAATCGTGTTCGTACTCGACCGCTTCGCTCCTGACGGGCCGGATGAGATGGATGTGGTAGAGGGCGAGGACGCAGGTGCAAAGTTTGGAAAATAGTAGCGGGGCTTACTTTCGTGAACAAACACTTGGTGGGGAATTCCGTAAGGACTATTGCAACCCCCTCCACGCATGCCCACCCACGTATACGGCCTGATCGGCTATCCACTTTCCCACTCGTTTTCGCGCACGTATTTTCAGGACTATTTCGCTAAGATCGGACGGGCGAACACCCACGAGTACCTGAACTTCGAGATGAAAACCATCGAAGGCTTCAGCACCCTGAAGGAACGCTACCCGAACCTGAAAGGCGTTAACGTCACCATTCCCCATAAGGAAGCCGTCGTACCCCTCCTGGATAGATTGGATCCGGTAGCCGGGCGGATCGGCGCGGTGAACTGCATCCGCTACGAAGCCGACGGAACTACCACCGGCTTCAATACCGACTACTTAGGTTTTAGGGAGGACTTCACGCAAAAGCTGCGCGACCACGCCTGGGCAAAGCGGGCGTTCGTGGGGGAGCTCGGTGAAGATCAGCTAAACGTGGCCCTGGCCAAAAGCAGAGCACTGGTGCTCGGCACCGGTGGGGCATCCTTAGCCGTACTCGAGGCACTCGCATCCCTGGGCGTTCGAACGACCCGGGTCAGTCGTACCGCCGGGCCCGGCAAGGTAGCCTATACGGCAGTTAGCCCGGAGGTGATGGCGGAACACCTGCTCATCGTCAACACTACCCCACTGGGTATGCACCCGAACGTAGAGACCTTCCCCCTCCTACCCTACCCCGCCATGAGCGCGCGGCACTTCGCTTACGACCTTGTGTACAACCCCGACGTCACGGAATTCCTTCGCCGGTCGGCCGCGGCGGGTACGGGTACCGGTAATGGCCTGGGGATGCTGTACGCGCAGGCGGTAGCGGGTTGGGACATCTGGAACCCCACGGATCAAACAAAATAATTGATCCCCCGATCGTTTGCCGCAAGCATGCGGGCATATTGTATATTTGACCGGTACCCCCCGGCCGGCGAACCGGCCAGAACAGCAGCAAATTAGCCCATGATCGTCCGCTCCGCAAAGCCGGCTGACTTTACCCACTTAGAGACCTTCGTCTGGCAGGCCATTTTCCCCACTTTCGACGTCGAGGGGCTCACGGAGGAACAGCGCGGCGAGAACGATGCCCTGGTCGAAGGCGCGCGCGGCCAACTGAACGATGCGCTCCAACGGGAGGGTACCGTGGTGCTGGCGGCCCTGGCACCCCGGTCACAATCCTTGCTGGGTTACGTGATCGCCGATGGCCGCCGGGATGGCTACGCGGAAATCGTACTGCTATTGGTCAAGCGAAGCCACTGGGGGAAGGGAGTTGCCGCCGCCCTGCTCGAAGCGGCCCGGGGCGGTATCGGGCGGCACCGCCCGCTTTCCGCCGCCATCCGCAACTATAACGACCGGGCGAAAGCCTTCTTTGCCAAGCACGGTTTCGAGGATACGGGGGAAACCGTCGGTGACTTCGCCATCCCCAGGGTACTCTACCAAAAAGCAGCCGACCGCCCCGTAGAAGAACCTTTGGACGAAGGTGACGA
>OY764608.1:0-2261 GCA_963668285.1 uncultured Lewinella sp. | reverse complement strand
ACCATCGGAACCATGGTAAGCACTACCGGAGAGGTTACCCTCGGCGTGAATACGACGGCTGCACCCATCACCGAACCGATCATTTTTACCACGGGCGTCTGCGCGGATACGGTCCTGGTTAGTACCCTGCCGGTTCCTGCCGTTACCCTGGCTGGCCCTGGTGGTGAATTCTGTGCGGGAGATCAAGCGATCACGCTCACGGGTGTACCTGCGGGGGGTACTTTCAGCGTAGATGGTGTTTCGACAACCCCATTCGACCCGGCTACACTCGGCGCTGGGTACTTATGAGATCGCTTACACGCTCATGGACTCGGTCACGATGTGCGTCGGGGCGGATACCCTGGCCGTGGTGTGTAAATCCTTTGCCCCCGGCTCCGACATCCAACGGCGACGGAGTGGTTTGTGAGGGTGATCCCAATCCCATTTTAAGCGTTGGCGAGGTCGCAGGTGCAAACATAAACTGGTATGTAGCAATGACCGGTGGTACCCAACTCGCGGCAGCAACCGAATCCTATACACCGACGGACGTCGCCCCGGGCACCTACACCTACTACGCCGAGGCGACGGACGACGTAACCGCCTGTAGCGGCCCACGTACCGCAGTCAGCCTGACCATTAGTCTTACGCCGGCACTCGTCACGCAGGATAGCGTAGGTTGTAGTGGGCAGGCCCTTCCGGCTATCGTGGAAGCGAGCGCGACGCCCGGTACCTTTTCCCTGGTCTCGACCATCGGCTCGACGGTAGATCCGGTGACGGGCGAGGTCGCGCTTGGCACCAACCCCGGCCCTGCCTCCGTGCAGGAAACGGTCACCTTTACCAGTACCGCCACGGGCTGCACCGCCGAACAAACCATCTTCGTCAACCCCCTACCGAACGTGGATGACGTAACGGTCACTTCCCCCGACCTTTGTGATATGACGACCGGAGAGATCGTGGTTACGGCCAGCGGTGGAGCCGGTGCTTTCGAATATTCCATCGACGGTGGTACGACCTACCAGGCAAGCAACAGCTTTACCGGCCTCGCCGAAGGGACCTACGATATCTTCGTACGGAATGCCGGCCTTACCGACGAGGACGACGCCTGCCCGGTAGCCTGGGTGGATAATTCCGTTTTGCTGAAGTCCCCTCCGGCACCCCTCATCGATAGCGTAGTCGTCGATTCGATCATGGACTGCGTCGCCGGGTCGACCGGTTCGATCACCGTATTCGGTACGATCCTGATGGATGAATCAGGCGACTTACCCGGTTCCCCACTCCAGTTCAGCATCGATGGCGGTACGACCTTTACGCCAGGTACGCCACTTGCGATGCCGGACACCGGTACCTACTCCGTAACCTTCCCGGATCTCCCTACGGGCTCCTACCTGATCGCAATATCCCGTGCGGCCGGCACCTGTGAGGTGACCCGGAGCACACCCGTGGAACTACTGGAACCACCGATGGCCATGCTCGTCAACCTTGCCGAGAATGCTCCGACGGACTGTACTACGGAAGACGGTAACCTCACCGTGACCGCCTCCGGTGGGGTAGCACCACTGATGTACAGCATCAACGGAGGTGCACCGCAAACGAGTAACGTGTTCAACGGTCTTGGCAACGGCACTTACGACATCGTCGTAACGAACGCGGACGGCTCCTGCCCGCTCACGGTGCCGCCGGTACTTTACGATGCTGCTTGCCCGGTCTTGCCACCCGATACCATCCCGCAGATCATTATGCAGGACAGTACGGTTACGGTCTGCCTGGATTCAACCATGCTCTTTGCCCCAATCGCCGTAGTAACTTCTTGCGGCGATGCCCAGAATGGGGTAACGACTCCGCTGGATGCCGATGGCTGTATCGACTACACGCCAAACCTTGGCTTCAGCGGTCTCGATTCTTTCTGCGTCGTGCTCTGTGATACTTTCGGCGTAAAAGACACCTTCTTTATACCGGTCACCGTCGTTCCACCCCTTACGCCAGACACGGCGATGATTCTCCTACCGCCGGACTCGATGACGGTAGTCTGCGCCGACACGACTATGCTGCCGGGCGACTACGCCACCATCGAGAGTTGCGGCGACCCCATGAACGGCACCATTGTTCTAGATGACGCGACGGGCTGCGCGACCTACACCGCCCCGCCAACCGAAGGTATTACCGACACTTTCTGCCTGGTAGTCTGTGATGACCTGGGCTTTTGCGATACGACAATCACTATTATCGAGATCCCGGAAACAACGCCAGACACGATGTTGGTCCTGTTGCCACCCGACTCCACG
>OY764607.1:0-5472 GCA_963668285.1 uncultured Lewinella sp. | reverse complement strand
CTGTTTCAATTTTGCATTCTCATCACCGACTGCTGCCCATCCAATAGAATGAGAATACATACTTCTGAAACAATCACTTATATCTGCATAAACAAAGTACTTTGCTCCCTTTTGTCTTTCAATTTTTATCAACTCGTCATCAGGCAATCTATTATAAGCTAAAAGAGATATTAATCTATCGTTCTCGTTATTTTCCCTGGGAATAACTCTACTGATTGTACTATAATTTGGCACTTCATTAATTCGATCCCATATTTTATCCCAGTTATCTGCTAAATCATTAGACAATCTGGCATAGGCTATTGGATGAGGTATATGAAGTGCTCTTGGTACATTATTGTTTCGTGTCAATTTAAAATTAATCGCAGAAAATGCCTGCTCTGGATGCATTGAAAATCTATCTTGTAGTATCCATTGGCCGAACAAATAAGATGAAAATATATTTTCAATTTTCTCTGAGAACATTCCATGCAATAGTAACTTCTCTCGAACTATAACAGAAGTTAATGACATCGGAGATAGATTTGGTATGTAAGTAGGAGCTTGTATTCTAAGTCGTGAATTTGAATTAAATATACTTTTAATCCATATGAATCCTCTAATTATAAAGCTTTTAATAGTCGGAATAATCATCATTCATTTTTTGTTTCGCCCAACGGGTAGACTAATGTAACTATCTGAAGTTGCGCTAGCTCGATCGATCACTGCAGATGCGTACGCATTTGCAGTGATGACGAGATATGCGCTGCGACTTTCAACGGAAAATCTATCTCTCGAAGCACAAATCTAATCCCTTGCGCCCAACGCTTATGCTGGCGACGTGGCGGCATAGCCGACATGGCCGCTAGCATAATGTTGGGCGAATGATAAGTGATCAATTTATTTTGACATATCGTTGGGCAAATTAATTTACCGTAATGCTGTCTTTTATCTTATTCACCTGTTTTGTAAAGTCGGCCGTATCCAGAAAGTAGTTGGGATATGCTTTTTTAAGTGAGTCGATCGAAGCTGTTGCAACTAGTACAACCTGCAATTTTTCACCTTTTGAAATTCTCTCTCTTCGATTAATGAATACTCCTTATTCGCCGATACGATACGAGATCTACCATAGCTTTTTATGGTAGTTGTTTTTTCGTTCAAATTCAAAATTACTATGTGGTGCCCTCCCTTATGAGATACTTCATCTGTAATCTTATTCGCAGCTATTCGAAAGGCAGTCAATTTCTCAACGATTTGCAATCGGTCAACGTCATCAATAACCTTCTGAAAAGTTTCTTGCTCGTCAAGTTGTTCATATCCCTGGTACCATTGGTGTTTTCTCAATTATCGCGAATGCAGAAGACATCAATGCAAAGAAATCTAGCCATTCATCTGGACCTTCGCTAGATTTTAATGAGTGATCTAAGAACGTTCCCATCGTTTCAACAGAGGTTGCCCATACGTGTTGAAGCCTAGTTCTGAATTGAAGTTCAATATACAGTCCGTTATATTGAGGCGCTCTATGATTTCTATACTTATAGATAAGATGTATTCCTCGATACCCCGATTCTTTAGGATATTGTATATAGTCCTTTTCATTAACAAGTTGGTGACTAAATACACTATTCCTGTAATTTCTTTCAAGTGCCCTAACTAAATCGATATTACTGAGAATAGCTCTTAAACCTCCTAAATCCTGCATCATTGGTAGATACATATTATCAAACCTTTGGAGTTTACTTATTACAGAAGGCGCTCGTTTAAGTCTTTGTACTACAAGAGCATTTTCATCGATCTTCTTTAGTTTTTCAGTAAGTGTTGCTCTGAACGTGTTTAGTGGATAGAAATGAATACCACGCCAATTTGTTAACACTTCTTCAGCCCATTCCTGTTCCTCAGCAGGTGAATTATCTGCCCTCAAAATTTTACCAGCTTTTTTTACTTTGCTCCGGCTAAACTGTGGTTCAATCTTTATCATAGTTCTTTTTCTGGCGGTGTATCAGATGTAAGGCTGAATCAGGATAAAAAACATGGCAATCTGACCTCACGCTTTTAAAGCGACCAAGCTATTAAAAATGATCAGTTGCCCAGATTGCCACAGTACGAATATAAAGAAGAATGGACGTACTCACTACGGCAAGCAAAATCACCGCTGCAAAAACTGTGGGCGCTAGTTTGTGCTCAATAACACGCACACGATTTCGGCACATGATAGGAGCCTGATTCGTAATTTTCTCAAGGAGCGGGTTAGTCTGTAAGCCATCTGCTGAGCCTTCTCGATTAGTATGACTTGGCTGATACACTTTGCCGTTGAACAGTGGTTATCTACTCTTGACGACCTAGGTCTACCCCAGCACTCCAAGCACATCAAGACGGATAAGAATTTACAGATACTAGGCTTTCAGGCCGATAAATGTGGTCATTCGTCGGTTCCAAAGGCCATAAGGCATGGATATGGGTAGTTTATTATCCCCATCGGACTAAGGTGATTTGTTCTCACATTGGTGGACGGGGCAAGGAGTCAGCTCAAGTCCTGAGGAACAAGCTACGTCAGGCGTATATCGATAACTGTACCTTTTCTACCGATGATTGGGATGCTTATCGTTCGAGCATCCCTCCGGCCCAGCATATAATAGGTAAGGCCCACACGCACAATGTAGAAGGTATCTTCGCTACTTTTAGAGCTTGAGTCAGTTGCCTCGTTAGAAAATCACTATCTTTTTCCATAATTTGGCCAAATCATGTGGTGGCGATTGGCTATTTCTTCTGGCAATTTAACCTAGAGCAATAGCCCTACATATGATACACCGCCCAAAATTATGGCGATAACAACTGTTATTTGTCTGAAGAAGTTTATTTATTCTTATATTGTGGAATCATTTAAGCTGCCTACCAAATATTGATGCGCCAAGAAAGTGATACGTAAGATATTTGATAAGCTTCCTTACAATCAATATAAATCTTCGAGGATATTTTCTTTTCACTTAAATTATCATTGGAATCATGTTAGGATTATCACATGCAACCCTTGGATATCTTGGTACTGGCTTTACTATTATTGGGATTGTACTAGCATTTATTTCTTTACAATGTTATAGGAATGAAAATACTAAATTAACTCAAGATAATAACGAAAAAGCATCAAATGAGAGAGCTGAAATTAAAGACTTAGCATCAAAAGACTTTGGAAATCTGCGAGGCGTCTTTCCACACGGATATGAAGTGATACGCCTAAATAGTGACAGTTCTCTTACTCCGTGGTCTCATTTTGGTAGGCAATACTTCAAAGTTAAAAGATTAAAAGTGGATTCGACGAATGACCCTGGGGATCTTCGAAGTAAAATACTTGTAACTTTAGATGCTGCTACAGGTCCATACTCTGGCACGAATATACTCGGCGGTAAATTTCTTGCAAAGCTCAACCTTACCGAACCCTATAAAATCACAAATTTAGGCGGTCATCATTTGAAAGGTCCTAACGGTAAGTCGTCAATGTTAGCGATTATGCTTGTTAATATAGAGCAATCCTATTCATACTTTGCTATCGGTTACGCGGCAGAACGTTATATAAACCTTATTCAAGGTAGTGGATATGCGGATGTAGAAGATGAGAATAGTTAACTATTTTTCTAAAAATTAATCTCAACTTGTAGAAAATTTTCAGTGACCCATGATCTACGGTACCATCCCGTTTGTGCCGATAAATTGTGAGTGTTACTACCGGCACAGGATTGAATTAATTGATCTAAGAATTTCGTAGTCACATTTCACCCAACTGATACAATAATGTAACTATTTGAAGTTGCGCTAGCTCGATCGATTACTGCAGATGCGAACGCATTTGAAGTGATGACGAGATATGCGCTGCGACTTTCAATGGAAAATTCATTTCTCGAAGCACCAATTCAATTCCTTGCGCCCAACGCTGGAGCTGGCGACGTGGCGGCATAGCCGACATGGCCGCTAGCATAATGTTGGGCGGCATGACAAATAATAAATTGAACACTGGAGCTAAATCGGCGGCGGCAAAGCCTATACGAATGGAAAGTAATATTGGCCGATATTTATTATCTCCCTCAAAATATTAATTGTTGTGGTCAGTATTAACTTAGATGGATACTATTCTTCACCCATCTTCTTAATTGCGAGATGATATATCTTCTGAGAAATTCGGAATCCACTAGATATTAATCTATCCAAAGTACGTCTACCGCTTTTAATATACCACTTGCTTTAGCTTTCATTATCACCCCGACCACTCCGGTAATTTTAATTCCAAATTGCTTAGCGGCTCTTCGGCCCTTCTTTTCATCAATGATCAATAGACAGGGTTCATTCGCTAACGCTAAAGCTATTACACTTGCTTCCCCATCATCTAGCTTCGGCCGGAGGCTAATAAATAAGTTTTTATCATAATCGTCATTTACCACAACCCAGCTTGGTAGGTTGAGTGCGATCTCGTTCTGGACCACAGAAGTAATATATATTTGGCCGTAGAGAAGTTCTAAAATCCGTACTTCGCCTATGTTTACCAGACCAATTATGGTACTGGCATCACTAATGCATACTTTAGGCATTTGCGAAGTCGTCTAGTAATTCATCCTCTTCTGTCTGAAAGGCAGAAACTCCATACTTACCAAGTAATTCTACGAAGGTGCGACGAGTAACATCCACCATTTTCGCTCCTTGACCGCTTGTAATCAGTCCTTCCTCAAAGAGCTTACTGGCAAAGATCATTTTGAGATCGAACTCCGATGAGGTCAAATCAGGCGGCAGATCTATGTGGATTCACATGCTAACAATTTTACCTTTAACAGTCAGAAATATACGAAGGTTGTCCTGATCTGTGATCTGTGATCTGTGATCTGTGATCTGTGATCTGTGATCTGTGATCTGTGATCTGTGATCTGTGATCTGTGATCTGTGATCTGTGATCTGTGATCTGTGATCTGTGATCTGTGATCTGTGATCTGTGATCTGTGATCTGTGATCTGTGATCTGTGATCTGTGATCTGTGATCTGTGATCTGTGATCTGTGATCTGTGATCTGTGATCTGTGATCTGTGATCTGTGATCTGTGATCTGTGATCTGTGATCTGTGATCTGTGATCTGAATTTAGCATTTTCCCTAGGAAAACCAAAGTATTATATTTTATATTATAATCTATTTTATATATATGTGGAATTTCAGCAATTAAAGCAGTAAGTACAGTTAGACCGGATTTCTATATCGCAGTCAGTTCATTCACTGCTCAATGATTTCCTGTAAAAACGACACAAAAAAAATCACTACCCACAATAATGCAATTATTATTAATGGTAATACAGACCATGCAATCTTATCTTCGCGATCAGTATTATCTCTTGTCCAGAGTATCCATAACCCAATAAGATACAAAGGACCACTTATGGCAATGATGAGTGGATTCCAGCCAATTACAGCTGATAGTACCAATATAACCCTAGAGGTATTGAGCATATTTGATCATGGGA
>OY764606.1:0-5872 GCA_963668285.1 uncultured Lewinella sp. | reverse complement strand
ACAAGTTTGTCGCCATTAAGGAACTACCCTACGGCGTAACGACGGCCTCGCTCATCGACAGCATCCTGAAGGCGAACGACAAAGGCAAGATCAAGATCAAGCACGTTCAGGACAATACCGCCGCCGAGGTGGAGATCCTGATCGAACTGGCCACCGGCATTAGCCCGGACGTGACCATCGACGCCCTCTACGCCTTCACGAATTGCGAGCTTTCCGTCAGCCCGAATGCCTGTATCATCATGAATGGCGATAAGCCGTACTTCGTCTCGGTACTGGACATCCTGGAGCACATCACTCACCAGACGCATGACCTCCTGAAAATGGAGCTCCAGATCAAGCAAAAGGAACTGGAGGAAAAGCTTCACTTCGCAAGCCTGGAGAAAATCTTCATCCGCGAACGCATCTACCGCGACATCGAGGAGGCGGAGGACTTCCCCGAGGTGATCGAGATCATCCGTACGGGCCTGGGGAAGTATTTCCGCGAACCCAGCTCGAAGAAGAAACGAGGCGACAAACGCATCCCCCTGCTCCGCGACATCACCGACGAGGACATCGTCCGCCTAACCGAGATCCGCATCAAGCGCATCTCGAAGTACAACAGCTTTAAAGCGGAAGAACGCATCGCTGGCCTGGAAGCGGAGCTCAAACGGGTGAAGTACGACCTGGATCACCTCACCGATTACGCCATCGCCTGGTACCAGAACCTGCTGGATAAATACGGTAAAGACCGGGACCGGCGGACGACCATCGACGTATTCGAAAAAGTCAAGGTCGCCGCCGTGGCCGCCAACAACGCCAAACTGTACGTGAACCGTAAGGAAGGCTTCGTCGGTATGGGGCTAAAAAAGGACGAGTTTGTTCAGGATTGTTCAGACATCGACGACGTGATCGTACTGCGAAAGGATGGTGTACTTACGGTAACCAAAATTGCCGATAAAACCTTCGTCGGTAAAAACATCCTCTACATCAGCGTTTGGCGTAGGGGCGATGAACGAACGACCTACAACATGCTCTACCTGGATGGAAAAACGGGCCGTACGATGGGCAAACGCTTCAACGTAAAGGCCATTACCCGCGATCGGGAGTACGACCTGACCAAAGGAGCTAAGGGAAGTAAACTACTCTACTTCAGCGCCAACCCGAACGGGGAAGCGGAGATCGTGAACGTACTGCTGAGCCCTTCCGCCAAAGCGCGCGTAAAGGATTTCGACTTCGATTTCGCCGAGCTGGCGATTAAGGGCCGTGGGACGGGAGGTAACATCGTTACCCGCTATCCCGTCCGTAAAGTTACCATGAAGGAGGCCGGCAAAAGCACCCTTGGCGCCATCAAGATTTGGATGGATGAGGTCAGTGGTCGCCTCAATACCGCAGAGCGTGGCCGCTACCTCGGTGGCTTTGATACGGGCGATCTGATCCTGGTCCTTAATAAGGACGGAAGCTACGAACGGGAGGAGCTGGATATGAACCGCCGCTACGACCCCAAAGAGATCTGGTTCATCGGGAAGTATTTCGAAGAGATGGTCGTCTCCGCGGTCTATCTGGAAGGCGAGCGGGGCACGACCCAAGTCAAACGCTTCCAGATTGAAACCAGCTCCCCCGGCCAATCCTTCCGTTTCATCTCGGATCACCGGTCGTCGAAGCTTTATTACGCGACGGCCCACCCCGAGCCGGTGGTCGAAATCGCCTACCGCATCAAACGCACCAAGGAGACCCAGACCGTAGAACTGGCCGGCTTCATCGACGTAAAGGGCTGGAAGGCGATCGGTAACAAGCTGCACGACGGTAAGCTTACATCCATCAAGGCACTTCACGCACCCTACACCGCCGAAACAGCGGAAGAAGAGGAGAATGCCCGAAACGCCGCCCGCCGACAAAAAACCTCCAATGGTAAGAAAAATAAGGACATTGGCCTGCGGCCCGGGCAGACTATCGAGCTGGAACTGTAGGGACAAAGTATGCAGGGATTTGTAAATTCATACATTTGTATTAGTTTCATGCTGTCTTAAAAATCGGTTCATCGAACTGCAAGACAGGCTGATGCACCAGCCTTAATTTTCAGCGTACCGGGCCGGCCTAATGCCGAGCCTTCCACACAAATCAACACACTTTATGTCCACTTTCTACTCCAATTACTGCCCAAGCGGCGGTCAATACACGCGTGTACGTATACGTACCGTATTCTCCTTCCTCCTCCTCTTCTTCATTAGTCTTTCCTCGCTTTCGGCGCAGGATGGCGTCCGTGAAGAGCTTGCGGAGACTAAATCGTTCGCCGCATCCGAGCCGATCGAGCTATTCACCCAAAACAAATCCGTATCGCTACGGGCTTCGGTAGAAGCGCGCGACCGAGACCTGGAACAGTTCGCCGTGCTACAGCTCGATAAGTCTAGCGCCATTAAGCTGACTAAGAATCGCTTCGAGTTGGTGGAGATGCCACTACCTAACCCCGACGGTGGAGCAGATATGTTACTTGATCTGGCCCGCTTCGACCTACTAAGCAGTGACTTCGAAATCGTCGAAATGCCCGCAGGGAAGGTCATCACTGACTTTTCGGAGGCCGTTTTCTACCGCGGCACCGTCCGTGGTACCGAAGGTTCTATGGCCATCGTGAGCATCATCGACGGTGAAGTCTCCGGTCTGGTAAGTACCGCCGAGAACAGTGGTAGTATCAACCTCGTCCACTTGGAGGAAGAAGACAGCTACCTGCTCTACAACGACGATCAGGTCGCGCACAAGTTCACGGAATTCTCTTGTGAGTCAATTTATCCGGAAGGTTACACCCGCGTCAAGGAGAACGAAAACGGGGTGCAGGAAAAGGTAAGCGGCTGTTTCGGGATCTACTTCGATATCGGCGTGGATGTATTCCGGGAGCGAGGCGGCACCGGTGGGGCGGTTAGCTTCATACAGAGCGCCTTCGCGCAAGTAGCCACCATCTACCGGAACGAACAAATCAACGTTACCGTTAGCGGCACTCGCGTATGGACGTCCCGCGAGCCTTTCTACGACGACCTGGGTGCCTACCGTAGCTACCGTGAGCGCAACAACGTTAACGGCAGCGTCGCGCACTACGTACACCGCGCCGGCGGTGGTGGAGTAGCCTACTTGAACGCACTTTGTGCAAAGAACATCGGCTACGGTATGTCCGGTATTGATAACAGCTACCGCGACGTCCCGAACTACTCCTGGACGGTCATGATTCTCTCTCACGAATTAGGCCACAATTTCGGCTCCGACCACACCCACGAGTGTGCCTGGAACGGTAATAATACGCCGATCGACGGCTGTGGCTCCGCATTCAACGGTTGCGGTGTATCCGCGCCAATCCCCTCCAACGGTGGTACGATCATGAGCTACTGTCACCTGAATGCTACCGGCATCAACTTCAGTAAAGGATTCGGCCCCCAGCCCGGTAACCGCATCCGCGCCGTAGCGAGTAACGCTAACTGCCGTGGCTATAACTGCGGCGGCGGCGGCGGCGGTGGCGGCGGCGGCGGCGGCGGCGGCGGCGGTGGCGGCGGCGGCGGTGGCGGCGACCAGGTACTACCCAACGGTCGCTACTACATCTTCGCCCGCGAGAGCAATAAGGCGGTACGCGTGCAGAACGCTTCGTTCGACAACGGTGCCTCTATCGTGCAGTACACCTTCAACCGGTGGGGCTCACAACAGTGGAACCTGGAGCACCTCGGCAATAATGTCTATAAGGTGATCAACCAGCGGAGTGGTAAATCACTCGACGTATCCGGAGTCAGCCCGGACAACAACGCCAACGTGATTCAGTGGGATTACAACGGTGGAGACAACCAGAAGTGGAGACTGGAAGGCGTCGGCGATGGCTTCTTCCACGTTCGCGCTCAGCACAGTGATAAATGCCTGAACGTGCAAAACTTCTCTCTCGACAACAACGGCAACATCCAACAGTGGCCCTGTGGTGGCGGACTGAACGATGACTTCCGCTTCACACCCGTCGGTGCCGGCCTGGCCGAGGCGCCAGCCGAAGGTTTAGAGAACATACTGATCACGCCCAACCCCACCAAATCCGACGTAAGCGTAAGCCTGCGGATCAGCGATGACCGGGGTGACGGGGCGCTAACGCTACTCGACCTACAGGGCAGAGAATTTGAGAACATCAACTTCGACGCCAGTGCCGGGCTGCACAATTTCGAACTGGACCTGAGCAACTCCCCCGCCGGAATGTACCTGGTACGTATCCGTACGGGCGAAGAGGTTACCGTTCGTAGAGTGGTTAAGAACTAGGTATAGTCCTGAGAGGGCGGTCGCTACGCTCCCTCTTTAGTCTAGGAGTCCCTGGGAGGGCTGCCTGTCTCCAAGGAGCGCAGCGACGTCCTCCCGGACTCCCAGACTATAAGGGCGCAGCCCACGCTATCGCAACCACCGCTCCGGGTCCAGGGCCACCTTGCCGCGCCATAGCTCGAATTGTAAAGCAGAACCATCCTGCGCGGTAAGCGCAATCTGCTGACCGGCATCGATGCTGGCACCGGCCTTCACCTGGGGAAACTCTACGTTGGCGTAGATCGAATAAAAGCCACCGTGGCTCACTACGACCAAAGTGCGGCCGTTCCCGTCCGGAGCGACTTCTACGACCTTTCCGGCGTGAATGGCCAGCACTTTAGTTTGGCGGGCACCAGCAATCTTTACGCCCCGGTTGTCGACCATAATGGAAGGCACGTCGGGGTGCGGCTGACGGCCGAAGCGTTGCTCGATGTTGCCCGCTACGGGCCAGCCTAAACGGCCTTTACGGTTCGCGATATCTTCCCCGCGGGCGTCGTTCGAAGTAGCAGTCGTGCCGGTGGTACGGCTGCTACTTTTGGTTGGCACGGATCGTTTCCTTTCGTTACTGCGGATGGCCGCAGCCACTTTGCCCTGCAGCTGCTTGGCTTTGGCCTGCTGGCCGCGGACCTTTTCTAACAGCTTCCGCTCTTCCACCGATAGGGTGCTGACGATGCCGTCCTGAATGGACAGTTCCTGTTGCAGGACGGCCTCCTGATCTACCGTAGCGACTAACAGTGAGTCACGCATTTGGCGTTCTTCCCTTAGGGCGACGAGGCGGGCGTCGAGTTGTACTTTCGTGCGGCGGATCAGCCGGGCTTGCTTTGTGCGGTGGTTACGGTACTGGCGGAGGTAAATCGTACGTCGGAACAAATCGTTGATCCCATCGGCCATAAAGAGAAAGTTCATCCAACTATCGGTGAGGCGCGCGCGATTGGCGGCGCGGATGATCTGGGTGTACTCTTTGAGGATATTCTCGAGGTCTTCATCGAGGGAAGCCACGGCGGTGCTGTCGCGGTAGAGTTGGGATACGGTACGGGTCGATTCTTCCTGTAGTAGATCGATGAGTTCTTCCCGTTGCGCGATCTGCGTTTTTAGTTGACCGGCTTGCTGCAGGGCGGCGCCTTTACGCGATTTCGTGGCTTTGAGCTGCTGGCTGGTTTGCTTGATCTGCCGCTCGAGCTGCGTTTTGCGTTTGTCGAGGTCCCGTTGGCTCTGCGCGCGCAGGCCGGTGGTACCGCACATGGCAAATAGTATGAACAGTAGCGTAAGGACGGGTCGTAACACAGTTTCTTCGGTATCGGCTATAAGGAGAATAACTACTTAAAGGTCGCGATTATTCCTTCGTCCGATCGCCACCATCAAGGTAACGTACTACGCTCTGCCGTTGCCGATCAACCGTTAGCCGGGTAACGTCCGGGCGGCTGTAATGACCACTCGGGTCGAAGTTCTGCCGTTGGCGAAGGACGGCGGCGGGGTCCAGTTCAGCGTAGACGATGGCCTCTTTGCCGGTGATGGGTTCGATGACCCAGCTGCCGTCCGGGGCGGCAAGGCAGGAACCGCCGTCGGCGGGCATATCCGGCAGGGC